>NZ_FRAC01000035.1 GCF_900142215.1 Anaerocolumna jejuensis DSM 15929 | reverse complement strand
TCACGCATATGACTTTCGATATCTGTAGTGGTCATGCCTTTGGCATACATAGATATAATCTTTTCCTCCATGTCCTGGGTAACCGTATTTTGATACTTCTTAATAACCTGGGGTTCAAAATCCCCATTTCGGTCACGTGGAATTGCCACCTCCATATCACTATAAGAGGTATGTATGGTTTTGGAAGAATGTCCGTTTCTGCTATTATCGGTATCCTTATTCCGATAATCATACTTTGAATAGCCTAATTCTTCATCCAGTTCCTCGTCCAGAACACCTTCCAGCAGTACAGACATCATATCCCGCATAACGGAGTTGACATCAGTACCATTCTTGACTTGAACATCATTGTTTTTTAGATATTCCTTCATCAATTCTCTCATAGCCTGTTTCTGTGGTGATTCGTCTCGCGTTCTCTTTGACATTATAAAACCTCCAAACTGTTGTAATCATCTTACATCAGTTTGAAGGTTTACACAATCTTTAGGATACTCCCAAAGCCCATTAAAATACACGATATTTTCAGATTTTCAAATACATTTCCTGATTTCATTTGAAAAGTTTGGTGTGGCAAATTCATTATAATAGATATGACAATGTTGTAGGTACCGTTCCATTTTTAAAAGTAGTTGAATATATAAATTAATTTGTAAATGAATTTACATATGTACAAGTAATAATTAGTATAGTTGGTCTTGACAAATACATTCAATGATATTATCATATTGATAATAATAAATAAATAAATTATAACAGAATGTAAATAGCAGCATTGACTATAACAGAACATAAAAATCAAAATAATATTTATGGATGGTGATATAACGATGCCAAATTTAATCTCCAAGGATTTATATGATGAAACAATTGCATTCATAGAAGGGAAAAAGGAACCGGGCCTTTTATTAAAAGAAATGCAGAATTGGTACAGCGAGCGAGGAGTTATATTATATAATCTTTATTTTGAGAAAGACATATATAAAAATCACGACACATATGGTAAATATAATATTTGTATTTTAAGTGACTTATTCGAAGGCTTTTTTCGGCATGGAAGTAAGAAAAGTATTTATAAGGATAGCCTGGATAAATTCCTGCAAGTATGTAAATCTAATCACCTCTATCAGGATTATGAATGGGCAAATATTAGTTATCCGAAGCCGGGAATCTCAGGCTTTTATTTTCCAAGAATCTGGAGGGACGAAGTAATCCGTGAAGCAGGATTAAGCCTATGCCCCGAAATAGAGAAAAAATATGCTGAATACGGGGTGGCCAAGGTCGTTAACAGTGGATATGGAGTATATACCGTATTTTTGCGGGATGCTGCATTCGACGATAAATACGATAATTATCAGAGCAAAATTATAAATTATGTAAAAGAGTATGTTTTGAACTTTGATAAGCATCATTTGATTGTGGAATTGGATAGGATTGTTAAATTTGACAGGCTTAGTGTACTGGAAGAGGTGTATCAGGGAAACTTGTACTATTATTATAAATAGATAATGGAATAATCCCCAAGGAAGCAATAAAATTTATTCCGTATTAGTTAGAGTCATGGCCCGAGCCGGCTTTCAATGTATGTCTATGTTTTGAAAAGCCTATGCTAAGCTGAGGATGAAAGGATATTTAACGAATATGCAGGTCCAGAACAAGGAAATGAATTCAGGCAATAAGTTGAACAGAATAATGAAATTGATAAACTACTTTAAGAAAAAATCAAAAGAATCCTGTACATCAGCAGAAGAGGTTCATGAGAAGACAGCTCAAGATACCTGTGAAGCCTGCAAGGTCATTGGTGCAATGATAGCAGAAAAAAGGATAAAAGAAATCGTATTGCAGGAGCTGGTTGATATGGAGGAATTGAGTTTATTTGCGGCAAACTGTCAACCAAAAGATTTTGGTTACTGGATAGAGAGGGGAAATCACTATACCATGAATGCATATTTAAAATGCAGTAGATGCAATAAATATTATTATGTAGGATATTGTTTATATGGCAGTCCGATAATAAAAGAGGTTACAAAGGCAGATGCCTATGAAAGAGCAGCAAGGCTAGAATGGGGATATTTAGGAGGCTATTATGAAGAAAGAAAACAATGATGAAAAAGAATTTATAAAAGGTTATGATATTACAAAGTATGAAAGACCGTCTATCGCAGCTGATATTGCTGTATTTTCAATTATGCCGGATGAAAAAGATAATTACAGGAAGCTCCCGGAGCAAAAACTGAGATTGTTATTAATCCGCAGAGGGGCTCATCCTTTTCGTAATGACTGGGCGCTGCCCGGCGGGTTTGCGAGAAAAGGTGAAACGGTAAGGGAAACAGCAAGCCGTGAACTGTTTGAGGAGACGCATATCAAGCGAGCTTATATGGAACTGGTTGATGTGTACAGCGACAAGGACAGGGATCCAAGAGGCTGGATCATATCGAATACTTTTATGGCACTAATGGATGGAAACAAATGCAAGCATCGTGCTGGAGATGATGCCAGTGAGGCACAGTGGTTTGATATTGAGCTGGAGAAAGAGGCAGAAGAACGGAACTTTCTGAAAGGCGAGGATAGTATTGAAATTGATACAGTTTATTGCCTGAAGCTGTCTTGTGAAGATATTAAGCTTTCCAGCAGGGTGAAAGAAATTAAAAGTTATCAGGATTATCATGAATCTGTTAGTTACAACATACTGGAATCGGGTGGACTGGCATTTGACCATGCTATGATTATTGTATGTGCTTTGAAAAAATTGCGGGAAATTACAGAGATAGATGGAAGGATTACATTTAATCTGATGCCGGAGTATTTTACGCTGACACAATTGCAGAAGGCATTTGAAACCATACTGGATGAAGAGCTTTTGGCAGCTAATTTCCGCAGAAAGATAGCAGGGCTGGTAAATGAAACCGATAAAGTGCTTGAAGGTGCAGGGCACCGTCCGGCGAAACTATTTAAAAGAAATGTGGAAGCCTTTTATAAGAGCCGGTAATTTCTGTCTTAAAATTGATAAATTTGAAATCATCAGAGCCAGCCTGTTCAATCAAGTAATACATTATTTGTTCTCAAGTAATGCATTATTTGAATTGTAACTGATGTAAGAATATGGTAAAATAGCACTATGGAACAATCGTGTTGCAGGGTGTTTTGACCTTCATTCTCCTGGGAATGGGGGTGAGGCCTATGAAAAATCATTTTGATTTTAAGGATATACTGACTTTTGGTATATTTCTTTTGACATTGCTTACATTCGTTTTTACGTTTTGTAAGTAGTCATACATAGCAAAACCACCCTGATACTTTGGACGGTTCGGGTGGCGTTGCTTCTCATATAATCGGTCAAACCCCTAGTGGGCGGTTGTTCCTTTTCTAACTCCAATATAACACGCAATGTGTACTTTGTAAAGTATGAAATGAACGAGTCATGGCTGCAGAAAAGTCTTTGATGATATAATAAAATGATGTAGTAAGCGGAAGAATACATTTTAGGAAAGGAAATTTATAAATGGTTGGAATAATAATCGTTATAATTATACTTGCTTTTCTGGCAGTTATTTTCATCAGAGCCATGCTATTTAAGCCTGAAAAAACAGAAGGCATTGAGAAAGAGCAAATTTTAGTTAACAACAGCAAAATAATTGATGACATGTCAGCTATGATACGGTGTAAAACGGTGTCCTACCGTGACGAAGCCCTGATTGACCGTGAGGAATTCCGTGAATTCGAAGAATTATTAAAGAAAAGATTTCCAAGGATTCATGAGAAATGTGAACTGGAGAAGGTTGGAAAGACCGGCCTTCTATATTACCTCAAGGGCAAGTCTTCTGCAAAGCCATCTGTCTGCATGGCACATTATGATGTGGTTCCGGTAGAGGAAGCCCAGTGGAGGAAACCGGCTTTTGACGGGCTTGTGGAAGATGGATACATATGGGGGAGAGGAACTCTTGATACCAAAGGAACTCTTTGCGGAGTAATGGAAGCATTGGAACAGCTGCTTGCAGAAGGTTATATTCCGGAAAATGACCTCTACCTGGCTTTTTCAGGAGAAGAGGAAATCGCAGGAGACAGCTGTCCGGATATGGTAGCTCATTTGGAGAATAAGGGTATTAAGCCGGCGTTGGTTCTTGACGAAGGCGGTGCTGTGGTGGATCATGTATTCCCGGGAGTTACAGGAGAGTGTGCTCTTGTTGGAATCGGAGAAAAGGGCAGCGTGGATATGGACTTTGAAATGGAAAGCCAGGGCGGGCATGCCTCTACTCCTCCCGTTCATACCATTCTCGGCCAGCTTAGTGAAGCAGTGACCAAAATAGAAAAGCATCCCTTTAAACGTCAGATGACCAAACCGGTTCTGGAGATGTTTGATACCTTGGGAAGGCATTCTTCATTTGCCTATCGGATTATTTTTGCCAATCTCTGGTGCTTTGCACCGGTGTTGGATATGATTTGCAAGAAAGCCGGAGGAGAACTGAATGCCATGGTTCGGACGACGGTTGCCGTTACCAGAATGGAAGGCAGCAAGGCCTATAATGTTCTTCCATCCAAGGCCAGGTTCGGAATTAATATGAGACTTCTTGGAGAAGATACGATTGATTCTGCGGTAGAATATCTTAAGAAAACCATTGGAAATGATAAAATTAAGACTTCCCTGGTAAGTGGTATGAATCCCTCTATTTGCTCGGATACTTCCTGTGAGGAATGGCATAAGTTGAAAAAAGTAATCAAAATAACCTGGCCGGAAGTTGTGGTTTCACCTTACCTGATGATGGCTTGCAGTGACTCAAGGCATTACTGCCGGATTACAGACAGGGTATACCGTTTTTCTGCCATGCGCCTTTCCAAAGAAGAACGAGGCTTAATACACGGGCATAACGAGAGAATTCCCATTGCTGCCTTGCTTCAAACAGTCGAGTTTTATGTAAGGTTATTGAAGGAATTATAATAGAATGAAAATCCATTTGATATACTCCTAGTGATGGCATAGATGTAAATAAACAATTTGGGGCAAGGGAAGATACTAAGAAAAATACATAAAGAAAAATACATAAAGAACAATACGTCAAGAAAAATGTATCAAGAAAAATACATCAAAAAGAATACATCAAGAAAAATGCATCAAGAAGAATACGTCAAGAAAAATGCATCAAGAAAAATACATCAAGGGGAATGCATCAAGAAGAATACGTCAAGGCGAATACCACAAGAGGATATGCCAAGGTGAAGTTTGCACAGGCTATGATTTTGTCTTAATATGCAATAAAAATCCTGGGAATGCAGCTAAAGGCGAGGGCTGATATACACTCTGTCAAGCAGACAGATAAGTAAGCAACTTCAGCCCTACAGCCTTTATGGCTTTTTCGGAATTTTAAATTTAAAATCCTTGAGCCTTAAATACCTAAAAAACACAAATTAAATTACAGTCTTGTTAACTATCAAACTTATTTTACTGACACCGGAATCAATATTTCTACATAGCAGCTATCGGCTCCTTCATCCCAGGAGATATACTTTTCGATGGTAGGAAGTCCGGATTTTTGGTATTTGCTCTGAGGCAGAAACTCATTGTTAATACGATACCAGACATTGCCGAGAGTTTGTTCCGTGATACTGCCCTTTGCTTCAAAGCGGAGCCATGCAGCCTTGGGATATTCGTAAATATCAAAACCAGCGGCATCGGCCCCGTCCCATTCCAAACCGCACATATAGTCGTTGCTTCCATCTGGGCCAAAGCCAAAGCATAGCCCCAGATCAAAAAATCTGCCATAAAGCTCATTGATTTTTTCATTGCTTCCGTCGCTTTTTACAACTGCCCATGTACCGCCTCCGTAAGGAGCGGTTCTCCGTATACCGATTACCTTAAATGGTTCTTTTTCCAGGATGGTATAATTCATTTTCTCAACCCCCATAATATTTAATTCAAAATGCAATCTGCAGTAGAAGGTGAGAGTAACACTTGACGTTCTCACATCGGACGGAGAAAGGCCATGTAACCTTTTAAATGCCACCCGGAAAGAGTCCGGAGATTGATAGCCGTATTTCAGGGCGATATCAATAATCTTTTCGTCGGTATTTTGCAGGTCATAGGCTGCTAAGGTCAACCTTCGCCGTCTGATATATTCGGCAAAGGATATGCCGGTAATCTGAGTAAAGGAATTGTGGAATAAGGAAAAGGGGCAGGCAATTATCCTGCTGATATCCTCTTCCTCAATGTCATGACTTAAATTCTCCTCCACATAGTCAATTACGGAGTTCATTCTTCCTGTCCAATCTGATTGCATGGTTATCATCACCTCTTGGCTTCATTTTATCGTATACCACCCAGGTTTTCCCGATATTTTCTATATCAATTTTAACGTATGGAAAAGGTGTTTGTCTATAAAATAAAAATTCATTCTAAAATTCCTTGTTATCGCCCAAATGGAAATTAATTTTTTTTATTTTTCACAATTTTTTCACAACTGCCGGAAATACTAACGTAAGAAGGTTGTGCTTTGCCATTCAGGAAAGTGAGGAAGCTGAATGAATAAAATAAAGTTATGTGGTCTTGCTCTGGCCGGATTAATCTATTTGGCCGGATTTGGATCAATTACAGTAGAAGCAGCGGAGACAAATACTGAATCGGCAACACTGTCAGAGTTAAATAAGGATAAAAACAGCAAAGATGCTGCTTTTGATCAAAGAGTTAAAAAAGCTGAAACTGCCTGGCAATCCCTTACGAAACAGCAGAAGGAAGAAATCTATGCATTGTTGGAAGCAGAAATGAATGATGAAGCTAAGCTGTTGGATAAGATGGTAGAGTTTCAGGTATTGGATAAATCGGATGCGGAGAGATTTAAGGCTTTTAAAGTTCAAAAACTTAAAAATCTAAGAGAGAGTGGTGAATTCCCTCTCATGAAGAAGAGACCAAGAAAAGAGCAGTAAGATTTGCTTGCAGCAGTTGATAACGATTGTAATGGCAAAGTGTTAACCTTCTTAATATAAGAAACGCTGTGGAGTTAAGCCTTTAGCTTAGTTTTCACAGCGTTTATTTATTCCGTTTTATAATAACCCCAAAACCTTATAAAATTTGAGGTTAAGATTTAAAGCAGCCCATGGGTATATAACAGTAAAGCAGCCATTATTTACTGCCCAGTACGGTATATAATTTGATATTTTTAGACTGAATCATTTCCTTCCAGTAATCTGAAATGTTATCGTCCGTTATAATAGTATCAAAATCCGTCAGGCTTCCGAAGAAAGCCGGCTTTACCTGATTGAATTTACTGGAGTCAAACAGAAGTATTTTCTCGACGGAGGACTGCATAATTGCCAGCTTGGTAGGCACTTCATAATCGTATACACAGGTTATTCCAAGACTTGGATGAACCCCTGCCGCTGAGATAAAGGCTTTTGTGAACCTCATACTTTTTATCAGTTCAACGCCCTGTAAGCTTTCCACCATCTGTGTTTGGGGATGGTATTTACCGCCGGAAAAGATAAGGGTCAAATCTTCTTTTAAACGAAGGGAATTAAGAATATTCGCATTATAGCAGAGAACGGTGGCGTTTGTATCATCAGGAATGTGCTCGGCAAGCATTTCCGTAGTTGAACCGGTGTCAATCACGATAATATCGCCGGGATTAATCAAAGAAGCAGCAAAGGCACCGATACTTTTCTTTTCAATATCTCTGGCACTTTTTGCATTTGACAAGTCATAAGGGATGCTTAGATCATAGTCTGTACCCTCCCTGCCTTTAAAGGTAGGATTGTCGGTAGCAGGGTTATAGATAGCAGCGCCGTATACGTTATTAACAATACTATGCTGCTCCAAAACATCCAGGTCCCGGCGTATTGTCATCTCGGATACTCCTAACATAGCTGCGAGCTCTTTGACGGAGGCTCCGTTTTTAGTTTTGATAATGTCGATAAGCCGGTTAATCCGGTCCGTCTTCTTGCTCATTCTTAACTCCTCATTAACAATATAGTAAGGACATATAATCGGTGCTTTCAAAAGTTAGTAATAAACCATAATATTTTATGTTAGTATTATAACATTTTGTGGATATATATTCAACTAATTTCTGAATATCATAAAATTTGCTTTAACTAGAACAATCATGCTGTAAAAAATGTGAAAAGTGGCACAAAATTTTATTGACCGGCATCTATAAAAGTGGTAGTATAGAACTAAGAAATAAAAAGCATACTACATTTTTAATACAGATGTTCCTTTTGATTGTGTAAAGTGCTCTAATCGTATTCAATGTAATGAGTAAATATAGTAAACTTGTTGCAGGGCTGCCATGCTATATTGTGAATTATGAATGACAGTTCATTCGTCTTCCGGAAGAATGATATACACGAATAGGGCCATTGCCTTATCTGACATCTGTTTTATTTTACTTTCGTTTTACAAAAACCATTTACCGTAATGAAATTATTTGAGTATTTGGTTTAATATTTATGCATAAAACAGGGTAGTAAACTGGAATATTATTATGTGGGAATAGTAATTTTTCAGGCAAGTGGATTTGGATGTTCGAACAATTGGAATGTTTGGGAAAGAGGCCGATATGAAAGAAGTTGAAATGCTGCACTATGTAGATCATACGCTGTTAAAACCTGTAGCTCCGTGGGAAGATATTAAGCAATTATGTGATGAAGCCCTGGAATTTCAAACTGCATCCGTATGTGTTCCTCCCTGCTATGTAAGCCGTATTCATAAAGAGTATGGGGACAGGCTTACTATTTGTACCGTAATTGGGTTTCCTTTAGGATACAGTACAAAGGAGACAAAAGCCTTTGAATGCAGGCAGGCACTGGAAGATGGAGCAGCGGAGATTGATATGGTAATCAACATTACCGATGTCAAAAACGGCGATTATAAAAAAGCAGAGGAAGAAATCGCTCTGTTAAAACAGATAACAGGAGATAAAATTCTCAAGGTTATTATAGAAACCTGTTATCTTACTAAGGAAGAAAAGATAGCAATGTGCCATGCAGTAACCAATGCAAATGCTGATTTTATCAAGACCTCTACCGGATTTGGAACAAATGGTGCTACGTTAGAGGATATTTCTTTATTTAAAGAGCATATTGGTCCTCAGGTCAAGATAAAGGCTGCCGGCGGAGTTCGCTCCCTGGAGGATTTAAAAGCGTTTATTGAAGCTGGCTGCAGCAGAATCGGTACCAGCTCTGCCGTAAATCTGGTGAAAGGGCTGAAAGCAGAAGCCTATTAAGCCGGAAAAAGACATTATTAAGAGCTTTTCGGACAACTGATTAATAATTGAAAGTATTTCATCAAAGGAATTACGATTATTAAGAAAAGCAGCTTGTTTTTGTTACTTAACTCTGTATCGCTTCGATAGTATGTTTGCGATAGACAGATTTTATACAATGATTTAAAATATGCAATGAGGAGGAATACTATGAGTACACCTACACCGCATATAGCGGCAGGGAAAGGCGATTTTGCAAAAACTGTATTAATGCCTGGAGATCCCTTAAGAGCAAAGTTTGTAGCAGACAATTATCTTGAAAATGCGGTATTAGTTAACCCTGTAAGGGGAGTCAATGGATATACCGGAACCTATAAGGGTAAGAAGGTTTCCGTAATGGCCAGCGGAATGGGCATGCCTTCCATCGGCATTTATTCCTATGAACTGTATCGTTATTATGATGTGGACAACATTATCCGCATCGGAACTGCCGGTTCCATGCATAAGGACTTGAAGATCAGAGATATAGCCTTTGCCATGGGAGCCTGCACCAACTCAGCATATGCCAGCCAGTTTGAACTGCCTGGAACATTTGCGCCCATCGCTTCCTATGAACTTTTGCACAAAGCAATACAGGTGACAGAGGGAATGGGAATTCACTATATGGCGGGTAATTTCTTATCCTCAGATACCTTTTATGATGATTCCCAGGGTACGATGAAATGGGCTAAAATGGGAGTTCTCTGCGTGGAGATGGAGGCAGCAGCTCTCTATATGAATGCTGCAAGAACCGGCAAGAATGCACTTGCTATCTGCACCATTTCCGATTCACTGGTAACAGGAGAGGCTACCACGGCAGAGGAACGTCAGGAGAGCTTCCACGACATGATGAAGATTGCACTGGAAATAGCATAGTTCCTGAAACAGTATAAATCAGGAGCTGGATTAGCTCAAAGAATGCATCACTCTCAGACTGGGAATAGGTGTGAAAGAAAAGCACTTTCACACTCCATTATCTATGGCAGTACCGCAGACTTGTCTGTGGCATGCAATGGGAATAAGAATCAAAAGGACAGCATCGCCGTATCAGAGGAGAAGCTGCGAAATGGGATTGCTCAATAAGGGCAAAAGGTTTATGAAAAAAGAAAATTATTTAGGGAGGAATGAAAAAATGAAGTTATTCAAAAAGGCATTAAGCCTTGCTTTAACCTTGACATTAGTATTTTCATTAGCTGCATGCGGTACCAAGAGCAATAACGGTACCAAGGACAATACCGGAAATGGCACAGAAGCTACTGCTACACCGGAAGCAACCGCAACAACAGAAGCATCCGGTTCCGATCAGTATGAAATCGCATTAATTACCGATATCGGTACAATTGATGACAAATCCTTTAACCAGGGTGCCTGGGAAGGCGTTGAAGCTTACGCAAAAGAGAACAACAAGACTTATAAATACTACAAACCCACTGAAAAATCCGATGAAGCTTATGTAACAAGTATTGAACTTGCTATTAAGGGCGGTGCTAAAATCATTGTTTGCCCGGGATATATGTTTGAAGTTCCTGTTCATACAGAGCAGGCTAAGTATCCGGATGTTAAATTCGTTATCTTAGATGGTGTTCCTCACGAAGAGGGCTCTACAACAGCTGATGTTGCAGCTAACTCTTACTCCATCTTCTACGCTGAGCAGGAAGCAGGTTTCCTTGCAGGCTATGCAATCGTTAAAGAAGGTTATACGAAGTTAGGTTTCATGGGCGGTATTGCAGTTCCTGCCGTTATCCGTTACGGTTACGGATTTGCACAGGGTGCTGAATATGCAGCAAAAGAATTAGGACTTGCTGCCGGCAGTGTTGATTTAAAATACACTTATGTTGGTAACTTTGATGCTACTCCTGATAATCAGGCAAAAGCAGCTTCCTGGTATAACGAAGGAACAGAAGTAATCTTCGCTTGCGGCGGTGCTGTTGGTAACTCTGTAATGAAGGCTGCAGAAGCTGCCGGAAAGAAAGTAATTGGTGTTGACGTTGATCAGGCAACTGAATCCGATACCGTTATTACTTCTTCTATGAAGAACTTAAAGAAATCTGTTTCTGACGCTTTAGGAACCTTCTATACCAATGCATTCCCCGGCGGAAAATCCGTAACACTGGATGCTACGACTGAAGGTGTTGAACTTCCTATGGATACTTCCAAATTCGCCAAGTTCACAAAGGATGATTACACAGCAATCTATGATAAGATTGTTAAGAAAGAAGTTACTATCTTAAATGATACAACCGCATTGGATAAGGATGGTAAAGTAATAGCAGATGCCAGCGGACTTCCTCTTGAAAATGTTAAGGTTCAGATGGTGAAATAATTAGTTTTGGTTTAAAGACTGTGTAAAGCAATGAGGGTGCCTATATTGATAAGTACCCTCATTTTTAAAGAATGCTTAGGAGGACTGTATGGAATATGTCATTGAAATGAATCATATTACAAAAGAGTTTGGCAATTTCAAAGCTCTTGATGATGTAACGCTGTGTGTAAAAAAAGGGGAAGTCCATGCTCTTTTAGGTGAAAACGGAGCAGGAAAATCCACACTGATGAGCGTTTTATTCGGATTATACCAGGCGGAGCAGGGGGAGATAAAGATAAACGGAAATCCTGTTAAGATCAATAACCCCAATGATGCTAATAATTTGAATATCGGCATGGTACACCAGCATTTTAAACTGGTGCATAATTTCACAGTCCTTGAAAGCATCGTTTTAGGCCGGGAAACCGTAAATGGGGGCTTCCTTAAAATGGACGAGGCCAGAAAAAAAGTTGTAGAATTAAGCGAGCATTACAAATTAAAGATAGATCCGGATTCATATATTTCAGATATTACGGTAGGAATGCAGCAAAGAGTTGAAATATTAAAAATGCTTTACTGCGACAATGAGATTTTAATATTTGATGAACCGACGGCGGTATTGACGCCTCAGGAAATCGATGAGTTGATGAAGATAATGAAGAATCTAGTAGAAGAAGGCAAATCTATTATATTCATTTCACATAAATTGAATGAAATTAAGGCGGTTGCAAACCGCTGTACGGTACTGAGAAAGGGCAAATATATCGGTACCATTGATGTTGAGACAGCGACCAGAGAAACCATGTCTGAGATGATGGTAGGACGAAAGGTAAACTTCAATCTTGAAAAGGCGGAAGAAAAATTAGGCGATGTCACATTAAAGGTTGAAGGCCTCTCAATTATGGCCAAGGGCTCCCATAAAAAAGTAGTCAATGATGTATCCTTTGAGGTTAAAAGGGGTGAGATTGTATGCATTGCGGGAATTGATGGCAATGGACAGTCAGAGCTGGTATACGGTATCACTGGTCTGATGCCTCTTCAATCCGGAAGGATAGAGGTAAATGGAAAGGATATTACGAAGGATTCCATCCGAAAGAGGAGTCTTGCAGGAATGGCCCATATACCGGAGGACAGGCATAAGCATGGCTTGGTGCTGGATTATAACCTTCAGCAAAATGCAGTACTTCAGACATATTTTGAGCCAAGATTTCAAAGACATGGATTTATACGCTTTGATGCGGTAAGAGAGTATGCCAGGAAATTAATCAAACAGTATGATATCAGAAGCTCACAGGATGAAAATTCCATAACCAGAGGAATGTCAGGCGGTAACCAGCAGAAGGTTATCATTGCAAGAGAGCTTGACAGGGACCCTGACATAGTACTGGCTGTTCAGCCCACCAGGGGACTTGATGTCGGAGCTACGGAGTATATTCATAGGCAGCTGATTAAGCAAAGGGATAACGGAAAAGCAGTACTTTTGATATCTTTGGAATTAGACGAAGTTATGGATGTAAGTGACCGTATTCTGGTCATTTATGAGGGCGAAATTGTGGCGGATTTAGATCCGAAGTCGGTAACCGTACAGGAATTAGGACTCTATATGTCCGGTTCCAAGAGAAAAATTGCGAATTAATGCCGGGAGATTGGCTCTTTGTCCACGGAAGCTGTCACAAAGAGTTTGCCTATGAGCAGGAAAGAGGATATATATGAAGAAGCAGAAATTTGAGTTAAGCAAAGGCGGTAAGGATTTTTTAGCATCCATCGTAGCGATTGCCGCCGGACTTCTTTTCGGACTGATAATATTGCTTTTTAGTAATGCCAGACAGGCTTTCCCGGCCTTCGGAATGATACTAAAGGGCGGCTTTACCGATGGACTATCCGGTTTAGCGCAGGTGTTTTATCTGTCCACTCCCATTATTTTAACAGGCTTGTCCGTAGGATTTGCCTTTAAGACCGGACTTTTTAACATAGGTTCTTCCGGCCAGTTCACCTGCGGAGCCTTTGCAGCCGTTTACATCGGTGTTAAGTGGACCTTCCTGCCAGGTGGTGTACACTGGATTGTAGCACTTATCGGTGCCTTAATTGCAGGCGCGATCTGGGGAATGGTGCCCGGTATATTAAAAGCAGTTGCAAATGTTAATGAGGTTATTACTTCCATTATGATGAACTACATTGGAATGTATCTGGTAAATATACTGATTGTAAAATATGTATATGATCCAATAAAGAGCCAGTCAGTACCTGTTGCCAAGAGTGCTATTATACCCAAACTGGGCCTTGATAAGATATTTCATTCCAATAATATTAATATCAGTATATTTATTGCCATATTGGCGGTTATTATTATTTACATTGTGCTGAACAAAACAACCTTCGGATATGAATTGAAGGCCTGTGGACTAAGTCCCGAGGCAAGCCGTTATGCAGGTATTAATGCAAAGAGAAATATAATCCTCTCCATGACAATAGCCGGTGCACTTTCCGGTCTTGGCGGCGGACTTCTTTACCTGGCAGGCTCCGGTAAGTACCTGCAGGTTCTGGATGTTTTAGCACCTCAGGGCTTTAATGGTATTTCCGTTGCACTTCTTGGTATGTCCAATCCAATCGGCATTCTCTTTGCCGGACTGTTTATAGGGCACATTACCGTTGGCGGCAATAATATACAGCTTTACAATTTTGTGCCGGAAATTGTTGATATTATCATTTCCACTATCATATACTTTGGAGCATTTGCTCTGTTAATCAAGAGTTTGTTTGACAGATTCCGCAGAAGACCTTCTGAGGCTGCCGCAGTAAAGGAGGAAAAATAATGGATATTTTATATTTTATTGTACAGCAGACTATGTTTTTTGCGATTCCTCTTTTGATTGTTGCTTTAGGAGGAATGTTTTCTGAGCGAAGCGGTGTTGTTAATATAGCTCTTGAAGGTATCATGGTTATGGGAGGATTCTTCGGAATCGGATTCATGCACATCTTTGAATCCAGGATGAGCGGACAGCCTCTTTTACTGCTGGCACTTTTAGTCGCCGGCGTCAGCGGTGCATTGTTTTCGCTGCTCCATGCCTTTGCTTCTATTAACCTAAAGGCAGATCAGACAATCAGCGGTACTGCTCTTAATATGTTCGCTCCGGCCTTTGTCGTATTCGTGGCGAGAATGGTTCAGGGTGTACAGCAGATTCAGTTTAAGGATACCTTTCATATTAATAAAGTTCCGGTTCTTGGAAGCATTCCGGTAATTGGACCCCTCCTGTTCCAGAACTCCTATGTAACAACTTATGTAGGACTTGGAATTGCAATCCTTTCCGGTATTGTTATCAACAAGACAAGATTCGGTCTAAGGCTTAGAGCCTGCGGTGAGCATCCACAGGCAGCGGATTCCGTGGGTATTAACGTATATAAAATCCGTTATGCCGGAGTTATGATATCAGGAGCATTGGCAGGTATCGGAGGACTTGTATTTATCGTACCTACTTCCACCAACTTTAATGCCACTGTTGCCGGTTATGGTTTCCTTGCCTTGGCCGTTTTAATCTTCGGACAGTGGAGAACCAATAAGATTATCGCAGCAGCATTTTTCTTTGGTATCATGAAAACCTTAGCTTCTGCTTATTCAGGAATTCCGGTAATAAGGGATCTTCCGATCTCCAATGAAATATATAAGATGATTCCTTACATTGCTACGCTGGTAATCCTCGCCTTTTCTTCAAAAAATTCTCAGGCACCGAGAGCAGAAGGTATTCCATACGATAAGGGAAGCAGATAACTATATTTGGAATGGAAATATTAGACGTGAAAAAGGCCGGTTACCTAACCGGCCTTTTTAGTTCAGATTTAAATCTTTCTTCCTGTATTAATGAATCATACCTTGTGTTATTGGAAGATTCACATATTATAATTGCGCTTTCTGTCCTTTTTGTCCTCTTTTTCTTAAGCGGACTTTTTTTACGCTTAATTCTTTCTCTTTGTACAGGAAGACCTCATCTGTTGCTTTAGGGATGACTGTCAACACTACGGAGTCTGCTTTATCCATTTCAATCGATTTTACACCACGCCCAGTCTTTTTCATTTCAGGTATTTCAGCTAATAAGAATCCAAGGGACAGGCCTTTTTCTGTGAGGATAATAACCTTTGAATCTTTTGCCAGAGCTTCTCCGGCCGATAACATAATTATATTTACGATTTCATCCTCCGGCTCTAGTTTGGTGGAGGATATGGAAGTTCGGTTGGTCTCGAATTCAATACCGGATACAAGTTTAATATAGCCTGCTTTGGTGGAGAATACCAGCTGTGATTCGAAGAGCTGTTCGAAGGAGGTATAGGTGAGGATGTTTTCTTTGTCTACCTTGCAAAGGGTGTGTATAAGAGCTCCCTTATCTTTGATCTTGCATTTGGGTATCTGGGCAGCCTTAACCTGATACATATTTCCTTCCGCTGTGAAGAGGCAGAGCTTATCCGTATTTTTACACAGTATGATGTGAGGATATTCATTTAGAGTATCCTCTGATAATCGGGAATAGGAGACTGTATCAATGGACTTGGTATACCCGAATCTGTCGATAAGGATATAGATATCTTCTATCTTTACCTCTTCTACATAGTCTACGTTTGTAATAGAGGTTAACATCGTCCTTCTGGGAATGTTAAATGCCTTTTTGTAATCCTTCAGGTGATTTTTTATGACTTTATAAAGCTCTGAGGAGTCGCTGAGGATTAATTTGTATTCGTCGATGCTTTTCTTTAAGGCATCATTCTCTTCGTGTAGTTTCAGGATTTCCAGTCCGATTAAACGGCTTAGGGGCATGGAAAGAATAGCTTCTGCCTGGCGTTCTGTAAAGTCAAGGGTTTTTGCCTGCTTTTCAGAAGCTTTTGATTTAAATTTAATATCCGTAATATCACCTTGGATAAGACATGCTTTCGCTTGTCCAATGGAAGAGCTTCCTCTTAATATTTCAATTATTAAATCAATTACATCGGTAGCCCGGATTAAACCGTCTACAATTTCCAGCCTGTTTTCCGCCTTTGCAAGAAGGTGTTCATATTCTTTGGTATAAAGCTCCTCCTGGAAGACAACAAATTCCTTCAGCAAAGCTTTCAGAGAAAAGGTGATAGGCTGCTGGTCTTTTACTGCCAGCATGTTAACACCATAGGTATCTTCCATTAGGGTCTTTTTATAAAGCCCGTTCAGCAGATTCTCAGTATCCCTGTCTTTTTTTACTTCAATAACGATACGGATGCCTTCTTTTGAAGATTCATCCCGTACATCATAGATTTCATCAAAAACCTTGTCCTTCATAAGGTTGACAAGATTTTCTACAAGCTTCGTTTTATTGCCGGCTACGGTATAGGGTATTTCTGTAATAATGATATTCTTACGTCCATTTTCACCGTTCTCGATTTCTGTTGCGGCGCGAAGGCGTATCTTACCTTCACCGGTTTCGTAAATATTTCTAATATCCTCCTGATTGATAATAATGCCACCGGTAGGAAAATCAGGGCCGGGAATGTATTTCATAAGCTTTTCCAGGCTGATGCCGGGATTATCAAGATATGCAATGGCACCGTCAATTACTTCGGCAGGATTGTGGGGAGGCATATTGGTTGCCATACCTACGGCAATTCCGGTAGTGCCGTTGATTAAAAGGTTTGGAATCATGGCAGGAAGCACTACCGGTTCCTTTTCGCTGTCATCAAAGTTGGGGATAAAGGGTACCAGGCCTTTTTCCAGGTGGTCGAGCATGGTCATGGCACCTTCTGAAAGCCTCGCTTCCGTATAACGCATGGCGGCACTTCCGTCGCCGTCAATGGAACCGAAATTACCATGACCGTCTACCAGAGGGATGGACATGGAGTAATCCTCTGTCATACGTACCAGCGCATCATAGATGGAACTGTCTCCGTGAGGATGATATTTACCCATGGTGTCACCGACAATACGGGCACTTTTACGATGGGGCTTTGCAGGGTCCAGGCCTAGCTCCCTCATGGCATAGAGGATTCGCCGCTGAACCGGTTTAAGCCCGTCCCTTACATCGGGAAGAGCTCTTGCAACAATAACGCTCGTGGCGTAATCTCTGTAGGAATTTCTCATTTCCTCCGAATAATCCAACTGTATAATATTTTCTGTATTTTGTTTCATGATTACACTCAGTACATATCACAGGCTTACCTGGGATACTGCCACAATATAAATTGTGAAACAAGTTTCACAGAATGAAAGAATTTGTATGTGGCTTCCTTTCCTATCTGATTTTTCTTTCACTCTTACCGATATGATGCCACTTTTTGGCATCACAAACAATGCTGGAATAAAGACGTTTTTTCTTCACACTTGCTCCCATTGCATAACGCAGGCAGGTCTGCGGTACTGCCATAAATAATGGAGTGAAAGCGCTTTTCTTTTACACTTGCTCCCATTGCATACCGCAGATCTGTCTGCGGTACTGCCATAAATAATGGAATGTGAAAGCGCTTTTCTTTCACACTTGCTCCCATTGCATACCGCAGGCAGGTCTGCGGTACTGCCATAAATAATGGAATGTGAAAGCGCTTTTCTTTCACACTTGCTGGCATTATGCTATTTTAGGGAATAATTTTCATACTATATGTCAAGCTTTGCATATTTTGCCTCTTCTATAATAAAGCTTCTTCGGGGAGGAACATTGTTGCTCATCAGGATGGAAGTGATTTCATCGGCTTCCACCGTATCGCTTATGCTTACCTGGGCAAGGACTCTGGTTTCCGGATTCAGTGTGGTTTCCCAAAGCTGGGAGGCATCCATTTCACCGAGACCTTTATAGCGCTGAAGGCTTACTATTTTGTTTTCTTTTATAGTACGGAATTTCTCCAGTTCAAAGTCATTAAATAAATATTCCGACTGCTTCTTTTTCTTAGACTTCCCGGCAGCTTCGTATTCAACTTTATATAAAGGCGGCAGTCCTCTGTAGACCTTCCCTTCCAGAATAAGCTCCGGCATAAAGCGGTAAAAGAAGGTAAGAAGAAGAGTACTTATATGGGCGCCGTCCACATCCGCATCGGTTAAAATAATAATCTTTCCGTAGCGGAGCTTGTTGATATCGAAGTCATCACCGATTCCGCAGCCAAAGGAGGCAATCATGGACTTAATTTCATTGTTAATCAGAATTTTTTCCAGAGAGGATTTCTCAACATTTAATATCTTTCCGCGCAATGGAAGTACAGCCTGGGTGCGGCGGTCTCTGGCAGTTTTTACAGTACCGCCGGCGGAATCTCCCTCCACAATGTATACTTCACATTCCTCGGGTTTTTTGGAGGAGCAGGAGGCCAATTTTATCTTGGCATCCGAATCGGAAATTTGCTTTAGCACAGCAAGCCTTGCTTTGTCTCCGGCCTTTCTGGCATTATAGGATTTCATGGAGTTATCAATAATCCGTTTTAGAACTTCTACGTTTTTATCAAAGTAGCGCTGGACTTCGGAAGAAAAGACTTCATCAACTGCACTCTTTGCGTCAGTGTTACCAAGCTTTGTCTTGGTTTGTCCCTCAAATTGTGGGTCTGGATGCTTGATAGAGATAATGACTACCAGACCGTTCCGAATATCTTTACCGTCCAGATTCTCGTCTTTTTCCTTTAAGGTACCAAGTTCTCTGGCATACTGATTGATTACTCTTGTGAGAGCTGTTTTAAAGCCCGTTACCAGGGTGCCTCCGTCCACTACATTAATGCGGTTGCAGTAAGCATTAATCTGCTCAGTATAGGAATCGGTGTACTGAAAAGCTACTTCCACTTCAATTTCACCGCTTTGTCCGCAGATATAGATAGGCTCTTCATGAATTACGGTGCTTTCCCTGTTTAGATAGGATACGAAGCTTTTGATACCGAATTCTTCCTGATAAATGGTTTCTTCCCCGGTAACTTCATCGAGAAAGTTAATGGCAAGGTTTTTGTTCAGGTAAGCTACTTCCTTTAGCTTTTTCTTTATCGTATCAGCCTTAAATTCCACGGTTTCAAAGATGGTATTATCAGGATAGAAGGTGACCTGTGTTCCGGTATCACTTTTGTTGCATTTTCCGATAACAGGCAGCAGGCCGTCTACAAGTGAGGTAACAGGATGACCGCCGTTGCTGTATTCATCCTGATAGATTTTGCCGTCTTTACGGACCTCTACAATCATACGCCTGGAAAGTGCATTTACAACGGAAGCACCTACACCGTGAAGTCCGCCGGATACCTTATAAGCAGTGCCGCCAAACTTACCGCCCGCATGGAGAATGGTATAAACAACTCTGGCAGTGGGGATTTTTTTGGTTGGGTGGATATCGACAGGGACACCTCTGCCATTATCCCTTATGGTAATTCCTCCATCCTTTCTTAGCATTACATTTATCTGGGTGCAAAAGCCTGCCAGATGTTCATCAATTCCGTTGTCAAGAATTTCCCATATCAGGTGATGAAGACCGCGTGAGCCCGTGCTTCCGATATACATACCGGGACGTTTTCTGACAGCTTCCAACCCCTCCAATACTACAATCTGACTTCCGGTATATTGTTCCATACATTTATTTCCTTTCGTAATCATCAATTAGAGCTATTCTAACATATTTGGAGCTGAAAATCCAGTGATTTGACTATCTGCCCGTGTTGGGCACAGGAAGGGTATTGTTGTTTTTTTCTAGATTAAGTTCATACATATTATGCATAAGGGCTTCTCGTTCATATTACGTTTGGTTATTTAAGAGAGTAATATGTATAAAAATGGTCATTTTTTGCTTTTTATGAATTGCTTGCGATATATCTAGTGAGACACATTTACTTAAATGAAATTTATTAATGTAAAATATTATGTATTAAAAATAAGACTCTTAATTTGCAGATAAATTAGTAGATCAATTATAAAACTTTTATGTTAGCACAATGATCATATCAAAGCAGGAATGTTGTAATGTCATGAAATGATAAGAGACGTGTGAAGGGAGACTTTCAAGTCCAGTTCCGTAAAAACTAGGTGTGAAATTTTATATATAGACTACTAATATGGATCTTATAAGTAATTGTATTATTATAATTCCAAGTAAAATTATTTCTCTTTTTGTTATCCCCTGAGGTATTTTATTTATTTTTCCACTACCTTTAAACATTTTATCCATTAAAAAAGTGGCTAATGGGCAAAACAACATATAAAGCAAACATCCAACGATGCCCCCTAGAGTATTAGAGATCAAATCTGTAACATCAAAGCTTCTCAAACCACTATATGAAAAAAATTGAAAGGATTCAATTATGAAGCTGAACCCGAACGTATATTCAATGGTAGGAAAAAAATTCTTCTTATATATAAATGGAACCAATATGCCGAAAGGAATCATCATAATAATATTCAGAAAGAGCTCCCTTGTAGCTCCACCATGCCCCAGCAGAAAATCATTGAATGGAATTAAATTTATATTTGCTGATGACATTTTAAGATTAATAAAAGGAATTGGTATTACAAATGGCATCAAGGTGAAATATAAAGTAAAACAAATATAAGTATATAAAGTTGATTTTAAGAACAAATATCTTCTATTACTTTTCCACCTAGGAAAAAGGCAAATAAAATATATTAGTATCAAACTGATTAAATCAAATAAATCAAAATATTTGTACATAAAATATCTCCTAGCTCTTTCTTTGCCATAACAATAATTTACAAATGAATTAAGGGTTCACCAAATTATAGCATGCTATTATGAAATAAACCAGACAGTCATAAATATGTAAGCAGATATTCCATGGGTAAGCATCAGAGCATGGGAATTGCTCAAATTATTATTCTAAATCCTGCCATTGCAGGTAAGTTAACATTTTTAATAGTTCCCACTAATCATCCTAATTTGAATATGGATTCTGATGAAGCAAAAAATGCAGAAGAGGGATAAGATTTGTATTGGTGTTTGAGTGATGTTTATTATAATTTCTGAGAACAGGGATAATAAAAAGGAGCCTAACCCGCAGAACTTTACCGATCCGGTTCCTTTTCTTTTAACTGCAGCAAGGTAATTTCGTTTTGCAGCATTTCCTTAAATACATCCACCAGATTCTGATTTTTCGAATAAAGGCAGGTAGAAAAGTCCCTATCCGTTATCTCTCCGGTTAATACTTTGCAGGAATCAACAATAAGTCTTACCTGCCGTCCGACCTGATCCTTCGTGTATATAGTGGCACCTTCAAGCCCCATGGGACTGTCGGTCAGAACTACAACTTTTTTCTTTTGTTCAATCAGCTTTTGTACATCTTCTCTTATAATATCCAGTATATCGGAGGAGACGCTGATGTAGATGCGGCTTTCGGTCTCGTTTAACATGTTGCGAAGCTTATTTATAATGTGCTCCTCACCCTTGATCGTAACATATCCGTCTGCTTCCTTTTTTCTTTCCGGAAGGTTTGAAATTATTTTCTCCTGGATGCCTTTTAATTTATATATGATATTATTGCTGAATTCTTCAAAAGCCACAGCAGTATATTTTGTGACATTACCTTCCATTATATAAGCAGCCCCTTTTTCTACCAGTCCCGCTAATGCGTTGTAGGTGTTAGAGCGCGAAATACCAGTGAGCTTTGCAACCTCATAGCCGGTGAGCTCACCGTTAATCTGAAGTGTCAGATAAATGGTCGATTCCTGTCGGGTTAGTCCAAAGGACATAAACTGATCAATTAATTCCATGGTGCTATCCTTCCTGTAATGGTATCAAGTATAAGTTTATACTTATTATCAGAAAAAGTAAATAGAGCAAATACCTTTCGTAATTTTCTCGTTCGGGGTTCCGAATTCAACTAAAATGCCGGCAGCTGTTCCTGGCAGGTGAAATTATACCAAACTCGCTGGAAGGTTGTTTCGGTGTGGAGCTGTGAGCTCAGACAGTGGTATAATTTTACCTAGGAATAGCTGCTGCCCTTTCAGTGTCATTAGGGAACTCCTCAATAGAAAATTACGAAAGGTAAGCCAAAATCATCTGGGGAGTGGCAATAAACCCTTGGACATCATACGCTTCCATAAAATTCCTTCATGCGTTTGCCTTGAATTTGAAAAGATATTATTGTATATTTATGAGTAAAATTGATTTCCGTGATCAAAGAGGACTACATATTGTAAGAGACATTCAGGTATGCTATAGTAAAGCTGATTATTTTATGAATTTTACTTTTAAAAAAAACTAATAAATGGCAATGACATAACGGATGCAGCATGCTATAGGAGCTGGATTGAAAAATGCATTGCATTTTTAATCTTTCTATTTAAGCAATATCACAAGCAGGCTTGTGATATGCATTGAGATTAGTTTGAAGATTTTTACACGCAGCTTTGTGTCTGCTTCACAAAGCTTGCAGATACCGGAAAGGGCATGATTACTAATATGAAAAGCTATAAGTATGATACACATGTTCACACAAAAGAAGGAAGTGCCTGTGCCAATATAAGAGGCAGTGAACAGGCAAGATTATATAAGAAATTAGGGTATGAGGGAATTATCATTACAGATCATTTTTACAATGGAAATACGGCTGTTTCCCGAAGCTTGCCCTGGGAACAGTGGGTGGCAGGATTCATGAAGGGCTACGAAGAAGCATACAGGGAAGGCAAAAAGATCGGATTGTCTGTTTTCTTTGGATGGGAAGAGACAATACAGGGAATGGATTTTCTCATATATGGGCTTAATAAGGAGTGGCTTCTTCATAACAGGGATATACTTGGAATGAGTCTTTCCGAGCATTACAGGAAAATAAAAAAAGACGGAGGCTTCATTGTACATGCCCACCCCTTTCGTAAGTGCCTGCTGTTAGATGACATAGAACCTACCCCTGAATATGAAGATGCGGTAGAGGCAGTAAATGGCGGAAACAAGGAGCCTGTTTATAACAAGCTGGCGCAGGAATATGCCAGAATCTGGAGTAAGCCTGTAACAGGAGGTTCTGATGCCCATCACAAAAAGGACCGGCATATCGGAATTGTTGTAAATTCTCCTATTAAAACAATAAAAGATTACCAGGAAGCTGTAATGGGAGGTAATATTGCAGAAATCTTAGATTTTTGATAAAAATTAACCAAGTAATCATATTGACAAGAGGTGCTTGATATAATATAGTGTTCCTTAAAAGAAATAATATATTTTCAGACTCTAATTCGCAAATTAACTGAATGGAGAAATTTCATTGCAGCATAAGGAATCAGATAAAGACAGAAAGGAAGCGGTAGAAATGAAAAAACCTTTTGTAATAAAGGAACAGCTTGATAAGATAATAGAAGAATATCCAACTCCATTTCATCTGTACGATGAAGAAGGAATCAGAGAAAATGCAAGAAAGTTAAAGCAGGCTTTTTCCTGGAATAAAGGATTTAAAGAATATTTTGCAGTGAAGGCCACTCCTAATCCATTTATACTTCAGATACTAAAAGAGGAGGGCTGCGGAACAGATTGCTCCTCCCTGACGGAATTGATGATGGCGGAGGCTCTTGGCTTTGAGGAAAGTGAAATCATGTTTTCTTCAAATACTACGCCTCCAGAAGAATTTGTCAAGGCCAGAGAGCTGAATGCGATTATTAATCTGGATGATTTTACCCATATAGATATGTTAAAGGAATTGACAGGTATTCCGAAAACGATTTGCTGCCGTTATAACCCGGGAGGAGTATTTACCATCAGCAATGGCATTATGGACAACCCGGGAGATGCTAAGTACGGGTTTACCAAGGAGCAGATAATTGAAGGCTTTAAGAAGCTGAAGGCTTTAGGAGCTGAAGAATTCGGTATACATTCCTTCCTTGCAAGCAATACGGTATCAAATGAATATTATCCTGTACTTGCAAAGATACTCTTTGAACTTGCAGTAGAATTAAAGGAAAAGACAGGTGCCCATATCAAATTCATTAATTTATCCGGCGGCGTAGGTGTTCCTTACAAGCCGGACCAGGAGCCTAATGATATACTGGCTATCGGTGAAGGGGTAAGGAAAGCCTTTGAAGAAGTGATGGTTCCGGCCGGCATGGGTGATGTGGAAATTTATACGGAACTGGGACGCTTTATGCTGGCTCCTTATGGACACCTGGTAACTACAGCCATCCATGAGAAACATATATATAAGGAATATATTGGTTTGGATGCCTGCGCAGTTGACCTTATGAGGCCTGCCATGTATGGGGCCTATCATCATATAACGGTAATGGGGAAGGAGAATGAGCCCTGTGACCATATATATGACATAACAGGCTCCCTTTGTGAAAATAACGATAAATTTGCCATAGACCGTAAGCTGCCGGGGATTGAGAAGGGAGATATTCTCGTAATCCATGATACCGGAGCCCATGGATATGCCATGGGATACAATTATAACGGTAAACTGAAATCCGCAGAGCTTTTGCTGCAGGAGGACGGCTCGGTAAAGCTTATACGAAGAAAAGAAACTCCCAAGGATTATTTTAGCACCTTCGATTTTTGTGATGTGCTGAAGGATATGAAATATTGATTCGGTTGTCATAAATTAATCTCAGCTTTGATTAATGTATGTTCCGGAAATAGTATTAAGAGAGGTAAACTGTACTCCTTGCCATAAGCGTTAAAAAGAGCATGCCAAACACAGCTCCTTTTTCCGTTTTTGGCTCATAAGGGACAGTTTACCTCTTTTAGTAGTATGAAAAAAACCAATATACAGCCTGTTGAATTCAAAGCTAAATCAGCAGTATCCAAAATAGAATGCAAAGTGAGAAGGATTTCTTTGAAAATGTAAGGATGATATTAAGGATATGTAACAGTATGAAGCTCATGTTAACAGAGTTTTCAGCCATTATAAAGAAAAAGATATTACAATTTATGGAAAAATGATAAAAATATTGATTCTACTCTTAACATAATAGGACCAGTGACCGATAAATATTACATAGCAAATAGAAATTAGTTAGGTGGTGAAAAGAATGCGAATCGATGCATACAATAAAATTTCACAGGTTTATCAGGCAAATAATATACAAAAGCTTACCAAAAGTGTCAGCGCGTCGGGAAAAGACAAATTAGAGATATCAAGCACGGCAAAGGACTACCAGACAGCCAAGCAGGTACTCAGCCAGACACCGGATGTCCGTGAGGATAAAATTAATGCAATCAAGGCTCAGATGCAATCAGGAACTTATAACATTAATATGGAAGAGGTAGCTTCCCATATAGTTGACAAATATTTTGAAAAAACCATATGACCAAATGCAGATTTAGAAAGAGGTTAGGCTGTGGCTAGTTTAATCGAAGAATTAATCACAACATTAGGCCGGGAAAGCGAGATTTACAAAGAGCTTCTTCCTGTGGCCAGAGAAAAAACACAGATAATTGTGAAGAATGACCTGAAAGCTCTTCAGGAAATAGTCGACAAAGAGCAGACCTTAGCAGACCAGATTAATCTATTGGAGAAAAAAAGAGAAGAGGTCATAAAAAATATAGGCGTAGTAGTGAGCAGAGACCCAAAGACCATTAATATCAGGGCTGTTATACAGATGATGGAAAAACAGCCTGCTGAAAAAGACAAACTGATAGAAATACATGACACTCTAAAAAGAACCATTCAGAATCTGACAGATATCAATAATCATAATAAATCTTTGATACAACAATCCCTGGAGCTGATAGAATTCAATATGAATTTTATACAAAGTGCAAGGATGTTACCGGGAAACAACAGCTACAACAAAGGAGCAGCCCAGGTGGAAATGCTCGCTGAGCAGACAGGGATGTTCGACGCAAAGCAGTAAAACAGTAATTTCCCAACCAGAGCATTTAAAATACCAGTGCAGCAGCTTGACACTGCACAATAATACAAAAGCAGGTGAATAATATGAGCTTATCGAGCAGTTTATATGTAGGAGTTTCTGGACTTACAGCAAGTCAGAATGCACTTAATACAACAGCCCATAATCTGACTAATATCAATACAAAGGGCTATACCAGGCAACAGGTAGTAATGGCTGACTTTGGTTACCAGAAGTGGGGCGTGGATCACATATCGACCTTACAGAAGGGTCTTGGCGTAGATATCGAAACTGTAAGACAGGTTCGTAATATGTTTTTTGATAAATCTTACCGCACAGAAGTCGGAAGGCAGGGATTCTACCAGACTCAGTATGAGACAGTAACGGAAGTGGAGAGTATGTTTGGTGAAATGGAAGGTGTAGCATTCCAGAAATCCCTGAACGATTTCTGGACTTCCATGCAGGAACTTTCAAAACAGCCGGGAGCCATTGAGGTTCGTGCTAATTTTCTGCAAGATGCAAGCAGCTTTCTGGAAAGAGCAGAAAAAATATCCAACCAGCTGCAGGAATATCAAGTAAATTTAAACAAGCGGATTACGGCTAAAGTAGGTGAGGTAAATAATATTGCAAGTCAGATTCATGATCTTAACCAGAAGATAAGCGCTTATGAAAGCAATGGACTGGAGCATGCCAATGATTTAAGGGATGCAAGAAACAATCTCCTGGATGAACTTGGCGGCATTCTGAACATTTCCTACAAAGAAAACTCAAATGGAGTTGTAACAGTATTGGCAGAAGGTATGCCGCTGGTAACGGAAAATGAAACCTTTAAGATGGAGGTTGCGAAGGTCAGTGATTCTTCTGACCTGCTAAAACCTGTATGGTCTTCTTTTAACCAGGATGTATTCCGTCTGGATCTGCCGATTTCAACAGAGAATAATACGGATATTGGATCCTTAAAGGGATTGCTGGTATCAAGAGGCTCGGATAAGGCGAATTATACGGATATACCGGTAAAACCGGTCCGTACGGCAACTATGACAGATGCCCAGTACGATGCTGCCATGGCTGACTATACAAATAAAGTAGACGATTATAACAAAAATATTAATGTTTCGGTCGTTATGACAGTACAGGCACAGTTCGACCAGCTGATTCATGGAATTGTTACATCGGTTAATGATATATTTTGCCCCAACAAAGAAGTAACGGTGGGAGGAAAGACTTTTAAGGTCCTTGATAAGGAAAATGCTCCTTATGGTATGGATATACCGGATTATACCCAGGGCGAGGCATTGTTCAACAGGAAATCTGTTTCCAGATACAGGGATCCGGATGCTTCTGACCCTATTGAAAGCCTATTGCCTGCAGGAACTAAAATATACGTAGAGGAAGACCCGAATAATGTATACTCCTTATTTACAGTAGGAGAAATTGAAATCAATCCCTTAATATCCAAAAATTATTCCAAGCTTCCTTTGAATGCAGGAGCGGGAACAGGGGGCTTTGATCAAAAGGCAGCAGAAAAATTACTGGATCTGTGGCAGCAGCCTTTTTTAGCCTTGTCACCAAACAGTCTTGCGGTTTCTAAATTTAAAGACTATTATACAAATTTCACGGGGGAGCTGGCGACCAGAGGAAAAGAACTGGATTCAACCAGCCAGAACCAGGCATCTATGGTCAAATATATAGATGATAAAAGACAGGGAATTATGGGGGTATCCTCTGATGAAGAGCTTACCAATCTGATAAAATATCAACATGCTTACAATGCTTCCTCGCGGTTTATTACTGTAATTGACCAGATGATGGAACATATCGTAACCAAACTATAAGAAACGAGGTGGAAGGATGCCGTCAACATTTTTTGGATTATCTATCGGAACATCAGGATTATATACATATCAGGCTGGAATCACTACAACAGCCCATAATATATCCAATATTGAAACGAAAGGCTATACAAGACAGATCTTAAATCAACAGGCTTCTGATGCAATCAGGGTGAATGGTTCTTATGGTATGGTGGGAACAGGGGTAACTGCTACCGGAATATCACAGGCAAGGGATGTCTATTATGATTTGAAATACCGTAATAACAATACGGTAAGCGGTGAATATCAGGCAAAAACATATTACATGACAGAAATAGAGAGCTATTTGAATGATGTGTCAAAGGAGGGTTTTACTACCGCTTATAATGCGTTCTTTGACAAGCTTCAGGAATTATCAAAGAACCCCTCCAGCAACACAACAAGGACTCAGATTGTAAGTTTTGCAAAGAATCTGACAGAGTATTTTAACGGCATGGCTACCAGCCTTTCAAGCATACAACAGGAATGCAACTTTGAAGTAAAAAACCAGGTTGACAGGATTAATTCCCTGGGACAGCAGATTGCCCAGGTAACAAAGCAAATAAATGCTTTGGAATCAAGCGGCGGTTCTGCCAATGATTTGAGAGACCAGAGAAATCTGTTGGTAGATGAGCTGTCCGGCATTGTGAATGTATCTGTCAGCGAAAATGTAGTGGGGCAGAATGTAGGTGTTACCAGCTATACTATAAAAATTGAAGGGCAGACTCTTGTTGAGGGGGGAGATTATAACACCCTTAAGGTGGTTCCCCGGGATGCAAAGGTGAATCAAAATGATGCGGACGGTCTTTATGATATACAATGGGACAATGGGAATGATTTTGCATTCCAGAACAGTGCCTCAAAAGGATATTTAAACTCTCTTTTACAGGTTAGGGACGGAAATAACCAGGAGATATTAAGCGGCTCGGTAAAGTCAGTCAGCGCGGATAAAAAGACTGTTACGCTAAGTAATACCAGTATTGATGCCGTTGAAAAACTGAACATTCCTTCAGAGGGTTATATTACAATAGATAACCAGCTGTGCAAATATAAAAGTGTTGAAGTAAAGGATGTCGGCGGAAAGCTTGAATACACCTTTCATTTTGAGGATGAGACAAATGCTGTTGCAGGCAGTTCGGCTGCCGTTGGCAAAAGCATTGATTACAAAGGTATTCCCTATTATATGGGGCAGCTTAATGAGCTTGTAAGGACATTTTCTGAGAATTTCAACAGTGTCCATAAGAAAGGATATGACCTGAATAATAACAAAGGTAAGGATGTCTTTACGGGTGTTATGCCTTCCGGAGATGATTATGACCTGGATACGGCAGGGTATTATAGTATGACGGCAGCTAACTTCTCTGTATCTCAGGAAATCTTTAAAAGTCCGTCTATGATAGCAGCCTCCGGAAAGATAATTACCGACGGCGTAGAAGATAAGACGATAGTAGATGAATTAATAGCATTAAAAAATAAGACCTCCATGTTCAAACAGGGAACGCCGGCTTCATTTTTCCAGACACTGATAGCTGAAGTAGGTGTTGATACTAAAAAAGCCGCAAATAATGATAAAAATCAAAGTGACATCCTTAAAATGATCAGCAATCAAAGATTGTCGGTATCCGGAGTGGATGCGGATGAAGAAGCAATGAATCTGCAATTGTATCAGAATGCGTGGAACTTATCAGCTAAGGTTATTTCTGTTATGAATGAAATTTATGACAAGCTGATTAACGGTACGGCAGTATAAATATTAGGTGCGAAATGAGACATGAATATATACCAGCCGGAGACTTGAGGAAGCATCCGGGAAAGGGGCATACAGATGAGAATAACCAATAAAATGATGACCAATAATATGCTGTCAAACATTAATAATAATAAAAATCTGCTCAATACATTGGATGAACAGTATTCTACGGGGAAAAAGATACAGCGCCCTTCCCAGGATCCTATCATAGCTGTAAGAGCGTTAAAGTTAAGAACCAATTTATCCGAATTGAACCAGTACTACGAAAAGAATATTCCCGATGCCAGATCATGGATGGACATGTCAGAAGAAGCTCTTAAGAACATGAATGAAATCTTATCTAAGATAAATACTAGTTGTGTACAGGGAGCCGCTGATAGCTATAATCCCTCAAACAGAGACAGTATAGCGGAAACGTTGAATGAGATGAAAAAACAGATGTACCAGGAAGGCAATTCCAATTATGCCGGAAGATACATATTTACGGGCTATAAAACCAACAGCACCATGAGTTTTGAAGAGAATGTTACAAAAAATTATGAAATAACACAGGAATTTACCGGTAAAGATATTGAAGCACTGACCAAGGTCAATACGAAGGATGCTGCTTTGCCGTCTGCATTACCGGGAGAAATAGTTCCTTCGGTTCTAAATACCCATAGATTACGGCTGGCATATGGGGATGTAGATGGGATGGTAGGACAGATTAAATTCACGGATGATACAAAACCGGTACCGGTGGATTTACCAGGCAGTCCTGCTACCGTAAATGTTATTTCGGTAAATGATGCAGCGGCTTATAAACCGGCGCCTGGAACTATTAATTTAATCAAAGAAACCGGCGAGATGGTTATATCCGACGAAACAACAACAGTACCGCCGTTGGTGAATTTGTATGATAATATGAAAAATGCCGCTCATATTACAGTAACTTACAGCAAATCCAATTTTATAGAAGGTGATTTGCAGCCGGAACATTATTTTAACTGCGTTGATAAAACAGATGCTGCGAAGCCGATAACCTATACACAAGCCGATCAGCAGATACAGTATGAAATAAATTTTAATCAGAAGCTTACAATAAATACACAGGGCAAGGATGCATTTGATCATAATATCGGAAGAGATATTGATGAAATAATCGCAGCAGTTAATGACGTACAACTCACAGAAAAAAACATTGCAGAGGTTAAAAAGCAGCTGGAAGACAAGAGTCTTTCGCAGCCGCAAATTGACGCGCTTAACGTAAGGCTGACCAATCTTCAGACAGAGCAGAAGCTTAAAACGGATGTCATGCAGAGTAAGTTCAATAAGGGAATAATTGGAAGCAAAAGTGCCCAGGATAAAATGAGTACAGCAACGGCTGAACTGGGAGCACGCTCTGTCAGACTAAACCTGACAGAAGACAGGCTATCCAACCAACAGGTGGATTTTGAAGAGCTAATGTCAAATAATGAGGATGCAGATATTGCGGAAACCTATATCAGACTAAATTCAGCCCAGACCTTATATACGGCATCTCTGAACGCGGCAGGAAAAGCGGTAAAGACAAGCTTGCTGGATTTTCTGTAAGATTGGCTCTTATATAAGTTGAATGAAGGCATAAACTAAAACTCTATTTATATAGGAGAGGAAATCATAAGCGCAATCATATGAATATACCGGTAGTATAAATGACATACTACTGAACAGAGAGGATAAAAGGGCGGATTCAGTATGCTGATACAGACAAAGTATTTTGGGCAGGTTGATATAGAGGAAGAGAAGATAATAGTGTTTCCAAGAGGAATCATGGGATTTGAGAATTACACCAGCTATACGATTCTTTACGATATTGAAGAAACAGAAGAATTCAGTATTTCATGGCTGCAGAGCACGGAAGAAGCCAGCCTTGCTATTCCGGTAGTTAATCCCCTTTATATCAGGCAGGACTATAATCCTTTAGTGGAAGATGAAGTGTTAAAAGACCTTGGTGAAATAAAGGAAAACAATCTGGTAATACTCCTTACCATGACCGTCCCTTCAGACGTCACAAAGACTTCAGTGAATTTGAAGGCTCCCTTTATTATTAATGCAGATACCAGGAAAGGCTGCCAGATAATTGCAGACAATCCTGATTATGAAATAAAATATAACGTATATGAACATGTTAAGAGAATAAAGCGGCAGAAGGGAGAGAGCTGATGCTGGCCCTTACACGAAAACAAAATGAATCCATTATAATCGGAAATGATGTTGAAATATCAATATTGGAAATCAAGGGTGACCAGGTCAAAATTGGAATTAATGCCCCAAAATCCATACCGGTATATCGAAAGGAAATCTATTTGCAGATTCAGGATGCCAATAAAGAAGCGGCAGACAGCCAAATCTCAGCGGATACCCTGAAAAAGCTTCTGGAATAAAGGTTAACTAATTTCATCATTGGCCGATATATATATAAATAAACATTGTATAATTATTATGGATAGTTTTTAAAACACATGGAGGTGGTTACGTTGGCAATAAATTCAATTACCAATGCAGCAGCTAATTATTCCGACATGAAGACAGATATAGTAGTGTCGAAAACATTAGCAGAGAGCAAAGTTTTACCGTCAACAAGTACCAGGGAAGGTACTGAATTTAAGGGAATAGGTACAACTGCAAAGGATGAGCAGCAGACAAATGATGCAAATGCAAAAAGAATCAAGAGCTTAGTAGAGGGTGCCAATAAACAAGCTGGCGATGGCAGAAGGGTATGCGAATATTCCTATCATGAAGACATAGGAAGAATATCCATTAAAGTCAAAGATGCTGTAACAAACGAAGTGATTAAGGAGATTCCATCAGAAGACGTTATTAAAATGATTGAGAAGCTTTGGGAGTCGGCAGGGATTATGGTGGACAAAAAACTTTAATTACAAAATAGCCTGCCCCCGTTAAGAGGAGGAAAGAATATGCCAATACGAATGTCAGGGATGATTTCAGGACTTGATACAGACACGATTGTAAAACAACTGGTAAGTGCTCAAAAATTAAAATACAAGAAAACAAATGATAAGCAGACACTATTAACTTGGAAGCAGGAAAAGTGGAAAGATCTGAATACAAAATTATTTAAATTGTATACGACTGATTTGAGCAAGATGAGGCTGTCGGGCAACTATTTGAGTAAAGCAGTTACTTCATCAAATGATTCTCTGGTGAAAGTAACCGGTGATTCAACGGCACCATTAGGTTCTCATAAAATTACAGTCAATCAGTTGGCTAATGCCCAGAATGTAACTGGAGCTAAAATATCAGTTGATAAAAAAGGAAAAGAAGTAACTAATAATACAACTCTGCAAGACCTTGGAGTTATCGCCGGAGATGGCAAGAATACTGTTATCACAATCAAAAATGGTACCAAAGAACAAAAGTTGGTTGTAACAAAAGATACCACTTTGAATGATTTTGTGGAAAGCTGTAAGAGCGCCGGATTGACTGCAAACTTTGATACTTCCCAGAAGAAATTATTTATTGGCTCCATAAATAGCGGAGAAGAGTATAAATTTTCAATAACATCAAGTGAAGTTGATGAAAATGCAGCTATAGCCCTCCAAAATATAAAGGACATGGCGAACTACAGCGGTCTTGACACTGCAGGTAAAAGTGCCGTTGATAGTGCTGTAAACACATTAAGGCAACTCTCGGATGCAGAGTTGACAGCCTTATATGAGCATGCTAATGATTCTTCCTATAAGCCTACGACGGATGCGGAAAGTAAGCAGCTTAGTGCTCTAAAAACTATACAGAACTATGCGCTTTCTAAAACACAGGCGGATAGCAAAACAACAGCTGTGAACTATGCTAAAGGGGAAGCGGAGACAAATGTATTAAACAGCTTGACTGGTGGTTACCAAGAATCTGATGCTAATAAAATGCAGAATCTTATTTCTTATGTTAAGAGTACTAACAGCACTCTAACAGATGCTGATGCTGAGATTGTAGCAAAGAAGCTGGATAAGCAGAATTATGCTGTCCAGAAGAATATCGAAAAAGAAGCAGAGGCAGCAATTGCTAATGGAACCCTTGTGTTGGGTGAAGGAGAAGATGCAGCCTCATATGCACAAGCGCAAGTGGCAGGACTCAGCCAGGTAGAACTTAACAGTAAATTTCAGAGGCTTGTAGATATAGAATATGCTTCGTCTAATATCCAGCAAAAGCAACAGGAAAAATATGATTCCCTTTATAATGATCAAAAAATACAGGATATTAAGTCAGCAGTAAATAATAATATCAGTTCTTATAAAACTGAGCTGGATAAAGGTGCAGCAGGCGCAGGTGTTTTGGGGGCCTTGGGACTAGGCGAAATTGATGGAACTGCTACTACACAACCCCCTTCCGGTTCAGATGCTATGGTAGTTGTGGCAGCCAGTAACTCTAGCATAACATTGGATGGAGCTACGCTTACCGGCACAAGTAATACTATTGTTGCAAATGGCTTGACAATTACTGCAACAGGGCTGACAACAGCAGGCCAGTTTATAAGTATAAATGTTGCAAATAACAGCCAGGCTAACTATGATATGGTTAAAAATTTTGTCAAATCTTATAATGACATCCTAAAAGAAATGAATACCTTATATTATGCTGGTTCGACCAGGGATTATGCTCCTCTAAGCGATGATGAGAAAGCAAGTATGTCAGACGATCAGGTTGAAAAGTGGGAAACTAAAATAAAGGATTCCATCTTAAGAAGAGATGATACATTAGGATCTCTGACAACTGCCATGAAGCAGGCATTGCAATCTTCTGTAACATATAATGGAAAGCAATATTCGCTGGCAGCCTTTGGAATAACAACTTCAAAGGATTATACAGAAAAGGGTTTGTTACATATAGCCGGAGATAAAGACGACACGGCGTATTCTACTTCAGCGGATAAACTTTTAAAGGCTTTCAATGAAGATCCTGATGCTGCGGCTAACGCACTTGCAGGAATTGCACAGAATCTGTATAAAACGATGACTGATAAGATGAGTTCCATCCCCAATGTGCGGAGTATCTATACTTTTTATAATGATAAAGAGATGGCAACGGAACAGTTAAGTTTAAAGAAAAAAATAGCTGAAAATGAAGATAAGCTTACAGCTTTGGAAAATAAATACTATAAGCAATTTTCTGCAATGGAAACTGCTATGGCGAAGCTTCAGTCACAAACCAATGCATTATCAGGTCTGTTAGGTACTTCTTCATAAGATAAATATGAGAAGACAAGAGATTGCATTGAAAAAAAGGATTTGCAGCAGGAGGTATAAAAATGCAGTTTAATGCTGCCACAGCTTATCAGAATAACAAGATAAATACTGCAACGCCAGCAGAGTTGACACTGATGCTGTATGAAGGAATGATTAAATTCTGTAATATAGCTATTATGGCACTGGATGAGGAAAATTACGAGAGGGTTAATACCAATATTTTAAAAACGGAAAAAATTCTGAATCATCTTCGAAGTACATTGGAGTATAAATATCCGGTGGCAAAAGACTTTGAAAATATATACCAGTATATCTATGACCAGTTGGTATTAGCTAATGTACATAAAGACAAGGAACTATTGGAAGAAATGACGGAAGAAATACGTGGTATGCGGGACACTTGGAAGGAAGTCATAAAAAGTACCAAATAAGAAACCTGGTATGGGAGCACTGTATGGATGATATAACCTGTTTTAATATTTTAATTGATACCCTTACTAAAAAGAGCAATATTCTAGATGAATTGACTGCTCTTACGGAAAAGCAAAAGACATGTATGGAGGAAACGCCCTTCCATTATGATTTATTTGACTCTTACATGGATGACAAGGAACAGCTAATTGAAACATTAAACCAATTGGATAATGGATTCGATAAAGTATATTCTCATTTGAAAAGTGATGTATTGATTACACTGCCAAAGTATGAGCATCAGATAAAAAGGCTGAAAGAATTAATTGTGTGTATCACGGAAAAGAGCCTAAGGCTGGAGGGGTTTGAACAATCTAACAAGAGAAGCCTTGAGATTATTTTACGGATACAAAAGAAAGAAGTAAGGGATATAAAGCAGAACAATAGTATGGCCATGAAGTATTATAAGAACATGTCAGGTTCCGAATCCTATGAATCTTGTTTTTTAGACAAAAAAAAATAAAATTTTAAAAAAACTATAAAGTATCATAAGAGGAAAGCCGATATAATTATTGTATATAACAAGTTGGTTGTTTTATTGCAGGAGCGTACGGCCGGCTGTAAACAACAAAACGTTATAAAGAATAGATATACCAAAAAATTAAATAGGTAGCATGGATGCTGCTTACATTCCAAGGAGGAAAAAGACTATGGTAATTCAACATAATATGAACGCTGCTAATACAAACAGACAGTTAGGTGCCACAACAACTAATTTAGGAAAAACAACAGAGAAGTTATCTTCTGGTTATAAGATTAATCGTGCTGGTGATAATGCTGCTGGACTTTCCATTTCTGAGAAAATGAGAAGCCAGATTAGAGGTCTTGATCAGGGCTCTACCAATGCACAGGATGGTATCTCTTTGATTCAGACAGCAGAAGGTGCTTTAAATGAAACACATTCTATTCTTCAAAGAATGAGAGAATTAGCAGTTCAGTCTGCAAATGGTACTAATCAATCAGAAGATAGAACAGCATTAAATGATGAAGTAACTCAGCTGAAAGCTGAAGTTAACCGTATTGCTAGTCAGACACAGTTTAATGGAATGAATCTATTAGATGGTAGCTTTTCAGCAACTAAAGCACTTAAACTTCAGGTTGGTGCAAATGGTGGGCAGACAATTTCCGCTGTTATTAAAGATATGAGCATGACTTCTATTCTCAGTGGTAAAGTTTCTCCTGATGTTACAGATTTCGCTAAAGCTACAAGTGCTCTTTCTGCTATTGATAAAGCGATTGCTAATGTATCAGCTCAGAGATCCAGCTTAGGTGCTATTCAGAACCGTCTGGAACATACGATTGCTAATACTGATAATACTTCTGAAAACCTGCAGGCTGCTGAGTCACGTATCCGTGATACAGATATTGCCAAGGAAATGGTTAAATACTCCAAAGATTCCGTTTTGCAGCAGGCAGCACAGTCTATGCTTGCACAGGCAAATCAGTCTACTCAAGGTGTTCTTTCATTATTAAAGTAATATCAGTAGTTTTTTAACCTGCTATTTCCAAATAGGGTTGACATATGTCAACCCTATTTTAATATAATGAAACGGGTACGGTTGTTGTAAGTAATTAGATCGGAAAGAAATAAAAGGATTTTAAGAGCAAAGAGGTAGAAGATGGATGATATAAAGGAATGTATATTAGAAGCAATTAATAGAATAGAGAATACCTGCACCTTGCTATATCAGAATAAACTAGAAGAAGGGAATGCGGGGATATGTAAAACAATAGATGGTATTATAACAGTTGTAGATGCGGTTAATTCATATAACAGGGATGGTAATAGGGTTCAATATGACCTGTTGGAGCTGAACAGATGCCTGGTAGAGACAGAGAAGGCTTTGAAGGTTGGGGATTTTGTTTTATATTCCGATATTTTATATTATGATATACGGAGTATTTTTTTGGAGCTATTGAAAATTTAGCATGTATAGGGGCATGGAATGATGGACTTTTATGAAAAAAATACTAAAGCGATGGAAAAAATTAAAAACAGTTTGTTTTGCAAACTTGATTCAAAGGAAAAAGTGGAATGTGGAGCCTGTGAGATATCTTCTGAAGAAGCAAAAGACAGTTCGAAGATACTTTTTCTTGCCGATAATAGTGGAAAATATCGATTGAACAGTATGTACAGTCCGGAAAATGAAGCGAAGATATGGGCAGAACAGTTTGATTTTTATTATATAAATGCAATTATTGCCATGTTTGGTCTGGCTAATGGATATATGGCACGTGAAGTACGTAGAAGAATGAACACAGGCAGTTGTTTAATTATTTATGAGCCTTCTTGCCAAGTGTTTTTACATATATTGAATAATTATGATATATCAGATATATTAGAAGATGAAAATGTTATTCTAATAGTGAAGGGGATTAACGAAAAAGATTTCCACAACTATTATGGTGCATTTCTGGGAATTGAAAATGCTGCCGGACAGCTATTCATTGTGCATCCGAAATATGATATTATCTTTGCGATGGAATTCAGGGATTTTTATAAAGAGATTAGAGATGCGAATGTACATATGTCATTAAACAATAACACACGGGTACGTTTTGCGGAAAAAGATATTGAAAATATTCTTTTGAATTTGCCGTATTTAAAAGATAGTGTTTCCTTGTATGAACTTGCAGAAGTACTTCCGGTAGATATACCAGCAGTAATAGTAGCAGCAGGACCGTCTGTAGAAGAGAGTATAGAGCAGTTAAAGGAAATAAAAGGGAGAGCAGTAATAGTAGCAGTGGATCGGGTATTGGATTTTTTATTGGATAACGGAATTAAACCAGACATGCTTGTAACTCTAGACGGAATAAAAAAGTTAGAATATTTTTCTAGGCGTAGCAACATCCATATTCCCATGGTTTGCCGTATGGAATCGAGTCATGCGGTTATGAATGCTCATAAAGGAATGAAAATTATTTACTGCGATAATGAATATGTCGGAGAATTATTCAGAATAACAGGACATATTCCTCCGTTTGTAACTTCCGGCGCTTCCGTTGCAACAACAGCCTTTGAATGCTGTCTTGCAATAGGGATAAAGAAGATTATATTGGTTGGGCAGGACTTGGCCTATAAGGATGGTAAAAGCCACATGGGCGGAATTACAGAGGAAATTGGGCAGGATGATGTGTATGTTGAAGGTGTGAACGGAAAGATGGTGCGCTCAAGGTATGATTGGAAAGAATATCTAGCGCATTTCAATGATAGAATTAGAAATACTCCTGAGGTGGAAGTGATTGATACTAAGTTAGAGGGTGCTAAAATCGAGAGAGCCAAATATATTCCCTTGAAAGATGTTATTGATGATCTGCCGGATAGAAACTTTAATATGGAACAGTTCTGCCAAAGTATTAGCCGCATAACGGCAGAAGAATACAATAAGGTGCAGAAATATATGCAAAATTCCCTTTTGGAAATTGATCAAATATTGGAAAATGCAGAGAAAGGACTTAAAAATTGTAGACAATTGCTGAAAGGTAAAATTGATAAGAATAAAGAGAAAAGATTGGGAAGAAAATTACTGGAATTAAATGATACTATTTACGGATTGAAAAGTTTTTCCTTGATGGATGACTTGGTTACAACTAAAAATTCTATTGATTTAGATGGGATTTATTATTTTTCGGAAGACTTGAAAGAAAATAATAGGATAACCTATGAGAAAGCCGCAAAACTATATGAAATTATATTGGAAGTGGGAAATGACTTAAAGACCAGGATAGAAGACATAAGATCGATATAAAAAGGTACTTATGGAGACTGTGTTTTATAATTACTATAATATTCATTCATTTAATTTAATTACGAATAATTAGTGTGGAGGTACTGTTATGCCTAAAATACTTGTTACTGGATCGGATGGATTTATTGGTAGCCATCTAACAGAAATGCTAATAAATCAAGGAGCGGAAGTAAGAGCTTTTACATTATATAATTCTTTTAATACCTGGGGATGGTTGGATACTCTGCCTAAAAATATTATAAAAAATGTAGAAATATTCCAAGGGGATATTAGAGATCCTAATGGTGTCAGAGAAGCACTGAAAGGTATTGATACAGTGTATCATTTGGCGGCACTCATTGCAATTCCTTTCAGCTATCATTCTCCAGATACTTATGTCGATACTAATATCAAAGGTACATTAAATATTTTACAAGCGGCAAAAGATTTAGATACCTCTAGAATATTGATTACCTCTACTTCGGAAGTGTATGGAACAGCCCAATATATTCCTATTGATGAAAAACATCCTTTTCAGGGACAATCCCCATATTCTGCTACTAAAATAGGTGCAGATAGATTGGCTGAGTCATTCTATCGGAGTTTTGATATACCCTTAACGATAGTACGCCCTTTTAATACTTATGGGCCCAGACAATCTGCACGAGCTGTAATCCCGACTATTATTACACAATTGCTTTCTGGAAAAACTGAGATTATGCTTGGAGCTATAACTCCGACGAGAGATTTTAGCTATGTTAAAGATACTGCAAATGGTTTTATTGAGATTGCCAAATCGAATAAAACCATTGGAGAAGAGATTAATATTGCAACACAGAAAGAAATATCCATTGAGCAGCTCGCAAAAGAACTGATTAGTCAAATAAATCCAACTGCTAAAATTATTTGCGATGAACAAAGACTTAGGCCAGAGAAGAGCGAAGTAAATAGACTATTAGGTTCAAACAAGAAGATTAAAGAACTGACTGATTGGAGACCACAATACACTTTTGAACAGGGATTGGCTGAAACGATAGCATTTTTAAAAGAGAATTTAGATAAATATAAACCAGAAATATATAACTTATAAGTCATTAAATATATATTCAAAAGTACTTGGGCATATAAGCGTTACCATATATAATGTATGTAAACTTAAGTTGTGTAGAGCAAATATATGCTAAGGATTATGAGGTTAAATAATGATTGTAGAAATTGGAAAAGCAGACTTGATAAATCACGTAAATAGGCAACTTACCAACATGTTTGGCCCATCTGATGATGTTGAGCCATATATTAATGTGACTTTGCAAAAATGCGAAAAATGTTTTCAAGTAAATAAGAGCTCCTATTACCGCAATGATCAGCAGGAGTTGTTTTTTTCTCCTTATCATTCCGGGCAATATTCTATTTTTTTATATTATTTATCAAACACGATTCATTTGATTGGCAACAATAAGAAGTTGGCGTCCATTGTATATTATTTGAATAAAATTTTACATTCCGTAGATTGGTATTACGAAATAAGGCTTCCGGAATATTGGGGAGTGGAGCACCCTGTAGGTAGTGTTTTAGGAAAAGCAAAGTATAGTAACGGACTCTTTCTATATCAAGGGTGTACCATTGGCGGAAACAAAGGAAAATATCCGGTAATTGGAGAAAATGTTATATTGTATGCAAATTCTACTATCTTAGGAGATTCCAAAATAGGCAGCAATGTTCTGGTATCTACAGGAACAATTATAAAAGATGATACAATTCCGGATAATTGCATTGTATTTGGACAATCACCAAATTTAATAATTAAAAATAAGGATAAAAACTATTTGGACCTTATGATTTCACATTTTTGGTCTATCTAGTTGGAATGAGGTACAGGATGGATAAATTTATACCACTATCGGTTCCTAATTTAAAAGGAAGAGAAGTAGAGTATGTCACTACAGCAGTTGAAACGGAATGGGTTTCTACCGGAGGTCCTTATGTAAATGAATTTGAAGAGAAGATAGCCCAGTATGTTCATTCGGAGGGAGCTGTTTCTTGCCAAAACGGAACTTCAGGCATTCATGTTGCACTGCAGGTATGTGGTGTTACAGGAGAGGATGAGGTTATTGTTCCTACGTTAACCTTTATAGCTGCTGTAAATCCAGTAAAATATATCCATGCAGATACAGTTTTTATGGATTGCGATGATTCTCTGACTATGGATCCAGATAAATTAATGGGTTTTATGCAGCGTGAGTGTATATTTACAGATAGAAGACTTATTAACAAGAGGACAAATAAGCAGATTAAGGCGATTATTGTAGTTCATGTGTTCGGCAATCTAGCGGATATGGAAGTGATTATGAAAATTGCTGACGAGTTTAATTTGATTGTGATTGAAGATGCTACAGAAGCCCTTGGCACTTATTATAAAGAAGGTAGGTATAAAGGTAAATATGCCGGTACGATTGGTACTGTGGGTATTTATTCCTTCAATGGTAATAAGATTATTACTACTGGTGGCGGTGGAATGATTGTTTCCGCCAATAAAGAATTATTAAGGAGAGCCAAGCATCTAACGACTCAGGCGAAAAGTGACGAATTATACTTTATTCATGATGAAATAGGGTATAATTACCGCATGACTAACTTACAGGCAGCACTGGGCTTAGCACAATTGGAGCAGTTAGAGGATTTTATTATAACAAAGAAAAAAAATTATGAGCTTTACCAGAAAAATTTTCGAGATATTCAGGGATTATCATTAATGGATTATAGAAGTAATACCAGATGGAATAGCTGGTTTTATTCAATGTTTTGTGATGATACATATCCAATGAACCGAGATGAAGTAATTCGGTATTTGTCATCAAAAGGAATACAAGCCAGGCCGGTATGGGGATTGATACATACTCAAGGGCCTTATTTAGATAGTCAAAATTATTATATTGAGAAGGCGGAACATTATCTGAAACATATTGTAAATATACCGTGCAGTTCTAATCTTTCGGAAGAGGATTTGTTATATGTGGTAGAATGCCTTAAAGTATAATGGGTAACAATGTGAAAAGAGGTGAATGGCACTGAATATAAAGGAATTTCTTATCGGTGAAGAATGTACGATGCTGGAAGCAATGGGGTTATTAGATAAAGTGGCAATGAAAATTTTGTTTGTTGCTGGCTCTTCTGGGTTAATTGCTACAATAACAGATGGTGATATAAGAAGATGGATATTGAAAAAGGGAAATCTTGACGCCAGGGTTAAGGACATTGCCAATTATCATCCTGTTTATATATTTGAAAATGAAAAAGCAAAAGCAAAAGAAAAAATGCTCGAATGCGGTATAGAGGCACTGCCTGTAGTGGATAAAAACAGACAGATTGTAACAATACTCTTTTTAAATGAGAAAGAGATAAGGAACAGAAGAGAAATTGATGTTCCTGTCATCATTATGGCAGGCGGCTTGGGAACCAGACTCTACCCGTATACAAAAATATTACCAAAGCCGTTAATACCTATTGGTGATCTGCCAATTGCGGAACACATCATTAATCGGTTTAATGATGCGGGGTGTCATAATTTCTATATGGTTCTTAATCATAAAAAAAATATGGTTAAAGCTTATTTTAATGATATAGAAAAGGATTATGCCCTAACATACATTGATGAAAATACACCTCTCGGTACAGGAGGAGGATTAAGTCTCCTGAGAGGGAAGATTAATAGTACTTTCGTATTGTCAAATTGCGACATCCTTATTGAAGAAGATTACGGAAAAATATATGATTTTCACATACAGGAGAAAAACCTGATTACTATGGTTTGTTCGTTAAAAAATATAAAAATACCATATGGAGTTATTGAGATAAATAAGAATGGTGAAATAGAAAGCATGAAAGAGAAGCCAGAGCTTTCGTTCTTTACTAATACGGGTATGTATATTGTAGAACCTAAGGTTATTGAAGAACTTGAGGATGATAAAGTGATTGGTTTTCCTGATTTAATTGAAAAATATAAAAACAATGGGGAAAAAATCGGAGTTTATCCCATCAGTGAGTATGCATGGATGGATATGGGACAACCGGAAGAGATGGAAGAAATGCGAAAAAGGTTGGAACGGGATGAATGATAAAATATTATTAGTTGGCGGCGGTGGACATTGTAAATCAGTTTTGGATAGTTTGCTTATTCGGGAGCAATATTCTGAAATTGGCATCATTGACCTAAAGGAAAATATAGGTAAAGATATTTTAAGCGTAAAGATTATAGGCAGTGATGATGATCTGAAAAGGCTATATTATTACGGATATCATTATGCATTTGTCAGCCTGGGTAGTGTCGGTAATCCCTTAAAGCGGGTTGAACTGTTTGACCTATTGCAAAGGATTGGCTTTCGTATTCCCAATATCATAGATCCTTCCGCAGTCATTAGTCGGAATGTAACCCTTGAAAATGGTATTTATATTGGGAAAAATGCGGTAATAAATGTAGGAACCTCCATTAAAAAGGGTTCAATTATTAACACCTCTTCTACTTTGGAACATGATTGCTGTATCGACAAGTTTGTACATGTTGCTCCAGGTGCAGTTCTGTGTGGAAATGTCTATGTTGGAGAAAATACACATATTGGTGCCAGAAGTGTAGTCAAGCAAATGGTAAATATCGGAAATGACACGATGATTGGTATGGGGAGCGTGGTATTAAAGAATATAGGGAATGGAATAACTGCATATGGTAATCCATGTAAGGAGGTTGACTTGATTTGAGAACATATATTATAGCAGAAGCAGGTGTGAATCATAACGGTTGTATGGAAATAGCCAAACAGTTGGTGGATGCTGCAAAGGAAGCCGGTGCGGATTGCATTAAATTCCAGACATATAAGACTGAAAATATTGTTTCCAGATTAGCAACAAAGGCAGAATACCAGAAATTGTACACTACTGCTGACGAAACTCAATTTGATATGTTAAAAAAGCTGGAATTTTCCTATGAAGCTTTTATTGAATTAAGAAATTATTGTGATTTAAAAGATATTGAATTTTTATCTACTGCTTTTGACTTGGAAAGTATTGATTTTCTACAAAATCTTGGCATCAACAAATGGAAAATACCCTCAGGTGATATTACGAATCTTCCGTTCTTATTAAAAATAGCAAAGTTAAATAAATCAGTTATTATATCTACTGGTATGAGTGATATGAGGGACATCCGTGCTGCTATAAACATTCTGGAGGAAAATGGGACAAAGGATATTACTATTCTTCATTGTACAACAGAGTACCCGACCCCCTATGAAGATGTAAATCTTAACGCTATGCTTACCATTCAAAGAGAGTTCTGCTTGCCGGTAGGTTATTCTGATCACACTAAAGGAATCGAGGTACCGATAGCAGCAGTTGCATTAGGTGCATCTGTCATAGAAAAGCATTTTACGCTTGATAAAAATATGGAGGGGCCGGATCATAAAGCGAGCTTAAATCCAGATGAACTAAAAGCTATGGTTAACGCAATAAGAAATATCGAATGTTCCTTAGGAAATGGTGAAAAGGTATTAGCAAAGTCAGAAATTAAAAATATAGGGATTGCAAGGAAAAGCATTACTGCAAAATGCAGTATTGTGAAAGGTGAGTTTTTTACAGAAGATAATCTGACTGTAAAACGTCCTGGAAGTGGAATAAGCCCCATGCATTGGTTTCAGGTACTTGGACAGGCGGCTATAAGAGATTTTAAAGAAGATGAGTTGATAGAATTATGAAGAAGATATGTGTAGTAACAGCCACTAGAGCAGAATATGGTTTACTTAAGCCGATTATCAAAAAATTGATGCTGGTACAGGAATTTGATGTGCATGTAGTTGCAACTGGAGCACATTTGTCATCAGAATTTGGATTTACTTATCAGGAAATTGAAAAAGACGGGATATCAATTGATGAAAAAATTGAAATCCTGTTAGATACAGACACGCCATCTGCAATTTCCAAATCAATGGCTTTGGCAATGATTGGTTTTGCTTCCTATTTTGAGAGGATGAAGCCGAATAATGTTATTGTATTAGGTGATCGTTATGAAACATTAGCAATCTGCATTGCGGCAATGAATGAGAGAATTCCTATCACACATCTTTATGGTGGAGAGATAACAGAAGGAGCAATAGATGATTCAATCCGGCATGCAATTACGAAATTAAGTTATCTGCATTTTACAAGTACGGAGGAATATCGTAACAGAGTAATTCAATTAGGGGAACAGCCTGATCGGGTTTTTTGCGTAGGAGCAATTGGGATAGAGAACATACTCAATGAGACATTACTTACAAAGGCTGAATTACAAGAGGCAATTAATTTTTCCTTAGAAAGAAATTATGCTATGATTACTTTTCATCCGGTAACATTGGAGAATAACAGTGCTCATGATCAGTTTCAGGCATTACTTCAGGCTTGCAGGAAGCATAGTGAATTAAAGTATATTTTTACGAAGGCAAATGCCGATACTAATGGACGAATTATTAATCAGATGATTGATGAGTTTATAGTGCAAAACGAGAATGCCATTGCCTTTTCTTCTATGGGAGTGACAAGATATTTAAGTGCTTTAAAGTATTGTTCAATGGTAATCGGTAATTCCTCAAGTGGTTTACTTGAAGCACCAAGCTTTCGAATACCAACAATTAATATAGGTGACCGGCAAAAAGGCAGACTACAAGCTTCTAGTATTATAAATTGCAGTCCCCTGGAAAATGAAATCGCTGAAACTATGGATATGGCCTTAAGCGAAGAATTTCAACATATCGTAGTAAATACAATAAATCCATACGGGGATGGCAATACTTCGGATAAGATTATAAGGGAGCTAAAGACATTTTTTTCAAAACCAGCTAACCTAAAGAAAAAATTTTATGATTGCAAGGTGATTTGATATGAAGGTAGTAATTATTGGACTTGGTTCCATGGGAAAGAGAAGAATCCGCCTTATCAGAAAATATGATAGTACAATAATTATGATAGGCATAGACTCTAATAGTGACCGCAGGGAAGCTAGTCAGGATGAATATAATATTTTGACCTATTCCTGCTTAGAGGAAGTAATTGGAGTAACAGAAATAGATTGTGCATTTATATGTACTGCACCGCTTTCACATCACAAAATTATAACCAGCTGCTTAGAAAACGGTATTCATGTTTTTTCGGAGTTGAATTTAGTATCCGATGGATATGATAAAAATATTGCCCTTGCCAAAGAGAAGAATTTATTATTGTTTTTATCATCTACGTTTTTATATCGTGAGGAGGTAAAGAAAATAAAATCCATAGTTGAAAAATCCGGTTGCCTTTTGAATTATACATATCATATCGGCCAGTATTTGCCTGATTGGCATCCATGGGAGAATTACAAAAACTTTTTTGTGGATAATATACGCTCTAATGGTTGCCGTGAAATATTTGCAATAGAGTTGCCATGGTTACTGGAAGTATTTGGTGAGATTGTAACTATTGATGTAGCGAAGAGTAAGATAAGCAGTTTGGATATTAATTATAATGATAATTATATGGTTATTCTACAACATAGTTCAGGGCATAAAGGAACGCTGGCGGTTGATATTGTATCCCGTAAAGCAGTAAGAAATTTGGAGGTATTTGGCGAACACGAGTATCTAAGCTGGGATGGGACTCCTACTGGTTTATTTCAATACAATTTTATTACGAATGAGAATGCGAACATTGAATTATATGATGAAATAGATAGATTGGAAAATTATAATAAATTTGTAATAGAAAATGCTTATTTGAACGAGATAATATCATTTTTTGATACCCTTCAGAATAGAACTCATCCTATTTATAACTTTGACAAGGATAAGGAAATACTTAATATTATAGATAGAATTGAAGCTTAGTATGATGTCAGTTGACAGGATGGGCTGCTTTCAACTTCTCAAAGAATCATCAACAGGTGAGAAAGCACCGTCTAATAAGGGAGTATATTTTAAATTGATGCTAAAATATAATAAAAATAATAGCCGTTAGATAATTTAAAAATTGATATCGGTAACAAATTGGTTTTTGAGCAAGCTGATTTTACAAATGAAGAATCCACTTTAAAAATGATCAAGAGAATAACAGAAAAATATGGTGAGATATCACATGTCGTTCATTTGTCCTCTGTAAGAGTTGAGAATATTAAATTTAAAAATACAAATTGGGATTCTTATAATACAGCTTATAATATACAAGTTCGATCGATTTATATTATATTAAAAGAATTACTACCATATATGGAAAAGGACAAATATGGTAAGATTGTCCTTATGTTAAGTTCATGTACAATAAATGAACCACCCAAATACTGGAGTGATTATGTAACAAACAAATATGCTTTATTGGGATTTATGAAAGCTTTAGCTGCAGAATATGTGCATAAAAAAATCAATATTAATGCCATATCTCCCTCTATGATCGAAACACAATTCTTGCAGAATATACCGGATATTATGATTGAGAAAAACGCTGCATTAAGTCCACTGAAAAGAAATGCACAAGTTCAGGATATAGTACCTTTGATAAAATTTTTATTATCAGATGAAGCAAGCTATATTACTGGACAAAATATAGCAATAACTGGTGGGAATAGATAAGTTATGCAAAATTTAGATGGAAATAACAGTTAATGGAAAGAGATTGTATTGAGAAAACTTTCAAAATAAAGGATTGGAATAATATGAATATGACTTATAAAATAGGTATGATTGGAATGGGTTCTATTGGTAATAGGCATTTAAAAAATGTATTAATGCTTTTGCAAAAAAAAAACAGGTCATTTTGTATTGATATCATTAGAAGTGGAAAAGGTAATCCAATTAATAAAGATATAATGCAATTCATTGATAACATATATTATAATTATGAAGATGCGCCTTCTAACTATGATATTATTTTTATAACAAATCCTACCTTTATGCATTATGAGACAATAAAACAGTTTGTTTCCAAGACTAAGCATATGTTTATTGAGAAGCCAGTGTTTGAATCTATAAATGTATCATTAGATACATTACATCTAAAAGAGAATAGTATTTATTATGTTGCTTGTCCGTTACGATATACTAAAGTAATTCAATATTTAAAGCAAAATATAAAATTAGGAGATGTATTTAGTGTTAGAGTAATCTGCTCTAGTTACTTGCCTGAGTGGAGGCAAGATCAAGATTATCGTGATACCTACAGTGCACATATTGATCAAGGCGGTGGTGTTTCAATAGACCTGATTCATGAGTGGGATTATATTTACTATTTATTTGGACAACCTAGGAATGTTATGAATATAAAAGGAAAGTTTTCAAACCTTGAAATTGATAGTGATGATTTATCAATTTATATTGCAGATTATGTCACTATGGCAGTAGAAGTACATTTGGATTATTTCGGACGAAAAAATTCACGAGAAATTCAGATATTTACTGAAGATGATACTATAGTAGGTGATTTGGTTAATAGTGAAGTGCATTTTTTGAAAAGCGGACAAAGAATTCAGTTCAATGAAGAAAGAAATGGTTTTCAGATTAAAGAAATAGAACACTTTTTTGATATTATTGATGGAAAAGAAATGAATGACAATGATATAAATCATGGTCTGAAAATTTTAAATATTGTTATGGGAGATAAATAAAATGAAGATACTTTTTACAATATGTGGGAGAGCGGGTTCTAAAGGAATTAAAAATAAGAATATCATAGATTTTTTAGAATATCCGTTACCTTTTTATACGGTGTCTGTCATAGAACTATATAAAAAGCAGAACCCTGATCTGTATTGTGATGTTGTTCTCAATACAGATAGTAAAGAGCTTATGGATTTGTTTACAAACAAATTAAATTTTTCAGTTGATATTATTGAAAGAAAAGAAAACCTTGGTTTAGATAATACACCGAAAATTGAAGTTATAAAGAACTGTTATGAGGTAATGAAAAATAAGAAGTTAATTGATTATGATCTAGTTGTAGATTTAGATATAACTTCGCCATTAAGAACTGTATCAGATGTCAGTAATCTTATTAATATGAAATTAGATGATGGTGCTACTGATATTGTTTTTTCTGTGACAGCTTCAAGAAGGAATCCATATTTTAATATGGTAAAAAAAACAGATCATGGTTATGGGCGTGTTATCACATCGGATTATAACGCAAGACAGGAAGCACCTGAGGTATTTGATATGAATGCATCACTATATGCATATTCACCCGATTTCCTTGTGCAGAGAAAAGGAATATTTGATGGAAAATGTGAAGCTATCGTAATGCAGGATACAGCTGTCCTGGATTTGGATCATGAGAGTGATTTAGAATTAATGCAGGTAATTGCTGAATTTTTATATAGAAAGCAAGTTGAATATGGAGAAGTAAGAGAAAATATAATGAACATTTTAAAATAGTAGCATAAAATAATTTAGCAATAACGAATTACATATGTAATACCAACAGATTTTAGAGCTAATTATTGCAGCAATACATGATTTTGAATCTATTCAGTATATATTAATATGGCAGTTGCTACAATTTGATTTTAATAAGAAATATGAAGATTAACAGAACAGCTTCATGAAAGTGTAGGAAAATAAGATTGCTATCTATAGGATAATTGTACAAAAGTAAGATTTTATTAGGAGAAAGCAATGAATCAAATAAGTCTATGCATGATTGTTAAAAATGAAGAAAGCACTCTAGAGCTTTGTCTTTCTAGCATAGCTCCATTTGTTGATGAAATAATTATAATAGATACAGGGTCTGAGGATAGGACAAAGGAAATTTCTTTTAGGTATACGGATAAGGTATATGACTATGTCTGGAAAAACGATTTTGCAGCAGCACGCAACTATTCGATTCATAAGGCAGAGAATGAATATATACTAATTCTTGACAGTGATGAGATTGTAGAAAGCGTCGATATGGATAGCATAAAGGAGCTCATCGCGAAAAATATGAATAAAATCGGACGCCTTTTGCGTATCAGTGAATTTACAACCCAGGGAATTTCACATAAATTTCGAGAAAGGATAAACAGGTTATTTTCTAAAAGATATTATCATTATGAAGGAATTATACATGAACAAGTAATGCCAGGCGGTTCAGAAAAGGAAGAGGCAGATACAGAGGATAAGAAAGTTCTTCAATTGAATCAAGGAACTGCCATTTATGATAGCTCGTATCATATTCCACTGACAATCCGTCATTCCGGTTATGAAGGTGCTCTTAACGTCAGAAAGAAAAAGACGGAAAGGAATATCACTCTCCTAACTGCTTCCTTACAGCAGCAGCCGGATGATCCATATCTTCTTTATCAGTTAGGAAAGAGCTATTATATGGAAGAAGATTATGAAAATTCCTATAAATTTCTTGGGCAGGCGTTATATGCCGATTTGGATGTAAGATTGGAGTATGTCCGTGATTTGGTAGAGAGCTATGGGTATTCAATGATTAATTCAGGACAATATGAAGAAGCTCTTCAGATGCTGAATATTTATGATATATTTGCCTATTCAGCCGATTTTATCTTTTTGATAGCGTTAATCTTAATGAATAACGGAAGATTTCAGGAAGCAATTCAAGAGTTCTTGAAAGCGGCAGAAAAGCCTGAGTGTAAGATAGAAGGCGTAAATGATTATCTGGCGTATTATAATATTGGCGTAATATATGAATGTTTGGGGGAGAAGGAAGAAGCAAAAAGGAATTATATGAAATGTAAGGACTATGATCTTGCTATACTACGCTTAAGTGAAATTTAAGGTGAAAAAAGGTTTGTAAAGATTCGAATGAAATCGGAAAGTGAATTAGGGTATAAAGAAAAAAATGATTGTAAATAAAACAATAAATAAACTTATCTTATTCAAAAACAATATCGAAACCCTTGGTTACTTTTCCGAACAGATGGCAAAGACCTTTAGGAAGCTGGGTTATGAGGTATATATTTTTGATTATGATTTTTTACAACAAGGAATAATTGACCTAATCTGGTTTTGTGAGCAAGGAAAGACTGCTATGATAACTTTTAATTTTATTGGTATTGGTAAAGATGAGGACTTTATAATGGAAGATGGAGAACTTCTATGGAATCAGAGAGAAGTTCTCTGCTTTAATATTCTGGTGGACCACCCTTTTTATTATGACAAGGATTTTGAGAATTTGCCGGATTATTATAAAATGTTTTGTATTGACAATGATCATGTGAATTACGTCAAGAGGTTTTATAAAAAGGTAAAGTCGGTTGAGTTTCTGCCTTTGGCAGGAACAGAAATAGACAGTGACTATATACCCTTTTATAAAAGGAAATTTGATATTATATTTACCGGAAATTACACTCCGCCAACTACGTTTGAAAAATATATTAATCGGATTGATGATGAATATGCAGCTTTTTATTGGCGCATAGTCAATGAGTTAATGACCAATACGGATATGCCTATGGATAAAGCTATGGAAAAATACATACGCCTTGAGATACCTGATGCCAGTGAGGAAGACTTAAAAGAAGGGATGGCAGCTATGATTTTTATTGATTTATATGTACGATTTCATTTTCGGGGACAGGTTATTAAGAGTTTGGTAGACAACGGATATATTGTCCATGTCTTTGGAAAGGGTTGGGATATGCTGCCATGTATTCATCCTGAAAATCTTATTCGCCATGGATCCATAAATTCTTATGAGTGCATTTGCAATATGAAGAATACAAAAATCTCACTAAATATTATGCCATGGTTTAAAAATGGTGGGCATGACAGAATCTTTAATTCAATGTTAAGCAAGTCAGTCTGTGTTACCGATGAAAGTGAGTTTATAAAAAATAAATATGTAGAAGGGCAGGATTATATAAAGTATTCCTTATCCAGAATAAATGAACTACCAGATAAAATAGAAAAGATTCTATGTGATAGGAAAGGTAGTGCCGAAATTGCACAAAATGGGTATATAAAAACGAAATTCGCACATACATGGAAACATAGAGCTGAAGAATTAGCCAAGTTGTTGAATTAGAATAAAGTATACATTATTATATGAAGTTGCCCTATTTCCAGTAGGTAATTTATCCGATATAAAAGATATATTATAATCTAAAGGAGGAAATCATGTATTAAATATTTGAAAATATAGTACATGGTAAATAATATGCAGGAAGAATCATTAAAGATAAAGCAATTGGAGGCATTGGAGGAACTTTATCATTATTCACAAAAACTCATTCCGGCAATAGAAACGGTCAGTGGTGAGCTGAGGGGAAACGGACAAGAGGATACTGACGAATACCTGAAATCTATTTTAAATGGAATCAACTGGATAATAGAAGTGCTGAATCGTACAATGGATTTGGTTAATGTGGGAGAAGTGATCATTGATAAGGAAAAAATAAATTTAGTTATTCATGATTTAGGAGAAGCTATCAAAGGAAAAAATGATGAAATGATAGCAGAGGCACTTACTAAGGAGGTGCTTCCTTTTATTGTAGATTCAAGTATTAGAGCTGCTGTTTTAACAAATCAAATATTAAATTAGAAAGATTTATAATATTTTTATACATTATTAAAAGAAGGAAGGTATCATCTTAAAGATTCTGTTGCTAGAGAAGAATGGATGCTATACGCTAACTTATAAAAGTTAATTATAAAGAGAGTCTGTCATAAACCGTCTAGTGGAAAAGGGGTTTTTAGGGCATCCCCACCCTAAAAACCCCTACTAATAAAGATTTGACCAGAACGGTCTGATAAATAGATAACTGTGCTATTTTTTTTAGAGAGAAGTAATATTAATAGCTCCAGTTGATAGATAGGAGCAAGTTTTACTTGCTATGTATGTATTATAACACGATAATTATAACTGTACAATATTGGTAAACCGACGATAATTTACAAAATACTTGTGCATTATGATAACCATTAATTTACATTCGGTAAGCAAAATAGGGCAAAAGCACTAGAAGTTTTTGCTAATTTATTTTAAGCTTTATAGGCATTTTCAACAAGGCAGATTTAACCTTATCAAAATTGTCAGTATTTCCAAGTGTTTATGTCACATTGCAGAAATATAGTATAAAATAAATTAAAATGTCGATTGCAATTATATACAAAAAGAGAAATTTATAAATAGGCTATGTCATTGTATAAAATGTACAGATAAATGGAATTTTATTAGAATATTTGACGAATCTAAGTATTTAATGACATCTATAATGGAGGCAGCTATGATAACTGTAAGTGCTTGCATGATTGTAAAAAACGAAGAAAGAGTCTTGGCTAGATGCCTTGACAGCCTGAAAGGTCTGGTGGATGAAATTATACTCGTAGACACCGGTTCCACTGATGGTACAAAGGAAATCGCTAAGAAATATAACTGCAAAATTTATGATTTCAAATGGATCGATGATTTCGCTGCCGCCAGAAATTTTTCTTTTTCAAAGGCAGCCATGGATTATATATTTGTTGCGGATGCGGATGAAGTTATTGATGAAGTTAACAGAGAAAAATTTCTTACACTGAAACAACATTTGATACCGGAAATTGATATTATTCAGATGATGTATGCGAATCAGCTGGAGTTTAATACTACTTATAATTTTGATAAGGAATACAGGCCTAAACTCTTTAAAAGACTTCGTCAGTTCACCTGGACAGATCCAATTCATGAAACAGTTATGCTGGACCCTGTTGTATACGATAGTGAGATTGAAATCCTTCATATGCCGGAAAATAATCATGCTGTTAGAGATTTTGACATCTTTCAGCGGCTGATACAGAAAGGAACTGCTTTTTCGGAAAAACTAATAAGTATGTATGCCAGAGAGCTTTTTATTGCAGGAGAAGATAAGGATTTTTTGACAGCGGAGTCTTTCTTTACCGGTCTTCTGGAGCAGGAGGTTTCCGAGGAGGTTATAAAACTTATTCAATGTATACTGGTTCGCTGCGGACGTATAAAAAACGATTCTGAACTAATACTAAGATATGCCCTGAAAAATATAGCAACCGGCAAAGCAAGTGCTGAAGTGTGCTATGAGGTTGGAGAGTATTTTTATAATAAGGATAATATAAAGGAAGCAGTTATTTGGTATATGAATGCTGCATTTGAAACAGATGCAGAGCTGAATATCCATTACAATAAGGAGCTGCCCTTGGAAAAAATTGCCCTGTGCTATGAAAAGGCCGGAAATACAGAAGAGGCAAATAACTACAGAGAGCAGGCAGCTGCGCTTCGGGAAAGCTTAATGTAGGCAGTGTATTTATTACGAAAAAGCAGGTTATTTCTGAATATTTCTTAAATCCAATCATATCTCTTGATGTACATGTAAAAATTTACTATAATAAGATAAGAGAAGTAGGAAATTAACTTGTTTGCAGGTACAGGAGGAGTCTTATGTTTTATTTGATTTTAATCGCAGTAATATTTCTGACAGAATGGAAGATAAAAAATTACATTGAGAAGAATAAAGAAATGCATAAAAAAGAGGAAATCCTGAACGGCAATATTGTGATAGAACGTTATCATAATAAGGGTGCCATGCTGAATTTCCTTGAAAATGATGTAAAGACGGTTAAAACAATATCACTGACCTTATTGGGAGTTTTACTGCTGATTTTTGTCCTTGTTTTGCCAAAGAAAGGGGACAAACTTCTTAAAGTGGCATTATCCTTTATACTTGGGGGAGCTCTGAGCAATGTTTATGACCGTTTTACCAGAGGATATGTAGTTGATTATTTTAGCTTCAAGTTTCTGAAGAAGATAGTTTTTAACATTTCAGATATCTGCATTTTTCTTGGATCAGCATTAGCAGCAATACGGTCACTTTTTAAGAAATGATGCATGATATTCAATTGAATGATTTGCAGGATATTTGTTGGCTCTGTGTATAAAGTCGGGGTGGGATTCTATGAATTCCACCCCGTTGCTGTGTGCGCCCGGCGGCGCACGTTTCTAACCGGTGCAAGTCCGGAATCCGCCCGGTAGTGGGAAGGATATAGCCGAAGGCAAGGGTGTCCATCGTGAGGTGGAATCTGAAGGAAGCCGGATACTGGGAACATACTAACCAGTGGGCAAATCTCTGGTCTGACGAACAGAAATCACATCAGGCTATGCATGAGGGTAAGGCTGCACACCAAGTCGAAGCCCGATAACTACACGGAATCATGTATGGTAAATGTGGCAGATGGATGGAGAGAAAGAAACGTGTGGTACCCGGGGAGGTCTGTATGAAATGCTCTGAAAGGAGTAACCACCGTACAAGGAAACGAGGCGGTGCTGAACATGCAGAAGTCAGCAGAGGTCATAGTAGCCGAGAGGTGAAGGACCAAATCAATAGGAGTCTTTAGTACAACTGGGAAAGGAGGAAGGACAAATGGATGCAGAAAACGCAGAAAGCTGCTTACAAAAGAATAGTGCGGAACAGGAAGGATATGTGAGAGCGCATCGCTCCTTCAACCGGATATGGAAGGAAAGGGACAGTGCACAGTCGGAACTTTTGGAGAAGATACTGTATAAGGATAACCTTAACAGAGCTTTCAAGAGAGTAAAGGCAAACAAGGGAGCACCGGGAATTGACGGGATTACCGTCGATGAAGTAGGTGCCTATCTTCGGGAGAATCAGAAAGCCATTATCGAGAGAATCTATTCGGGGAAATATACACCTGACCCGGTAAGGAGAAAAGAAATCCCTAAACCAGATGGTGGAATACGAAAGCTAGGTATTCCAACAGTCAAAGACCGTATATTCCAACAGGCCATTACGCAACAGCTCATGCCAATCTATGAGCCGTTGTTCTCAGACAGTAGTTGTGGTTATCGTCCGGGAAGAAGTGCAAAGGATGCCATTATAAAGGTAAAAGAGTATGCAGAACAAGGATACACTCATGCAGTAGCATTGGATTTGACCAAGTATTTCGATACTCTAAACCACGAGATGCTTCTAAATATCTTGCGTAGAAATGTAAAGGATGAGCGAGTGATTCAGTGGGTTAAAAGGTACCTTAAAAGTGGTGTCATGGAAAATGGTGTAGTCATGGAGACAGAGGAGGGTTCGCCGCAGGGCGGGAATATCTCACCACTATTAGCGAATATCTATCTGAATGAATTTGACCAGGAATTCCAAGAAAGAGGAGTGGCATTTGTTCGCTATGCAGACGACATTGTATTGCTTGCAAAGAGTGACAGAGCCGCAAAACGACTTCTGGAATCAAGCACGAAATATCTAGAGGGAAAACTTAAACTAAAAGTAAACCAGGAGAAAAGCCGTGTGGTCAGTGTATTTGCAATTCGAAATTTTAAATACCTTGGCTTTACATTGGGAAAGAACGGAAAGGGCATTTATGTCCGTGTTCATGTAAAGTCATGGAAGAAGATGAAGTCAAAGCTGAAAGAGCTTAGTTCCCGAAGGTCTGTTCAAAGCATACGTCTTTCCTTAGAGAAGATAAAGGTGTATATGCGTGGATGGCTGAATTATTATGGGATTGCAGATATGAAGAATCGAATAGATGACCTCAACAAGTGGCTATATCACAGAATCCGCATGTGCATATGGAAACAATGGAAGAAGCCTAAGACGAAGGTAAGAAATCTGTTAAGGATGGGAGTACCGGAGGATTTAGCGTGGCAGGCAGGCAACAGTCGCAGAGGGTATTGGTTTACGACACATACGGTTGCAATAAACATGGCAATGACAAAAGAAAGACTGATAAACAGTGGCTTCTATGATTTAGCCACAGCCTATCAGTCTGTGCACGTCAACTATTGAACGCGCCGTGTACCGAACGATATGCACGGTGCGGTGAGAGGACGGGAGCTAATCACTCCCTCCTACTCGATTGTAGAGCTATTCTTATCTTGGTCTGTGTTAATGGTCGAGGGTATCCCAAATTCTCCTAATTCTATGAGCAGATAACTGATTTTGAAAATTCATTGATTTCAATATCAAGGTTTTTTTGAATACCTCCTTACTGCCAAAGTTATAACTATTCTTATAAAGGTCTAAGCCAATGGTTTGAAGGAATACTTAGAATTCTGTTTCATTAATGTAACTGTAGCTATTCTTATAAAGGTCTGGGCCAATGGTTTGAAGGAATATTTAGAATTCTGTTTCATTATTGTATTTGTAGCTATTCTTATAAAGATCTTAACCAATGGTTTGGAAGGAATACTTAGAATTCTATTTCATTAATGTAACTGTAGCTATTCTTATAAAAGTCTGGGCCAATGGTTTGGAAGGAATCCTTAGAATTTCATTTCATTAATGTAACTGTAGCTATTCTTATAAAAGTCTGGGCCAATGGTTTGGAAGGAAACCTCAGAATATCGTTTCATCATCGTATTTGTAGCTAATCTTATATAGGTCTGCCAATAGTTAGGGAGAGATTTTTTGAATCTCTCCCTAATGCTGTATTCAGGTCCAATTCAGAGTTTTTCTATAAAAATCCCATTTCAAAATATATAAATATATAAAATAAACAGAAATTAAATCATAATGAGAATTTATAGCGAATAATGATATAACATTTGTAAATTAAAGTAATAATTTGCTATAATCATAATATGGTATCTATACCCAAATATTTATAAAATTATAAAGTTATAATGCTATAAAAATATATAAGTATAAGAACTTGAGAATATAAGAGCATGAGAGTATGAAAACATGGAGCATGAGAATATGAGAGCATGAAAACATGTGAGTATAAGGATATGAAATCATGAGAATATGAGGATATGAAAATATGAAAACATGAGAATATGAAAAAATGAGAGTATAAGAGGAGAGGCAAGGTTACAAAGAGTAGTGCAAGGGGGGAGCTTGAATGGTAAGTATTGCTATTTGCGGTAGTGACAGTGCCAGTAATGCCCGGATTGAAAATATAATTGAAAGTGAGTGCAGTAAATATAATATTAATATCGGGATAGATATGTTCTATAGCGGGGAGGCTCTGGAGAAAGGTCTGTTGATGGGAGAAAGGTATGACCTGTTATATCTTGATATTTCTATGACAGAAAAAGGGGGAATCAGGACAGTAAAGCGTATCAGGCGGATGGATGAACATGCCCTGATTATTTGCGTGTCCGAACATGAAAAGGATTTGGCAGAGTTATTCCGGTTCAATGTTTTTGATTTTGTAAAAAGGCCCATGAAGGAAGAGGATTTTATAATAAGCTTTCTGGCTGCTTATGAGAGAATATGTAATGAGAAGATTTATTATCATTATCGTTACAAGAATGCTGAATATAAGGTATTAAGCAGCGAAATCCTATATTTTGAGAGCAGGGGCAGACAGATACATATGCATCTTTTGGATAAAAAGGTGGAAGTATTCAATGCAAAGCTGGATCAGGTAGCGACCCAGTTAGAGTGTGGAAAGATACCTTTTTTGCGGATTCATAAGTCATATCTGGTCAATTATCATCAGGTTAAGGCTTATTCCAAGACAAAGTTAGTGATGTTAAATGGGCAGGAACTGCGGATCAGTGAGGAACGGCAAAAAGACGTTGAGATTATTTATAGCCGGCTGCTTGGAGACTAAAAATGAAAATTTTGGAACGTCAAGTGTCACCTTTTCTATGAACCAAACGTTATTTAAATAGAATGAGGAAAGGAGTATTAAGATGGGCTTAATCAATCAAATTGCCAAGGGGGATATGGGGGCCCTGGAAGACCTTTATAATGAGCATAAGACCTATGTATTTCATATCGCCCTGACAATTTTAAGAGATACGTATCTGGCAGAGGACGCGGCGCAGGAAACTTTTATAAGAATTCAGAACAATGCCGGGAAGTACCGGTTCGGAATAAGTGAAAAGGCCTGGATTACTGCAATTGCCAGAAACATAGCAATTGATATGCTTAGAAAGCGCAAATATGAAGTGGTGAGAGAGGAACAGGAGCTGGAAGAACAGCCGGTATTTCCGGAAGATAAGCTGGAGTTCCTGTCAATCATTCAGGTCCTTGATGAAACAGACAGGGAAATTGTATGCATGCGGATTATAACTGGCCTTAAGCACAGGGAAATAGCGCAGATATTAAAGCTTAATACCAATACTGTAAAGAAAAGGTACGAGAGAGCATTAGGAAAGCTTGCAAATGGTATGAAGGAGGTTGGATGATATGAAAAATAAAGATATTGAAAAGCAATTAAAGACGTTGGCGGATAAAATGCCGGAACCGGAGTTTAAGCTGACTTATGATATGCCGGAAAAGAAAAATTATTACCGAAAAGGGAGAATGGCAGTCAAGGCTGCTTTGACATTTGCTGTTATCGGATTGTTTTTGTTCGGTGGAGTTTGTACGGTAAATGCAGAGTTCAGGGACTATGTTTTTAATCTGCTGAAGATAAATACGGTGGATGAAGCTCCGGTGATGGATAAAGGGAAAGAGCAGGAAATGACTGGGGAGAAAGTCATTAATGACCAGCCCCGGGATATCAGGCTGACGGCAGTTAAGAATATGGATGATATACTTACAGTGCATTATATCGAATCGGATAGTTATATTACCAATTGGGATGGATTATTTTATTATAAGGATATAAACGGTGTAAGGAAATTCTATAAGGCCGCAGGTGAAGAATTTATTCCAGTGGACTTAAAGAAGCTGGACCGTACGGTAGAGGTCAAGGGAATAAAGGGCAGGCTTGATTACAGCTATTATGTAGAGGATTCTTCCGTTATTCTGTACCAAAACGAAGCCCATAATACGGTGCTAAGTGATGGAAGAGAGGCTGCATTTGAATTAATCAAGGGAAAGAATGGCAGGGTCTATCTTCAGGTGTCAGTGAATCCTCAGGTAGGAAGCTGGGCATATCCGGTAAGATATAATCCGGAAACCGGAGAAACGGAAGATTTTCTTGAAGGTATCCGTTTAAACGGCGTAGAAATTTCGGACTTACCAGTATTAATGAACTGGATATTAGTAGATGATAATTATGCAATCGTAACAGCAGGAGCCAGGGAAGGCGAAAAAGAGCTGTACCTTGTTGATATTAAAGAAAAATCAATAAAAGAAATTAAGGCTGTCACAGGACTTACCGATGTTTGGGGTGCGAAAATACTTGAAAATAAACTATTTGTTTTCACAGGTGATCCGGACAGTTTTAATTATATCAGTTATGACCTTGATACAGGGGAGAAGAAGGTTATTTATGAGGGAATTGCAAAATGGACAGAGGGCTCTAAAGCTGATTACAGCGTAAGCTTTACCGGCGGACGCTATGATTTGGTGAAGAAGGACGGGAAGATATACCTTTCAGATGAACTTAATGGCCAGTTAAGTGAAATAGAAGGCATTACGGATAAATTTCTCTCAGGACCACTTATTAATGATGCAGGGGATAAGATTATCGTAAGCAATTTTGAAGATGGATTTATGAAGCAGATTGGTATACTTGATGTAAATAAGAACGTCTTTTACCTATTTGATAGAAGAGAAGATTCGGATATTGAGGAATATGGTATAGGCTGGAGGGATAATACGATATTTTCTATTGATGGTGCCAACGTAAAACAAAATAAATATTTTGTCAGCTTATATCTGCTGAAAGAGTAAAAAGACAGAATAAATCAGTACAGGAACAGAATAACTAAGTAAATTTGACAAAAGTCTACGTAAATATGACACCACTTTCATTATGGTAAAAAATGGTGATATAGTATGGTAACAGGATATATCCGCTGGAGTTTTAATTGAATGGCAACAGCAGAAGGGAGGGGAGCCTTATTCAGGATATATCTGTGTTACAAGGAAACTGATACTGTATTAACATTGAGAGGAAAGGGGTAAAAATACTATGAAAAAGATTTTTGTAACAGGACTTGTTATTTGCTCGCTATTGATACACGTACCAGCCGTATCCGCAGATACTGAAAATATTGCGGACAGTACAGGGCTGGAGGTTATCAGGGAGTACTTTGAACTGGTCAATAATAAGGAACAGGAGCTCATACCGGGAATTCTCAGCAGTGCCTATGCAGAGGATACGGCAGCATTCTATTCCAATGGGGAAAATAAGGAAAATCAGGTCGGAATATTTAATATTGATACTGCCGTGGTTGATGATGCTGTTGCCATCAGCAATGACTCCTCCAGTGCATCGGTAAACTTAAACGCATATGAAGGAACGTCAGGCCTTAGCCTTTATTTTGTCAAAGCCAATTTAAAGGTAACTTCTTCCGATGAATATTTCATGGATGGTATTAACTACTTTTACTTTGTTACAGGCATCGATAACGGGCAGACCAGGATACTTGAATTTTCAGTTCCTACATATGAGGAAGTAAAGCAATTAGAGTCTAATCAGAAGGATGCTGCGGAATATATACAGGATAAGGAAATGAATAAAGAGGACATTGTCATTACTCCCTATTCTTATGATGCTCCCGTAAGCGATGTTACATCCAATCCTTCAACGATCTCTGTACTCCGTAAGTCCAGCGGCAAGGTGGATAAAGTTAATTTTAAGACCTATTGCAAGGTTGTTACCAGCTGTGAGGTCGGTTATTCCACCTGGAAAAGTGATGCTCTTAAGGCAAGTGCCATGGCTATAAAAAATTACGGAATACAAAGAACCCATAAGCAGAAGCATCCTGGCGAGGGCTGTGATGTATATGATACCCAGGCAGACCAGGTATATAATCCGGATAAAACGAGGCTTACGGAGTGTGACACTGCCGTAGATGATATCTATAATTATTTTATGTATGACAGCGGTACCAAATTGTTCCCTGGTTTTCATGTGGCAAATGTCAATGTAAGTAAGTATGCCTCCAAAAATGGAGGGATTCTTTCACAGGAAGGCAGCAGAGACCTGGCGAAGAATGGAAGTACCTGGAAGGATATTCTGCATAACTATTATGACAAGGTATCCGGCACCAGTTATTATAACAGTGAAGTAGCTACCGGAAAGATTCAGATTACAGAGCATAAATAAATAGATATAATTCTTATAGCAAAAAAGGCAGCTGGCGGTGTAAACCAAACCAGCTGCCTTTATTGCTCTTATTTATCTTATTTTTAGTGTATTTGTTCTTCCTGGTATTTAATTGCTGCCCCCACAAATCCGTTAAATAGGGGATGGGGTCTGTTAGGCCTGGACTTAAATTCCGGATGGGCCTGGGTGGCTATAAACCAGGGATGGGTCGTCAATTCCATCATTTCCACAATGCGTCCGTCAGGTGATAAGCCGGATAATTTAATACCGCCGCGTATAAAGTCTTCGCGGTAATAATTATTTACTTCATAGCGGTGTCTGTGGCGTTCGTGAATGATCTTATCACCATAAAGACCAAAGGCCTTACTGGATTCATCCAAAACGCAGGGGTAAGAGCCAAGTCTTAAGGTTCCGCCGATGTCCTCGATACCATCCTGCTCCGGCATCAGATGAATTACCGGATGGGTAGTAGCCGGATCCAGTTCTACACTATGAGCGTCTGCAAAGCCGATGACATTACGGGATATTTCAACAATGGCAAGCTGCATGCCAAGGCAAAGTCCTAAGAAAGGTATGTTATTTTCACGGGCATAACGTATTGCAGAGATTTTTCCTTCAATTCCCCTGTCACCGAAGCCGCCGGGAACTAAAATGCCGCTTACTCCTTCTAAAATTCCGGCTGCATTTTCATCCGTTAAAGTTTCGGAAGGAATCCACTTTATGTTGACGGAAGCCCTGTGAGGAACGGCACCGTGTTTTAAGGATTCTACAACGCTGATGTAAGCATCGTGAAGCTGGGTATATTTTCCGACTAAAGCGATGGTAACTTCCTTTTCGGGATGTTTAAGGGCATCCACCATGCTTTCCCAGGCAGTTAAATCAGGTGTGGGACATTCAAGACCGAGACATTCACAGGCGATATTGGCAAGATGCTCCTTTTCCATGGCAAGTGGAGCTTCGTATAGTGTTTCAACATCAAGATTCTGGATAACATGATTACTGGGAACATTACAGAATAAAGCTATTTTTTCCTTGATTCCGGGTTCTAAGGGAAGCTCGGTACGGCATACAATAATATCCGGGCGGATACCCATACCTTGAAGTTCTTTTACACTGGCCTGAGTGGGCTTGGTTTTCATTTCACCGGAAGCTCTTAAATAAGGGATTAAGGTTACATGGATTAGAAGGGAATTCTCACGGCCGACATCATGCTGGAATTGGCGGATTGCCTCTAAAAAAGGCTGGCTTTCGATGTCACCTACAGTACCGCCGACTTCAATAATGGCAATTTGAGTGTCCTTGCATCCATCATTGTGATAGAAGCGGTTTTTAATTTCGTTTGTGATATGAGGGATGACCTGAACGGTTCCTCCGCCGAAATCTCCCCTGCGTTCCTTGGAAAGCACGGACCAGTAAATTTTACCGGTAGTCACATTGGATTTCTTGGTAAGGCTTTCATCTATGAAACGCTCATAATGCCCTAAGTCCAAATCCGTTTCGGCACCATCATCTGTTACAAATACTTCACCATGCTGAATGGGGTTCATGGTGCCCGGGTCGATATTTATATAAGGATCGAACTTCTGCATGGTAACCTTATAGCCCCGTTCCTTTAATAACCTACCTAAAGAAGCAGCGGTTATACCCTTGCCTAGACCTGAAACAACACCACCGGTAACAAAAACATACTTGACACCCATTACATGATTCCTCCTTTGATATTTGAATAATGTATTATACACCCTGCCTATAATGAAAAACGCCTTAAAGAGTCGATGTTACCTGTTATCCATCGTTTTAAGGCATTGTGCTAATTTTAAACAATCACCAGCTATTATACTATCATTGCCTGAAGAAATCCAGTACAAATTTCAAAAAAGTAAAAAAACTTCATAGTTTTTTAATTTATAGAAGAAAAATTTCATGACATACGTATTGATTTATGCGGGAACTCACATTATAATGAATTGTAGCTTTCAAGACATTTTTCATATTTGGCTTCTTACTGTGTGCTTTAGCACGCATACAAAATCAGGGAGATTAAAAGATTTATCTTTCATTCTTGCTCCCATTGCATACCGCAGACAGGTCAGCGGTACTGCCATAAATAATGGAGTGTGAAAGCGTTTTTCTTTCACACTTGCTCCCATTGCATA
>NZ_FRAC01000024.1 GCF_900142215.1 Anaerocolumna jejuensis DSM 15929 | reverse complement strand
TCACGCATATGACTTTCGATATCTGTAGTGGTCATGCCTTTGGCATACATAGATATAATCTTTTCCTCCATGTCCTGGGTAACCGTATTTTGATACTTCTTAATAACCTGGGGTTCAAAATCCCCATTTCGGTCACGTGGAATTGCCACCTCCATATCACTATAAGAGGTATGTATGGTTTTGGAAGAATGTCCGTTTCTGCTATTATCGGTATCCTTATTCCGATAATCATACTTTGAATAGCCTAATTCTTCATCCAGTTCCTCGTCCAGAACACCTTCCAGCAGTACAGACATCATATCCCGCATAACGGAGTTGACATCAGTACCATTCTTGACTTGAACATCATTGTTTTTTAGATATTCCTTCATCAATTCTCTCATAGCCTGTTTCTGTGGTGATTCGTCTCGCGTTCTCTTTGACATTATAAAACCTCCAAACTGTTGTAATCATCTTACATCAGTTTGAAGGTTTACACAATCTTTAGGATACTCCCGATCGCGATTCCCCTACACGCATCAAAGCTCCCAGACAAAAGTTTAATAATGCTCCGGACCATCCCAGGCATCCCTCACTCAAGCTTAAACTTGATACAATTCATCGTTGCTTTATATTTCACTTACAAAAAGCCGTTACACAACTTAAGTCATGTTACGGCTATTTTCATTTCTCATTTCAATTGTGTACAAATCGTTTACTACGACCTTCCACAGCCTCTAACCCCTTGTATATATCAACTAATACTTACTTTTTATAGAAAAGATATCCCAGCCATTTCCTCGTCCTAATTCATAACTTTCAAAACAAATATATACTTTACCCTTGCTTAAATAAAATTTATAATCCTTTAATTTGCAAGACCTAATATAATCATAGGCTTTCTTGTCAAAATCGCTATTAGAAGTAAGATATTTTTTTGCGGCAGCTAATATATTATTTTTAATCGTTGTTGGATTTCCCGAGGCTACATCTTTTAATTCGAGCTTATCTCCACTTTTTAAATCAAAAGTATATCCAAAATCAGTTTGATTATAAACTCCGCCTGCATACCAGCCATTTTTCATATGCAAGCTAATAATCGAATTATCGTTATATGTCACGTTACAGTTTGTCTTATAATAATATTGTTCATCTTCGCTGTAAAAACCATTATTATCAATTGCTGCTTCTGCATATTCCTTTAGAGTTTCAGCATTTTCATTCTGCATATATGCTTTACTTTCTTTTTTTAATACATCGTTAATTTTCTTTGCAGCACCTGTTTCTCCCTTAATAACAGGGTATTGAAAAAAGACAATTCCTCTTACCTTGCCATTATTATCTTTATAAGTTACCTTGTCTTTTTTCATCGTATACTCTGCTTTTGTTACTGATGCGGCAAAAGCATTCAGACTTGTATCTACTAACAGGATTGATATAATAATTAAAAAGCATGTTAAAAGTTTGAATTTATTATTTCTCATATGAAAGCCCTCTCTACTAAATAGGTAAGCACTGCAATGATTACTAATACAAAACAAATTAATCACTATATATAACATAATTCATTGACATCGTCCAGTACACGATTACTCTAATAATAATTTTATCATATTCTCCTACTATACACAACCCAAAAATGGCATCATCCTTCGTGGGAGCACAAGCAAAACGGATGACCTGCAGGATCTAAAAGTGTAATCCACTGGGGACCAAAGTCTGGCTGCCAATATTGAGTCTGTGGCTTCGTCGCTCCTAATGACACCGCAAATTGTACAGCAGCCTCTATATCCTGCACAGCAAAATCGAGATGCACCATTTTCATTTGTTCTTCACTTGTACCCGGCCATATAGGCGGCGTATAGTCTTCGTCAAACTGACATGAAATACTGATTACACTACCTGGAATAGAGACTGCTACAAAATATTCTATTTCATATACAATTTTTCCGCCTAATAGTGACATATAAAATTTAGCAAGTTCAGCTGGGCTCTTGCAATCTAATACTACGCTTTGTAACTTTATTAATGGTGACATTGTTTTTACTCCTTTATGTATAATAAATATTTCACTTCTTTGATTGATGAAAGAATCATCTAATCAAATTAGTAAAGTGATGCTTATAAATAAGCTTAACATTCTAATACTTATGCGTCACCCTTAAACATTTTTATGAACTAAAAATGCTCCAACCAGCCTTCCCTTTATATGTGGATATTAAAATTTTCGAAGAAAAACATTCCATTACCTTGATTAAGTTTACCTGCTTCATATAATTCAGTAAATCCTTTATCTATTTCAAGGATTAAGTCAGTACTTATATTGAGCTTATGATGTGCTGGTAATGCCCTTTTTATTGCTAATTCTTTAATTTTCTTTACAGAATTCATGAATTCATAAGGATTTGTGGATGGGTAAAACGCATCTAAAGTACCTTCATATATTAAATCACCCGTAAATAAATAGCCTCTGCTTTCTTCATATAAACATATATGGCCAGGTGAGTGCCCAGGTGTATGTATCACCCTGACATTTCTATCTCCTAAATTTATAATATCGTTTTCATGTAGTAAAAAAGCTGCTTCACCTTGAAAAATGCGATACTCTTCCATGTCAAAATACTCTGGAAATTCACACGGTTCTTTTAGTAAATTCATTTTTACGCTGCTTAATGGAATGGGAAACTTTATTTTTAACCAGTCTTTTTCAGCTTCAAAAACACCTATATCATTGAAATACTTATGACCACCTATATGATCCCAATGAACATGTGTCGTTATTACTTTTACTGGTAAATCTGTAAGCTTATCAACCACCTTTTTGATATTCCCAACACCAAGTCCTGTATCTATCAGCAAACTATTTTTTGTTCCATTGAGTAGGTAACAATGAGTTTCTTCCCAGTGCTTATATTCACTGATTGCATATGTATCATCATCTATTTTTTCAATAGTAAACCAGTCATTCATTTTTTCACGCTTTCTGCAGATAATATTTCTTATATTACTTTACAATGCTCTAATGCTATTGTCCAACCTGTGTCGCCTTTACATTATAAGTTAAGATTTATATATTTCTGATTTCTTAATAAACTATAGGGATGTGTTATATTTCGTGTTATCTAAATTATTTGAATATTTATGTGCAGAGATAAGATATTGAGCTCCTGATGGAACTAATAGTAATCTACCCTATCAAGGAAAATATATCTTAACCATGTCACTGACCTGATTCAGCCACATTTGTCTCTCATCCATTGTGCTATCCGCTATTATCCGGAACATTTTCCTGTCAAATACGGTAACCCCGCAAAAAGCAAAGATACAATCTTTCCAGATTCGCTGCAAAGGATCTCCGAAGACTTCATTTTCACGTTCTTCCTGCGTATTGGATGTGTTGAATACCAATCCTGCTTTTGCTTTTAAAAGTCCTATCGGCAGTCCGCCGCCGCTATCGCCCACCGGGAATGTATAAGCTATATTTTCTCTCATCACACGGTCAACCCATCCTTTTAAAATAGCGGGTGGCTGCCCCCACCAATCAGGGTGAATAACAATAATTCCGTCTGCTTCTTTTATTTCCTGCTGATGCTGGAGAACCAAGGCATCTTTGGAAATGCCGCTGACAAGTTCCTCATCCGACAATATGGGATCAAATCTTTCCTGGCACAAATCATGGAACATAATGGTATGCCCATTGCTTTTTAGTGTACTGACTACCGTTTCAGAAATGGCGCTATTAAAGCTTTTCTCATATGGATGTCCTAAAATAACCGATATTTTCATTGTCCTTCTCCTTTACTTATGCTGTATAGCTGCTAAAATAAATTTTGACCTTGGGGTAAACTCCATCATTTCCTTTTGTATCCCAATAGGAGCTGTTTGTTCTATTAACAGAATTCTTGTCCATGCCGGTAACCTCTTCAAATATTTTTGAAATTATGCCTCTCACAAGTTGGCCTCAAAGTATTCAATTAAATCTAATACTAATTTGCTTTTTATTTCTTTACTTTTCAAATCCTTAAGGATTCCCCTGACATCAATATTTGAAAAATCTATACTAATGCACGATCCATATGTATCCATATTACTAAAAAGCATTTCACCAAAAGTTTCGATATACTTTACTCCAGTTTCTTTCAGAAGTTGTTCTGATAATAAAAATAAATATTCCGGTGCCCCCCAGGAACTCCGAGATTCTTTTCCAATTTCCTGAATCAAGTCCTTTAATAGCATATGAGGTACTCTAATGTTATTATTAAGACATATAAATATTGAAACTTTATCCCTGAATTCATGATTGCAATCTTTTATTTCTGCACCTTTACAGCCACTCTCTGAAAAACATATTCTTGAAAAGTCATTCACAGAGCTATATCCTTCGATAAATCTTATTAAGGATGCGGCTTCTTCGGGGATATAATAGGTATCTTTAACTTCATCTAAGATCATTAAAAAATTATCTCTATAATTCTCATTATTAAATTCTTCAGACAATGACTCACCTCTTCCAGAAAAGTGAAAAACCAATAAACCAGCAGTTAAGAATCGGATTAACTCTGCCTGTGCTCAACAAATTGGTGTTTATAATTTTTCTGTTTTCTCCTTTAATCTGTTCAGAAAAGACATTTCCAAATCAAGAAATTTCCATTCTTTATCATCTTTATATAATAGAATATAGTTATCTATTACAAATAGCAATTCTCTTTTATCCCCTCCCGCTAATATGTATTTTCTGGCTATTTCGAGACATTCCCCTTCATATTTATCACCACCCAATTTTCCCTTTCCAAATGAGCCGCCTGTTTCTATTAACATTCCATCATATAATGATATGTGTCTTTCAAAATCTTCCAGATAATTCATAACTTCACTCCATTATTATTAAATATTGCAATCGGATTCCATCCTTTATTTAAGCTTCTTTCCTAAGTACCATTTTAAAAATAAATTAATATCATTAATGGAATCAATTATTCTCCATTCATATTCTTTATTTTCTCTTAACTCCTTTAATATAATAGGATTCACAATATGCTTTTCCAACCTGCCATGTATTCGTGCAATATATGAAAATCCAAGAATAGCATTTACCCTGACGTTAACATTTTCGTATTTAGATCACTATTACACTTAATCCATTATCGTTTATATAGAAGTTTTATATCACCATCGACAAAACCTACACCTACACCTTGGTAAGTTTTTAATTTTTCTGCATATTGACCTTTTTCTAAATATTCCTTAATTATACTGCTGATATTCACAAGAATATCTTCCCAGTCCGCTTTCTGTTCCCATCTCAAGGGCGTTTCCCGTGTATCAAACGTTTCATCACATGCCCAATCATCATCCTCTGTATCAAAGCTGGCTGTACCTACCAATTCTAAAGACCAAACATCATTTTCTTCTTCGTAGAGGTTAAAATTAATCGCCATTATATTCGATGGTAATTCTTGACTTAATATATTTCCAATCCATCTTTCAAACTTATTATACATGCTAATATTCCTCTCCCAATTTCAATTACGTTACATTTTGCATATCTAAGAATTCTATTTGCGTAAAATTCCAGATTATTCAATAACTACTCATTCTATGCGTTTTATGGACTTTAGGCTGGATAGTGCGATTTCTTCAAAAGTTTGCTTATCCTTTTGGGCTGCAAACGCTCTTTTAGGGATTAGCGTATACATACGTGGGACTTGAATTAAATAATAAAAATCGTTGCTTTCCCATAGCTCAGAGTAAATATCCCATTTTAATTCCGATTCAATACTTGGAGTTATCCACTTAATGCTGTCTTTTGAAAATACCATTATGTATTCTTCGTGATATTTTTCTGTATACTTAAACTTAAAAACAGGCATAAGAAAATATAAATAACTGCCGATTGCCGTAGCAATCAGTACGATTCCCAATATTATAATGCTAAATACGCTGAAAGAAGAAAGAAAAATGCAGCTTATTGAGAACAGCAAAAACAGCGTGGCTAAAATGGGATCATATTTACGTATCGTTTTATTTAAAATCAAATATTGCCTTTCCGCTTTTACATATTCGCTTTGTGTATATTTAAATACCAATTGTAATGTTTTCAAATTACGTCTCCGTCCAATCTCTTTATGTACCTTTACTATACTTCCAATTTCTTATTTGAACTAACTGTGATATATGCATATTTATAAAGTGGCATCTTAAAATCACTTGTATTCCAAAGCTTTTTAAATTCAGAGATTGATACTCTGCGGTTATAGCTCATATCCTTTACATTAATCAGCTCTTTAAGAGATTCTGCAATATAAAAATATTCGTCATCGAATCCAACAACAGGTACATAATGTAAATAACTTTTATCTTTATATACTTTAATAAATACTATAACAGGGGTATCCTTACTAACCTCTCTTTTTAACTCTGTTATATTTCCAATACGGATGGTGGCTTTAAAGCCTTGTTGTTTCAATAATCTTACAACACCTTTTGGATAAACATATCCATTATTCATTTTATTTGGCATTATTTTGTAAATGTCTTCCCCATTAGCTTGAATTCCATAATGTCGCATGAGATATGCAGTTGAATATGCAGAACATTCAAAGTTTTTTTGAATATCGATATAATTTTTGCTTGTGATAATATGCGTTAATGGATAATTCGTTTTTGAAATGGTGGGAATTGGCACTCCCATAAGAATACAATTTATCATAGTTGCTATTACCAGCCAATTTATAATGGAACAAGTAATCGAGCCTATTATAATCATATTTACCTCTCAACTCTTACTATTGTTGTTCATATACCTTATTAACCGCAATTGACAGCAACTAAGAGACAGTCCTATTTAATGAAGCAATTTTGTATTAAGATAAACTTCCTGCCTTTTTTAAGAGCATGAATATATTTTTCTGAAATGGAAGTTTCGTTTTCATTTACTTCCTGCTAACATTTCCAGCATATCCTTTATCTGAGAAAGAGTTCCTTCCATTAAATTCATACATACACTTCTGCCTTTTTCACCCGTCATCGCACTAACATGACATTCATGAACTAACCCGTCTATCAACAACATCTTTTCACTTGCGGATTTACATAATATCCAGTTGTCCGTAAAAGCGTTAAATATTTCTGTAGCGCGTCCTCCAGGTACATTATTCGCGTTACAACTGCGCCGGTATTCACGATAGGTGTAATAATATCCGCATGGGCAGGCTATCAACGCAGTGTAACTGACGGCTTTATGCACCGCACCGCAGTAATGGCAGATTATTTCGCCTCTATCTAAACCTTCGCGGGTATCTCTTGCCTGCTTGCACCGAGCATAAAACGTATAACCGATTTCATTAAGCAAATGTTCATCAAGAAGGCCTTTCGCCTCGTCTTGATATAGTCTGACCAACTTATTTCGCGATACTTTTTCAGCCCATTTACATTTGTTAAATTTTGAAGAATCAATATTTTCAGTTAGCTCCGTAAGTTCCTTTTTCTCACGAGCCAAACGAGATTTTGTCCTGTCAATTTGATTTGCTTTTTTGGCAGCTGTTAGTAAGGCATATCTTTCTTCATATCCATCTTCATATTTTGTTTTGCATTTTTCAAGCAGGACATTGAAAGATTCCTCATCTTTTACAGTTACGCCTAAAGCATTGAAAGAATCGTCGCCGATTGTAACAGATAGCAATTCAACACGGTAATTTCGGCAATAACCGTATGTCCAACCGAAAGTTTTATCAAAACGCGGGCAGTTATTATACACTTTATAGCTGGACGCCATTTCGTTGTCGAAAAGAAAAAAAAGTTCTCGGATTCTTTCTGGTAAAAACTCGATTAATTCCTCATAAGCAGGCTTTACATTCTTTGGAAATTTTTCTGTCCATTTCATAAAGGCGTCATCCTTCCACATCACAAGATATTACATAGACGAAGTAAAATCTTATTTTACCACTCATTTATATTCGGTCTGGGGATTCTCCACCATTGTTCGAAATCTGTTGTATATTGTGATAATACAATGCCTATATCTTCGGGAAATTTGTAATCTATCAGCTTAAAAAAACAATCTACAAATTCATCCCCATCCTTCAAATTCTGGGAAGCTGCAAATGTTCTTCCGAGATTTACAAGATGTTCTGTATCCATCGAAATGGCTTTTACAAATTCTTCAAGTCTTCGGTTGCTTGGAAATAATATATTCTTTTGCTGTAATACCATACGATATATACTGTAGATTACTTCATTAGTGGAATGAAGCTGCATATAACCATCTACGGGACAACTTTTCAAAAAGTAATAATAATTCAACCAGAAATCAGAATAGAAAGACAGCATTTTCTCTTCTTTTTCATTCTCTTGAAATACAGGGATTTTAGCAACAATATCTGGAATTTCCGAGTCCTTTGTAAACAGTACCTGTGCTTTCACAAATGCATTTCTGGCAGGCTCACTTCCTTTTTCGGCTGCATCCTTTAAAAACTGCTTCGTCATATATTTTACGTCGATATAACCGCTGTCATATGTACACAGATCATCGATTGTTTCCGCCGTAGCATTACGAGCTTTTCTTTCCGCATATTTATCGTCAGAAATAACAACCATTGCATCTAAGTCGGAATCTTCCCTTTCACATCCTTTTGCTACGGAGCCTCCAAAGATAAGTGCAATCACTTCTTCTTTCGCTGCAAAATAATCCTTCATATTTTCTATTGATTTTATATGATGCTGATACATTTGTTTCCTCCATTTCGTCATGAAAAATTTTCATACACAAATTCAATTCAAGGAGTATTTATGCCTTTTTCATTAGTGGCATTCCATACTCATCCATACCGTTATCCACAAATCCAATATCTGACCAAAACTTATGTCCACGTTCATTTGCCACGTTCAATTCAAAGTACAAGGCTTCATCTGCCTGCGCATACTGTGATAACTTTTTAAAGCAATCATGCCCTGTACCTTTTCCTCTGTATTCTGGGAATACCCAAAAGTCCAAAATAAAACATTTTCCATCTTCGCTTTTATATATGATATATTGTGCACAGCCAATACGTATGCCTTCCCGAATAAAATATAGAAGATGAGCTTTATCCGGAAACCTATCCATATACTTCTCAATAGTCCCTCTGTAATCGTTACTGCGAAAATGTTCCCTGAGTTCATCCGTATCATGTTCATCAAAAATATCTCTGTTTAGATACGCCCAATGCAGTTCCCAAAAAGTGTTAATGTCTGCATGTCCAATTTCAGTAATGCTTATCATCTAATTTCACCTCTTCTAACCATTTTTCCAGCCAAAGATATTGATCATCAAGAAACTGATAGTTTATGTATTAAGCCTTATAACTCAATTCAATTAACTTTTGAAGTTTCAAACTTAATTGACTTTTTAGTTCTCCGTATTTATCTTCATTAAACTGGTATTTGTCATCACTCCAATATTTTTCTGGATATAACCACATCGGATGCTTTCTTCTCTCTTCTTCCCATTCATAACGGGGGTAAACATGTGCATGTAGAAATTGGTCGCTATTTCCCAATATATCATAATTAATCCTTATAGGTTTGCATACGTCAGTAATAGCATCTCCTATTAAACTCATATCTAATAAAAATGCTTTTCTTTGTTCAATGTTTAAATCGTTTAAACTGAATACTTTTGGATAAGCTAACAAAATACAATATCCAGGAAGAAACTGTGGATCAGCTATAACTGCAAATCCACTTTTCATTTTAGCTATAACTGTCGGATTCTCTCCTTTTAAAGCCGAACCGATTCGATCCTTTTTCCAATCCTCCATACTAATTTACCTCCTAATCCATTAAATCCTTATCCAAAAATCCCAAACTTCTTTTTCTTATAAAATGGTTCTACGTTCTCGACAGCTCCTTTTCCAAAACTGCTTGATAAGGGAACAAAATCAAGATATTTGCCATTCGAAAAAGGAACTCCAGCATTGGCTATGCCACTGAAAACTTCATTTTTATCACCAGAAAAATCAACAACAATAAGATAACTTTGCTCATTATCTTTAACCATTAATCTCAGGTATGCGGCATTAACATTCTTGTTGGTTTTAAGATATTTACAGATTTCATCAACCATCTTTTGAGGATACTCTGCCGGCTCTCCAAGCATAACCTTTGTATCCTTCTCTGCTGCCTGTTCTTTTATCACTGTATTTTGGGGTGAGCCTTTTGCTACACTTTCAATAACATTACACATATCTTTCGTCAAAGTAATATTTACTCCATAGGGATTAATAGATATGCCATCAGACTTATCAACAAAATATTTGATGTCATCAAAGGTCACAATATTACCACTAAACTTTTGCTCTTTGTCAAATCTTCTGAATTCATTCCAGTCAGTAAAAAAAGGATAGAAGCTTTTATCTTCTGAATTCGTTATTAATGGGAATTGCATCATGCTATTTTCCTTTATAATACATTCTCCGTTATCTGCATTTGTTTTTTCCATATTCATTTTACTTGCATCTAAAGGCATAAGATATTTCACATGATATATTTCCTTGAACATATTTGCTTCCATATCACGTGTAACTCTTTTTGTATTCAGCCCCTGAAAGAAATGGTTAGCGGCGCAGACTAATGCCGGATTCATTATTGGCCTGTTTATTTCAGGAACATCTGAAAAATCAGGTTTATCAATAATATCAAACAAGCTTATAACCAAATGAGTCTGACCGTTGTCAATCACAATCATTTCAAAACCACTTCGATACAAATCACCAAACATTAACATTCTTTGTTCTTCATTGTTTTCGACAGGCTTAACAATTATTTGTTGCTGCATCATATAATCCTGATATTCATCGTAGTATTTTTTCTCAGTAAATAGGTAGCATGCTGGCTTACCATTTTCAAAGTCAAGATAGTAATTATTTGTAAACGGAATATAGGAAACCCACAATAATTCTTCCGTTTTAATACGTTCAATTATTTCACTATATACCTGTTTATCCTTAGTTGCTTCAAACTTTTTAATGATCTGTTGTATTGTTTCCATAATCACAATTCCTTTTCCTTATTATATTGAGTTCCATAGACAATAATTCAAATAAACACAATGGGAAGCTGCTTTAACGCCTCAGTTTGATCATAATTTTATGTTAAATGCATGAAAATTGTTTCCAGCGTTTCCGGATTCCAAGGTGCTGGTTTTTCATCAATTTTTATAAAGCCATATTTTTCATATAGGTTAACATGATCACTTACAAGATAGACCTTGTCAAATCCTACTCCTTTAGCATATGCTAACGCGAAATTAATCAATTTTTCACTGAAACGATGTCCACGATACGGTTCTCCTACAAACATATAGCCTATATATGGCGTATAGGGCACTTTGGGAATGCAGTCCGTCTTAGCAAGCGTACAATAGCCGGCAATCTGATTGTCAACTAAAGCAATAAAAACTCGTTCCCAATCTCTAAAATCACTGGTTCTCATTTGCCTTGCAAGATTTTTTCCTGCACCCCAAGAACAATTATCAGCGTAATTTATAACAGCTTCCCACATATCATCTTCATTTACTAATGGTTTTATTGTCATTCAGTCACCTATTATTATATAATAAATCAAAACTACAAATTCCCGTTAAATGCTTTGTATTACATTTTTCAATTTTTATAGGGGTATCTAAAATAACCCAAGGAAGCCATAGAACCGGTTCTTTACCTTCAATTTGTTCATTGGTATAGTCGGATAAAGTTTTTGCTTCTTTCTTTTTCTTTCTACTATTTTTGCAAAAATCACTGTTAGCGTCAGAACAAACTTCCCGTTTTTATGATACATGCAAAAACTCCTTTTGCTCGCAATGATAGCTTTTAAATTATAATCAGTTTGTCCTCAGTTTTAAGAATTTCTGTCAAGCCCTCGTCCCAATTAGCAGATGATCTGCCCGATTTGTATCAGATTTTTCGTTCCATACAGATTGAATCCGGCATATCCGCATACTGTCCATAATTTGGTATAATTTTATATCCTGCCTTTTGGTACATATAACAGGCGGCTTCTAACGGCTTCCCGGTTTCTAAAATACACCACCGGTATCCTTTAATTTTTGCCTTTGCCTCTAATCTCCGTACCAATTCTGCACCCAATCCCATCTTTCGCTGGGATGCATCTACATAGATTCGTTTTAATTCTGCATGTTCTTCGTCATACATTTTAAAGGCACCACAAGCAATCGGTTCGCCTTCCCGATATGCCAAAATCACGTCATGGATGCTATCTCTTTTATTATATTGTTCATACTGATTTCTCTGAAATCTGCCCCCAACGATTTCATCAAGAGCATTATCCAGTCTGCTGCAAAGCATTGCAAAATCCGGATCTTCCCCATCCGTAGCCTTAAACTTCAATTCAGATAGATTAAGTAACTCTGTTTTTACTTTTTTGCTGAATTTATGAATAACAGTATCATATGCCTCATCAATCATTTGGAATAACATGTCCATATCGAAGAAAGCATCCAGATTAATGGTATTCCAATATGGCTGCTGAACCGGTGGACAATGATATCCGCGTACTATAATTTCCGGATAAAGCTGCCGATAAAGATTTGCTTTATCCGGCTCGCATTTTAACGTTATCTTATAGAACTTTTCTTCCGGATTGAATTGTGCAAATATTTTTCCCATGACCTTATAACAGATTGGATATTCTCCAAATGGTCTTGCCTCGTATGAGCCGGAGTGCTTTAAGCAGTATTTTTTTATGGCTGAAATTACTTTAGAATTATTCTCCATGGTTTTTCTCCTATGCCAAAGTGAAATTCGAGATAATGAATGCTTTCGTTTATATAATACTTTTTCATATGATGGATGACAATTGTAAATTGACTGCTAAATAAACATAATGATCTCAAAGAGCATTATAATATAATGGGAAGTTGCATTAACATCTCCGTTTTCTCATTTAGTGTACTGTCTATTTTATAAGTCCCATACATCTTTTGATTTCTTCGGTTGTTTCGATATAAGGAATTTCCTTAAGAAGGTTTTTTTCATCAATATTTTCATAATATTTCTTAATAACTGTTTTAACCAGTTCAAGAGAAATTACATCTCGCTCTCTTGGCGTAAACTGACCAAAAGGTGTAGTAAATTGAACTTTTTCTACAAGATGCTCCTTATCCTTGTTTATAATCGAGTATGTGCGAAAGTCATTATTTTGAAGATTTATGCGCATCTCCATAATAAATTGATTATCTACTCCATAAAACTGCAAAAAACCATCATGTGATTTTAATATAAGATAATCTTCCCTACCTTCTTCAATTAATACTATGAAAGTACTGATGTCTTTATATAATATATTTTTGATGCTTTCCCCAGAGGATATTTCCATATTTATAACACGATGAACTTTTTCTGTTGGAAAACTACCATTAGCAGCCCAAAATACATTTTCCGGCTCTCCCTTTTCATGCACAGCAGAATTGCCTCGCTGCGCTTCAATCATTCCAAATACCTTATCTCGAATTGCTTCACTAAAGAAACCCATACCGTTATCACCATCCCGATTAGAACCTTTATAATAAAACGTGATATGCAGATTGAAGCGGTGGATGGTATCACTTCTTGCGCCACGGGTCACCGCTGTTTTGCATCCCTCCTCAGTGCGGACATCCGCAATATCAGAAAGGCGCACCAAAAAACTCCCCCATTGTTTTAATTCGTCTACAGGAGCGAATTATCATCTCTCAATATATACTCACAATAATACCTTTGTGCTTGTCTGCCATTGTACGGTAAAATTGTCTTAATTCCTGAAATGCTATTGACAATTCCTCCCTCAAAGAATCTTTTTCACCCTTCATCCAAATCGTAGGATAAATTCCACTCTTGGCAAAAACTTCTGGAGAAAATGTGGTAAGTGTGTTATCTATATCAAATTTATCTAAAGCAGATAATATTTCATGCACCCGTATAGGATAGATATATGAAATAAAGTCAGAATTCTTATCATCTGAGAACATAGAGGTTCCGACAATCGCCTCGCTTAGCAAACCATTCTCAATGGGGGTACTTGCTGAGACACCTGTTAGAAGAAAATGGAGTCCATCCCACATCTTATCCATATCATAAATTTCAATATTTTCTTCTTCCGCTAAGATTTCAACTTCTTCAAACAACTCTTCATCGGTTTTTGTCTTTAATTTATCTATCAATTCCTTATCCGCTTCCATATAGCAAGCTATCATTCCCATCTGTTATCTTCCTTTCACCAAACATAAATAATATGTATTTCTTATTTTCTTGACAATGACTGCTTAATAAATATAATAGGAAGTTCATTTGGTAATTTTACTATCCCAATGTGATAAACGACGTGTCCATAACTATCTTATAATCTTGCTTCCGTCAGTATCAGATGGTCGTTTGCTTTTCAGCAAATAACAGTATGTACGATCATGAGAAATCGCAATATATTTAGAATCACAATTAAATATCAACTTTTCCTCTTTTATTAGTCTATATTGCCAATTTTCCATATTATCTGGCTTAACAAAACCAGAGATTATTTCATCATAACTTTTAGAAATGAGTTGGAAAACTAACTCTTTAAAATATGGCTTAAACTCATCAATATTAATAAAATATTCAACTTCCCTAAATAACGGAAATAACTTTCTCTTTTCAGCTTCACCAGCATTCCAATAAGACCACCAATAATTGTAAAATTGATATTTTCCATTTACTTCTATCGTTAGCATTGTACGTCTGAATTTATCAAATTCTAAATTGTGGTTATCCAATTCTCTGTCGAAATGTTTCTTAAAGACATTTTGAACTTTTTCAAGCAACTCGAAATCAATTTCATTAATATATTGTTTGTAATTCGCACATTCCAATGCAAATCTGATTTTCCCTCTTAAAAGCTCATTATCTTCGGTTCTGAATAGTAATATTTTTTGTTCTGGATTTCTATTTATTATTTTAGCCTTAATAATTTCCTCTCTAACTTGTTCACGAGCAAAAGAAGAGGATATTGCATTTTCATCCAAATATTTATAAATATCATTACAACCTGTGGCAAGTTCACTTATCAAATTAATAGCGCCATAAAAAGTTTCAGGGCTTCTTACGATATCGTTTCTTTTGCCATCTGCAGTTATATCTGCACGAGATACTATATTTCTTACGACTCGCATCCATTCTTCGTATTTTTCCTGAATTATTGTTTTATTTTCCAATAAATATTCTGTTTGCGCATAAAACAATACTTTATGAGTGTATGAAGTGTTGTACCCGAGCAAAATTTGATAAAGCAAATTAGATTCAGGATTATGCCTCCACATTTCAATATTTAAAGGTGGTAAACTTCTAGATTCAAATAATTCACAATACAATTCATATGAATCATAAATATACTTAAAAGTCTCTTGGTCGATATAGTTAATCAGTTCTCTATCAGTATTATTATCATTTAGCTTTCTTATAACATCAATACGTTCCAAACCTCTTAATAACTGACCTGTTGATAATTTCGCCATAACAATAGCTGTCATAAAATTCATATGTGCATTGTCTACAGAATTGTTTTTCTTGAAATTGTTCCACAAGAATTGTGTCCATGCTCCATCTATTTTATAGGAAAATTTTTTAATTTCTTCTCGAGTTTCTTCCCACTTTTCTTTTAAGGCTTTATCTTGAATTTCCGCTTTTAAATTTTCAAAAGGTGTTAATAATCTACCACGAGCATTCATTTTTATATACAAGTCGTCTGACAATCCAAAATTCTCAAGAACCAAAAGATGAAAAATAACATTTTTCCTATTTACCAAGGCATCCCAAATATTATCCATATCTCTAAAAACTGAATGAATAATATCTATGGTCCTCATCATTGCCCTTATTGTGGTATCATATTTCCAAGATATAAAAAACCATTTTGAGTCCAGAATTTGTTTGCTTATGGAAGTATTTAAATCATCTACAGAAATGCAATTATCTAACAATGCTTCGCAAAAACGTCTAGAAGATAATCTAGTTTCATAAGAAAACTTTTTTAGAATATCTCGAGTTTGATCGTCATTGACATCTTTTACAAAAGCATACCAATGAAGAAGAAACAAGGTAGTTAGCCTTTGTTGACCATCTAAAGGCAAAAATACATCTCCTTCTACATTTCCATATATGAAGTCCAGATTGATGGGTCTACTGCTTATAATATTCACTTTTAATGCCTTAAGGAAATTTTCACATATTATTACATTTTTCTCTCTCCCTTGGGCATAATCCCTTTGAATAATTGGTACTTTTACGTTATATTTTTCTATTAGTTCGTAAAACGAATATATGTCATTATTCATTATTTATTCACCTCTAAATAGTTTGTTAAAACACGCACTAAATCTAATTCATATTTTTCACGATCATCCTGTGTCCAAAATGAGATTTTTGGAGGGTAATCGCTAAAGTATTTTAGAAAAACATTTTTTGTACATATAGGAACGAATCCACCGGTCTTATCAAGTTCAATAATACATTTACGTTTTAAAGGAAACACTGCATTTTTATAGCCTTTATTTGTCTTTTCATCCAATAAAGCTAAGTTTGAGATTCCATCAACGTTCTCAAATTCACTCATATATTGATTAAAATGAACTGTAACTTTGTCAAATAAAGATGTAAATTCATCTTCGTTTGCATATGTTTCGTTAACGAGCATACCATCCAATTGTTTTATTAGTTTTATACTTTCTTTTTGCTCTTTATCAATGTAACTCTTCACATCTGAAAGCCACTCCTTCCTGTTTATCATTGGAATGGTGCTTGAATCTTTAAGCGAAGCGATATGTTCAATATTCCATTTATTCAATTTAAAATCATCAAATGGGAAATAAGAAGAATCGTGTTCATTTTGTAACATTGTTAGGATATTGTATAATAACAAAACACTCCGTGTACTTTTATTTTCATAATCCAAGTCGAACAAGTTTTCATTTTTGTAATGATTTCTTATCATTGCATCAATATATGAAACAAATTCGCTTTTTCTTAATGCAGATGACTTATTATATAATTCCTTTACTTTTGCAATTTTAGCCGTCAAAATAAAACCAATTTTATGATATAACTCTCGTTCACTGAACCATTCATTAAATCTTTGATAATATGACTGAATTTCCTCCCAATACTTTTTCATGTCATCTTCTGTTTTTCCAGCTAATTTAGCATTAAAAAACCTAAATGTTGAATAAGGGTCTGTATCATTGGAGTCATTCATTAAATCAAAAATGTATTCTATTCTGTTGTCATCTTTTTGCGCATCGCTCAAAAAATACCACAATTTATTGTTTTGTAGGGATATTTCAATGCTATCCCATTCGTTTGCAATTTCTATTTGACGGAGCCTCATACTATCCGCATTACTAGAACCAAAATTCGAACTATTCAAAAATAACGCTTTAATAAGTTCAGCATTGGTAAGACTGATTTTACCAATATTAAGTCTTGTAAATACCGTGATCGGATTATCCTCTGTTGTTTCATACCAAATAACTTTTGTGTGGAATTTTAATTTTGACCGATAGTTATTTTTATCGAATGAAGAATCTTCTTCCTTTTCATAGAACCACTTTTCGATAGTTGTATAGGCTTCGTGCATGTAAAAGAAATCAATGCAACTATCATTTTCATTTTCAGGATTTTGCAAAAAGATTTTAGAATCCTGTCTTGTCTGATAGTCAATATAGAATAATTTGTCACGCTTTTTCTCAATAAAATCTTGATTCAGATAATATAACACTAAATATACCGTTGTTAATCTTTGCTGTCCATCAATAACTTCATATTCATTTTCGCTTCTGTTTTTAACAACAATCGGTTGCAGGCAATACCATGTTTTATCTTCGGTATCATTGATTTCTCTGGGTATAAATTCATGGATATCATTTAATAAATCTCTAACTTCCTGCACTGTCCATCTATAACCACGTTGATATGCAGGTATATAAAAGGAGTGTAATGACAACTCATTAAGAGTTTTTAATCTTATGCCGTTCATATTATTATTCCTTCCTTATATTAAAATGCTATATTTATTATAATTTTTAACTTCCCATTATTGCTATTACTTAATGGCTTGTCAGTTTAAATATAATGGGAAGTAAGCTATTGTTAACAATTGCGAAGTAAGCTAACTATAACATTGGAATTTAGTAAAACGAGTATACACATTCTTCCTGTCCTATTTCATACTTAAATTCTATAATTTCAGCTGGTTTCATTTCTTCAATATAAGCCAAAGCTCTTAATGCCATCCCATGTCCGACAAATATTACTTTCTCGTACTCTGCATATTTATCAGCAACTCTTCTCATTCTTTTTCTCATATCCTCAACTGTTTCCCATAGTTTGCATGTTCCTATTGGGTAAACACCTTTGTAGATTACAAATTCATCATTCAGACGAAAAGCTTCTTCTGATGTAGTATATTTATTAGACAAATCTGGAATCCATTCGTGTAAATCAAGTTCTACCCTGACATCAATTCCTGTATTCTTAGAAATAATCTGAGCTGTTTGTAAAGCCCTTGTGTAAGGGGACGAAATAATAACTTCAGCAGTTTTCAATCTATTATCCTTTGCAGTTTCTTCTGCTTGTATTATGCCTTTCTCAGATAATGGCGCTAAATCTCTCCCAAAACCCCAAAAATGATGTTCCATTAATTCACTATAGTCAGCTTCGCCATGTCTTATTAAGTAATAAGTTGCCATTATAGTACCTCCGTAAATTCTTATTTATCATTCGTTCACTATCTAAACCAACAGCGAATCACTTTTAATTAAACTATCATCTGCCAATAAATATAATGCGCAGATAAAACTACACGAGAAAATTGTAATTTGTCGATTTCTACATAATAAGAGTTATCTTTTGATTTCTCTAATCATTGAATACTCTTTAAGTAAAGTCCCGTCTTTTAATTGAATTGCATTGGGTTTCATTCCCGTTTTTCTAAATCCCATTTTCTCATACAATGCTCGTGCACGACTATTACCTTCTACAAATTCGATTTCTATTTGTATTAAATTTTTGTGTTCCTCTGCAATATGTATTAACTGTTGGAAAAATTTTGTTCCAATACCTTGATTCCAAAATTTACTTAATAGTGCAATTGCAACACTGGCTCGGTGTCTTGTTTTTATTCCAGTACTCCATGAAATCTGACAGTTACCAGCAACTTCTCCATCGACCAAACATACAAGCATAGCCTCGTTATCGGATTCGTTCATTCTATCAAACAAAGCTTTTTCATATTCTGCAGTATATTTACTATACTCCTCAGGATAGCGCAAAATAAAGTCCGTTTCACCTGCTGAAATATAAAGATAATCTAGCATTCCTTGAATATCCTCATCTTTCGGACTACGAATCAACGCATTTCTGCCATCTTTTAGTTTGAATTCAATTTCTTTAATAATCATAGTTTGTCCACCTCATTTTCTGTTGCTCTCTTCTGTTACTTCATAAATATAATGAGAAGTTCACTAGCTTCTCATTTTGCTTATTTTAAACACCCAGTATTTTGTTCGATACTTTTCTGAGAGCAGAACATATAGCGTTACCCATTTATTGGGTTGACCCACCATACCCACATTGAAATAAGTCTCAGCGAAAGATTCACTAAGAATATATTTACTCTCGATGTCTTTTTTGCTGTCTAATAATGCCCATGCTTTTTCGCAATTAGGATGATTCGCCGCACCAAGAACCGAAAGCCCATACATAATCATCTGTAAACCTATGTGTACATGATCAATCGGATAAAACGTCCCCGCCATATCTTCGATAATTACCTTTCCGGGAGCGTCAGAATGGAACGCAACATAGTGGTTTATATAAAATTTTATTAATAGCTCAAATTGCGGCAGAATAATTCCTACCTTTTTCAGCTCTGCCGCGAGTAAAAGATATGTGGTAGTTTGTCTATAGCAACCCATATCCAGCAACTTAGAGTCGTTTGTTTTTTTTGTTTTGTCCAGACATCGAACTGTGCCATCTTGCCGTATAGTAGAAAAAACCAATGGTATTTGTTCTTGCACCCACGGATGCTCGTAATATCCAAGCGATACCAAATTTCTCAACAATAATATTTTCGCACACTTCATACTCAAATTCATATTTTTGATGATACGTTCCATATATTCATCAATAGGTACATCAACGTGTGTTAAACCAAATTCCGCGAGTGCCAAGAAAGCGTTGATATCCTCCCACTTTTTATTACATTTGAATTTATCCATGACTAAATTAAGCCTTTTTGAGCTTAATAAATTTTCATAAGCCTTTTTCACTTCAAGATCATCTTTTGACATACCAAGAAGCTCGGTCATTACACGGTATTTTATTTCTGGGGTATCATCTTAAAGAAGCCAATTGATTACATTAATCATTGATTTTTCCTTTATAAGCTATTGCGTCTATTTGTATTTGAAGACCGTCTACACCGCCTTTGTTCGCAAATTCGGTGGAAATGGTTTTCCTTGCCGGATATTTGCCAATAAAGCGTTGTTTGAACACCTTCTCCATGATTGGTATATTCCACGGGTCTTTCATCAACACATCCACTTTTACAACCGATTCCAAGGATAAGCCGACTATTTCTAAACGGCGGCACATATCGTCGAGTGCGCCGTTCACCTGTGCCTCAATGGATTGCCCTACATTTCCCTCACAGAAAGACAGGAAAATAAAATCACCTGCTTCAACAATACCGGAGTACGCCCATTCCTCATTTACCTCATACCTCATAATTTCTGACATAGCAAAACCTCTCCTTATTATAAAATAATCTGTTTTCACTTTATTAAATATAGTTATAACACTCTGTAGAACCAACTTCGTATAATTGCTATAACATGAATATCAGTCATATACATAATGGGAATTAAATAAGAAAGTCCAATCTACCTTTTAGACAATGCCTTCATCTCTATAAAATCATCAGCAAATTGATTACCGCATCTGGTTAATTCGCCCATAACCCGTTGAATGCCATAATCACTTTCATACCAATTATCTTTCGTAATGCCATATCCAGGGATAGGAGAAATAAGAAAGTTGGTATCAGGAAACGCTAGCTGATAAAACATGAGGCTCCGTCTGGCATGAAAAGCTTTGCAAATAAGAATCGCTTTATTAATGCAAAGTTTATTTTCTTCTGCAACCTGCCGGGCAAAGAGTGCGTTTTCCTTTGTATATGATGACCTGTTTTCTCCATAGATGGCAGAGGAAGGTACATCATTTTTAAGAAGTACATCCGTAAAAAAATCAAACTCTGTTTCATATGATTTATTGTAAATCTCTGCTTTTGATCTTGGACCTGGAAACTTCCCGGTTTTTATACTTACACCACCGGAAATTAAAACTACAGGAGCATATTTCTGTTTCCATAATTCTGCTGCCTTTTCCCCTAATTCCGGATGTGAACCACCCACAATCATAATAGCATCTGATTTTTCTAATTTATTCTCAACAAAAATGAAATTCCCTATATCATCAAACATACTTTTAAACATGTATTTACCTCAAAGTATCAAATATACCCCAAGCTCATAATATCCATCCGGCATTTAGTCGTTATGTTCTGAAATAATGAGATGGGGTGTTTCTTAACTTTCTGATTACCTTTAACCTTTCATTAAATAGCATCAATATGCCTGAAAGTTCCAATCAGCTTTTTAGGCAATATATTTCTTCAATATCATCTTCATCCCCGCAGGTTTCGCCCGTTGAAACCAATCCAAACTTCTCATATATATGCTTACCCCTGCTATTATTCGGAGCGGTGCTAAGATATATTTCTTTACACTTAAAATGACTAAACATAAAATCTACAATAACTTTTAGTGCTTCCGCACCATACCCCAATCCCTGGTAACGTTGAGCAATCATAAAACGGCAAAGTTCATAAGCTTCCATTTCTTTACTATATCCAAACATAGTAAAGCCGATAAGCGTATCATCCTTTGCAATTCCTTTTATTATCCATCCCTTTTCATAGACGGACTGGGCTATAGAAAATGCATTTGGCGCCACAAACTCTGCGCCTTCTTTTCCAGGGTGTAAACAACATATTTCCTCCCAGTTATCCGCTGTTATATCAATCAGCTTTATATTATCCATATTGCATACATCCCTTCTGCAGATTAAAAATAATTAATTCGTTCATTTAAATCTTCCAGAATCTTTTTATGAAACAGTTTCTCGTTTCCCGCTATTACGATAATTATTACTTTTTGCACTCTATCCAAACCCAGTAACTAATATCATTTCGTTATTCAACAAATTCCCCGTTAGCTAAAGCAACCTTTAAAGAGTAAGCAGCACTTCAAGGGGTTCCTGTCTCGTAGTGAACAAATAAGAAAGTTTGGCACATCTTATGCTATTTATTTTTCAGCCTAATTGGAATAAACGTTTCCATTTGAGCCCAGCCCTGAGCCTTAATGATTTCAGCAGGTGTAATTATATGCCCCATGGCATAATGATTCGGACGGATATCCAATTCCAGGATTTCCGAGTCTTCAATATATTTCAGAGCTTCGTTATACAATCTTCCGTTGGTTTCTTCATCCCCATCCTTGTAGGCATAGGTTAAGTAATAACCTCCATCAAAATCAATCACTTCGTTTCCGCCGTCATCCATGTCATCACTTAAAGCCCACATCCAGACCATTCCCTGCTGTTCTTCATCATAATACAAAAAATCCCGTGGCAGAAAACTGTCTCTGTCCGATGGCCGGATTGCTGAAAAATACCTGTCGAATCTCCCCAAGGTACCTTCCGGAGAAAAGTCAAAATTTTTATCTGCGCCGGATGACGCCGCTTTAAATGAAGGTAAAGATGTTATTCTAAATTCCATTGTAAATCCTCCTTAATTAAAATAATCTGATTCCAAACCTCTTACTCTGCCGTCATACCCTTAACATAATAGGAAGTCACTCAACTTCCCGGATTCCTTAATCTTTAAAGTTAAATTCCCCATCAAATTTCTAATCTAAGCAACAGTTAACTAATTTCAATTATTAGTTCCCTAATTTAAATGGCTTGCAATTTAATCTGTTTACTTTTTAATCTGTCTACTTAATTGATTTAGCTCGTCTACTTCTCTTCAAAATAGAACGGGTTTTTTATTATTTCCTTGTCAAATGCTTTTATTGCCATTCTATACATTGCCTTTGCATGTATCCGGTCATGCCAAAGAAAGCGCCTTAGAACTTTTCTCAAGGACCACATTTCATTATAGCTTCCTTCAATCACCTTATTATCCAGATAACCCGGCAGCCTTTCAACTTCCTTCAGTGCATGTATTCTATTTTGTAAAATATCTTCTTTGTTTTCTATCAGGGCACCTATTTCACCAACATAGTAGCTGGTTACGTTATTCGTATGTACATACATTTCAGCGGCAGTCCTTGGAACAGAACCATAAAAAGTTTTTCTCGCACTTAATACGCTATAATTCTTATTTGGTATTGAATTATAAAGTTCATTAAAATCTTTTGCTGACTTTATAACAAGCTGTTTCAAATTTTCATATTCTTCCCTTGTAAGCGGCACTTTCTCTGTTTCGAATATGATATCGGAATCGGCATCACAGATATTTAAATCACTTACCTTTTCCTGCACGAGGAAAGGCTCATATTTTTCTTCTAAGCTTGCCTTACTATCTGTTCTCCACTTTAGATATTGCTTTATTTCCATTTCAAATTTACTCATTGCTTCTTCTTTTGATTTCCCGCGGGTAAATGCTCCGCAAAAATTTTCCGCATACAGCAAGAAACCATCTTGATTATATTCCATTACTACCCTTATCTGCTCTGCCAATGGTACCTCCAGCTTACTTTCTCTGTATTCCCTAATGTTACTTTTTTCTGTTAGTATACTCCAATTATAACCATATTTCCAGAAAATTCTGCTAAAACAAAGAACCAGCTTAAAGCTGGTTCTCCTGGGGGATGTTTTCTTCGAGATTTTCACAGATTTTTGTAAGTATCCGCCGGAATATTTCCATATCTTCCTCTGAAATATCCTTTCTTAAGATACTTTCAAATTGATTGAACATTTCGTGAATTGCTGACGCTTTTTCTCTGCCCTTTTCCGTCAGGCAAATGATGACGGAACGCCTGCTTTCCGGGTTCATTTCCCGTTTCAGCAGACCCATTTTTTCCAGATTATCGATGTTTCGTGACATCGTGGTGGTATCCATGTGGCAGCGGCTGGAAAGCTCTTTCTGGTTTAAGCGGTCTTCTTTTAAAAGAGTATTTAAGATTCCGGCCTGCCCCTGTCCGGGTGTCAGCCCATTGGACGAGAGCACTGGTGAAAGCAGCTGTTTTCTTGCCCTTTCCCCACGGATAAAAAGTTCCCTTATATTACTTTTCATTGTGTTTACTCCTTTTCTGATAATACCTGTTTAATCCAGTTCAAATTGTCCTGTGTAAAGTTTATAGTAACGGCCCTTTTGTGTCAACAGTTCTTCGTGGTCGCCCCGCTCAATTACCTTTCCCTTTTCCAGAACCAGAATTGCCTTGGAGTTGCGGACGGTGGAAAGTCTGTGGGCAATGACAAATACCGTACGGTTTTCCATTAAGGTATCCATGCCCTTTTCAATTAATTTCTCCGTCCGGGTGTCAATGGAGCTTGTGGCTTCATCCATTACCAATACGGGTGGCTGGGAAATGGCTGCTCTGGCAATGGCCAATAGCTGCCTTTGCCCCTGGGATAAATTAGCCCCGTCACTTTCCAAAAGAGTGTCATAGCCATTTGGCAGCCTTTTAATAAAGGAGTGGGCATTGGCCAGCTTGGCAGCCTTCACGATATCTTCCTCACTTGCCTGAAGCCTTCCGTAACGGATATTGTCGGCTATGGTTCCCGTAAACAAATGGGTATCCTGAATGATAAGGGAAATAGAGCGCCTTAAGTCCGCCTTTTTGATATCCCTGATATCCAGTCCGTCATAGGTAATCTGTCCTTCCGAAATTTCATAAAAGCGGTTGATCAGATTGATAATAGTGGTCTTTCCTGCACCGGTGGAGCCTACGAATGCAATCTTCTGACCGGGTTTTGCAAAGAGATTGATACCATTTAAGATAGTATGTTCTTTTGTGTAACCAAATACGACATTCTGGAAACGTACATCTCCTTTTAAGGGCACATAGGTAAAGCCGTCCATTTCCCCCGGAACCTTCCAGGCAAAATCCCCTGTATAGGTATCGCTTTCATGAAGATTGCCATCGGCATCTTTCCTGACTTTTCTTAAAGTAATTACCCCTTCGTCTATTTCATGCTCTTCCTCCATCATGGTAAATATCTTCTCCGCACTGGCCAAAGCTACCATCAGGAAATTTATCTGTATGGTAAACTGGTTCATGGGCATTGCACTTTGTCTGACATAGACCAGGTAAGAAGCCAGCGTACCGATATCTGTCAGTCCTGCCAGGGCAAATAAACCTCCGACACAGGCAGAAAGCGCATAATTAATATAGGACAGGGATACAATGGTGGGAATGGTCTTCGCCGTATAGGTAAAGGCTTTGGTGGAAGCTTCTCTCAGCTTTTCATTCAGCTCATTGAATTTCCGAAAGTCCTGTGCTTCATGATTAAAGATTTTCTCCACCTTCTGCCCTGCCACCATCTCCTCCACATAACCATTAATGGCTCCCAGATTTTTTTGCTGGGCTGTAAAGTACTTTTTGCTCAATTTCCCGTTATGCCGGATGTACAAAAGCATAAGCGCCAGGAATATAATTACGATAATGGACAGCTGCCAGCTTAAAATAAGGAGCATGATAACTGTGCCCACCGAGGTTATAAAGCTTTGAATCAACAGGGTAAAGCTGTTATTCAGGGCTTCTGAAATGGTATCCACATCATTTGTAAAATGACTCATCAAATCCCCATGGGTATGGGTATCAAAATAGTTCAGCGGAAGCTGCTCCGTATGCTCGAACAAATCGCTTCTGATTTCCGATACTACCTTCTGAGAAATATGAACCATAATCTTATTATAGAAAAAGCATGCCAAGACTCCGGCTCCGTAAATAATCCCCATAATAACGATCATTTTTATCAATCCCGGTATATCTCCCGGAATGATATAATCATTTACCACTGCTTTTAATAAATAGGTACCTGCAATGCCGGAAGCGGAACTGATGCATACAAATACTGTAATAAAAAACAGGGACAGCTTATGGCGCCCTAAATAGCGAAGCAATTGCAGCAGAGTCTTTTTCGCATTTTTCGGTTTTGCATGGGACATTGTTTTGGCCATTATAAATTACCTCCTTGCTGTTGGGAATAATAAATATCCTGGTAAATTTCATTTTCCTCCAGCAGGGTCTTATGGATGCCGATGGCATTTATTTTGCCGTCATCCAGAATCAGTATCTGGTCCGCATCCATAATGGAGGTAATCCGCTGGGCAACTATGATTTTTGTCATGCCCGGCAGTTCCTTTGCCAGCCCTTCCTTAATCTTAGCTTCCGTTGCCGTATCCACGGCACTGGTGGAATCATCCAGAATCAGTACTTTGGGCGCTTTCAGAATGGCTCTGGCAATACACAGGCGCTGCTTCTGTCCGCCGGATACGTTAACACCACCCTGCCCCAGCTCCGTATCATATCCCTTATCCAGCCGGTCAATGAATTCATCCACACAGGCAATATGGCAGGCACTCTCTATTTCTTCCATGGTGGCATCTTCTTTGCCCCATAAGAGATTTTCCTTTACCGTACCGGAAAACAGGGTGTTCTTCTGCAGCACCATGGCGATGGAGTCCCTTAAATGCCTTTGGGTGTATTCATAAATCGGATGTCCGTCAATGGAGATATTTCCGGAGGTCACATCGTAGAGCCTTGGAATCAGCTGGACCAGCGTGCTCTTGGAAGAGCCGGTGGGCCCGAGAATCCCGATGGTCTGCCCGGATTCTATAGAAAAGGATATATCCGAGAGCACATACTCTCTGGCAGCTTCCTTATATTTAAAATACACATGGTCAAAGGAGATGCTGCCGCTTTTCATTTCAAGCTCCTTTGCAGGATTATTACTAATGCTCGAACCATTAGTAATAGCCACGTCATCAGCGACAGCCAGACCGTCAGTAACACTCCTGTCACCGGTTATGGCCCTGTCATCGGTTATGTCCGGCTCCTCCTCCAGTACTTCCGAGATTCTCTTCCAGGAGGTCAGGGAACGCGTAAAGAGCAGGAACACATTGGAAAACATCATCAGGGAATTCAGCACCTGCAGAACATAGCTTAAAAAACTGGTAAGGCTTCCCACCTTCATATCCCCAATTGCCACAAGATTTCCGCCAAACCAGAGAATGCTTAAAATCGTACCATACATAACGAATTGGAAAGCCGGCATGTTGAGCACCGCCAGGGAGAATGCTTTTTCAGAAGTGTTTTTCAGATTCTGGTTTACTTCTTCAAATTTGGTTATTTCATAATCTTCTCTGACATAGGCCTTTACCACCCGGATTGCCGCCAGATTTTCCTGAATAATACGGTTTACATAGTCAACGGCACTTTGCATCCTGGCATACAGCGGACGGACATTTTTTACAATGAAAAATAATACGATGCCAAGAATCGGCGCCGCAATTAAAAAGACCACTGCAAGAGCCCCATTGATCCGAAAGGACAGGAAAATAGCAATAAACATCATCACCGGTGAGCGGAATCCCGGCCTCATACCGTTAGTGATGGAATTCTGAATGGTCGTAACATCGCTGGTAAGTCTTGTAACAAGGGATGGAGTACTGAATTTATCCGTATTGGAAAAAGAAAAGGTCTGCATTTTCTGAAATTCTGCCGCCCTGATCGATGCTCCGATGCCATTTCCGCAGGCCGCGGTAAACCTGGCATATAAATTTCCCAGAAATAATGAGATAACAGCACAGACTACCATTTGAAGACCCTTCAGCAAAATATAGGATCTATCCCGATTTGCTATACCCACATCAATGATGTCAGCCATAATCATGGGAATAATCAGTTCAAATACCGTCTCCGCTTCAATACAAATAATGGCCAGAATCAGCTCTTTTTTATAGCCTCTGGCATAGACTAAAAATTTCTTCATATTTACCCCCGTGCATATCGCAAGCCTGCCTGCGATACTGCTTAAATAGAAATTTAATAAATACATATTTCGCACTAACAGTCATGTCTTCCCAACGCGCCGCTAGATTGGGCCGAGGATTTCGCAGGCACAATCTTGTGAGTGAATTATGTCTTTCAATAATTCTTATTAAGCATTTCTAATAGTTGTCTTTGCAATTGTTGCATATGCATTTATTGTAATCGCAACTATTTTAATCCTATCACTTCGGGAAGTCAAGTGTAAAAACAGAGAAAATCTTCCTTTTGCCATCCAGGTAAATAGAAAAGACCACAGCACAACCTAAGTCATGCTATGGCCATTTTTAAATTTCTATACCAAACTTACTCTTCAGACAGCTACAAGGCAATCTCTAAATAATATACCTACCCACGGCATTCTCAACGAAATACTGCGCTCAAAAATACTGCGTCTCAATGCCAGCCGTAAAACCGGATTAAAAGGTTTCCCTGATGCTGTTAATGGTCCTGTAAATATAATCAAAGCAATCCTTGTCAAAGGGAGAACGAAGTCCGCATTGCTTTATTATCTCAGGGAATGTCAAGGTCCCTGCTTTCTGTAAAAAGGAGATATAACGGGTCCAGGCGCTGTCCATATCCTCCAGAGATTCCGCAAAGAACTGGAATGCAAGAGTCTGGGCCAGGGAATAGATTACCATGGTATTCTGCCACATACATCCCCAGCTCTCAAAGGGAACATCCGAATAATCAATATAAGGATTGTATTTCCTGTACATTTCTTCATACACCTTGTTCCGCTCTTCTGCCGTCATATCCGGATTATCATAGACCAGATGCTGGAATAATTCGAATCCTATTTCACTTCAACTCCCAAAAAATGTGCCAGGGCTGCTGCCTGATAGGTATCTACAATAGCTCCTGCCAGCTCTTTGTAACTATCGGACAGGATTATCCCATCAATGCGGCTTTCCCTGAAATCCATTCCCTTTAGCGGAGTCTTAAAAAAATCACAATTATTTAAGGTCACATCACGAAGCTCCAACTCCTTTAGAATGCATTCAGCAAAGGAAGCGCTGCTGAAATCAGAGGAAGTTATGATTACCTTCTGTAATTTAGAATGCTCCAGATTGGAATAGCTGAAATTCACATCATTAAAAAGCACATGCTTGATGGTCGAATTCTGAAATTTACTCCCAACACCCTTACAGGAGAGAAACTCCACCTGGTTAAAATAACCGTTTTCAAAGGTGCAGTTGGATATATCACAATACTTAAAATATACATTTGTAAAACCAGATTTGTTAAAGTTGCAATTCAACAGCTTGCAGTTATTGAATTCAACACAGCTGTAATCGATTCCTGACAGGTCTTCGCCGGATATGTAATCCGAGGAAAACAACAGCCTTTCTGCTGCCAGTTCCTGGGCCTGCAGCTCTATTATTTGATTAACGATTGGTCCTGCTTCTCTTAGATTAGCTGTTTGGGGTTGATTTATCTTCATTTTCTTTTTCTCCTAATCCTTTAATTAAAAACTATGATTTAAAATTTTCTTCCAAATCAAGTCTATAAGTGTACTGCTCATATACAATATCCGTCAGGCGCTTCTGAAAGGTGCCCTCTTTTTCAATATAAAAGCCAAGCTTTTTTAGAACTGCATTGGAACCCGCATTTTCCCTGGCAACATCCGCTGTAAATTTTCGCCCGCCATTCTTATATCCAAAATCAATTAATGCTTTAATCATTTCTGCTGCATAGCCCTGGCGCCAGTATTTTTTATGTACGCAATAGCCTAAATCCCAATGCTTTTGGTCATCGCCGGGAACTGCACTGCAGGTACCGATATAATCCCCGTTTTCTTTCGAGACAGCAATAAACGGATACCACCCCTCCTGCTTTTCAATTCCCTTTGCAAAATTCAGTTCCGCTTCATCTGCTTTTTCACGGGGAGGGTCGGATAAATATTTTCCCATCTCATCATCCAGCCAGATGCTGAGGCAGAACGGTCCGTCTTCCTCCTGTGTACTTCTGATAATTAAACGCTCTGTTACGATATCCTTTGTTGTCATTGCAAAAACCTCTTATACATAATATTTTATAATGCCGTAATTACAAACGCTTTGAAACCAAAGATTATAGTTGGTTTTGTATTCAGCTCTCTCTATATGGTTTTATAATAAAATCGGAATGTGTTTTATTATACACTACAATATTTACTATAATACCCTTAATAACATTATAAATTATATTATAAAATTTTCAATTAAAAATCAGGAACACATATCACAGACGATACAGAACCGAACTTATTTTGTTTAAATCCACCGGGCGGTATCTGAAAAATATGCTAGACACAGGTGGCACTATCAAGCTGAAAGCATGGAAAGCGAAAACCGCCGTCCTTGTTCAAAAAAAGACCGTCTATATTCTGAAATGCACCTGCTGAAACAAGAAGTACAGGAAGCAGAGGTGGTCAGAAAGTACATGGAACAGGCAATAAGCCGGAGCCTACAAAAGCACAGACCAAGCAGCAAGATATGAAGTTGTGATTGCGACGGATAAATGGTACAATGGCGGTACAGTAGAAAATAGAAAAACCGGAAGTTATAGTGACGAAAGAAAGGGCATAATAATGGCAAAAATTGAAGATTTATTAAAGGCTGAAATTGGTGCAGTTTGTATAGGCTGGCAAAGGATTGAAGAAACATTAGGATTTAGTATACATAAGGATTTAAAGGATTTCTACTCAAGAATCTTATGCAGAAAAATAAATGGTGAGGTTGATTTTGTAGAGGCGGAATTTCTCGAAAAAACAGGCAACGAAAGAAACGATACTTGGATTTCATTCAATGAGTGTGAAGGAAAAGTAGAATATAGCCTTTCCCCAGTAAAATCTTTAGAAACTGCTAATGAAGAGATAGAGTATGCTTTTAAAGAATGGACTGGCGGTAATGATTTTGGACATAGAGCAATGATTGGACAATTCTATTTTAACATAGGAGAAATTTTGATTTTATTTAACAATGATACGGGAAAAATAGAATGGATTGATTGTGAATATGGGTACTTTGATGTTTATGAGGAAAATCCTAATGGCATATTAGCGAACTGTATACAGGACTTTTTGGAAAAGTTATGTTAGCAAAAAACCATATTCCCATTTGATACTCAAAAGCTCATTAAAATAAAAATTCTCGAAAGTAAAGTCTGTTGCAAAGCTGCATCAGACTTTATTTTTCTGTCTTGGCAAATACTCAGTACTATAATAATCATAGTCAGTACTGAGTATTTTAGAAAGGAAAATTATTATACAACAGCTGAACTGATACGGGTATTGGCTACTCCGGACAGGGACATTCCACCGAGAACCACTACAACAAGCACATCCATTTCCAGTCCGCTTCCGTTTGATGATTGAACAATCACAACTTATTATCCAATCCGGATTATTTTATCTGCAATATCAGCAATATTTTGATCATGTGTAATCAGAAGAATGATTTTACCTGGTTTTATTTCCATCAGGCATTCCTTTAAAATAGTTACACTTTCTTTGTCAAAAGCTGCTGTTGGTTCATCCAAAATAAGGACTGGTGCATCCTTTACGAGTGCTCTTATAAAAGAAATTTTTGCTTTTTCTCCACCGGACAATGTAATATAATCAGCTGCTATATCACTTTCAAAACCAGCTGGCAAGCTTACTATCTTGTTATACAGGTTAAACCGTTTACACCAATAAATAACTGTATCTCTTAAGTCTTCCTGATTATTTAATCCATATGTCAAATTCTCATATATACTCCCTGTAACCATTGTAACCGCCTGATTGGAATATGCCATATGCCATTCTCTCAGATAATACATATCCAATTCATTAATATTATAAGAATTAATAAAGATTTCTCCCTGATAGCCACTATAAAGATTGGCTATCATATTAAGAAAAGTCGACTTTCCACTCCCGTTACTTCCATAAATACAGTAAATATTCCCTTTATTCATTGTACAGGACAGGTTTTTTATCAGGGTTTTCTGATGTTCAAATTTGAAGTCCAGATTTCGAATATCGATAGACTCAATTCCGTCTATCCTGATGGTACCATTATGTTCCGCAGCAACTTCATTCATTTGTTCCATACGTGTAACGGATACTAATGTCTGCTGATATGATTTACTAAATTCGATAAAATAATGAACCGCAGTTAGTACCAGATTAAAATAGGTACTTAATATAGTAAAATTCCCTATGGTCATTTCTTTGTTTATTACTTTTATGCCGCCAAAAAAGATGATAATAATATTTGCTAATACCAGTATTCCTGCTGCCAGATTGGAAAACAAATAATTTAAACGAAAATTGTTCATTACGGTATTAAATACATCTTTAAATCTCTTTATAAGGTTCTCATCAAACGTATGGAACAATGAATTTAATTTAATATACTTTATAAGTTTAAATTGTTCTGTCATTACTGAAAAATACTGATTTCTTTTTTCAACTAAAATAAAATTAGATTGGTATAAGGGCTGACGGAAGGCCTTATAGATAATAATATAGGCTATCATGATTCCAATAAATAATAAAGTTATAACAGGACTGATTTGAAAGATCATGATAAAGCCAAATAAAACAGTCAGGATATTGGTTATGAAGTTAACACAATTTCGAACAAAGAAATTAATAATACAATTACTGTCTTCATTAATTCTTGTACTTAAATAAACGGAATCTGCATTTTCAAAAAAAGAAAGAGGTGCTTTCTTTATATTTTTATAAATGCGAAAGCTTAAATCAAAAGCAATTTTACCGTTTAGTTTTGTATTTGATAAATCAACAAAGTATTGAACTGCCAAATTGACTATATTCATAACAGCTATTATAGCCACATATTGATAAACTCTGCTTCTATGGCTGTCAGATACCAATACATCGATTAATCTTCCGGTTACAAAAGGCATCAGAATGGAAATACCCCATACCACAATGCTTGTACTAATAAATATTGTAAATAAGGATGCATATTTTTTCAAATAGCATCCTATTAGTCTTACTATTCTATCCAATTTGAATTGCACAGCCCCCATTAGGATCCTTTTCAGTGCAGTCACCATTTATATCTATGGCACATACACCCGGATTAGGAACATTAATCAAGCAGTTTATAAGTTTGGGATCTAAATTTTTCTTAATCATCACATTATTCCAACTATTAAAAAGTACCAGAAATTCCATTAGTTATCTCATCCTTTCTTCAATTATACTATGTGCGCAAGCTTGCAGATATTCTTCCAGGACATATTTTGTATGATTACAATTTTCTACTCCAAGCAATCTTCTGTTGGGGCAGCCACCCATACAAACAGGCAGCAGTTTACACTCAATACAACGTTCATCCTTGGTAGGATCATATAATAAATAATCCGAATAAAGTTTAAAGTTATCAACAATGCCTACCATTGGAAGCTTCCCGATTTGTTTTTCCTGTATTCCTATATCATTCCAGCATTTATACAGGTTTCCATCAGCACCCACCACAAAGGAATTCATGGCATCCGCACCGCAGTAGTTTGTGAATCTCTTCGGATACAGCTTTTTGATATCCAATTTATTTTCTTTCATAAAATCATAATATGCCTGTGAAAATCCCTCCGGTGTCAGACATTTACAGGCGACATACCCATCATTCAATGCTTCAACATGCCCCAGATAAACATTAACTTTGTCAGCCAGAGCATTATCCTTTAATACCTGAAAAACTTCACTGATTCTATCCTGATTATCAATATCTGTGTTAATACGTATTGATACAGACGGAAGGACCTCTATATTTTCTTTTAAATTATTTAGAATCTTTTGAAAGGTACCCTGTCCTCCCACTAAAGGTCTTCGCTTGTTATGTACATCTTCAGGCCCGTCCAATGTTATCTGCATGCCCTGGATATTTAACTTATCCTTTAATTCCAATGCTATGGCGGGGGTTAACAGGTATCCGTTCGTAACCATATACGCAAAATAGGTGATTTGATTTTCTTCACAGATTTTTTGGATTCGTTCTGATAAGCTCCGTATCACATCAATCATTAATAAAGGTTCACCGCCATACCAGGTAACTGATAAAACCTTTAAACCCTGTGCCTGATCTTTAATCAACTGAATAATATTATCCTGTACATCCTGATTCATTTTCGTATTTTCAATACTATTTTTTTCATAGCAATAAGTACACCGAAAATTACAGTCCGCTGTTACAGCAATGGTTAATCCAAGTACTGAACGATTAAAACGGTTTTGGAAAAGCTGCAGTTCTAATAATTTCAATTCATCCATTTCATCCTCTATGATATACCCTCCCATTTTTAGGTCATCAATGAACTTCTCATCCTTGATAGGTATATTATCGCTGATAAAATCATTATATTGTTTATAATGTTCATGATCCATTAATGCCAAGGAATTGGTCAACGCATTATATGCCAATTTCTTCTCTTCCTGTTCCGGAAAATCATAAAAGAAATTGTATTTTGATTGCTTCATTTACAGTAATCTCCCATCATTTAATATCCGTTTACACCGCAAGCATTCATTGGATATAACAGATTAGCACCGCAACTTAATTTGGGACATGCAAAGTCATAAGGTCATGAGCTTAAAGCAGCTGTTACAAATAACTGATTGCTTTTAATTAAGAAATCCATCTGTCCCCCTTTCTAATAAATTTTATATAATGGCACTATTAATTTAGTACCTTTATAAATTCATGATAAAATTCAAGTCTTTTACAAAGATTACCACATCAAAACCTGAAAGACCATTACTTTTTGATTCTGATCCATATAGCCTTGCATTTACTTATATAATACATTAAATTACAAAATTTTTCTATATTTTTAATAAAACTGCTTCAGAAAACTGTTTTAGTACTATCAAACTTTATTTCCACTTTATTTCGCCTAAGAGGAAATTCCCTTCTCACATCCTTCTCGTAAGTTCTTTTCCTACATCCCCTTGACAAATACTCAGTACTGAGTATAATAATTATAGTCAGCACTGAGTATTTTAGAAAGGAAAATTATTATGATCCCACTTTATATTCTTGGACTTCTATTGCGCTTTGGCCCCCAGCATGGATATCAGATCAAAAAGCTTATGGAGGAGCAGCTGGAGGATTTTACTCAAATCAAGCTGCCTACAGTCTATTATCACCTTGAAAAAATGGAGAATGAGGGCCTGATTACCGCTTATCGTGACAAGCAGGGAGCCCGTCCCGAAAAAACGGTGTATCAAATAACTGACTCCGGCGGAGATAAATTCAAGGTGCTGCTTATGCAGACCCTGGATATTAAATACCGCCCTCATTTTGAGATGGATGCAGCATTTTATTTTTCCGACCATCTGGATAACAAAGAATTGTCAGAGGGCCTTAAAGGGCATATTGGGAATTTGAAAAAATCCCTGTCCATCATTACGCAGCACCGTGACGAAACAATGAAATATATTCCCGATGAGTACAAAACTTCTGCCTGTATTATCTTTGACCACCATATCTTACATTACCAGGCTGAGCTTGCCTGGGCAGAACAATCCATGAACAGAATAAAGGAGGCCGATTATGGTGAAAACAAGAGTAATTGAGACTAATGAAGGAATTCAAAGCGAAGTAACCGTAGAAATGTTTGATGTCTTTGCCCGCTGTATGCGTGACAAAGGCTGGAATGGTGTGGACGGCATGATTGCCTCCGGAATTAAAGGCGGTGATGTACTGGAGATTGGCCCCGGTCCAGGCTATGTGGGGCTGGAGCTGGCAAGGAAGCTTCACCCAGACTCTCTGACGGGATGCGAAATCAGCCCTGCCATGCTCCGTTTCGCAAGGAAAAATGCTGCCGATTATGGTATAGCAGCCCGGTACGTGCAGGGAAACTGCATGGAGATGCCCTTTGAAGACGAAAGCTTTGACAGTGTAATCTCCAATGGTTCCCTGCACGAATGGGAAAATCCAATCCGTGCCTTTAACGAGATTTTCCGTGTTCTCCGTACCGGAGGACGGTATTGCATCACCGATTTGCGCAGGGATGTTCATCCCATCAAAAAGACTATGGTCTATTATTCCACCTCTCCAAAGGAAATGCGCCCCGGCTTTCTCACCTCCCTGAACGCTGCCTATACCCTGTCTGAAATGACTGAGCTGCTGCGTAATTCCGCACTATGCAATGCTTCCGTAACGAGAGATTTTTTTGGCCTTTGTATTGCCGGAGAAAAATAATCAGATAATATATCCATATCCCCAGTCCGGATTAGGATATTCCATACCGGCATCCCTTCTGGCAAGATAGGTAAGAACAAATCTTAGCAGCTGGGTGTTAATATCCGGCATTATGCTAAGAATAACCCCGCCTTCCATTATAGCTGCCAGAATACCCGCCGTAAAAGCCACTGCCAATCCGCTGCCGGATAAGGGATAGAAACCACCCTCAAGGGTCGGTACGATAATATTTTCACCGGGTGCCGCAATATCGGGCTTTGGCAGGTTATTGGACGTGAAGCCTCTGCCGGCACTTGCTGCCAGAGTATTGGTAACCGCATTGTAAGAAGTAACGGTGATTACCTGCGCTGCATTGCCCGGAATCGATATGGTGGTGTTTGGATTAGAATTCAGAAAATAGGTATTGCCTGTAAGGAAATTTCGAATGGGTAGCCAGATATGGAAATTGGAAATTAATCCCACTCCTTCTTCCATCCGAAAACGCCAAACACCTTCTTCCGTATTCCTGAACCGGAACAGTAGCAGTTTTTTGACCGAATAAGTCTCATTCATAAACAAATCAACATACAGTGTTGTTTCTTTGTATGTAACCACTGTATTATGGCTTGGAGGCAGGGATGCGTCAATGTGAAGGACGGTTTCTCCAGACGGTGACAGAAGGAAAACATTCATAGTACTATGGATATTCGTCCATAATTCCATTGAAAAATCAGGATTATCTCCGCCAACATTTAATTCTGCCGTGGTATAATTTTCATCCGAGGCTTTTATGCCATAATAATGGAGCTCCTGATCCCCTTCATTCCCCACTGCTGCCGCAATACCCACGCCGGTGTTTTTTCCGCAATCCTCCAAATACCTGCTCATGATATCCTGCCCGTCATGGGCTCCCTGGGAGGAGCTCAGTCCAATACAGATAGCAATAGGTATATTAAACCGTTCTGCAACCTGCAGCAAATACTTTACTCCCAGCATAATATCGTTCTGCTGATAGCAAATAGCTGTCTCTGGAATACCATAGAATTCCGTTAAATATGTTTTAGCCGGCTTCAGCTTCACAACAGCCAGTTCCGCATTAATGGCAATGCCGGAAAAGGCGGAAGCTTCCGGGTTACCTCCGGCTGCTATGGCAGCCATAGCTGTTCCTTCTCCTACCTCATCCTTACTTGGCAGCACTTCCAGAGGATTTTCTTCTTTCAGGGCCTCATCAATATCCTCGCTGGTATATTCTGTTCCGTATAAAAATCCAACGGGTGCCTTTTCCCGGATGTCGATTGTCTGGTCCCAGATAGCTCTTATTTTTGTAGTATTATTGGCTTTTAAAAAGATTGGATTTGTATAATCAATGCCAGTATCCACGATACCGATTAATATGCCGTTTCCTTTAATATCCTCCAATCCGAACTTCTGGACAGTATAAGCATAATCAATTATTTCATGACGGTAGGTAGTGATCCCATAACATTTCGGCATGGCTGAGTAACCATAAATCTGCATTGTCTCAGGTGTAATATCCTCTGTTGGTATATGAATCACCGAAAACTGCTCGTTTATTTTCTGCACAGGAAATCCAAGATTTTTCTTTTCTTCCTCACTCATTCTGGTAAAATCCACAATCAGATCTGCATAAGCTTCACTTGTTATAACATTCTGTGTTCCATTATCCATCAATATTTGCTGTCCTCGCAGGGTTAGTAATATCTATGCTATACTCAAATTGTTTATTCTTCCTACCGGCAGGACCTCTGTGAAGAAAAATAAAAAAGGGGCTTCATTTTTGCAACAACCCCTTTTTATTCCCTTATTATTTCTATCCAACAAAATTCATTAATTCACAATTGAACTTATCCTTCTCATCGTAAAAAAGCCCATGCCCGCTGTTTTCAAAGGTTATAAGCTTAGAGCCCTTAATTCCCTTATGCTGAGCAACTCCCAAAGGATATTTGCATACCTCGTCATGGATACCATGCATGATAAGTGTCGGTACGTTTACATACTGCATATCGTCAAATAAAGTCTCATAAAGCCAGGCACATGCCACATAAACGGTAGCCCAGCTTGCTGCCTCCAAGCCCAGAGAAAGGAACCAGTGGGAGAAAGGCATTGTAATAGGCTTGTAGAAGAACATTTTTCCAAAATCCTCAAGCATTTTAGGGCGGTCCTTGTACGTATTGTTAATAATCTGAAGCACATCCTCTTCCTTTAATCCATAAGGAAAATTCGGCCTTTCTATAAGACTGGGAGCAGCTGCCGCACAGAGGACTAATTTGGACACACCGCAGCCTCTGTGCCTTGCCATATAGCGAATTGCCACAGCCCCGGCAGTTGAATGTCCAAGTAATGTGAGGTTCTTTAAATTCATGGTTTCAATAACACAGCGGATATCATCCGCCGAGGTATCATAATCGTAGCCGTACACCGGTTTATCCGACTTTCCGAAGCCTCTGACATCCATGCCGATACAGCGGTATCCTTTTTGTATCAGTTCGTTATACTGGTATTCAAACAAATGGTGATTTGCAGGCCATCCATGCATAAATAAAATAGGTTTCTCCCCCTGGGGATTTATATCATTGATATAAATTCTAACACCGGGTTCTACGGTAATGTAATATTCCATATGTGCACCATTATTACTATTTTACTATCAGAATATTCCAGTATTAGGAATTTGCCACAAATTATTATTCAGGTGCCATAAATTAATCTCAGTTATCGTCCATGTATAATTTTATACTCCAGGTATACATTTTATAAATTGATATTTACTTATGACACCCGAATCATTATCAGTATTAGCCCGACAAATGCCCTGCTTCCAATACCTAAGGCAGTTTGCACAAAATAGAAAGCTTCCTGCGCCTATGGAAATGTATTAGAAGTCCTTTTCTCTGAAGCTTTTGTGCTATATCATCAAACAGATTGTCTGAGTTCACTAAGTGCACTCAAGCTTTGCGAGTTATCTGTTTGATGATATGTCCAGCACAAAAGCTTCAGAGAATTAGGACTTCTTATACATTGGAATGAAGCAGGAAGCTTTCTATTTTGTGCAAACTGCCGTCCCCTTGCGAAAAACTTCCATTTGCCAGTTTAATCCATTATCAGAATTCAGAAGGACATAAAATCTCTCATAGTACTCATAATCCCCTTGGGATTTAATATCCCATAGCCCCAGTCTTCATTGGGATAATCCCTGTCCTTTTCCCTTATTGCGCTTAGCTGGTAAATATGCCTTACATGTGGAGTATTTAAAAAAGCTGCCCTGCCTTCTACAACTCCCCATTGGAGCATATGGGCCGTTATACCCGCCGTATAAGCAGCCGCAATACTGCTGCCGCTGGCGGCTGCATAGGTGTAATCCGGGAAGGGAGCGAGCACGTTAATCCCCGGCGCTGTAATGTCCGGCTTTAGGAACTGGTCGACATTTAAGCCTCTGCTGCTGTAAAAATCCAGTTTCCCGGTATTTATGTCATAGCTCGTGACCGTCAGCAGACCTGTAGAATTAGCCGGCCCCACTATGGTAGTGTAAATATTGGGGTTTAAAAAATAAGTGCCTTCCTCTAAAAAGTTATGAAGAGTGAGCCAAAAGTGAAATTCTCTCGGCAAATCCCCCATGGAACCAAATACCATGAATGTCCAGTTTCCTTCTGCGGGATTACGGAACCGGAATATGATGGACTGATTGTGGTTGGATGGAATGCCCAGCATACTGTCCACTACCACTAACGTATTGTCCCGTCTTTCTACCATGGTCTGTCCGTCCACCGGCGGAATACGGACAAGGAATTCCCCGGAGGGCATATATACATCAATCCAGAAGAAATTGGGCGGCTGTCCCCAAAACTGCATCATAAATCCAGGATTCTTTTCTCCCACATGGAGCTCTACATAATCCATTGTGACATTGTCCGCAATATTTCCGTAATAATGGTTTCTGCGGTTTGCTTCATTTCCTGCGGCTGTGACAAACACAAAACCTGGCTTTTCACCCAGAGAGGCGTAGAAGCGGCTGCTGATACGCAGTCCGGCATGGTCTGCCATATTATTTCCAACTCCCAGGCAAATGACTATGGGCCTGTTAAGTAAGCCTGCCACACGGTTTAGGTATTCAACACCTGCCATAATGTCATTTTCCTGATAACAGGGAACTTCATCGGGAATAATAAATATTTCCTTTAAATACTGCTTTGCCGGCTTTAATTTCACTATAACAAGCTCAGCCTCCGGCGCAATCCCCTGAAAATGATTTGCCTCATCCTGGCTGCCGCAGGCAATACCAGCCATCATGGTCCCATGCCCGATATTATCCGTTACGGGTACGACGGACAGTGGGTCCGGGCTTTGCAGTGCGGCATTAATTTGTTCCCTGCTATATTCCGTGCCATAATAGAGCCCTTCCGGATACCCCTGGCTATTTATAGTCTGATCCCAAATAGATACAATTCTGGTAGTGTTATCTTTCCCTATAAAGGCAGGATGCCGGTAGTCTATTCCCGTATCCACAAATCCTAACAGCACACCGTTACCAACATATCCGTTAAAGCTATCAGGGTTTGAATCGGGTAATTGCTCCCACCCGGTCTCAGCCTTCATAAGCCCATAGCATCCGGGAATGGAGTAATATCCGAATTTATTGATACTGTCCAGAGTCATTCTATCCATCGGAATGTACGCAAAAGCAATATCGTTATTGATATGGTTAACAAAGTCCCCGGAAAATTTACGGGCTGCCTCTGTATTGCTCCAATCCTCCAATATTATATCGGCATAATCCTCACTGGTAATCTTATATCTGTCAGCCTCATCCATGGCGGTTTACTCCAAAAAGTAATTACTTATCTATATGATAATTATAAAAAAGTATTCCATAGCGCAGCCGTTATTTACCGTTGATTATGGATGGATGACGTTGTTCCTTACATAATTAAGAGAACATCCTACATTCAAGCCCTCTGTTACTTTAACCATCTTACGGGTATCCCCAATCAGTATGGCACCTACCAGCTTGTTATTATGAAAGTAATATTTTTCGTAATTACCGTCTTCTAAATTACTGTATTCCAGGGTCTGGTATTCAAGCTCCGGATTTTTACCATTGTCCCCGCCGGCAAACAGTGCCGTTTTCATACCTTCAAAGCTCAGGGCAGGCGTTTCCGGTTCATATTCCACAGTATCACCCGCCGCATTGGCCCCTGCTGTTTTTCCCATCTGGACTGCCTGAGACCAGACCGCATAATTAGCACCCCTATACTCCGCACAGTCACCGCAGGCATAAATACCTTCCGCATTGGTTTCCATTTTCTCATTTACTGCAATGGCCTTCTGAACGGTAATTCCGCTTTCCCTGGCAAGCTCTACATTGCCTCTGATGCCGCAGGATATAATTACCAGGTCAGCTTCATAGACTTCACCATCCCTTAAAGCAACTCCGGTTACTTTTTCCTCTCCCGTTATTTCAGTAATGGAGGCATTTACGCGAAATTTGACACCGGCTTTTTTTATCAGCTCTCCCAATACTTCTCCGGCCTTGTCATCCAGTTGTCTTACCATTAGCTTGTCCGCCACCTCAAGTACGGTTACCTCGCATAATTTACTAAGCTCCCAGGCAGCTTCCAGCCCCAGGACACCTCCGCCGATTACAACGGCTTTCCTGGCACTGCTTCCTAATGCCCTTGCTTTCTTTACATCCTCCAGATTACGTATGGCAATTACCTCCGGCTTATCACTGCCCTTAATCGGCGGAACAAAACATTCTGCTCCAAGTGCATAGATGCATTTATCGTAAGCAATCCTTCTGCCATCCTTTAACTCAATGGTCTTGTTACTGGTATCAAGCTTTGTTACTTCCGAATTCAATAGATTGGTTATGTGATTCTCCTCATACCATTCCGGCTGATGCATCAGGATTTCCTGTGCCGAAATAAGGGAGCTTAAGCTCTTTGTCAGCATCGGCCTGTTATAGCTGTACTCTGCTTCTCTGGAAATCATAAGGATGGAGCAGGTGTCATTTCTCTCCCGTATGGCTTCGGCAGCACTGATTCCTGCCGCACCATTTCCCAGTATAACAAAGGTTTCTTCCGTATCCTTACTGAACCGGATATCTTCTTCATCATAGGGAATAAAATATTCCCTGCCCACTCCGCATACGGGACAGGTGTCAAGCTCTGAATCAAAAATCTCACCGCAAACAATACATTTTACCAGTTTTCTTTTTCCCTTCGGCATCTTTCTTACTTCCTCCTGTTTTTCCTTGTATTGTACATGGTTATCATATCCTGATATCCCAATTTCTATCATTATATTCCTTAAAATGTGCCCGGTCAATGGTAAGAAAAAGGCTGCGGCACCGGTGCCTGCCAATCAGTCAGGCAGCCTGTGCCACAGCCTATTAATGCTGTTTAATCCATTTTATTCATCACTTAAATCATACTCATATTGGGTTTTCTGCCCGTTCTGTCCACTCTGACCGGAAACCTCCAGATAGAAAGCCGCAAAGGCAGTCTGCATATAAGGTGTTACCCATAACAGACCAATATACGCAGTGAAAACACTTAATAGGATCCATCCAATAAAACTAATTTCAAGGCAGAAAAACCTCCATTTATACCCTTTCATCATTTCCTTGGATTTTCCGATGGCTTCCAGAATACCAACTTCAGGATCTTCTGCCATAATAAAGGGAGCCATTATATAACGATAGCTTGCTATAATTCCGGGAATTAAAAATAATATGGACCACAATGAGACAAATAATCCCATCATAAAATACAATCCGAATATCTTAAATATTTTGTTAAATCTTGAAAAAATATTGTCGAATTTAAATTCATTTCCTCTAACAAGGTTCAGAGTAAAATAATTAAAGCCGATAGTTAAAGTATAGGACACAAAAAGTGCCACAATTATCATAACCAGATAAAACAATATTCCTGTTGTTGAAAAATTGGGCTCTCCGTAGGTATACGAATTCAGATTCGACAAGCCGCTGGCAAATAAAATTAAAATGGCAATAACCACCAATACTACACTGATTGCCTGTACGGCAAATGCAGTACCCACTGCAATTCCCCAGTTTCCTTTCAAGGCTTCTCTGGCCTTTGCTCTGTAATCACTTGCTGTTAACATAAAATCCTCCCTATTATAAGTAGTGTGCTATCCTTATGATTCGGCTGGAACATTTATGCCGTATTATAAGAATTCGCATAGAACATTAACATTATAACATAAATGAAAATAAAGTCAATTTATGTAATAATATAGTTTAATGGGATAATATCCTACAATAGTCCTATTTCTAACAGGGAGTTATTTCCTATTACTTAATCAGACTGTTTATATCATCGGCTTCCTTCCTGTCCCTGCTATAAAAATGCCATACGACCAGAGAATAGATTCCTGCAAAACAAAGGCTCATGAGAAGAAACGCCTGCCAGTCCCGAAAGGAAAACCAGTTGAAGAAATAAGAGGCCGCCAGGAAAACCGGATATAATACAAGGCCTTCCGTAACAGCAAAGGTAAGGTAATTCTTAAAAGGCATCTTAAGGAATAAAAGATTGATAGCTTCCACGATGACCAGATACAAAATCAGCTGCAGATAGAATATATTGCTGCTGTCCTCATATCCGCATATTAAATTAAATGCAGAGCGAAACAAAGCTGCATACATAAAGCTCAAAGCAGTACTTGTGATGAAAATCTTACGGTTATGATTCATGTCAGACCTCCTCTTATTAATAGCTTTTCTTTTAACACCTGAATATAGTTTCTGGATACAATAACCTTCTCGTTATTCTTTAATGTGGCTTCCAGCCTGTGATTTACCATGGGCTTTACCTTCACAAGGCAGGAACTGTTGAGAATGCAGTTTTTACTGATACGGACAAAAGGTGTCGTTCTTAATTTATCCTCCAGCTCACTAAGACTTTCCTTTGCCTCATAAATTTTGTCCTTGGTATAGGCAAAGGTCTTACCATCTGCCGAGTCAAAATAAAAAATCTTCTCCAATGGTATATGATAGCTTTCATTTCCCTTAAAAAGCTCCATCGAAAAGGAATATTGACGTATCAGCTCTATCAGCTGCTTCAGCCTTTCGTCCAGATAACTGCAATTAATGATGATCTCATCCTCTGTACAGGCCATGTTCTGATTTATTGTTACTTTCATTTACACCCCCCTTTTTCATGTTCGCGCATGTCTGAAAACTCATTGTACTGTTCTGGCCGCCCCACTTTACGGAAAACAAGGCACAAGCCGTTTTCAAACACGCTCCAGTGATGTCCAGGGAACTGCCAGCTTCCTGAAAGTTCTCTGTCTTACTTGATTATATCCCATATCAGCCCTAAAACAATAGGAAAGCCTTAAGATACCCTGACTGAAGGTCAAGATACCTTAACAACGAATATAGCAGGCTGGAAGACCAGAAAGCCTTACCAATTAAATTGGCAGTTAAAAAGGCCGAAAGCGAAAAAAGGGAGAAGCTCCATGGAGCTTCTCCCAGCTGTTTCTATTATCCGTTCATTATAATGCTTTTTCCCCGCGTTCCTTGGTGCGGATTCTGATACAGTCCACAACATCCGTAACAAATATCTTGCCATCGCCAAATTTACCGGTCTGAGCGATGCTTATGATTGTATCGATAATCTCTTCCAGACGTTCGTCGGGCACAACCAGAGTAATTTCAATTTTGGGAAGAGTATTCATGATAATGGTATTACCTCTGACATACTCCGTGAAACCATACTGCTTTCCACAGCCCAGCACCTGATTAATGGTCAGTCCGTTGATTTGCTGCTTTAATAAGGCATCCTTTAAAGGCTCCAGCTTCTCCGGCCTTACAATTGCTTCGATTTTCTTCATATACAGTCTTCCTTTCTATTCGTTCATGAGAATGGTTAATCCAAACCGTTAAAAGAAGGATATGCAACTTCGCCGTGTTCAACCATATCAAGTCCCTGTGCTTCTTCTTCCTGTGATACCTTGATAGGCATTACCAGCTTGATAACGGATACAATAATAAAGGTAGCAACACCTGCAAACACAATCGTAATTAAGATACTTAATAACTGTGCGCCAAATAATCTCACATCACCAAAAACCAGTCCATTCCACTGAGCACCTGAGTTAATGGAGGTCTTTGCAAATAAACCTGTTGCAATGCCGCCCCAGATACCGCCAAGTCCATGGCAGCCGAAAGCATCCAATGCATCATCATAACCGAATCTGCCTTTAATCTTTGTCATGCCGAAATAGCAGATAGGGCTTACCAGCAGACCGATAATAAGAGCGGCCCAGATGGGTACAAAGCCGGCAGCCGGTGTAATAGCCACCAGTCCTACTACAGCACCGGTAGCAGCACCAAGAACGGTGGGCTTGCCATGAAGAACTTTTTCGATCAGCATCCAGGAAAGGAGAGCTGCTGCCGCAGAGGTATTCGTAGTCATAAAGGCATGTGCTGCAAGACCGTCCGCTGCCAAAGCACTTCCGCTGTTGAAGCCAAACCATCCAAACCATAAAAGAGCTGCGCCAAGAACAACAAAGGGGATATTGTGAGGCTTATAGGATACCACCCCATATTCCCTGCGCTTTCCAAGAATGATACAGGCTACCAGGCCGGATACACCGGAACTGATGTGTACTACATTTCCGCCGGCAAAGTCAACGGCACCCAATCCTCTGATAAGACCGCCAACACCCCAGACCATGTGTGCCAGAGGGTAATAAACAAGCAGGGACCAGGCCGTAACAAAAACAAACAACGCTGAAAACTTCATTCTGCCTGCTATAGCTCCGCAGATAAGTGCGGGAGTAATAATAGCAAACATCATCTGGAATGCGGCAAATACCGTTTCCGGTATGGTACCGGCATAATCCCCATTGGGTTCAAATCCAACCCCATTAAAGAAGGCTTTGCTGAAATCTCCTATAATTCCGCCGTGATCGGGACCAAAGCTAAGAGAGTATCCTACTGCAACCCATAATACGGAACCCAGCCCTAAAATGAAGAAACAGGACATCAAAGTGTTAAGCGCATTTTTTCTTCTTTCCATGCCGGAATAAAAGAATGCCAAACCCGGAGTCATTAAGAGTACTAATGCACTGCTGATAAGTATATATGCGGTGTTTCCATTGCTAATTTCCATAGACTCTAACCTTCCTTTTTATATTTTCTTAATGGATAGTGATTAACAGTTTAGTTCAATTACTTCTCCCGGGCACTGCATTAACTTATTAAAGTAAAAAACAGTAAAGATACAGCTTAGGAAATTACAGGTATACGGCCGATTAATACCTTATCCATCAGCTGGCTGAAATAAAAAAAGACAATCATCCCATAAAATGAGATAATCGCCTTTGACTTTAAAATGTATTATACATGATATTTTATAATTGTCAAATAAAAAATGCAATCTATTTACAAATACTATATTATGCAATATTATTTTTACGGCTTTTAAATATTTATACAGCAATTTGCACAAAAATTAAATTTCATAGACAGGTTCTCTGCAACTGCTTGCTTTAATGACTGTTATTTTTACAGCCATCGCCTCTTGTTTTTAACAACTACTTCCTTTATACTGTTGTTATTAACAAAACCTAATTTCATTGAAAGTAAAGGGGTTCTTATGAAAAAAATAAAACGTATCGGTGCCTTAATAGCCGTACTGCTTTTGCTGTCCTTATATGGCTTTACACTCTATGCAGGTCTTACCGCCTCTCCCAATTCAAAGGGACTTCTAATGGCAAGTCTGTATTCAACCATTATAATACCTATCCTGCTGTATGCCTACATGCTGGTATATAAGCTGCTTAAAAAGCGCGGGGAAGAGGAAGCCAAAAAAAGGAAGGACAAGCAGTAACACCTGCAGGTACTATTCTTCCGCTTCCCTTCTGATCCGCTCCTGGTATTCCTTTAAGGTCTTTTCATAGCCTTGATCAGACAGCTCATAAAAGCTGCGGCCCTGTAATTCATCGGGAAGATATTGCTGCTTCACAAAATGGTTTTTATAAGAATGAGCATACTTATAATCCAGGCCATGCCCTAACTTCTGCGCTCCCTTATAATGAGCGTCCATCAGATGGGGCGGGATGGTGGGAGTATGCTCATTTCTTACGGCAGCCATGGCGGCATCTATGGCAATTATGGCAGAATTGCTTTTCGGTGCACAGGCAACATAAGCAGCCGCCTGAGCCAGTACAATCCGTGCTTCCGGCATGCCTAACCTTTCCACAGCCTCTGCGGCGGCATTGGCAACTACAAGCGCATTAGGGTCCGCATTGGACACATCCTCAGCGGCACAGATAACGATACGCCTGGCAATAAAGGACACGCTCTCTCCCGCATAGAGCATCCGGGCCAGATAATAAATAGCAGCATCCGCATCCGACCCCCTCATGCTCTTTATAAAAGCAGAGATGGTATCATAATGGTTGTCTCCGGTCTTATCATACCGGATGGCTCTCTTTTGCACACAATCCTGAGCCACTTCCAGGGTAATGTGTATCCTGCCGTCCTCTCCCCGTTCCGTTGTAAGAATTCCAAGCTCAATAGCATTTAAGGCAGTTCTGGCATCCCCTCCTGAGATATCGGAGAGAAAATCAAGTGCCTCTTGGTCAATCTCCCCGTTATAATTACCCATTCCCTTTTCCTTGTCATAGACAGCTCTCACAATTAATTCTCTGATATCCTTTTTCTCCAGCGCCTTCAATTCAAAGATAACAGAGCGTGAAATAAGCGCGCCGTTAACTTCAAAATAAGGATTTTCCGTTGTAGCTCCAATCAAAATTATCGTACCGTCCTCCACAAAGGGCAGAAGATAATCCTGCTGTCCCTTGTTAAAACGGTGAATCTCATCTATAAACAATATGGTCCGTTTTCCATACATGCCCATATTATCCTTAGCCTGGCCAATGACCTCCTCCATATCCTTTTTACCGGCAACCGTAGCATTCAATTGAAGAAAGGCAGCACTGGTGGTATTGGCTATAACTCTGGCAAGTGTTGTCTTACCCGTCCCAGGCGGTCCGTAAAAAATAATGGAACTGATTTTATCCGCTTTAATAGCCCTGTACAGCAGCTTGTCCTTCCCAATAATATGCTCCTGTCCCACAACCTCATCCAGCGTTTTCGGACGCAGCCTGTTGGCAAGAGGAGCCTCTTTTTCCTTCTGTGTTTCCCTCATATAATCAAATAAATCCATCATTCACCCCGTTTCCGCACTGCTCCGTCCATAACCTCATTTCCAGCCGCAATGCACCTGCATACAAACCTCCGTTCTCTTATTGTATAGAAAAATCCCCTCCCCGTCAACTAAAAGCCCCCTAAAGGCAAACGAATGAAAAAAAGTTTATGGAAACGGACGATGACCAAGGGGGGTGTTTGGGAGTTTTGTTGCGCGAGAACCCTTATTCCACTAAAGCGGCAGAAAACGTAACTGGCAGGTAAATCAGCGCCAAACTCGCTGTGACAAATATGGCTGTGTCAGTTAATGCGCTCAAACAGTGGCACTGTTTTACCTAGTTACGTTTCCTGCCGCTTAAGTGTCATAAGGAACCTCTTGAGACAAAACTCCCAAACACCCCCCTTGGTCATCTGTGTATATCCATTATTTGGTTTCATGCGTTTGCTGTGCCTAAAACTAAGAAAAACTCAAAAAACATAATAACTGTCTAAGGGTTTCTTGCCAATACCCAGATGATTTTGGCTTACCTTTCGTAATTTTCTATTAAGGAGTTCCCTAATGACACTTAAATGGCAGCAGCTGTTCCTAGGTAAAATTATACCACTGTCTGAGCTCACAGCTCCACACCGAAACAACCTGTCAGCGAGTTTGGTATAATTTCACCTGCCAGGAACAGCTGCTGGCATTTTAGTGGAATTCGGAACCCCGAACGAGAAAATTACGAAAGGTAAGCAAAAATCATCGTCCGTTCCCAATCCCCCCCCTTATTACATTTGAAATCCTATTTTGTTTTAACTAAGCTTATGTTATAATAGTAAAAAATACTGCTTAGGAGGACATCATGACACTGCCCAAGGACCCATTCATACTGTTAAGTTACGTTAATACCCAATTAAGGGATAAATTCAAAACCTTAACAGAACTATGCGAAATACTGGAAATTAACGAGCAGGATTTAAAAGACAGGTTAAATATCATTCACTATGAATATATTCCTGATCAAAATCAATTCAGATAAGGGGACAGCAATGAACGAAAGCTGCCGAACAGTATACGGATACAGCACCGGTGAGGTGTCGGTTAAAAAATCCAGATTTATTGCTTCAATCTATCCGGTCTCTTCCGAGGAAGAAGCACTCCGGTTCATTGAACAGGTAAAAAAAGAGCATTCCTCTGCCAGGCATAACTGCTATGCCTATGCAATTGGCAGCAAGGATGAAATCAAACGCTTAAGCGATGACGGTGAACCGGCAAAAACTGCCGGGCTTCCCATCCTTGACCTTATTGTACAGGAAGGGCTTCATAATGTCCTCATTGTAGTTACAAGGTATTTCGGCGGTACGCTGCTCGGTACCGGCGGTTTGGTGCATGCCTACCAGAGTGCTGCAAAGGAAGGACTTCGGAATGCTGAGGTCATCGAAAAGACCTTAGGCTTCAAGTCAGATATTCTAATTGATTATACTCTGACCGGCAAGCTAAAGTATACCATTGCCCAGATGGGAATATATCTGTTGAAAGAGGAATATCAGGATAAGGTAACGCTCTCTCTTTTGATACCGGAGGAGATCTTTTCTTCCTTCCGCCAGAGCCTTACAGAATTGACCGCCGGAAGGCTGAGCCTTTCCAGGGAGGAAGAGCTGTGGTACGCTGTAATAAATAATGAACTGGTTATTTTTGATAACAATTAAGAAAGGAGCCGCCCCTTAGCAGCTCCTTTCTTAACTGTTTCCCTTAGTTTATTTATTCTTCTATTATTTCGGTATTATATCTTTTGTTTTGTTTCCCTCAGTGAACCTACAATGTACAATCTGTAACTAAATCGTCTACAATTTCCAGCATTGTAACCAGCGTAACTTCATTCTTCCAGAGTTTATGTATCATGCCCTCCACTATCTCCTTCGAATCGGAAATAGGTTCTGAATACTCTACTAAAAGATGGTCCCTCATATGCTGGAATATTTTAATGCCGTAAAGCTTTACATTATTTTGACAATTCCTACATTCTTCCACTAAATAATAATCAAATACCAGCTCTTTGTTATCTTCCAACAATATCCTCTTTGTTCCCTCTAAGAATAATTTCTCCATAGCCCCTCCAAAAATCTGATAATTTTTAAAATAACACTGCAATAATAGAAATAATAAACTATGGCTATTATAACTTTAACACAATATAAAATAAAGATATTATTTTGGGCTAACTCCCAATTTAACTGCTGTGATAGTACAATTTCACGTTATGTAAACAATTATTTTATAATTCCCAATTAATCACAGATTTTGTGATATTTTTAACATTTTTTGAGCTTTTTTTAGTGCTACACTTTGTAGCATATGTGCATAAGTGCTTAGAAAAATCCATATTTTGGATTTATTTTGTATATACTTAACATATTTCTTTAGAAATGATATAATACTTAAAGGTGCCTTATAGGCAGTAATGTATCATTTATCTTTTATTATTACTATAATATATTCAGACAAGTATTTGAATATGCAATTTTTCCCATTTACAATCTGCTGCCTTAGGAAAACTTGGTAAACAAAGACTGTAAGCCGTGGAACTGGTGCCTTCACAACAAAATATTTCTTTATTTTGCAGGCTTTATTTGATATAATAACGGGATAAAGGAGGTTTATTATGGATTTTAGCAAGAAAGGAACCGCCAGAAAGCAACAGTATATAAAATCTGCTTCCAGGAAGCTTGCCACAAAAGCAAGTGTTACCCTCTTCCGTTTATTCCTGGTATGTTTGGTTTCTATCATAATTATCGGCTCCTATCTGGGATTCGGTGTTTTGAAAGGACTTGCCGACAGTGCCCCCAGTATAGATCAGATTAATGTCGCTCCAACTGGTTTTACCACCACTATATATGATAAGGATGGAAATGTGATAGACACACTGGCAGATGCCGATTCTAACCGCGTTTATGTTGAAATAAAGGATATTCCGAAGGTTCTTCGAAACTGCTTTATCAGCATTGAGGATGAACGTTTTTACCAGCACAACGGTATTGACATGCAGGGTATCTTCCGTGCCTTTTTTAACGGTATCAAATCCGGAGATTTTGACCAGGGTGCCAGTACAATAACTCAGCAGCTGATAAAGAACCAGGTATTTAACGGCGGCGCAGAAAATAATATTCTTGATAGATTTATAAGAAAAATTCAGGAACAGTATCTTGCAATCCAGCTGGAGCAAAAGCTTCGCAAGAACCAGATACTGGAGTATTATATGAATACGATTAACCTGGGCGCCGGGACCCACGGCGTGCAGACTGCTTCCAGGCGTTATTTTGACAAGGATGTAAGCGACCTTACCTTATCTGAAGCAGCTGTTATAGCAGCCATTGCCCAATCCCCGACAAACATGAATCCCATCAACCACCCGGATAACAATTCCCAGCGGCGTATGCAGATTCTGGACAATATGAAGCGTTTGAATAAATGTACGGAAGAGGAATACAAGGAAGCGGTAGCTGATGATGTCTACTCCCGTATTCAGTCCGTTACCGCGGAGCAGGATGAGAACTCTACCTATAACAGCTATTTTGTAGATGAACTGATCGAGCAGGTCATCGCAGACCTTCAGGCTGAAAAGGGCTATACCTATACACAGGCCAGCAATATCCTCTACAGCGGTGGATTAAGCATCTATACTACCCTGGATTCCAAGGTTCAGTCCGTACTTGATAATGTATATACCAACGAAAGCTACTTCCCTAAGATGGGAACCGATTCCTTCTGGGAGCTTACCTATGCCCTTTCCATAGAAAAAAAGAGCGGAAAAACAGTACATTACCACACCAATGATTTATTGAACTACAACCATTTAACCTCTGCTTACTTCTCTTCCAAAAAAGAGGCCCAAAAGCTAATAAAGGATTTTAAGACCGCGAAGGTAGAAGCCGGTGATACTATACTTGCTGAGAAGACCAATCTTATTATCCAGCCTCAGTCTTCCATGGTTATCATGGATCAGCATACAGGCTATGTTGTAGGATTAATCGGCGGCCGGGGCGAGAAGACCGGAAACCGTACTTTGAACCGTGCTACCAATACGACCAGACAGCCAGGTTCTACCTTTAAAGTGCTTTCAACCTATTTACCTGCTCTGGATTCAGCAGGAATGACCTTAGCCAGTGTAATAGATGATGCACCTTATAAATATCCCGGTACGGACAGGTATGTAAGGAACTGGAACGGCGAAAACTATGAAGGCCTGAGCACTCTTCGAAGAGCAATTACCAGGTCCATGAATATCGTAACTGTCAAAACCCTTGAAAAAGTAACTCCCCAGGTTGGTTTTGACTACCTTAACAAGCTAGGTTTTACCACACTTGTAGACAATATGACCTCCAAAACCGGTAAAGTTTATTCCGATATCAATCTTTCTCTGGCTTTAGGAGGAATTACAACTGGTGTTTCCAATCTTGAGCTGACAGCTGCCTATGCTGCCGTCGCCAACGGAGGCGTATATTCAAAGCCTATCTTTTATACAAAGATACTGGATCATGATAATAAGGTGCTCCTGAAGAAGAAAACCTCCGTCCGTCAGGTTATGATGGAATCTACGGCCTTCCTCCTGACCAGCGCTATGGAGGATGTTGTTAAGAAGGGTACCGGAACCATGGTCAACTTCCAGAACCTTAAGATGCCCATTGCCGGAAAGACCGGTACGACCTCTGATTACAACGATTTATGGTTTGCAGGTTATACACCCTATTACACAGCCTGTATCTGGTCAGGCTTTGACAATAACAGGAGTCAGACTAATAAAAACTATCAAAAGATTATCTGGCGGGATGTCATGGAACAGATTCATAAGGATTACGGCCTGGAACCGGTGCCCTTTACGATTCCCGATTCCATCGTCCAGCGTACTATCTGCACCAAGAGCGGCAAGCTTGCTGTAGACGGACTTTGTAATAAGTACGAAGGCGGCTCCACAGTGGCTACCGAATACTTTGCCAAGAACACGGAGCCTACGGAAAAATGTGATGTTCATGTAAAGGTTTCCATCTGTACCGTATCAAATAAGATTGCAAATGATTTCTGCCCGAAAGCAACGGTTAAGGAAAAGGTACTGTTATCAAAGGATGAGACCTCTAAAACAATGGATACACCTTATATACTGCCAAAGGATACCTGTAATGTACACAATGCCAAAAATTCAGGGCTCCCGAACATTATTCCACCACCCACACCTATTACGACACCTCCGTCTGGAACTCCGCCGGTAACCACCCCGCCCATAACCACTCCACCGGACAATTCCAATACCGGAGGAACAGATGACGGGAATACGGATAACGGGAACAATGGCACCAATAACGGCACGGAAGAAATTTATGACCCGGAATTCAATTATAACTATGGACATTAATAACTAATGACACTGATAACAATTGGCGCTGATAACGATTGACGCTGATAACGATTGAACTGATAACAATTGACCTGATAACAATTGACCTGACAACAATTGACATTGATAATTTTGACCTGATAACGACTAACACTGATAATTATTTACACTGATAATTTTTGGCACTATAATTATCTACACTGATTTCTGACCTATGTAAAAGCTCCATACCCTCTCTGCATTAACCGGTTAAAAGGCAGCCATAAGACCTTTGACCGGAGATATGCAGGAAAGCATGGAGCTTCTTTTTTATCAATCTTTCATCTTGGGATTAAATATCAGGGATGCGATATAGCTGAAAATCAAGGCTCCTGCTATACCCGACGATGTGGCAGTCAATCCTCCTTTAAATATTCCCAGGAAGCCATCCTTGTCAATTGCTTCCTTTATACCCTGAAACAGAGAATTACCGAATCCACTCAAGGGTACTGTTGCTCCTGCACCCGCCCATTTGGAAAAGGGCTCGTAGATACCCAGTGACCCCAGCAAGGCTCCCAGGCAAACCAATATTACCATTATACGTCCCGGCATGAGCTTCGTATTATCCATTAATATCTGGATAACCGCGCAGATTGCTCCACCAATCAAAAATGCTTTTAAATAATCCATAGGATCCCTTTCTATCATCTGCTATGACAATTTTTCTTATTTTTACCAGATTTCTAATTCCACTCTATACATTGCATACCACAAGTCTGTATGCGATACCTCTTAAATAGTAAGTTTAAAAATGCAGCGCATTTTTCAAGCTAATCCACGGGCATATCGCAAGTCCACTTGCGATACTATACTGAATAACATCCATATTCCTACATCCCCTCAATAATTACTGCATGGGCGATACCGGGGACAGGATTACCTTCGTTAAAGCTGACCGTTGACAGAAGCGCACCGGTTGGCACAAAGAGAACCCTTTTCCACTCTCTTCTTCGAAGCTTTGGCAGCACATAGCCTGCCAGGGTTATGGCACTGCACCCGCAGCCGCTTCCTCCTGAATGGGTATCCTGCGTATCCTTATCAAACATTTCGATACCGCAGTCCATGTGGTTCTTGGAGATATCAAAGCCTTCCTGCTTCAACAGGTCAATTAAGATATCCTTTCCGACATAGCCCAAATCACCGGTTATAATTTTGTCATAATATTCCGGCTTTACACCAAGGTCGTTCAAATTCGCTGAAATGGTCTTATAAGCGGAGGGTGCCATACAGGCTCCCATATTCATGGAATCCTTTATGCCGTAATCTACAATCCTTCCTACCGTTGCTCCCATTACACAGACAGGTGCTTCCTTTTCAAGCTCCTTCTTACTTCTGTTATCTGCTTTATCCAATATGACCGCCCCGCTTCCGGTAACTGTCCAAGTTGTCGCTAACGGCCTTTGGCTTCCGTATGCCAGTGGAAAACGAAACTGCTTTTCGGCACCTGCAAAGTGACTGGAGGTAATAGCCATAATCTTGTCAGCAAATCCGCCATCCACCAAAACCGAGCCGATGGCAAGGGATTCACCCATAGTAGAACAGGCACCGTAAACTCCGAATAACGGAATTTCAAGCTCCATAATACCGAAGGAGGTAGCAATTAACTGTCCAAGCAAATCTCCTCCTACCATAAAGCGGATGTCGTCTTTATTAATACCTGCCTTTTGAATCACAGCATCCGCCGCCCTTTTCATCATCCTGCTCTCTGCATCCTCCCAGGTATCTCCCCCAAACATGGGGTCTTCCTCTACCTGGTCAAAGTATCTTCCAAGGGGTCCTTCCCCCTCCTTTTTACCGGTAATAGAGGAGCCTGCTATAATATAGGGCGGATTAGCAAACAACAGGCTTTGCTTACCGCATGTTTTACTGTTATTTTCCATATTTATACCCATTGCATACCGCAGCCAGGCCAGAAAGCCATTCTGCGATACTGCCACAAATAAAACGAGTGAAAGAATCTGTAAGTGGCATCCTTTCAAAATGATATTTTCTTTCACTCTTGCTCCCGTTGCATACCGCAGACAGGTCTGCGGTACTGCTATAGATAATGGAGTGTGAAAGTGCTTTTCTTTCACATATCCCGACATAATGCCGCTTTTTAACATCACAAACAATGATGGAAGAAGTCTGGAATGAGTACAAGTACCCTCTGTACACATTCATATTTGAAGTTAAGCCATAAGGTATGCTGACTCAAACCATTCCGGCAGCGGCTACCCTACGACTCCCATTTTCATTAATATATAATAGATAACTCCAAGAACCCAGGAGGAAAATACACCATATAGTATTACAGGACCTGCAATCGTAAATATCTTACAGCCAATACCAAAAACCTGTCCCTCTTTTTTAAACTCTACGGCCGGTGCAGCTACGGAATTGGCAAAGCCGGTAATCGGTACTACGGTACCTGCGCCTCCAAATTTGGCCAACTTCGGATATATATTCAATCCGGTCAGGACAACTGATAATAAAATTAAGGACAGTGAGGTGTAACCGCCTGCCTGATCCTTATTGCATCCTAAGTACGTGTAGTAATTATTTAAGGCTTGTCCGATAATACAGATAGCTCCTCCTACCCAAAAAGCATTGAAGAAATTGATGACCTTATTGTGAGTGGGCGTCTTTTCCTTGACATATTGATTGTATTTTTCTGCTTTTTTGGTCTTATCCTGCTCGTTTACCACATCAGCAGCACTGACCTTCTTTTTATTATTATCCATTTTAACCTCTTTTCTGAATATCCTATTTTTAATTGGATATTCGTTAATCCGTAGTTGAAAAAGTTTTTGTTTTTTCAACCTAACCTCTTTCCTGAATATCCGATTTTTAATTGGATATTCGTTAATCCGTAGTTGAAAAAAAGCTTTTATTTTTTCAACCTAACCTCTTTCCTGAATATCTAATTTTTAAGCTGATTGCTGCCTTACTATTTTACATAAATCCGATAATTTTTATTCTTTATTTTTTATAATGGATAAAAAGTTGAAAAAAAGCTCCCAAACCTTTTCCCAGGGCAAGAAATAATACGATTATAGGAATTCCCATTTTCAGCTTCAGGCGGTGTGTCATAATAGGAAATATTTGAATTACTTCCTCCAAGGCTACTGCAAGGCAGCCAATAAAACAGCCTATGAACAGCCCGAATATGATTAGTCCCACCGTACCAACAGGTATCGGAAGCCTGAACAAGTCCATAATATTCCCAAAAGTAGCACCGACCACAACAATGTCTTCATATAGCAAAATCCGCTTTGCGGTATCTGTTCTGATGGCAAGTCTTGTAAGGACGCCTACAATGGTTATGAAGGCAACTGTTCCGGCAGCTATTAAGATACCTGCTGTCAGTCCCAAAAAGCAAAGGAAAGCATATTTAATGAACATCAAAGGATTTCCCCTCCCTTGAACTGTTTTCAATCAAGGTGTCATCCATATCCGATTCGTATAGCCGCAGCTGAACCTGCATCGGCGTAGGGTCATTTCCGGTCTTTAACTTGCTGAAATGGTTAAAGAATATGATGATTCCTAAGGGAAGTCCTACCGCATAGGATATTTCAAGTATGGAGGCCTTTCCCTGCTCGGTTCCTAAAACTGACTTATAAATAATTCCAAATACTTTCTCTACACTGGCATCTTCATTAAAAGTCATTATTGTAAAAGCTGCTCCAAAAAATACAATACAGCAGACAAAAGCCACTTTAAAATACTCCCACAGCTTCTTTTCCTTCCCGGAGGGTTCATACTGAACGATGAAATCTGCTTCTCCCAGATTTGTAATTTCAATATCGGCATACGTCTTATGGATGAGCTCCATTAATTTCATAACAGAAAAGATATAGTCCATCTTTTTATCATCTTTGATAATATAGAGAACCTGCTGGTATAATTCCTCCACAAGCTTATCCTCCGGTGAATATAGCTTTGCTACATCCTTCAGGCGGATGACCTTATGGTGTATCAGAATACTTTTCTCAATCTTTATATAGAGGCGTACATTTTTCATTGGGCACCTTCCCTTTTATATCAGCAGTCTTCATGTAATTTCTTTCATAAACAAGGGTTCCCTTATGGATATTCCTTTCCGTATTCTGAGTAAAATAGGCTATCGCAATTCCTGCTGCAATTAACAGGAGTACTGCTGCAAAAATCCAAATACTTTTCTGTCTGAATGCCATCCTTCGTTACCTGCCTTTCTAAATACTGTAAATAAAAACAGCATCCCTTTTACCAGGATGCTGTTTTTATTTATTATTTTATAATGAATAGCTTGCAGATTTTACTATTTACTCTGATATTATCTGTTTACCTGCCCTTTCTATACTGGTAATATCCTCCATGTCCCTCAGGACATTTTTTCCCTCATTTTCATAAGTATTTTCTTTTCCAGACGTGATACCTGCACCTGGGAAATTCCCATTTCCTTTGCAATATCTGTCTGGGTTCTATTCATAAAGTATCGAAGCCTGATTAATTCCTGATCCTTCTCATCAAGGGATGCAATGGTCTCTCTTAATGCAAGCCTGTCAAGCATATTTTCACTCTCATCATTTGTCTGCTCCAATTTATCAATGAGATAAATGGCATTTCCGTCCCCCTGATAAATTGTTTTATATAAAGATTCTACCTCTGATCCTGATTCTAACGCCATGAGTACTTCTTCTTTTGCCAGATTAAGCTCCTTGCTGATTTCTTCCAGAGTTGGCTCCCTGCCATACAGGGTGCCCAGTTTTTCTCTGGTGATGCGGATTTTCCCCGCTGTTTCCTTCATGGAACGGCTTACCTTAATGGCTCCGTCATCTCTTAAAAACCTCTTTATTTCCCCCATTATCATGGGAACTGCATAGGTGGAGAATTTTACCTCATAGGACATATCGAACTTGTCAATGGCTTTGATAAGCCCTATACTGCCTATCTGAAATAAATCCTCCGTCTCATGTCCTCTGGACATAAATCTTCTTACAATACTCCATACCAATCCTATATTCTCCGTTATTACCCTGTCTCTTGCCTCCTTGTCCCCTGCCTGTGATAAACGGATTAATTCGATTGTATCCACTGTTTCACTTCCTTCCTGTCACCTTTGGTTTATCAGGATATCAGCCATTCCCTTAGTGGATTTTCTTTTTCATTTTAACAACTGTACCTTTGCCCTCTTCTGATTCTACTTCCAGATCATCCATAAAGGCCTCCATAAAAGAAAATCCCATGCCGGACCGTTCTTCCTCCGGCTTTGTTGTAAATAGTGGCTCCATAGCTTGTTTGATATCCTTTATGCCTTTGCCCTGGTCATGGACCTCTACATAAACCTCATGTTCAAATATTCTGCAGACTACAATAACTTTTCCCTTCAATTCTTCATAGCCGTGAATGATGGCATTGGTCACGGCTTCCGAAACAGCAGTTTTGATATCAGAAATCTCCTCCAAGGTGGGGTCAAGCTGTGCTACGAAGCTTGCCACTACGGATCTTGCAAAGCTTTCATTCTCAGATCTGCTGTCAAATTCTAATAACATTTCGTTGGTATCCATACTTATCCTCCTGTTTAAATACCTATCCCCGATTTACCGGCTTTCTGCAGCTATCTGCATCTGGTAATGGCCTCTTCTATGGAATCAAATTTCGGAACTATCCTGTACAGCCCGGACATTCTGAATATTCTGTCTAGATTGTGATTAATACCGGTTACAAAAATCTTCCCCCCGGAAAGTGTGAGCCTTTTGTAACGTCCCATTATGACTCCGATACCGGAACTATCCATAAAATCCGTTCCGGAAAAGTCAAATACAATACTTTTAATCTGCCCCTTCTCCAACAGCTTGTCCGACTGCTCTCTGATGGACAGGGTATTGTGATGGTCTAAATCCTGCTTTACCTTAATGATAAGGCATTTATCCTTAATATGGTACTCCGCAGCCTCCTTTCCCTTTGTACTGCTTGTCTTCTTTAAGGGTTCTTGTCTTTCCATGCATACCTCTTTTCCGGATATTTTATTTCCTCCGATTCCCTTTGTATAAGATTTGCACTGAGAGTACAGGGCTTTTCAGCCCTTTGACCGATACGGGAAGCCATAAATTCTTCCTGTGCTGCTGCAAATCATATCATATAAAATCCAGAAGTTTACATTTACATATTTTAACATATATTTTTAGTTTCGTCTATAAGAAAAGACAATTCCAAAAAATTTTGGAATTGCCTTTGCTTTTTGACCGGATTTATTTTTTTATTTTAATTTTACTATTTAAGCTTATTGGATACTCGACAGCTTTTCCTTGGCAGAACTTACACGCCAGGAATCCGGGAATTTATCTATAACAAGATTGTAGTATTTCTTAGCATCGTCATATTTTCCAAGCTGATGATAACTTCTGGCAATAAAATATACCGCAGACACATTCGTATCATCCAGCTCATAAGCACTTGTCAGATTGCTTAAAGCCTCGTCATACTTTCTGGCTAAATATTGGTTATGTCCTTCCTCATAAAGAGCTGCAGAGGCATTGGTTCCAATCGCCTGCTTTATCTCATTGTATAAGGCCTGAGCCTCAGGCTTATCAAACTTGTCACTCTTAATTTTTGCAAATTCGCTTGCAACTGCCAGATAATCAATATTTGACCCGCTTTTTTGCAGCTCGTTTATATAAAGAGTTCCTGTCTTTAGGAGCTGATCATAGATTGTATCGTCAAGCTGGCTGCCGTTTAAATCCTTTATCTGCTTGTTCAAATCCTCAATCTTTGCATCCTGGGTCTCTTTTTCCTTCTGAAGGGAATTATATTCCTGCTGCCATTTATTTACGGCTGCATTGTTATCATTTATCTGGTTATTATATTTGTTTTGATATTTGTCTCCGACTGTAGGAACAATTAAAAATACCGCTCCTAAAATACCTACCGCTATACCGATAATCAGATTCACAAAAGGCCATATATTGGGCTTATCTTCCTTATAGGCCGCATGGGTAAAGGTGACAGGCTCTGCTGTTACCCTTCGCTCTTCTTTTCTTTCGGGCTTTCCATCCTCTTCCGGTCCACTGGTCAAATCACTTAATTCCTTCAGATAACGAAGAGTGGTGGTATTGGAAACATCAATTTTGCTTGCCTTTGTCAGATTCTTTAATGCCTTCTCCATCTCACCGGTCTTCATATACAAGAGGGCTAACAGCTGAAGTGCTTTTACAAAATGAGGATTCAGGTTGGTTACCTTTTTAAGCTGTATGATAGCCAGGTCTTCATTTCCCTGTTTGGCTGACAAAAGGGCAGCATTATATCTTTTTGTTGTCTGATTCAGATTTTCAAGCCTTGTAGGATTGGACTGCACCAGCTCCATGTACCGGTCCGCATCATTGTTCTCCTGCTGGAAGTGCTTGCTGATGACCCACTCACTTAAGGCAGCAACGGACTCTCCCATCTCATAGTAAATTAAGCCTAATAGATTTCTGGCATCGGTATTCCTCTTATTGAGCTCAAGACTTTTCTTTAAGATGACAACGGCACCGGAAAGGTCCCTCACCTTTGATTTCTCAAGCCCTTCATTATAATACCGGTTTGACATCATATAAACTTTCTTATAAACAGTCAGGTCTTCGCCGCAGCGTTCACAGCGGTTATTCTTACCCTGTATGCTCTTATTACATGCCGGACATATCATGTCTTATTCCCGCCACTTTTTACTGTGAAATCACCTTGTGGCTTCCTTTCTTCTAATTTCTATCCTTGATTTCCTTCAGCATGGTCTTAATAATGTCTGTAATATCTGACAAATCATTGCTGTGAATTACTTCCTCCGCCTGGTCGACCTCAAGGCTTGGCTGAAATTTCGCTATTTCTTCATCAAAATTAATCATACAATCTACCTTTTCCATTTTTAATTCTATCTTACTCACAATATGTTTAAAAATCAAGTGTATTTATTCTTAACTATTTTTTAAGAGTTTTTAAGCGTTCTTCTACCTGTTCCATCAGCTGGGTATACTTAGCCAGCTTTTCCTTCTCTTCCTCAAGCTTTGCCTGGGGCGCCTTGCTCACGAACCGCTCGTTGGACAGCATTCCGTTTACACGTTTTAACTCTCCTGTCAGGCGTTCCTTTTCCTGGTTCAATCTTTCAATTTCCTTATCGATATCAACAAGCTCCGCAAAAGGCATGTATATAACTGCTTCCGGAATCAGGGCTGTTACCGCATCGGAGGATATTCCCTCGGTGCCTGTCTGTATCAGGACCTCAGAGGCATAGGCAAGTGTGGCAAAGAATGTCCTGCTGTTTTCAAAAATCTCTTGTATTCTGCTGCTCTCTGTCACGATGATAACGGAGGCTTTCTTGGAAGGCGGAACATTCATGCCCGTACGAACTGTACGAATCCCCTTGACAGCAGTCTTTATTAACTCTGCCGCCTCTTCCTCCTGCACATAATCAAGCTTCTCATCATAAACCGGCCAATCCGATATCATAATGGATACTTCTTCTCCGTCCTTTCCTTCCGCCTCGGAAAGGGTACAATAGATTTCCTCTGTAATAAAGGGCATATAGGGGTGGAGAAGCTTTAAGGAGGTAATGAGCACCTGCTTTAAGGTCTGTATTGCTGCGCTCTTGGTCTCATCCGTCTCACTGTAAAGTCTGGGTTTTACCATTTCAATATACCAGTCGCAGAATTCCTCCCAGATAAAATCATAAATCTTCTGAACTGCAATACCAAGCTCAAAATTCTCCATATTTTCCGTTACTTCTTTTACCAGGGTATTACATTTGGAAAGTATCCACTTGTCCGCAAGGGTCAGGTGAATTTCCCTGTTTCCTTCATTTTCTGCCTTCTCCAGGTTCATCATGATAAAGCGGGAAGCATTCCATACCTTGTTGGCAAAATTTCTGCTGGCTTCCACTCTTTCCAGGTAAAAACGCATATCATTTCCAGGTGCATTACCGGTGATAAGGGTAAAACGCAGTGCATCCGCACCGTATTTATCGATAATTTCAAGGGGATCAATGCCGTTTCCTAAGGATTTACTCATCTTTCTTCCAAGAGAATCCCTTACAAGTCCATGAATAAGCACCTTCTTAAAGGGAGCCTTGCCCGTATATTCATAGCCGGAAAATACCATACGGATAACCCAGAAGAAAATAATATCGTATCCGGTCACAAGTACATCCGTCGGATAAAAATATGCAAGGTCTTCGGTGTTCTTTGGCCAGCCGAGGGTGGAAAAAGGCCACAGAGCGGAACTGAACCAGGTATCAAGGGTATCCTCATCCTGTTTAAAATGAGTATGGCCGCATTTCGGGCAGACTCCTGGCATTTCCCTGGCTACCACTACCTCACCGCATTCCTCGCAGTAATAGGCAGGTATTCTGTGTCCCCACCAAAGCTGTCTGGAAATACACCAGTCCCTGATATTATCGGTCCAATTAAAGTAAATCTTATCAAAGCGCTCCGGAACAAAGGATATTTCCCCGCTCTTTACGGCTTCTACAGCTGGCTTTATCAGTTCATCCATCTTTACGAACCACTGCTGCTTGATTAAGGGTTCTACAGTTGTATTACACCTGTCATGGATACCGACATTGTGGACATGCTCCTCCACCTTCTTTAGAAGGCCCATTTCTTCCAGTTCCTTAACCATCTGCTTTCTGGCTGCATAGCGGTCCATGCCTGCGAATTTGCCGCCCTTTTCGTTGATGGTGGCATCGTCGTTCATAATATTTATCTGTTCCAGATTGTGCCTTTTGCCGACCTCGAAATCGTTGGGGTCATGGGCAGGCGTTATCTTAACCACACCTGTTCCGAATTCCCTGTCGACATAGGTATCTGCAATAATGGGAATTTCCTTATTTAAGAAGGGCAGAATGACATTCTTCCCAATCAGTTCCCTGTAACGCTCATCCTCCGGGTGAACTGCTATCGCAACATCACCCAGCATCGTTTCCGGCCTGGTGGTAGCAATCTCCAGGAAGTCCTTTGTTCCTGCTATTGGATAGAGAATATGCCAGAAATGTCCTGTCTGCTCCTCATGCTCTACCTCTGCATCGGAGATACTGGTCTTACATACAGGGCACCAGTTTATAATACGGGAGCCTTTGTAAATCAGTCCTTTTTCGTAAAGCTTTAAAAATACCTCCTCAACGGCTTCCGAGCAGCCCTCATCCATGGTGAAACGCTCTCTGTCCCAGTCACAGGAGGAGCCCATCTTCTTAAGCTGGCTGATGATGCGTCCGCCGTATTCGTCCTTCCACTGCCAGGCTCTCTCCAGAAAGCCCTCTCTACCAAGGTCCTTCTTATCAATGCCTTCTTTTTTAAGCTGCTCGATAATCTTAACTTCTGTTGCAATACTTGCATGGTCCGTTCCCGGCTGCCACAGTGCGTTATAGCCCTGCATCCGCTTAAATCTTGTAAGAATATCCTGCATGGTGTTATCCAGGGCATGACCCATATGGAGCTGTCCTGTGATGTTCGGCGGGGGCATTACGATCGTAAAGGGTTTCTTGGATTTATCCACCTCTGCTTTAAAATATTTCTTATCTATCCACCTGGCATAGAGTCTGTCCTCAATATCACCAGGGTTATAAGTCTTTTCCAGTTCTTTCTTCATTTTCTTCCTCCTGTGGATTTAGTTTTCCGTTAATTTTATTGCCTAAACCTATTTTAAGGCAATAAAAAAGTTCCCCGCCGAAAAGGACGAAGAACCGTGGTACCACCTTTATTTACAGCAATATGCTGCCTTTTCTTCTATAACGGGATTACCCGGTATCTCCTACTCGCCTTCAAAGATACTGTTCAGGAGCTACCTTCAACAAGCAGTAAGCAAGACAGCCTTTCAGCCAATGAACTGTCCTCTCTGATACACTTACCTATCTAATCCTCTCCGTCTTTACATTTTCAATTATTATATTGGCATAGAAGCTGAATTTTAGTTTAAACTTAATTCAACTTATATAGAATCAACTATGAATATCATATGAAAACTTTCCTTATCTGTCAAGAGCGATTCCCTTCTTTTTTAGAAGCTCTGCCACATATATCTTGTTTTCTTCGTTTTCTTTAGTAAATTTTTCAATTTCTTCCATGCATTTCTCTTTCAGAAGGTTATTCTGCTCTATCCTATCCTTTAGCTTCTGCCTTCTTTCAAATAGAGCCTCTTTTACCTTTTCCATCTCTGCGCCGTCTAACAGAGCCTCCAACTGATGCACCCATATCTTTGCGTCCGCCAGCCTGTACTCCTTTAGGTGGTTGATCAGCTCCCGGTTATAATATTCCGTCTGATCCTTGCTGAGCTTATATTGATTTTCGTCTTCTTTTTCCTTTTTATACTGTTCCCACAAAAAGCCCAGCTTTTCCTGACTGTCCACCAAATATTTGGCATAGCAGTAATCAAGGGCATTTGTATTGTTGACATATTTGATTTTAACCTTATTCAGCAGCAAAATAGCACGGTTTAACTTTTTCTCTGTTTCTGCCTTTTCCTTCTTATTATCCCTGGAACGAAGGAAAATATAAGCGGCTGCCGCGGCATCCATTGTAACGGTCAGCATAAAGGGCAGCTGCATGTTGGCATTTGTCTTACTATTTATCCATAAAAACACAAGAAATAAAAGGACGGAAAGTACGGTAGTGGTGATTCCGATGGTCCCAAGTGTCTTCTGGTTTTCTTCCACGTCTCCCTTCTGGTGCAGCAGGGCGGTTCTCTCGCTTTCCAGATATTTTAAATCATTTTGTATATTGGAGCTGTATTCTTCCCAGTATTTCATTTTTTTTAAATCCCTGGGAACATCCTCTTCGAACTTTGCCAGGTTCAGATACTGGGTGTCTTTTATCTTTCGTATTCCCTTTTTATATCTTTCCCTGTCCTTAGACAAGGTCAATATCTTTCTTGTAAGGTCATTTACCAATTCTCTGTCTTCACTGTTCAGGCCTTCCAGCTTCTGGATATCACTGATATAGGCGGTTACCGCCTGAAATTCTGCTTTTAATTCCTGCGCCTGGAGTGTACTTTCCACGACCTGCTCACAGCTCTCCTCTATGAAGCTCTTTTTTAGCTCCGAATAGTCCGCTTCTGCTATCTGTGCTGCCGCAAGTTCATTTTCTTGCCTTTGCTCTTCCGGCTTCTCCAGGTTTTTTTTCTTCCAAAACCCCATGTAATCATCTCCTTTTATGTTACCGGGTTATGAGTTCTCTGACCGGTATTCCTGTTTATAGCTCTCAAGCCTCTCCCTTACTCCCTGAAGAAAGTCAGCCGGCTTACCGCTGTCCCTGGCTTCCTTCAGCTCCTCAAGCTTTTTATATTCATCAGAAGACCCGTATTGTAACAGGCTGTCCTGAATTTCTTCCCTGATGCCCTTTACATAGGCTTCACTGATACTTTCCTCCGCCCCGAATGTACTTTCATTCCCGCCAAGGAGCATACAAAGCACATACTGCCTTTTGGATTCCTCTCCGCCAGTCATCTCGTAGGCTGCCTTAAAATCCTTCGCTGCCCTTTTAAAACCTTCCGTATGGAGTCTGCAAACCCCAAGGTTATGCCGGATTCTGCCTGCCTCTTCCTTTAAGACAGCATACATGCCGTCTCCGGCAAGGAGGCTTTCGTAAATCATGCCAGCCTCGAAATACCGCCCGTGCTGCAGAAAGGATTCTGCCTTTTTAACAGCCAGTTCCCCGGGGGAAACATTCTTTCTCTCATTCTGCCTTAGAAGGAATTCCTGTACTTCCTCCTCCTGATAATAGCTGTTATCAGAAAGCAGGATGGAGGCGGCTTCTACCAACGCATCATAGCCGGAATAGTTCTTTTTCGCTTCTCTTATTTTTTCCGCCTTCTCTGGAAGGAACAGTTCCTTTTCTAGCCACATTAGAAAGGCTTCCTCATATAATTCATCGGTTAAAAGTAAAAAATTATGATAGACATAATAAAAAAGTTCCTCTGCCGTATAAATGCCGGTATCCGTTACCTTAAAGCGGTAAGGAAGCTTTGCCTTATTTTCTTCGCATGCTATCAGTATTCCCATCCCACAAAGCCTCCTTATAGCTTGATTTCCTGCTCCCAGCATAAACCGGAGGAAGGTATGATCTGCCCGAATCCCCTATCACAGATTTTAATCAGGGCAGTCTTTCTGTCTTTAAAGGATACGGATATTTCTACTCTTGTAGACTTATCAGCCCTGACCTCCAGGCCCTCCAATAAAATATCGTGGTATTCCTTTTTCAGGGTAAACAGCTCTTTTACCAGTACCCTTATGGTATTATCCTCTGTCAGGATAAATTCCTGGGTCAGAGCCTTGTCATACCATGGCTTATAGCCATCCCATAAAGGTATCTGGATGAGCTTGCCGTCTTTTTCAGCTTCGATGGACAGAAGGGAGGTTATCTGGTCAGAATCAAGAAAAAGAAACTCCTTCAGCTTTCCACCCTCTTCACTTCCGATTTCCTTTGCCGCATAACAGGCTCCTTTGGCATAAAGGTTCTGCCCCTTGAAGACCCTTCTTCCGACACAGAGCTCCTTTAACGCATTATCCGCCCAATCCCCTTCAAAGCCGCAGCCCGTTACGTAGATGGTGGTTACGAGCTGTTTATGCAAAAGACTCCTGGCAAGATTCAAAAAGCAGTATTCCAGACGTTCCTTATCCCCTTTTTGCACCTCTTCATAATCCAGAATGTCATTAAAGTCCTTCTGAGTAATCCCCACCGGCAACGGAGTAAATTTCCGGCTGATACTTATCTGCCTGTAATGGAATTCCTCCTCATCCATATGAAAGAGCCCTACATCCGTACTCCACAGCTCTTTTTTCTGGCTCAGGGCATAATATTCATAGCTTAGGGAATGGCTCTGGAGGAACAGCCTGTCCTCCTTTAATCCGAGATTGCCAAAGACCTCTTTAAGCACAGCCCGAATGGTTTCATTTAAATCCTTGACTGTCACCGCAAGCTTTGCAATGCTTTCTCCCGGAAATTTTAAGGTTACCATTGTGAGGCACTTGCGAAAAAGCTTCTCCAGCAAATACACAGGGGAATAGACCGTATCATACAATACCGTCTCCGTACCCTGCTCTGCCTTCTTCAGCAGATTGTCTGCCGTCTGGCATAAGCCCTGCTCCTGAAATTCCAAAGCTTCTTCCCCGAAGAGCCATTCTTTACTCCCCTGTTTAAGGCCTATAAGGGAAGGATAGAAATACGGCCTGTCACCCGAATATAAGGTGACGGATTCCGGTTCCAGGCTCTTTGGGTTATAGCAGCATATCTGAATATCCTCATTTCCGAAATCAAGTCCTAAAAATAAACTTCTTTTATCTGCCATAGCAACCTCTTTCGCGAATATCAAAGCCTCGGTCTGATATTCCGTAGTTGAATAATCCATTTATAGAAATAAACCTGACTTATAACGCTTTAAATAACTTGTTTACCAAATGCCTGTTTCTTTCGTAATTCAAAATTCCCTCCCGGACGCTTTCATAATCATTCATTTCCAGAGCCGCCGCTATAAAGTTTATCTGTTCATAGGGACTGTCTTCCTCTCCGGATACCGCTGCGTCCGTCCTTAAGCTTCCGCTTTCCGTTATGACTGCCTGGGAATCTTCCCCCTCGGATATGTAATACGGAAGGCTTTCGTCTGCAAAGAGGATAAAATCCTTTACGTGGATTCCAAGAAACATATCCTTCATTTCTTCCCGGGTATATTCCTCCTGTGATTCCTTTCTGTAATGAATGAAAACCCTTTGGCTGGGGTTGGATATATATTCTACAAGGCAGCTGCTGTTTATCTTATCATTCAAGGGCAGTACCCCCTTAAAGTTCTGGAAAAAGGGCAGTATCATTCCTCTTCTCATAAAACGCTGCAGATTATAATCAATGAATTCCTTCTCGCTCTCATCAAAGAATTCTTCCGTTGAGAGCTTCTTTAACAGAGCCAGCATGCAGACATCATTTTCCTCATATATCAGCTCTCTCCTCATTACCTGGAACATTTCCCCTTTGAGAATTCTTCCGTTAATAAGGTATTTATAGGCATGATAAGATAAAAATGCCCGAATCAGCTTTCTGTTGCAGCCTCTCTGGTAGTATTTAAGAAATACCTGGGGAGAATTGACCAGATATTCTCTGGTTACAAGCATCTGCATCAAAAGCCTTTCCTCCAGGATGCAGGTGTCAATTTCAAAGCCGCAGGCAGCCTCCCAAAGACTGTACAATTCTCTGGTGGCACCCACATACTGCTCTGACAGGTATACCAATATTTCTTCATTATATTTGCCGGCCTTAAAGATATAAAAGCAAAGGCTTAAAAGAAGCTCATCCTTTTCTGCTTTTCTCTCCTGTAACAGCCAGGCACATATCTTCAGCAGCCTGTTAAGCTGAAGATCTTCAAATCCGTACTCCATTAAGGCTTCTTTAGCTTCCTCATAAAAATTCCTTATGATGTAAAGCTCTATGAGCTTCACCCTGTCATTCTTATTAAGACTGGCCGGATCAATCTCCTTTAGATACTCCTCCAGTAAATCTCCCTGGAAATTATCATAATAGTAAGAGATTAAATCCATCTGTATTTTACTTCTGTAGTTCTCCTTCAGGAAGGGAAGCTCTAAAAGCTTTCCTCTGATACGAACGGACTCCGCATCAAATTTCTGATAGGCTTCTGCTTTTTCGGCAAAGTTCAGGAGCACCATGGCATTCCCGCTCTCCTGCTGCAGGCAATCCATCAGATAATTGTCTTTTCCAAGGAAGGGATACAGGGTATAGGCAACGGTCTTGGCATACCGGTTATCCTGATTATCCACCAGGAGTATTTCATGATTCTCCGTATAGAGGTCAATGTAAGCGCACTCTGCTGCCAAGGGGGTATATATCTCGTCTCCGGTTTCGGCATGTACCGTTACCACACCTTTTATATTGCTGTTCTGACAGCATAATTCCTGCTTGAACATAACATAGGAAAGGTCATTTCCGATTTCACAGGTAAACCCGTTCATGGTTATCAGTTCTTCGTAAATAACCGAGAGGTTTCTGTCAATGGCATGCTCCTTCAGCATCCTTTTTCCGAAATTCTCGATTTTCTTGCTGTAGCTCCGGTAAATAGAACTAAGCTCATCCTTATTTTTTATGAGATAGGCATAGAGAAATGCCCTCTTTTTATCGCTCAGGCTGCTATTATAAATAAAGTATAACAGTACCTGCATGGGCAGCTTGCTCTGCTCTTCTTCGTCGTAGGAATAAAGATAATATTCATAAAGCTCCGTAAGGCGAAGCTGCTCCTTTACTCCCTTCTGGTACCAGTTAAAATACTTCCTTCCCCTTTTGTGCCCTTTGATTAAAAGGCTTAAGACAGCAGTCAGGATATTGGTAAGAGCCGCCTGTTCTTCCTTCTTACCCTTCTCTGAATAATTCCGGTACAGCAGTATAAGGCAATAATAGATACTTCTTTTAAATTCCCTCTTTTTTGCTGCCAGATAGGCAAACTGTCCTGCCAGCTCCACGTCCACATAGCTTTCTTTCACACCAAACAGGAGTACCTGTATTTCAAAATCCCCAAGTTCTGTTAACAGCACGGGATTTTCCCTATAGATTAAAATTGCTTCAAAATAAAGATAAGGACTGCGGCAGCCATGTAAAAACTGTTCTCTTAGAAGCTCCAGTGCCTGTCCTTTATTGCCGTCAAATTTCTTATCGGTGTATAGCCAAAACCATAATACCCTATAATCGTAGGAATTCATATGGTAGACATTTCTTATTTCCTTTATAGCCGCCTCCACCGTCTCCTCGCTCCTATCAATGAGTGCAAGAAGATACCAGTAAGCGCATACCACCGCCGTATCCTTCTGCTCTTTCTCTATGATTTCCGGCTTCAGGGCGTTCAGGGCAGCCTTTATCTCATTTTCGTTCTGGAGGTCGCCCATATCAGCCGTCTGCAGCAGATGGACTTCCAGGAGCCTGTACCACAATAAATTTTTCTTATCACCTGACTTCAGCCCCTTTAATTCTACTTCAGTCTTTTGGATATATTCCTCAGGACTGATGCGGTTTTCTCTGAAATTCAGATAATTTCTCACACAGGCAATGACTTTTTCCTTGATATGCCTCTGTTTGCGCCTCTCCTCTGTCTTTTCCGCCTTGCGTGTTGCCGTCACTTCTACTACAAGGGTATCATGAACGGAGGAAAGGATAATCTTGCCGTAATTCCTTCCTCTTCTCATAGCAAGAGGCTGTATTACAAATTCCAGAGGATATGTATTTCCCACAAAATAATCCGACCATATAATTTTATGCTCCGGTTGGATAAAATCCCCTTCGCAGCTGACCCTTATCTCTTCATACCCCCAGTTATCCTTCATCAGGGTTATCTTATCCATGAAGCTTTCCGTGTTCACTTCATATTCTAAAGTATTCTTGTCTACAATAAAATTAACAGGGGTTTTTTTACGGACTGTAACAAGAAATTCCTCCAATGCCTGATTTGCCGACCTGCTTTTCTTTAAGGCATCATATAATACCAGGTATTTCTTATCCCGGTACTGAAGAAATTCACGGAATTCTTCTGTTTTAAAGAGCTTTACTGCTTCGGCCCAGTCAGACTTGGCAAGATTGGTAAAATGAAAGAAATCTTTGATTTTACCAAGAGAGGAATTCAGATAGGGTGGCTCTGCCGTTATAAAAAAAGGGACTCTGGCTTCCCCGCTGTCACTTACAACATCAAGCCAGCCCCGTACCATATCTCCCGGTGCCAGTGTCTTAGCCTGTACCGTATATGCTAACTCAATACGCTCTCCTTCAAATTCCTGCTTTTCCGTGTAAAAATAGGTACTGGAGGAATACAGCTGCCCTGTCAGCATGGTGCCAAGAGAATTCCAGACCGATAGTGTTCCCTTATAGCAGCCGCCTGCATCCACCGTTATAATAAGCTCTTCCTCCGACAATAATAAAGCAGGAGACTCATATTCAAAACATCCGTCAGCCAGCTGTTTTATCTTCTCTTTCAACCAATTCACCCCAGACCATGATAATTTATGTATTGTATTGCATTTCTTCACCTTTATATTATAATTATTATAACACTAATCGACAGTATTTCGCAAGGGAAAGGATGGACTATGATAACACCAAAGGAACATTTTCACGGAAGTGATTTAGAAAAAATAGAAAAGTATTATGGAATTAAAAAAGATGAGATAATAAATTTTGCGGGAAATGTCAATCCCCTTGGAATATCCCCGGTATTAAGGGCAGACCTTTCCGGCCATATTGATGCCATAACCGATTATCCGGACAGGGAATACACCTCTTTGCGAAGGAGCATTGCTGCCTATGTCAATAAAGACCTGCCCACAGAGAAACAGTGTCAGACAGAGCATATTCTTGTGGGCAACGGCTCCACGGAGTTAATTTCTCTTTTTATCCAATTTATAAAGCCAAAGAAAGCACTGATTATAAGCCCTACCTATTCGGAATATGAAAGAGAGCTGACTCTTGAAGGGAGCAGGATTGATTATTTTCTATTAAAGGAAGAGGCGGAATTTAACGTAAATCTTTCCGCCTTGAAGGAAACCCTTAAAGCTTCCTATGACCTCCTTGTTATCTGCAACCCCAATAATCCTACCTCCTCTGTGATAAAGACAGAAGTAATGGCAGAAATCCTTGCCTTTTGCAAGAATAGGAATATTTATTGCATGGTGGATGAGACCTATGTGGAATTTGCTCCCGATATCGCCTCTGTTACCTCCGTTTCTCTTCTTTCCGCCTATAAGAACCTGATTGTCATCCGGGGAATCTCAAAGTTCTTTGCCGCTCCCGGACTTCGCCTGGGGTACGCCATGACAAGCGATGAAGAATTGCTTCACCTTGTAAATGAAAGAAAAAACCCTTGGACAATTAATATCCTGGCCTCTTTGGCGGGAGAAATTATGTTTTCCGATGAGGAATATATAAAGAGAACCAGAAATTTGATCAGCAGCGAAAGAGAGCGTATAAAGGCCGTGCTGAAGAATGTGTCCGGCTTAAAATACTATGAACCTTCTGCCAACTTTATCCTGTTGCAAATACAAAAGGATAACCTTACTTCCCATGATTTATTTGAGGGAGCCATCCGACAGTCCCTGATGATTCGGGACTGTTCAACCTTTCAGGGCCTTAGTAACCGTTTTATACGCTTTTGTTTCCTTACAGGAGAAAATAATGACAAGCTGCTGGAGTATTTATCCCGTAAGCTTGGCTGAGTACCCACGGCAAGCGCATGAAGGAAGTAATGGGAACGGACGATGACCAAAGAGGTTGTTTAGAAGTTTTGTTATGCGAGAACCCTTACTCCACTAAAGCAGCAGAAAACGTGACTGGCAGGCAAATCAGCGCCAAACTCGCTGTAACAAATATGGCTGTGTTAGTTATCAAGCTCAAACAGTGGCACTGTTTTACCTAGTCACGTTTCCTGCCGCTTAAGTGTCATAAGGAACCTCTTGAGACAAAACTTCTAAACAACCTCCTTGGTCATCTGTTCATATCCATTATTTAGTCTCATGCGTTTGCACTGTCTGAGTACCTTTAAGTACTCCAGAGCTTTAACAAAAGGAGCAGTCTGATATCTCTGGCATACAACTTTAAGATACCTCGCCAAGTTGTATGCCAGAGAAAATCAAACTGCTCCTTTCATCATGAGGGTGTTGCAAAATGATTTAGCGGTAAATAATCTCATCTCTTTCCGGTCCGTTGGATACCATCGTAACAGGAACACCAATTTCCTTTTCAATGAATTCAATGTATTTTCTGCAATTTTCCGGTAAGTCTTCGTATTTCTTAATTCCCCTGATTTCCTGCTTCCAGCCGGGAAGCTTCTCATATACAGGCTTTGCTTTGGCAAGCTTAACAGTGGTCGGGAAATCCTTCGTTACCACACCGTCAATTTCATAGCCTACGCATACCGGCAGCTCCTCCAGATAGCCCAGGACATCCAGTACGGTTAAGGCCACCTGGGTAGCTCCCTGCATCCTGCAGCCATATCTGGTAGCTACGGCATCAAACCAGCCCATACGTCTGGGTCTTCCGGTGGTAGCACCGAATTCACCGCCGTCTCCGCCTCTTCTTCGCAGTTCGTCCGCTTCTTCTCCAAAAATTTCACTGACGAATTCTCCTGCTCCGACAGCACTGGAATATGCCTTGGCAACAGCAATGATTTCCTTGATTTCATAAGGAGGTATTCCCGCACCGATAGCACCGTAGGCTGCTAAGGTAGAGGAGGAGGTTACCATCGGGTAAATTCCGAAATCCGGGTCCTTTAAGGCACCGAGCTGTCCTTCCAGAAGGATATTCTTTCCTTCCTTTATGGCTTCATAAAGGTAAGCAGCCACATCACATACATAGGGCTTTACCATATCCCTGTATTCCAAAAGGGTCTGGAACAATTCCTCCGTATTGATAGCAGGCTTGTGATACATATGCTCTAAGATGACATTCTTTGCTTCGCATACTCTCTCAACCTTTTCTCTTAAGCTTTCTTCCTCAAAAAGCTCCGATACCTGAAATCCGATTTTTGCATATTTATCAGAATAAAAGGGTGCGATTCCCGACTTGGTGGAGCCAAAGGATTTGCCGCCCAGCCTTTCTTCTTCGTATTGGTCAAATAAAATATGATAGGGCATCATAATCTGTGCACGATCGGAAACTAATAGCTTCGGTTCCGGCACTCCTCTGTCCGTTAAGGACTTCACTTCTTTAAAAAGGTAGGGAATATTTAATGCTACCCCATTACCGATAATGCAGGTGGTGTGATCATAAAATACGCCGGAGGGAAGAAGGTGGAGTGCAAATTTGCCATACTTGTTGATAATGGTATGTCCTGCATTGCTGCCGCCCTGAAACCTGATAATGATATCCGATTCCTGACCAAGCATGTCTGTTATTTTACCCTTACCTTCGTCGCCCCAATTAGCGCCTACTATTGCTTTTACCATGAAAATTCCTCCTTTTTATACCTGTGAATATAGCTGGCTTACGGTTATTCCCTTCATATCCATTGCATCCTGACCGGAAATATCCCACATCACATAAAAATAGCATCGTAACAAAACTTGCTACCATGCCTTATTACTTTCTTATTATACCCGCCGAAACAGCATAAGTAAAATCAATATTTTTTATGCATTCCATAAACTGTAGTTATAATGCATTATGACATCAAAAGCAGGTCCCATATCCGCACTTTGCTCCCGCCCTGTTATTATTACCGCTCTTTCCAGGATTATTCTGCCCTACACCTGCCCTGATGTCTTCAAGTCTTACTGGTCTTTCAAGTCTTACTGGTCTTTCAAGTCTTACTGGTCTTTCAAATCTTTCAGTTTCTTCACATCTTTCAATTTCTTCACATCTTTCAGGTCCTTTAAGTCTTTCAGGTCCTTTTCCGAATATATCCTAAGCCCCTTTTTATGCAAGAGCTCTGCCGTTATACCGTTTCCCTCTATCAGCTTTCCGCTGAAGCTTCCGTCATAAATACGCCCAAAGCCGCAGGAGGGGCTGTTTGCCTTTAGCAGCGCTACCCTGCAGTTAAAGTATCCGGCCAGCTTGCCTGCTTCCTGCGCTCCCTTTTTAAACTGCTCCGTACAGTCGGCTCCTTCTTTATTAACGGCTCTGCCTTCTGTTATTTCTACCGGGCTTCTGGGGGTAGGAAGGCCGCCAAGCTGCTCCGGGCATACGGGTATGAACTGGAACTCTTCCTTTAGCTCCTCCAGTTCGGCAATATACTTGCCGGTTCCGGAATATCTGCAATCAAGTCCCAGCAGGCAGGCACTTACCAATATATTTATCTTTTCCATCCTTTTGCCCCTTTCTTCTTCCAGCTCCCCATCTGCTTTCAAAGCCTGTCCGGCAGCACTAAGCTCTCGAAGTGCTTCCAAAGCCTCCGTTACGTTTCTCTTCACAGTCATCATCAAAGGTTATTCCATATTCTACAAAAATACCCTGCATAAAACCTGAACTAGCCTTTACTTCTGCTGTTTTTCCTTCATTGGAATCATTGGTCACCTTGGCAAAGATATGCCCTTCATTGTCGGAATAATAATAGTCACTGTCAATAATGCCCACGGTATTATTCATCTGCAGACGGAACTTAAAGCCCAGGCCGCTTCTGGGATAGCATTTTAACACCCAGCCCTCCTCCATTGAAACCCGGATACCGGTAGGTATCTTAATGCCTTCTCTGGGAGCCAGTGAAAAATCAATGGGGCTGTAAAAGTCATAGCCTGCCGAGCCCACTGTTGCACGCCTTGGAAGCTCTATTGCTTCATAAAGCTTATCTGCTTCTTCCCTTTCCATATCCGGAAAAGTCTCCATCCAATCCTTTGTAAATTGACTCTTACTTACCTTTTCAAACTTTGCTATTCTTTTCATGCAGTATTTTAAGTCCGCCGGCTTAAACCGGCGGCTCTTCCTTTCTCTTTCCTTGTCCTTCTGGCTTATATTATAACAGTATGTATGAGCTGCTAATTTAAAAGAAAAATCTCATACCTTTTTAATAAATTTTAAAATACTTTTTTCGTACCTCTTTTATCAAATTTCCTTTTCGCTTATCATCATAGAAAGAAGGCTTTTTGCTGCCATTGCTTCCGGATTTTTTGAGCTTGTCACAATGCAGAAATGCCTTGGCGGCAGGGGCCGTTTAAGCTTTAGTTCAAACAGCTCTCCCCTGTCAATATACTCCCTGGCGAAATCCCTGACCACAGAGCCGACTCCCAAATTCCTCAGGGAGAATTGAACAATCATATCACTGGTTGCCAGTTCAAATTCTGTCTTTAATACTACTCCGTTGTTTTTCAGTATTTCATCTACATAGGTTCTGGTACTGGTCAAGCCCTCCAGGCAAATAATCGGCAGTTCCTCCAGCTCCTTATACTCCAGTTCTTTATCCGACAGATGGGCAAAGCTGTTTCCTGCCACAAAAATATCCTGTATTTCCTTTACCCTTAAGGAAGTAACCTCTGGCTTTGCCATAAAAGGCTCACTGACAATTCCAAAATCAATCTTTCCTTCATAGAGATAAGACAGGGTCTCCGGTGTCGGTCCATTGGTTACGCTCACCTTGATGCCCGGATATCTTTTATGGAATTCCTCCAGATAGGGAAGCAGGTAAAATTGCAGTGTCATATCACTGGCACCAATCCGTATCTCACCGTTTTCCAGGTCCAGCAGCTTCCTTAGATTTTCTTCTCCCTTAAGGATTGTTTCATAACCGGAGGAAATATAGGAAAAAAGCATATCTCCTTCCGGTGTCATTCTTACTCCCTTTTGGGTCCGCAAAAAGAAATTTCCGCCAAGCTCCCTTTCCAGAAGCTTAACAGCCTGGCTTACGGCCGGCTGGGATATATTAAGCTTCTCTGCAGCCGCCGTAAAGCTTCCCATCTTTGCTACATAATAAAATATCTTATAATATTCAAGGCTGATGTCCATGGTTTAAACCCACTCTTTCCAAACATCCGGCTGATATCCCACCGTTGCCTGCCTGCCGTTTCTTACTATGGGTGTCTGGAACATTCCCGGGTGCTCTAATAGCTTTTCTTCCCTGTCCTGTTCCTCTGACAGATATTTCACATAATTATCTTCATATTCTTTGGAATGCTCATCTATCAGCTCCTGCATACTGCCTACGGCTGTCTTTACACTTTTATACTCGCCAAGACTCATGCCATGTTTTCTTAAATCAATCATCTGATACTTGATCCGTCTTTCCTTGAAATACCTTTCTGCTTTTCTTGTATCAAAACATTTGGATTTCCCGAAAATTTGTATGTTCATCCCATCCTCATTTCTTACTTAAAAGGTCTGGTCTTTAAAGACCGGCTTTCCACAAATCAGCTGCAACTATCAACTTTCCTATCTGCTAATCAGATCTTCATTCCCTTTATTCTTCTCAAACCAGCTGATTGCATAGGAACAGGTAAGTACTGCAGTCTTACCCTCAGTACGAAGTCTCTTTACCAGCTCTTCCATAAGCTTCCCTGCAACGCCCTGCCCTCTAAGGGAATCATCTACAAAGGTATGGTTAATCTCCACTGAATTCTCATTCACATCAGGGAATGTCACCTCTGCAACCATCTTTCCCGCTGCGTCTTCCAGATAAATACGGTTTGTTTCATGTTTAAAGTCCATATTCCTGCTCCTTTCCTTTCACTTACTATACTATAATTTCCAAATGTTCTTTGCTGCATACATCTTTATTGTAAGTTGTGCAGGCACGAAATGCAAGGTTATTTTGTGCGAAAGCAGCATTCGCCGTTTTTCTCTCTAATCGCGTTTTATTCTTCCTGTCAGCTCATTTTTTCGTGTAAATCCATGCTTTTGTATCACTCTGATAAAAGTAAACAAGCTCCTTACCAATAATTTTTGCATTTATATACTTGAATTATTACTGTAAGTGTAAATCGCAACATAATTAGTAATAAATTTACATAAAGCTGTTGCAAATTTCCATATAATGGTCTAAAGTATAATTTTAAGAAGGGAGTGAAAATAAGAGTTTACAATTATTTAATTAAATTTTTAATAGGAGGGTAAAGAATGAGTATGAAAGAAATACCGAAAATACCCAATAAAATTATACAGCATGATTTAAAAACATTAGTGGAGAATGGAAAGATTACAATAAATACATTAAGTAAGGTTACCAGAATAGAGAAGCAATGGTTTGAAGATTATATTTCTGAAAAGGAACATATAGAGTCAATTTCACCGGATGAAATACATTTTATAACAGATTTTATTTCTATCCTTTCGTTAGGAATGAAAATAGATGATGATAGTAGATTAAAGGCAATAATTGAAGTATTAACTCAAATTTATGAAATGAATACTGACACAATAGCAAATTGTATTGAAATAGACAGGCAAATCATTGAGAATTTTATGTTAGATAGTAATTTGATTTCAATGGAAGAAAAATATACATTATCTGTGAAAGTCATGTTTCTTTATTATATATTAAAGTTTCCCAAATATGATATATTAAATTAGAAATTCTTCTTGGAACCTTATAGCAGCTGTTTCATAATCTCCCTTCACTTCCCGGTAAATTCAACAGTTAGAAAGCCTCTGCTTCATCTTTTCTTACCCCATAACTATATAAAAAAAGAACGCTCCTGCAATTTTGCAGATAACGTTCTCATTTTTTGAATATTTCTATATAAATTCTAATATCAGTAGTTTACTGTAGACAGATACATTAATCAGACCTTTATATCTGCTGTAATACCAAGGCACACCTTATATTCGTCCAAAATAGGGTTAATAACCTCTGTTATAAACTCCTCCACCTGCTCCGCCGAACGTCCGACATACTTCTTCGGGTCCATGGTCTGCTTTAATTCTTCCAGAGAAAGGTTAAAGGAAGGGTCTGCTGCAATTAATTCCAAGAGATTGTTTTCTAACCCCTTTTCCTTTACATTTCTGCCGGCTTCCATGGACAGGGTGCGGATTTTCTCATGAAGCTCCTGCCTGTCCCCTCCTGCCTTCACCGCATCCATCATAATATTTTCTGTTGCCATAAAAGGAAGTTCTGCCATCAAATGCTTTTCAATTACCTTGGGGTACACTACCAAACCGTCCACAATGTTAAGATACAGGTCCAGAATTCCGTCAACTGCCAGGAAGGCTTCCGGCACACTGATGCGCTTATTGGCGGAGTCATCAAGGGTTCTTTCAAACCACTGGGTGGAGGAGGTAATGGCAGGATTCAGGGCATCACAAATCACATAATTGGCAAGGGATGCAATACGCTCGCTGCGCATGGGGTTTCTCTTATAGGCCATGGCAGAGGAACCAATCTGGTTCTTTTCAAAGGGCTCTTCTATCTCCTTTAGATGCTGCAGCAGCCTGATGTCATTGGAGAATTTATGTGCGCTGGCAGCGATTCCCGCAAGTACATTTAATACTCTGGTATCCACCTTTCTGGAGTAGGTCTGTCCGGATACGGGATAGCAGTCCTCATATCCCATCTTCTCTGCTATTTTCTTATCCAGTTCTTTTACCTTTGCATGATTTCCTTCAAACAGCTCTAAAAAGCTTGCCTGGGTTCCCGTAGTTCCCTTGGAGCCCAGCAGCCTCATGGAACCGATCAGATATTCCAGGTCATCAAAGTCTAATTTTAACTCCATCAGCCAGAGAGAGGCCCTTTTTCCGACAGTAGTGGGCTGTGCCGGCTGGAAGTGGGTAAAAGCAAGGGTCGGCAGCTCCCTGTATTCACAGGCAAAATCCTTAAGCTTATCCATAACATTCAAAAGCTTTGTACGGATTTCTTTTAAAGCTTCCGTCATTACAATAATATCGGTATTATCCCCCACATAGCAGGAGGTCGCTCCAAGATGAATGATTCCCTTTGCTCCCGGGCATTGCACTCCGTAAGCATATACGTGGGACATTACATCATGGCGTACCAATGCTTCTCTTTCCTTTGCCACATCATAATTGATGTCGTCCTGATATTTCTTAAGCTCTTCTATCTGCTCCTTCGTAACCGGAAGTCCCAGTTCCATCTCCGCTTCTGCCAGAGCGATCCAAAGCTTTCTCCAGGTTTTAAACTTCATATCGGGAGAAAAAATATACTGCATCTTTTTGCTTGCGTATCTCTCGGACATAGGGCTTACATATTTGTCATTGCTCATTGCAACCTCCTGTAATTTTTCTTCGTCTTGCAATTTTCACCTTAGTTTTTAGTTCACACCTAATTTTATAGTTCTTATTTTTACTTTTTTGTTCTTAATATATATCTTCTTCATTTCCAAAACATAGGGACTGCAGGATATTTTACATCCTTCCTGCACTCTCCTGGTTCTTTTCTCTATTTTATTATCCTTAATATTTAACAGAAAAGCAAGTCTGAATTTCTTTTTCTTTATCTGTCGTATTCTCCCCTGATATCTTCTTTCGGCGGTTCAATGGGGTAATTTCCGGTAAAGCAGGCATCGCAAAAGCCCTTATCTCCTTCAATTAATTCACTGAGCCTGTCCACACCTAAATATCCCAAGGAGTCTGCACCAATCATTTCTTTGATTTTTTCCACCGTATTATTGTGGGCGATCAACTGGTCATCGGAGGGTACATCCGTGCCGAAATAACAGGGGTATAAAAAGGGCGGAGAGCTTATCCTTACATGAACTTCCCTGGCTCCTGCGTTCTTAAGCATTCTTACGATACGCTCGCTGGTAGTACCTCTGACGATGGAATCATCAATCATGATAACCCGTTTGTCCTTTACCACATCCTTTAATACGTTCAGCTTGATCTTAACGCTGGACTCCCTCATGGACTGCTTGGGCTTTATAAAGGTTCTGCCCACATAGCTGTTTTTTACAAAAGCCGTGGCAAGCTGGATTCCCGATTCCAGTGAATACCCGTAGGCTGCCGCATTGCCGGAATCCGGCACACCAACCACAAGATCGGCTTCCACCGGATAGGTCTGTGCCAGTATCCTTCCTGCCATAATTCTGGAGTTATACACACTGACATTGTCCAGGCAGCTGTCCGGTCTTGCAAAATAAATATATTCAAAGATACATTTGGCTTTCTTTGGCTGTGTCATGGACATATCGGAATGAATGCCCTCCTGGTTAATCATAACGACTTCCCCCGGTTCCACATCCCTTACAAAATCTGCTCCCACCGTATCCAGTGCCGCACTTTCGGAAGCCAGTACGTAGGAGTTTCCTCTCTTTCCGATGCAAAGAGGCCTGAAACCAAAGGGGTCCCTGGCTCCGATTAATTTTCTGGGGCTCATGATAACAAGAGAATAAGCTCCCTTTAATTTTAGCATGGCATTCTTAACTGCTTCCTCAACGCTCCTGGTCTGAAGCCTCTCTCTGGCTATGAGATAAGCTATTACTTCTGAGTCTATGGTTGTCTGGAAAATAGCTCCCGTATAGGCTAATTTATCCTTTAATTCCGGTGCATTGACAAGATTTCCGTTATGGGCAAGTGCCAGAGTTCCCTTGACATAATTTAATACCAGGGGCTGGGTATTCTCTCTGTTACTGGCTCCTGCCGTCGAATAACGTACATGCCCCACACCGATATTACCCTTTAAATCATCTAAACTCCCAGGTGTAAATACCTCATTTACCAAACCCATTCCTTTATAGGACTTAACGCTGCCCTTGGGTCCGCTGGTATCACTGACTGCAATACCGCAGCTTTCCTGTCCTCTGTGCTGCAGGGCAAATAAGCCGTAATAAATGGAAGAGGCAATGTCATTGCCATCAAAATCGTAGATTCCGAAAACTCCGCATTCTTCATGTATTTCATCTGAAATCCAGGTATCAATTTGTGTGCTCTTATCCATCCATAATCCTTTCTGCAATCGTTTCATGACTTTGGAAGCTTCTGTCACTTCTTACGAAAGAAGGGCTGCTGCAAAATCCAGTACGTGATGTACTTTTTACTATGTTTGCAGCAGCCCCTTGGCATACCTCTTAAGCCAGGCCGATTCTCTTTAATACTTCCTTATAAGCATCTTCTACACCGCCCATATCTCTCCGGAAACGGTCCTTATCCAGTTTTTCATGGGTTTTACTGTCCCAAAGCCTGCAGGTATCCGGTGAAATCTCATCTGCCAGGATAACCTCCCCTTTGGACCTTCCGAACTCAATCTTAAAATCTATCAGCTCAATGCCGCATTCTTCGAAATACTTGCACAGAACTTCATTAACCTTAAAGGTCATCTTCGTAATCTTCTCAATTTCTTCTCTGGTAGCAAGGCCCAGGGCAATTGCATAGTAATCATTAATCATAGGATCGCCCAAATCATCATTCTTATAGCTGAATTCCAGAGTAGGTGCCAGCAGCTTAATGCCCTCTTCCATTCCTAACTTCTTGGCAAAGCTGCCTGCGGATACATTACGCACAATAACTTCTAAGGGTACAATTTCAACTTTTTTAACAACAGTCTCCCTGTCACTTAATTCTTCAATAAAGTGAGTAGGAACACCTTCTTTTTCGAGTAACTGAAACAGATGATTGGACATACGGTTATTGATAACACCTTTTCCGACTATGGTTCCTTTTTTTAAGCCATTGAATGCCGTTGCATCGTCTTTATAATCAACAATATAAACATCTTCCTGCGCTGTTTTAAAAACCTTCTTAGCTTTACCTTCATAAAGCATCTCTAATTTTTCCATATACGGCTCCTATCTGTGTTCTTTTCACAAAGTGTTGTTACTGCGTCTCAAGCTTTCCTCTACTCTTACTCTCTTATTATATCCTACTAAATCAGATTCGCAATAGATAATTCACAATTTGTGGCCGCAGCAAAGCATTTTTATACTAATCATCATCATAAGAACTGCTAATAAATGAAAAGTTTTACAGACTATTACTTATTAGTCTAACCTTCCATTCACCAGATAATTTCATTATACCGGCAATCCCAATGGTGAAAAAAAGATCTGCAAGCCGGTATTAACAGACTTGCAGACCTTTTGTGTAAATGTGTAGCATTTACCCGCATGTACTTCCGATAAAATCCAAATACAATGAACTGATTTGAGGGGAATGGATTCAAAAAACTACTTGTATTTTATTGGATAGGCACAATGCCTGCCAAAACCTCCGAACGAAAAACTCCTACAATTGTTTCGTTCTTTTTGTTTTGGCTACGTTTTCATTATATGACCATAAGGCATATTTGTCAATACTATAATTTATATTGGTCATAAATCGCACAATTATGACAGATAGTATTATATAATATCGAAGTCAGGAGGTGGTGGTGAATTGTTTGATGTGAGATTAAAAGAATTGAGAGAACATAAAGGCTTAACCCAGAAGGATTTAGCAAGTAAATTAAATCTTACTCAAAGTACCATCGCATATTATGAAAGCGGCAAGAAGCTTCCAACGGTGGATACTCTGCTGTCCCTGGCAAAATATTTCAATGTTTCCACTGATTTTCTTTTAGGCCTCAGCAAAGTCCAGAAATTTTCGGAAACCGCTGTACAAGGTAACCTGAATGAGTCTCCTAATTATCAGGCAATTCCGCTTACCGGTGAGCATCGGAAAATCATACGCTATTTTGACAGATTAAATAATGAAAATAAGGAATTTATCATTGGTAAAATGATAGAACTATATAAAGAACAACCTGATGATGAGATTGCACGGGAGCTTGAGCGTTACCGTCTGGAATTATTGTCAAAGAAAGATTTATCAGACCTGGGATAGGATACAAAGCCCCAGGGCGGCTAAAGCGTAACAGACAGGCGTAGACTTTTGCCATACCATTTCGCTGCCGAAAACGGGGAACAGGATACAATTTCCGTTCTGTAGCAACGGACTTCTTCTCCTAATCGTCATACTTTTTATAAATTTACGGCGCTGACTGCCAGTCAACGCCGTCTTTTATGTTTTACATGACTAAAAGTATTTCATTCTCTTCTTTCAAGCTGTTTTCCACAATATAATTGTCTTCCTGTCTTACTCCATTTAAATACATTTCCTTATATCCGCCTTCGGCACCATCCTTATTCTCTACACGAATATTCAGGCTCTTGCCTCGGAATACCTTTTTAATGGTAATTTCCTTCCAGTCAGAGGGAATGGAGGGAGCTATACGAAGCCCGTACAGGTCCGGCCTCATTCCCAGTATTCCTTCCACGCAACCCACCATAACAGTGGAAGCAGTACCTGTCAGCCAGTGTACATGGGAACGGCCTTCAAAAGGGCTGTCTGTGCTTTCCGTAAACTGCCCGTGTACATACGGCTCCAATACCCTAATCTCAGCATGGTCATTCTGCATGGCCGGGGAGCTTCCCTTAAAGTATTCAAAGGCTCTGTTTCCATGGCCCATCAGGCTTTCCGCCAGAATAATCCAGCCCTGGGGCTGTGAAAAGATGCCGCCATTTTCCTTTGTAGAGGGGTTGAACAGAATGGCAAGGGCGCCGGGGAAAGCATGGTCTACAAAGGAAGGTGCCATTAATCTTACACCGTAAGGAGTATTTAATTCCCTGTGCACAGATTCCAGTGCCGCCTCTCCCTGCTCCCTGTCTGCAAGTCCGCTGATAACAGCCCAGGACTGGGGATTCAGCCACATGCTGGCCTCCGCATCCTTTTTAGAGCCAATTACCTGGCCGTCCTCTTTGATGCCTCTTATATATCTGTCGTCTTCCCAGCACAGGCTCTGAATAGTGTCGAAAAGCTCGCCCTGTACCTTATTGATATATTCGATATATTCGCTGTCCTTTTGATCCTTTGCAAAATCTTTGATAATGCTCATGGCATAGTAGAGCTGAAAGGCAACAAAGGTCGATTCCCCTTTCTTTCCAAGCCTTAAGCAGTCATTCCAGTCAGCATGAAGGCCGGCGGGCATCTTATGGTCACCCTGTCTTTCCATGGAAAAACGGATGGCACGTTTTAAATGTCCGTACACTGTATCCTCTTCCTTGTTGGCATAGGGAATCACTTCCTTTAAAAAGCCGGTATCTCCCGATTCCCCGATATACTTTAAAATAGTGGGGAAGAGCCAAAGGGCGTCATCTGCGCGGTAAGCGGGATGTCCGGTAGCCTGAACATAGGAGTAATCGTCAGGAGTGTCCTCATTCCCTGCATTGTGGTCATATTTTACCAAAGGCAGGCCGCCGCCGTTATCCACCTGGGCGGAAAGCATGAAACGGATTCTTTCCTTCGCCATAGCCGGATCAAGATGGATAATTCCCTGGATATCCTGAACCGTATCACGGTAGCCATAGCCGTTTCTCTGTCCGCAATATATAAAGGAGGCAGCTCTTGACCAGATAAAGGTGATAAAGCACTGGTAAGCATTCCAGGTATTTATCATACTGTTAAATTCACTGCTGGGGGTATTGACCTGAAAATTGTTCAGCTTTCCATGCCAGTAGTCCTTTAATTCCTGTATTTCCTTCTCTGTGACACCAGGGTCTTCATAAGCCTTTAATATCTCATCGGAGTCCTTGTCATTGTATCTGCCCAGAATATATACGATTTCCTTCGTCTCACCGGGTTGAAGGGTGAAACTTGAGTGCAGGGCACCGCAGCTGTTGGAATTATAATTCAGTACATTGTCGCAGTGCCCTTTTTCTACAGCAATAGGATTGCCATAGGTACGGTAAGACCCAAGGAATGCTGTCTTATCGCCGTTATAGGAAGTCACCTCAGTACCCACACATCCGAAGAAACGCTCTTTGCCATTGGACCCCTCTTTATCCTTTAGCTCGTTCTGGTTTATGGTCTGAAGTATCTTATTGTTCTTAAAATAAGTTTTTGTAATAAATAAGGTATACTGGAGATTTATCTGGTCCTGCTCGTAATTGCTGTCATTGGTAAATTCCGCATAGCCAAAGGCAGAAAGCTTTCTCTCTGTCTGAGAAGTATTCTGAAGCCTAAGCCTCCATACCTCATAGGTTTTATTAAGAGGTACATAATAAAGTGCCTCACTGGTTATTCCCTGATACTCTGCTGTTATTTTGGTATAGGCAGTACCGTGTCGGCATTCATTCTTATAAACCGCAAGGTCTTTCCCTACCGGCTGCCAGGAAGCGGACCAATAATCGCCGCTGGCATCGTCCCTTATGTAAAGATACCTTCCAGGTGTATCATCACTGTTAAAATGATACCTTAAAATCCTTCCGTTGGCTCCGCTCTTTACAAAGCTGTAGCCTCCCGCATTGTTAGAGATAATGGCTCCATAATCCGGAGAGCCCAGATAATTCGCCCAGGGTGCCGGTGTATCAGGCCGGGTGATTACATATTCTTTCTGTTCTTCATCGAAATAACCGTATTTCATATTTACACTCCTTTTTCATTTTACGAAACATTTCGCAAATATTCTTTTATTCCACTGGAATAATTATAAGGTTTTATGCCGATTCCAGAAAAGGTAATTTATGTCTCAAATTTATTTTACTATAGTTTTCGTAAAATAGCAATGAATATGCTGATGTTCTTTTATACGGAAAAAGCCAGGTACTTTTCCCTGCACCCGGCTCTTTCAATGAATGTATAATTTCCTGTTATTATTCCCTGTTACTTGCTTCTTTTTATAATTTCTTTCAGGTCTTCCACGTCAAAATGATATTTGGAATTACAGAAATGGCAGTTAACCTCAATGGTCTCCTTCTCATCAATCATTTCCTGGATTTCCTTTTTCCCGATACTTACGATGGCTTTTTCCACTCTTTCCTTGGTACAATTGCAGTAAAAGCTTGTATCCATGGTATCAAGTATGGAAAGGCCCATATCCCCGAGAATTGTTGTCAGAATGCTCTCCGGTGTATTTTCCGCCTCTAAAAGAGAAGTGATGGAAGGAAGGCCTGCAATCTTCTCCTCCAGCTTCCGTATTACTTCTTCCTCTGCAAAGGGCATAAGCTGGATAATAAATCCCCCTGCCTGCCTTACGGTATTTTCCTTATTCATTAATACCCCTAAGGCTACAGAGGAGGGGACCTGCTCGGAAACTGCATAATAGTAAGTGATGTCCTCTGCAATCTCACCGGATACCAGCTCTGTCTGTCCCACATAAGGCTCCTTTAAGCCCATATCCTTTATGACGCTTAGTATACCGGGCCTTAATGCGCCGCCCACATCTAATTTTCCTTTGGGGCTGGGAGGAAGCATGACCTCGGGATGATACACATATCCTTTTACATTTGCCTTGGAATCGGCAGTTACCGTAATTCCTCCTATGGGTCCGTCACTTTTTATCTGCAGGGTGAGTAAATCATCCGTTCCCTTCATCATACTTCCCATCATTGCTCCCGCCGTCAGGAGCCTTCCAAGTGCTGCTGTTGCTACGGGACTTGTATTATGCACACTTCTTGCATGCTCCACCAGATTTCTGGTCGTTGCCGCAAATGCACGTATCTGATTATCTGCTGCTGTTGCCCTTACGATATAATCTTTCATGTTAACTCCTTTCGTATCAAATCTATGATCTGATATTCCTGAATACATAGTTGAAAAATGTTTGCCCTCCCTGCGCACGTAAAACTGGGCTGAGATTGGGCTGAGAACTGTCTGTATTTTACTGGTATACCTTTCCTGGCTGGAATTTTTCTCTGGCAAGGAAGCATACCCTTTGAGTAGTTTCAGCAGGAGGTTCATCTAAAAACGCTTCATATATGCCGATAAATTCCATTCCCGCTTTTTCCAGCAATGCCTTTACCGTATCGATGGAATAAGCCTTCTGGTAATGGGTCTCACTGAATTTTTCATAAAGCCTGCCCTGGTTATGTCTCTCCTCTTCTTCCTCTTCTGCTTCTACAAATATTGTTACCTGATATTCGTTGATGCTTTCCTTTTCATCGAAATAATTTTCCCAGATAAAGCTGCAATCCTCTCTGTTTTCTGCAATCACGCTGTCACCTAGGATTTCTTTGTACTTATATTCCGTATTCATATCAAAAAGGAAGATTCCCCCGGCTTCCAGATAATTATTCACCAGGGAAAAAATGTGCAGCAGCTCTTCTTCCTTCGTTATATAATTTAAGCTGTCACAAGTACATACCACTGCTGAAACGGTTCCATACAGTTCAAAGTCCCTCATGTCCTGATTCAGATAAAGGATATCCTCTCTCTTACTGGCCTGGGGAATATCTTCATCTTCCTCATATTTCTTTTCCATGGCAATCTGAAGCATTTCCTCCGAAATATCAATTCCAATCATGTCATAACCGCAATCGGCAAGCCTTCTTGTAATATTTCCCGTCCCGCACCCCAGATCTAAAAGGATGCCCTCCGAAACGCCATATTTTAAAAGTATTTTCCGGATATCCTGTGCCCATTCATCATAGGGGACATTATCCATGAATTTATCATAAACCTGGGCAAAGCCAGTATATGCTTCCATCCGCTTTCCTCCCATGTCATTCTATTCTGCTTTTTGCTTTTTACATTACAACAGCTTCTATGAATGCTGCCGGAACCATTCCACCACTTCCCTATAATTCAGTGGTCCTCCAAAAAGGCTTAAAGAGCTTCCTATGGTAACATCAATGTTTCCCTTTCCGCTCTTCCTTATGCTTTCAAGGTCCTCAAAGTTACTCACTCCTCCTGCATAGGTTATGCAGGAATCCTGCCATTCACTTAGTAACTCTATCAACTCCCTGTCAATTCCTGCTGACTTTCCTTCCACATCTACCCCATGGATCAGGAATTCATCACAGTAATCTGCCAAATCCTTCAATAGAGAAAAGGAAAGCTTTTCCCTGGTGAATTTCTGCCAGCGGTCGGTTACAATGAAATAATCCTCTCCCCGCTTACGGCAGCTGACATCCAGCACCAATTTGTCCTTTCCCGTCTCAGCGGATATCCGTTTAAGATTATCATATTGGATAAAGCCATCCTGAAAGACATAGGAGGTTACAATAACGTGGGAGGCACCTGCTTCCAGAAAAGCAGAAGCGTTCTTATCCGTGATTCCTCCCCCGATCTGAAGGCCGCCGGGATATTCTTTTAATGCTTTTTCAGCCTGCTCCATATCCAACTCATATTCTTTGGTACCTGCCGGATTTAACAGGATGATGTGGCCACCCTTAAGACCATCCTCCTTGTAAAGGGATGCGTAATATTCTCCGCCTTTTTCCGATACAAAGTTCTCCTTAGCCTTACTCATGCTCCCATTACATACCGCAGACAGGTCTGGGGTACTGCCATTAATATCGGAGTGTGAAAGTGCTTCTTTTTCACACTTGCTCCCATTGCATACCGCAGACAGGTCTGAGGTACTGCCATAAATAATGGAGTGTGAAAGCGCTTTACTTTCACACTTTTCATCTGTAAGGCTTCCGCCTACAATCTGCTTGACTTTCCCATTGTGTATATCAATACATGGCCTGAATCTCATTTATTCCTCCTAAGGTTCTGTATACCTTTGCGATAATTTCCTTCCTAAAACCATAAACATACGTACAAGCATTATACCTTAGATGGGAGAAACAATCAACTGTCCCATCCTCTTCCATAAGCACCCTATCCTCTTACATAAGCACCCCTTAGCATAATGCAAGAGAATTACCATATATCTATATAAAAACAAAATAGCTCCTCTTGGAACAAACAGCCCTTACTGCCTGGCTGCTTACCCAAAGAGGAGCATCTATTCATAATCTCTTCCGGCATAACCGGAAACTATATTTTCTTTTTCCTAAACATCTGGATAGAAATTACAAGGCATAACACCGTCAGCGCAATTGTTATCCCTATGGTCAGATATAAAGAGTCCCCTTTTACCGTTCCGTTTAAAAGAGCAGTATTTTTTGATGCAAGGGTAACCGGATTGAACTTTTCTGCCTTTGGAAGGATGTTTACCATCAACAGGATAAACAGGGTAACTGCCGATAAAATCAAGCCTCCGAAAGAGCCTGCTGCCAATGTGCTGGAGAAAAGAATCAGCGCAATTACAAAACAGCCAAACAGCCACAGGCAGAACATCGAAAAAATAAGCGCAGGAACTCGGGGCTCCCCAAAGAGATATGCTGTGTATCCATAATTTGTTACAGCGGACAGAAGAAAGCCAGCGGACCACAGGATAACCGCTGCTGTGTATTTTGAAAGCAATACTGCTGCTCTTGACAGTCCCTTTGCCAGGATATTGACCAGGGTCCCTTTGACCAGCTCATTGGACAAGGTTCCTCCAAAGATAAGAAGCAGTACCACAATCCCCATCTGTGTCATGTTTTTGAAATACTGGGCATAAGCATCCATGGCGGTGGGCTTTGGCAAGGTTAATGTAACTCCCCCCATATCCATGGAAGAGATTAAAACCGGTGTCAGCTTGGCAAGAAGGGGGCTCATCAGCCCAAAAAGGAAAAATACCGACAGGACTATTAGCCACTTGTAAGTGCGCGCCTGCTCCCTGAATTCTTTTTTCGTAAATGCAAGAAAGCCTCTCATCCTACCACCTCCAGAAATACATTTTCCAGGGAAGGTTCCATAATCTCATAGCGGATTACAGGAATATTTTCCTTTAACAAAAATGCTAAAATGCCCGCTCCGGAATCTTCTGCATTATGAACCTCCACTTCAATCCTTTGGCCGCTTATATGAATATTGTTTACAAAGGCAAGCTCCTTCAGTCCGGCAGCAGCCTTCTCCACAGGGTACTGACCTCCTATTTCAAGCCCAATGATATCCTTTCGGTACTTATGCCTGATATCAGCTACATTCCCTCCCAAAACCAGTTTTCCCTGGTTTAAGACTCCAATACTGTCACAGATTCGTTCCACATCCGATAAAATATGCGTGGAAAACAGTATGGTAGTCCTGTCCTTTGCCAGGGAGAGGATATCCAGTATCTCCTTCCTGCCTACCGGGTCCAGGGCAGAAGTCGGCTCATCGCAGATTAAGAGTTTGGGCTCGTTTAAAAGTGCCTGTGCAATTCCAAGTCTTTGCTTCATTCCCCTTGAAAAACCATGTACTTTTCTGTTAACGCCCTCCAGGCCTACCAGCTCTAATAACTCCCCGGTTCTTGAACGGATGGCCTCCTTGCTTAATCCTGTTATTTCTCCGCAAAGCCTTAGATATTCCCTGGGATTCATATAGCCGTAATACTCCGGCACATCCGGCAGATAACCGATGTTACGGTTGGTTTTTGTATTGCCATAGCTAACTTTTTCCCCGCATACACGGATAGCTCCTGAATCCTGCTGCAAAAATCCCAGAATCATTTTCATGGTGGTTGTTTTTCCAGCACCATTTTTACCGATGAAGCCAAAGACGGAATGCTCCGTGACCTGAAAGCTTAAATCACTGATTACCTTCATATCTCCAAATTTTTTATTCACCTTATCCAGCTCCAGAACTGCCATTAATCCTCACCTCTGCCGATTGTAAAATATAGAATGGGCCCTATTGTATTGACTACCACGGTTATAATAACCCAAAGGATTCTGTTGCCAAAACGGTAGTTCTGATGGCGGAAGATATGAATCAGGGCTGCTATCATTAATCCATATTGTATGATTAAAATTGGGATAAGAAACGGGATATATTCCTTTATTTGACTGAAATCACTCATAGTTTACCTCATTTTCCGCTGCTCGGTAAACAGTTGGAAGCCAGACTGCCGGCAGCATATAATCTGATTTATTCTTGCCCTTAGTTTACCAGCTCCTGTAAGCTCTTTTTGATCAGCTGGAACCGCGGTTCCCCTTCCAGTGCATTAAAAGCAGGATTTTCAGCAACTATCTTCCTGATATCCTGCCATATCACCTGGGAATTGCGGGGAGCCAGGGTCTCTGCGTCAATTGCCCTCAGATAATTTTCCAGGGAATCAAATATCTTACTTCCATGGAGTGTAAAATCCTTCTTCGCATTCCGCTTTGCCAAATCCACATACCTGTCCAGTACATCCAGTGCTTTTTCATTTCTTCCCTGAGTTACATAAACGGTAGCCGCAACGAAATAGATGGTATATAGTCCTCCTGCAGCTACCTGATCGATTTCAAAAATATCAATCAGCTTTATAAAAATATCATAGTACTGGTCCATCCGTTCTTCATTGTCCGCATACAGCTGAAAGAAATCCGTGGCAGAGCCCAGTATTGTATTTAAACTTGTAAAAGTAGAGCCCTGTAAATACTCGATTGCTTTCTCTTTCTCTCCTTTTAGCTGATAAGCCTTTATTAGCAGGGTTTCCGTCTGTATCATCGGCTCACAGAGGCTTTCCAGAACCTCTATGGCCTCGGTGGGCTTCTGCTGGCAGAGGTAACAGTATGCCTTTATCTGCATCGCCTGCTTGACAAGGCTTATATCATCACCGGAATGCTCCACCTGTTCAAGAACCTCCACTGCTCTTTGCAGTATTCCTGCCGTCTTTTCAGGGCTTCCTGCAAGACTGCAATGATTCAGGTACAGCAAGCCGATTTGATATTGCAGGTACCAGCAGGAAAAATATTTTTTCAGTAATTCCTCACATTCCTTATAAACCTGATCAAAGGGCTTTTGGGCAAAATCATCTGCCAAACGGTGATAGAGTTTTCTTACATCCTCCTTTACCATCTTAGGCTCGTATCCAATCAGCTCATCCACCGATATATTAAAATAGGCAGCCAGAATCGGAAGCAGCAGAATATCCGGATAGCTCTGGCCCGATTCCCATTTAGAAACCGCAGGCTTTGATACTCCCAGGTAATTTGCCAGTTCTTCCTGGGTAATTCCTTTATCTTTCCGTTTAACCGATATCATCTTTCCTATATTAATCGTATCCATAAGAGCTCCTTTCCATGGTAATTACCATATATTATGTATATTATTTTATAACCTGGGCTATTTATATACAATGGATTTATAGTTAATTTACGTTAATAAAATTAACCTATGGTTAACCATGAAAAGTGGGGCTGCCGAAAATAGAACAGCCAATACCGGATATTGTATGCAAAAACGAATCTATACAAGGTATCTGGTATGAAATTTCTATTTTGCAGCAGCCCCTTTCGGTTTTACAACTTCCAGGTATAAAAGTGCTGGAATATATGGCATTTTAATACCTGGAAGTGGTCCGGAACTTAATTCATCTTATATCATTTTTTCCTCTGAATACCGGTATAGCCATTCGGACCAGTAAGCCATCAGCTTATGAAGCAGCGGTATTAATATACCGATCATAACGATTCCAAACAGGCAGGCTAATAGAATAGTTCCTGTTCCGTAATGTAAGCTTATATTTGCCCTGTACAAAAAATAGATACTGGGAATCAGAAATATAACGGATGTAATGACTCCCGGTACATAGTTCTTAAACCGAAAGCATATGGGCATATGGATCACAATCATATGGATTACCAATCCCAGGAAAGCCCCATACCATATAAAATACCCATCCAAGGCCACAGAAAGAAAACTGATAAGTACAAAAAGCACAAATTCGATTTCCACTCCGATAGAAAATGTCGGTGTATGGCAGTGGCGTATATAATTTAACCCAAAGGGCTGCTTTCCCGGCCAGACCTTGTTAATCTTAGTTTTATAGCGCAGCCCCCATACCTCTGCCATAATGATTTCTTCAAAATCATGGAGCATAAAAATAACCGGCAGCATCCATACAATAAAATTCATCGTCTTCATTTATTTTTCCTCCTTTAATGTCACACTTGTGTCGATTAACAATTTCCATTATAATAAGTAAAAAAGTGGAGTCAACCACTTTAGCCTAATAGCTACAAATCAAATATTGTGTGACGATGAAGGAGGACTGCTTATGCAGGATAAAAATAAAGGGAATTCAAAATCAAACCAATCCAAACTCTGGATGGAGGCCGCCCTGTTAAAGCTGATGGAGACTGAAAATTATCAGGAAATTACCATACAGGAGATTACCGATCATGCAGGGCTTTCCAGACGGACCTTTTACCGGAATTATTCCAGCAAGGAGGATATCCTGGAAGGCTGCTTTTACAAAATTTGGTCAGAGTACCGCTTCCTTGTTTTACAGCAAAAAGATATATCCCTGCCAAACATTGCAAGAGTATTTTTCACTGAGATGCAAAAATATACCGGCTTTTTATCCGTTATTAACCGGCACCGGCTGCTCCCGCTTTTCCTTACAAAGATAGATGAGCTGTTACCTTCCGCTTTTGAGGAGGTAAAAGGCAAGGACATGAGTTTTTCAAAGGAAAGCCTCCAATATGCACTTGCTTTCAGCACCGGCGGCTTTTTCCGTATACTTATTCTATGGCTGAATGACAACGCACAAAAATCACCGGATGAGATGGCTGGAATCCTGGAAGATTTTATTTACATCTGTAATTACCCGGATAACTCCAATGATAAGTTATAGATATGGCAGACTTAAGGAGGATAGTGTAAAATAAAGGCATTAACAATATAAAATATCTTTTGATACTAAGGCCGCTTCTGACCTGATAATCATCCAGTCACAACAATACTTCTGCAAGCTTTAAGAAAGGCCACATCAGTCGAAACTGTGTGGTCTTCATACTACTTAAAATATATCAAAGAAATCATCCTCTGCTTCTCCATCAAATGTGTAAAGGGTCTTATAACTTGCAATTTGTTTTCCTTTGTGGCGTATCCACATTGACGCTGAAACCGTATTATAACTACATTCTGGCCAATTACCTAAATTCAATGATATTGTATGCATTTGTAAAGATAGCTCTTCAATTCTTATATTTTTGAATACTTTCCGTAAAGCCTTCTCCGCAATAAATTTTCTGCTGCTGTCAAGATCCATTAGCTCTTCAGCATTTTCTACCGTTTTGCTTTGAAATAATTCAAAATAGTCCATGCTTATTCCTCCTGTCCATCCAGACAGATAATCTCATCATACTCTAAATTTTATGCTGCTAAAGCAATCGTTAACATTTTCATCATACATCCCTATATAATTAATCGGTTAAAATTGGAAAATAATTGATGAGAATATTCTATAAATATATATCACGAATTCGTTTTACGGGGCCTCGTAACATTACCCGGCACTTGAATGCCTATAGCAATTCAATAAAATAGCGCAACCTCTTGACACAGGCGTTATGATTAAGTAAAGAGGTGATTCTTATGTTACATAATGAAACCAGAAAACTTTTATAGCATTCCATAAGCCACCGTGTACAGCTGTATAGTATTTTATTAAACATCATAAGGTGGTTTGTCCATTTGTAAAAAATGAAATCGGATTTGGCGGCTTTCTGAGAAAGGGTCTTATCATTGAAATGTAAGAATCAAAATGTGTTTTGTCACCTCTATTCCTTTGGAATATAAATCCCTGGAATTTTCATATCCTCAACATAACCAAATTCTTTATCTTCATCTTTTGCTTTGATTACTCGCAGCGTATATAAGCCTTCATTATCAGGGTTTATAGTATCTATTGTAAAGTCTATAATAAAAAACATATAACTTTCTTGGTCAGTTTGAACAGTATACCAAGATACAAGACTTTCCGATTTTTTACCATTGTCTACTGATGTATTCCCTGAAAATCTGAATCTTTCCCATCCTTCTATATTTCCTTGAATATAATCAAACAAATAGTCAATGCTATCTTCAAAACCTTCTGTCTCATTCAAAGCTTTCTCAGAAAACATTGATTCTAACTCATCTTTATCTTCGTTTTTTATCACTTCAATTAATTGTTCAATTTTTTTATCTGCTCTATTCTCACTATCATCTACAATAATTTTTTTATTACCATAAAAAGAACATGAATTCAATAAAAAAATACTTATCAATAACCATAGGACTACGACTCTTTTTTTCATAGTTCTCATCTCCCTAAAAATCCAAATGTGACCGTATAGTTATCGAATGTAAGATTTTTGTATTGCCCCTCCCATTGTTCCCTAAATGCATCATACATTCCTTTATCATACTCGTTACCGGAAAAGTTAATAGTATACGTGGCTGTTAGATTACTTGCTTCAACATCTTTATATGCTGGGTTAAAACTAGTTATCCACCATTGTACCTCAGTTGGCCTATAATCAGATATTTCATGACCTTCATTATCTACCAAGTTCAAAGTCATAGGCATTGAAAGATTTGTATCAACCAACCAATGGTCCTCATTTGGACTCTCAATATTGGCCAGACCAAGAATACCTGATGTGTGGGAATAGATTCCTATTTCAGCTCCTGCTCCTAAGTTTATATAATCACCTTTCCATGCCCATACTCTAAATTCTCTCTCATTGTAAGTGAAATTGAAAAATTGCGCATCCATGCTTGTTCCATAATCGAAAGCTTTATCATATAAATAATTATATCCACCAATTTGTTGCCAAGCATTAGTTTTTGCATGGTAAATTCCATTGTCATCTTCAAACATCCACAGAGCTCTTGCACCATATTCATCTGTTCCAGCATATCCATGTGCTATAAGCCAAGCATCTAATGATTTATCAGCATCATCCAATAATTCTTGAAACCATGTGGTATCTTTACCCGTCTTCTTCTTTTCTTTCGCCACCGCTTTTATCGACTGCTCACTTTCCATCGCCACTTCTTCCTCCTGAACAATGGTAATAATACCGCCGAACTTACAGGGGCACTGACTTTCCGTGGTAAGGGCCGGTGCCCCGTCTATCATATGATCTCTGCTGGTAAATAGCCAAGGCAGGGGAGTATCCAGCTCACACTTATTGGATGCAAAGGTTTCCTTCACGTTAAGTACTGTTTTTGTTGTAAATTTCGCAATTCCTTTTCCAAGTTTGCCAAAAAAACCGTCTCCCTCTTCTGCCTTATATTTTTCATCGGCCTGTTTTTTTGCTTCCTCAAAGATGAGCTTTGATTTACAGTCTCCAAAGTGAGTCAAATTGATATCTTTTACATGGTCATTGGCATTTAGAACAGGCTGTCCCTGATATACTACGCCATGCCCTTTATCTGTGTTAATATAATTCTCCATCGACCCTTCGCTGCATTTCGCTCTCATTCCATGTACTACATATTTTGTTCCATCTGCCATTTAAACCACCTTAATCCTTTGCAATCTGATTCCATAAAGCCTTCTCTCAAATATACTTACTGCTGCTGTCAAGACCCATAGCTCCACAGTTCGTATTCGTATAAAACTCTCATCCCTGCATAATTAATCGGTTAAAATTGGAAAATAGTTGATAGGAATATTCTATAAAATATTACCATATTTTTGCCATTATATTATGATAACTATAAAGAGCATTTTTGCTTAAGCTCCATGGTATGAATAAAATACTAACACAGGAAGATGTCAACCTAATCAAAGTTGGTAACCGTGAGTATTATGTTTATACCTATCGTGGCAAGCTAAAAGATATCCCAGCTTGCCTTATCGTTTTATGCTGGCCCAAGGAAGCTCTTTTTAAAGAGTGGTGCTTAAGGACATTTATAACACTTGACACCGCACTGACCACGGAAGAACTTCTGATTCATTACAAAAGTCGATGGCCAATTGAAACCTTTTTACGTGAAACAAAGAAGCATCTTGGTCTGGACGATTATCAGGTCAAAAGCAATAACTCTTGATGAGGTTTTTAAAGCCCTTAAAATGACTTATTCATCCAGCAACACTTATACGGTAACAGGGTCAGTTTGCCGATATATAGGCAGTACTGCGACATTCTTCTAGTATAACAGGAATATTCGCTAAATCCATCTCATCTACAATTTAAGAATTATTAAATAAAGGATTATATATACAAGAAAGGAATACCAATGGAATACATGGGAAATAAGGAATACTGGGATAGTAAATTTGCTGTAAGGGGAGATAATCCCTTACAACCGGAGAAATCTCTGCTTGAAAATATTTCATGCCTAAAAAATGGCTCTATCCTTGATATAGCATGCGGAGACGGCAGAAATACATTGTTTTTACTGGAGAACGGCTTTCAAGTAACAGGAGTTGATTTTAGCAGTAAAGCTCTTGAACGCTTGAAGATATTTGCTGATAGAAAAAATTACTCTGTAAATACAAAACTGATTGATCTAAGTATTCCAAATTCATTGAATGATATCGGTATCTTTGATAATGTCTTAGTAAATCACTACAGGTTAAGCAGGAAACAGCTCGGCAGTATGGAAAACCATATAACGGACAACGGGATTTTATTTGTCTGTGGTTTTGGACAGCATCATAAGATTGATTCCAAAATCAGAAAAGAAGATCTTATTCAGCCTGCTGATTTTGAACAGCTGAAAAGATCCTTTGAATTGATTAAGAATATAGAAAATGCCGATGACAGAGGTTTTTTTGTTACTTATATCTTCCGTAAAAAATAAATACGAAAAGCTTGTTCTAATCTAAGCCCTTTTTAATCATCATACCAATACAGCCAATAGCTTGAATCCGGCCTGCAAAATGACCGCCTGCAAGTGCAGGCGGTCATTTTGCAGTAATCCAAATATTTTATAACCGTTTCCTGTTTTTACATGGTTGAAATTAGTTCTTTCCTCTTCCAGAAATAAAAGCTGGAAGATATGGAATTTTTATATCTGAAAGAGGTCAAAAACATAATTCAACTTATATTTAACTTAGATATTAGTTTTCTTCTGCCATTCTTTTATATACAGGCTCTAAAGCAGGATATATTTCTTTGAACACATTATATTTCTTCTCATAAAGATTAACGATTTCTTCTTCCGGCTCGGTGGTTTCCGTTACCTGAATAAGCTTTGCGGCTGCTTCCTCTACGGAGGCGAATTCTTTGCAGCCTACCGCTGCCAATATGGCAGCTCCAAATGCCGGACCTTCCTCGGAATTTATCTTATCAACCTTTACATTCAGCACATTTGCAATGATTCTGCACCAGAGGGGGCTCTTGGCTCCACCGCCGTTAATACGGATGCGCTTGATGGAAAGGCCCGTATCCTTAATGATTTCAAAGGAATCCTTCAGGGCAAAGGCTACCCCTTCCAGAACTGCCTGTGTCATATCTTCCCTGGTAGTATCCATTGTCATGCCGACAAAGGTGCCTCTTGCATCGGGATCATTGTGGGGTGTTCTCTCTCCCATAAGATAGGGCAGAAAATATACGTTATTTTTCCCAAGCTCTACGATAGCCTGCTGTTCTTTGGCATATTCTCTGGTCTTTAGCACCTCGTCCATCCACCACTTGTTAGAAGCCGCTGCCGAAAGCATAACTCCCATAAAATGGTACCGTCCGTCAGCGTGGGCAAATACATGAAGGGCATTGTCCTTTATTTCAGAATACTCCTTGCTGGCAACAAATACTACTCCGGAGGTTCCAAGGGATACATTGCACATGCCGGAACCAACCGTACCGGTTCCTACTGCTGCCACCGCCTGGTCGCCGCCGCCGGCTATTACCTTACATTCCGGAGGAAAGCCCAGTTCCTTTGCAATATCCGCTCTTAAGGTACCGGTTACTTCATAGCTTTCATATACCTTTGCCATCTGTTCTTCCTTCAAGCCTGCAAGTTCAAGCATTTCTTTGGACCAGCATTTCTCCTTTACATTAAAAAGCAGCATACCGGAGGCATCGGAGACATCTGTAGAATGAACACCGGATAAGCAATAGGCTATATAATCCTTGGGAAGCATCACCTTTCTGATTTTACGGAAATTATCCGGTTCATGTTTTTTCACCCATAAAAGCTTGGGGGCAGTAAAGCCTGTTAAAGCCATATTTCCGGTATAGGAGGAAATCTTCTCCCTGCCGATTGTTTCGTTTAAATAATCACATTCCTCTTTTGTACGTCCGTCATTCCACAAAATAGCAGGGCGGATTACTCTATCCTCTTCATCAAGGATTACCATACCATGCATCTGGCCGCTGAAACTGATGCCGCCTACTTCTTTCTTTTCCCCGTCCCCAACTAGCTCCTTTAAGCCTTCCATGAGACTGGAAAACCAATCGGCAGGATTCTGCTCTGACCAGCCTGGCTTTGGGAAGCTGATAGGATATTCCTTTGTTACAATATTTCTGATAGTACCCTTTTCATCCATTAACAGCAATTTAACGGATGAAGTACCTAAGTCAACTCCGATATACAGCATACAGACCTCTCTTCTTTTTTCCTGAGGCTGCTGCCCGGATGCCTTACAGTTCTTGTATGCAATACCCGTAAGTTATCCACTGCAGCAGCCCCGTCTGATTTTATACTTATCTTCGTCCTAACTCTTATTTTGTCTCTAAGATATACTGGTTTAAAATACCCTCTAACATTTCCTGTCTTCCGGAGGTATTAGGAGTGATGCCGCTATTAAGGGCATAGGCTTCCAGAGTCTTAAAATCAGCCTTGCCTTCCACGATATCTTTTCCCAGTCCTTCCTGGTAGCTGGCATAGCGTTTTTCCTTAAAGTCTTCAAATACTTTATCCTCTAACAGCTTTGCCGCAACCTTAAGGCCCTTGGCAAAAGCATCCATGCCTGCAATATAGGCAAGGAACAAATCGTCTTCTTCGAAGGAAGCTCTTCTTACCTTGGAGTCAAAGTTAAGTCCGCCTTTTGTGAAGCCGCCTCCCAAAAGAACCTCATACATCGCCAGAGTAGTGTCATAGATATTGGTAGGGAACTGGTCCGTATCCCAGCCCAGCATAGGGTCTCCCATGTTGGCATCAACACTTCCCAGTACACCGTTAATGCGGCACATGTTAAGTTCATGCTGGAAGGTATGCATAGCAAGTGTGGCATGATTTGCTTCGATATTCAATTTGAACTTGTCTATCAAATCGTATTTTCTTAAGAAGGACATTACGGTTGCAGCATCTGTATCATACTGGTGCTTTGTAGGTTCCTTGGGCTTGGGTTCAATTAAGAACTGTCCGGTAAATCCAATTTGTTCTGCATAATTACAAGCCATTTTAAGGAGTCTTGCCATGTTATCAAGCTCTAATTCCGTATTGGTATTAAGAAGAGTCTCATAGCCTTCTCTTCCGCCCCAGAATACGTAATTCTCTCCGCCTAATTCCTTGGTCAGCTCAATTGCCTTCTTTATCTGTGCTGCTGCATAGGCAAATACCGTTGCATTGCAGGAGGTGCCTGCACCATGAACAAATCTGGGATTGCCGAAGGCATTTGTAGTCCCCCAAAGGCACTTAATTCCTGTGCGCTTCATTTCTTCCTTGATTATTGCTACGATTTCATCCAGTCTTGCATTGGTTTCTGCCAGGTCCTTGCCCTCCGGAGCGATGTCCCTGTCATGAAAGCAAAAATAAGGAATCTGAGCTTTTTCCATAAATTCAAAAGCTGCATGGACTCTTTCCTTGGCAACTTCCATGGAACACTCATGGTTATCCCAGGGTCTGAACATAGTTGCTGAGCCAAAAGGGTCATTTCCCATATAGGTAAAGGTGTGCCAGTAGGACATGGCAAAACGAAGCTGTTCCTTCATAGTCTTACCCATCACCACTTCAGTGGGATTGTAATACTTAAAGGCCAGGGGATTTTTACTTGCGGGTCCTTCATATTCAATTTTGCCTACCTTCTCAAAATAAGCCATATTCAATTCCTCCTATTTGTTTATTTACTAAACTATATTTGATACATTTATCATAACAGTATTTATTCCACTTGTCAATCCATTTTACACCCACATAATTTTCTTTTTTTATAGCCTTAATTAAGGCGTTTAAATATCAGGTTTATTGAATGTATACTTGGGGGATAAAAATACACTCAGCTCCATGAAAGTCACTTCGTTGCATTTTTATCCCCCAAGTATACATAAAGGAAGGCTGAGATAATTTTAAAACCAAAAGCTTCATAGCAAACGTATGAAACAAAATTAAGTACCCTAGTACTTCCTTACCCAAGGCAGAACATGTTCTCCTGCCTTTCCTTGAACTGGTTTCATGCGTTTGCTTAGTTTGCTTACAGTTCATCCTTGCACATCTATTCACAGAAAATTTTAAGGCAAAGCACAGATGGTTTCTGGTTCCGTTCAGGCATTTTCTATTGAGCGGTTCCATATGACACTTAAATGGCAGCCGTTATGACTAGTATATCATAAATTAAATAAGTACCATATATAATAATGTTTTGATATGTGTTATAATATATTCATCAAATATAAAGGATTGGTGAATATGAAGCAGACCTTTTTACCTTTGTCAGATGAAGACAAAACATATCTTAAATCATTATCAAAAACAAGAACTATTCAAGCTCAGGTTGTCGACCGTGCAAGAATTTTATTATATAAAGCTGATGGTATTTCTTTTGATGTAATAGCCACCAGACTAAACATAAGTAAACGTACTGTGCGTCTCTGTATCTCAAAATACTATGACG
>NZ_FRAC01000031.1 GCF_900142215.1 Anaerocolumna jejuensis DSM 15929 | reverse complement strand
GTTTATTGCCAACCCCCAGATGATTTTGGCTTACCTTTCGTAATTTTCTATTGAGGAGTTCCCTAATGACACTTAAATGGCGGCAGCTGTTCCTAGGTGAAATTATACCACTGTCTGAGCTCACAGCCCTGCACAAATGCAACCTTCCAGCGAGTTTGGTATAATTTCACCTAGGAACAGCTGCCGGCATTTTAGTGGAATTCGGAACCCCGAACGAGAAAATTACGAAAGGTAAGCCAAAATCATCGTCCGTTCCCAATCCCCCCTGGATTGAGATAATTGGGAAGAAATGTTGGAGTTATAAATTTAAAACAAATGGTTTTAAGATTGTGACAGAAAAAAGATTCATGCGTATGTCGTGATAAGAAGTAGAAAGATATTGACAGTGAAAATCGATACTGCTATACTTGCAGAGTGGGAATGAAGTTCTCCCCTGGTAGACAATACCTAAACTGCTTATAAAGCTAATGACTTCTGTTTAAATACAGAGGTTGTTAGCTTATTTTTTTGAAAGGATTAGAGAAATGTCAAGCTTAAAAAACATTTATAACACTTACAAAGATGTATTTATACTTGGATTTATAGCGGTAATCATAGGAGTTTTAGTAGGGGCAACTGATGCACTGTTTGGAAAGGTTCTGTTAGAGGTTACGGAAATACGAAATAATTATGTATTTATATTAACACCTTTACTTCCTCTGGCCGGAGTGTTAATCATATTTGCCTACTCAAAAATCGGTAAGAACAGCATAAAGGGGATGTCTCTCTTATTCTCGGTGGGTTTTGAAGAAGAAGACACAATACCTAAGAGATTAGTTCCGATGGTTATGTGCAGCACATGGATTACTCACCTGTTTGGGGGAAGTGCAGGACGAGAAGGTGTTGCTGTTCAAATTGGCGGCACAATTGCACACACATTAAGTAAAAAAATAAATATAAAAAACAGTGGAAAGATATTGCTTATAACAGGTATGGGAGCTGGTTTTGCCGGACTGTTTCAAACTCCAATGGCTGCTATTTTCTTTGCAATGGAGATATTTACTGCTGGCGCAATGGGATATATTGCATTATTTCCATGTATTATAGCTTCCTTTACAGCAAGTTATACGGCCCATCTATTGGGACTTGAAAAATTCAGTGTTAATATGGCTGACTCGTTGGACCTAAACGTTTATTCTATTGCAAAATTACTATTACTTGGTATTATTTTTGGTATTGCAGGAGGTCTTTTTGCTTATACGCTAAATCATAGTAAACAGTTTTTTAGTAAACATATTAAAAATCCGCTTTTAAGAATATTTATCCTTGGATGTGCTTTAAGTATTCTATTTTTACTGTTATACCAAGGAAGATATTCTGGCTTAGGAACTAATTTAATTACTTTTTCATTCTCAAATGGTCAAATATATAAGTATGATTGGTTACTAAAGTTTTTACTAACGATCTTAACGCTAAGTGCTGGATTTCAAGGTGGAGAAGTAACGCCTTTGTTCGCTATAGGCTCATGTTTAGGTGCAGCCCTTTCTGGTATTATAGGACTGCCTATTGAAATTACAGCCGCTCTTGGATACGCAGCCGTATTTGGCAGTGCGACCAATACTATTCTGGCGCCTGTTTTTATTGGTGCTGAAGTGTTTGGGTACAATTATCTGCCATATTTCTTCATTGTATCTGCGGTAGCTTATGTTTTTAATGGTAACAAATCAATTTATTCAGGTCAAAGGACATTAAATAATTTATTGTGATTTTGTAGTATTATTTTAATATTAAACAAAGATATTCGAAAATTTTCGAAAATTATGTTGAAATTGTAACTTGTTTAATAAAATTATAGGTGATAATATTGAAAATGTAAATTATATGAAATTACTTAAAGCGACTGGTACCTTCCTTTAACTAATTATAAAATTAAATTTTGGAGGTGTTCTTTTTGAAAAATGTTAAAAAAGTAATAAAAATGGTTTCTTCTATGATGTTATGCTGTTTATTGGTAGCTAATATCTTTAGTTCACATGCCAATGCAGCTGTAACTAGTGAAGCAGAGCCGAATGTGCAATTATACTATGCACAATTAAGCGGACCCGGCGAAGCTGCTTATGATTCATATTTAGGTTATGTTGCAGTTAAAAATCTGGGCTTTGATAAAAATGTAGTAATACATTATACAAAGGATGGACAGACCTGGAATGATTTTACTGCAGCATATGTAAAGGCAGATCCCAATGACTCCCAATACGATATATACAGCTTTAATATTCTGGCCCCTTCATCACCCATTACATTTGCAGTAAAATACCAAGTAAATGGACAAACCTATTGGGATAATAATAATGGAGCTAATTATCATATGGAATATCCTAATCTCGTTGTACTTGGAAAGAGTGTCGTAAAGACAGTAAAAATAATCAATAATCCTTCAATCATTTATGTAAAGAATTTAGCTTATCAAAAAACGGTAAAGATTCGTTATACAACAAATAATTGGAATTCCTATCAGGATGTTGATTCTAAATTTTATAAAGCCGCGAATGAAAATATTGATGAATGGAATATTCCCCAAAATATTCCTACCGGTGCAGAGGTTAAATACGAAGTTTTATACAGCGTAAATGGAATTACATATATTGATAATAATTTTGGAGATTATTATACTAACTGGTAAGCCTTGCAGTAAAGAAAAGGTGTCTAGAGTGAATTTTTGTGAAGCATAATTCACTCTAGTGCCTGCGAAATCCACGGCCCAATCCTGCGGTTCGTTGGGAAGGCATGGCGGTTAGTGTGAAAATTAAAAAGCAATTTTTACACAAGTGCCTGCGAAATCCTCGGCCTAATCTTGCAGCTCGTTGGGAAAGCATGGCTGCTAGAAAACATGAAAGTTAATTAACCTCACGCTGGAGTTCCCATATAAAGAGATAGCTGAACGTGAGAAGTACAAAGAAAAGAGACTGTTGCACAGTCTTTTTTCTTTTTTTATATAATCACACAGTTCACTACAGTTTTTAAGGGTGAAAACCGTTATGTCGGGATATCCTGATTGCCTGCGCAGAGGCCTGACCGGGTTCCCTCAGGCAATTGATCCAGTCTTCCCGGAAACGGTGCTATATTTCCAGCTCAGGGATTAAGCTACGCATGGCATGGATAGTGTTATCGATTAATTCCGTTAATTCCATACCCATCATTTCCGAACCGCGGTTAATTACGTCACGGCTGCAGCCGGCAGCAAAATTGGCGGCCTTATATTTCTTCATGACAGATTTCACTTCCAGGTCGGATACACTTTTTGAGGGCCTCATAAGTGCGACTGCTCCTATAAGTCCCGTAAGCTCGTCCACAGCATACAGAACCTTCTCCATGTAACGCTCTGGCTTAATATCCACTGTTAGCAGGTAGCCGTGGCTTGCTGTGGCATGAATAATGCTTTCCTCTATATCCAGTTCCTTCATAATTTCCTGTGACTTTTTGCAATGCTCCTCAGGGTACAGCTCAAAATCCAGATCATGAAGCATACCAACGGTCTTCCAGTAAGCAGTATTTTCAGGATCGTATTCCTTTGCGAAGTATTCCATAACTCCGGCTACAATTCTGCCGTGCTTTAGATGAAAGTCATCCTTATTATATTCTTTTAAGATTTCATAAGCTTGTTCCGGTGTAGGTATATAACTCATAAAGTTTCTCCTTTCAGGTATGTGATGATTTAAAATGCAGAGTATTTTTTTAATTATAAATTGATTGCTACAATTTATTATTGGCAGTCAATTTGTAAGCAGATGGTATGTGCCGTGAAGCTAATGTGAAAATTAATAAGAAATTTTCACACACAAGATTATGCCTGGGAAATCGTCGGTCTAATCTTGCGGCGGACTGGGAAGGCATGACTGCTAGTGTATAAATATACATACGAATATAGCACTGGTAAATATCTTTGTCAAATAGTACAGACATACTTTTTATTACTTCCGACGTTTTCTGAATGAATATGAAATCAGAGGAATAATATGAAAACAGCAGAAGTCTTAAACAGGAGTACATTCTAATGGGAGAAGCCATTATCAATACAGCAATTGCTTCCTTAAGGAAGGACCCAAACAGAAGAGGTGAATTAGCGGACGAAGACTTTTATGGAAGAAGGGTAGAGATACTAAAAGAAATGGAAAATGGCTGGAGCTATATCAGAACCCAGTACGGGTACCCTGGATATACTGAGAGCAGGAATTTGATAACGGAAGAGAGAAAAGTGGGAGATTGGGAAAGAGCTTTTAAAAAACTGGTGATAAGCCCTTTTGCAGATATTCTGGAGGCTCCGTCGGTAAGAGGGGTCAAGATTATCACCCTTTGTAAGGGAGCGTTGCTATCGGTTCTGGAAGCTGCGGATTTACAGGGATATGTCAAGATAGGCTTAAGCGATGGAGAAACAGGGTTTATAAAAGAAGGTTTTCTCAGTGAATATAAAACAGGCTATACTATGGAAAAAGAGGAAGAATTGCGGTATGATATTATACAGGCGGCATGTTCTTATATGGGCTGCCAGTACCGTTGGGGAGGAAAAAGTCCCCTGGGATTAGACTGTTCCGGGCTGACCTTTATGGCATACCAGTTAAATGGCATTACCATATACCGGGATGCCTCCATTAAGGAAGGATACCCGGTAAAAGCCATACCAAAGGACAGGAAAAAACCGGGAGATTTGCTTTTCTTTGGCGGTCATGTGGCAATTTATCTGGGAGAAGAAAAATACCTCCATTCCACAGCCAGAAACGGAAGTGACGGAGTGGTGATCAATAGCTTAAATCCAGAGGATTTTTTATACCGTGAGGATCTCGCCAGGCGGTTGGAGGAAGTTGGAAGTATCTTTTGTTAAGTTACTAGTACTGAGATGGAGAAAGAGTGAAAGAAAAGCGCTTTCGCACTCCATTATTTATAGAAATTATTAATGAATATCAAAGGGAAGATTTGATATGGAAAAGAGGATTATATGAAAATAGTGGATATGCATTGTGATACCATTTCAGAATTATTTGCAAGGATGAAAGAGGGTAGGGCAGATACCCTTGCAAAAAACGAGTTACATATTGATATTGAAAAAATGAAAAAGGGAGATTACCTTCTGCAAAACTTTGCCATGTTCGTAAATTTAAAAGAAAGGGAGGACCCGCTATCCTATTGCCTGGAGTTAATTGACCTGTATTACAGCCAGATGAAGCTAAACGAAGAAGTCATTGCCCCGGTCTTTTGCTATGAGGATATTGAAGACAACAGAAAGAAGGGAAAAATGTCCGCTCTTCTGACCATAGAAGAAGGCGGCGTAACCAGGGGAAGCCTTGCCCAGCTGAGGAATTATTACAGGCTTGGTGTAAGAATGCTTACTCTTACCTGGAATCATGAAAATGGCATCGGCTATCCCAATGTTACCCTGAAGGATGGTAAAGCAGACTGGCATACTCCAAACACCGTAAAGGGTTTAACGGATTTCGGACTGGGATTTATTCAGGAAATGGAGGACATTGGGATGATAATAGATGTATCCCATTTGTCCGACGCAGGCTTTTATCAGGTGCTCGAGCATACATCTAAGCCCTTTGTGGCAAGCCATTCCAATGCCAGAAGCATTTGCCCCCATGTAAGAAACCTGACGAACGATATGATTTGCAAGCTGTCAGAGAGGGGCGGGGTTATGGGAATGAATTTTTTCCCTGCCTTTTTGGGAGAAGATAAAGACGCCGGGACAATTTCAGCAATTGTAAGGCATATCCTCCATATACGAAATGTCGGCGGCTATGAATGTATCGGACTGGGGTCGGACTTTGACGGCATACCGGGACATGATGAGCTGAAGGACAGCTCCTGCATGCCCCTTCTGGCGGAGGCACTTAAGAAGGAAGGGCTTGCAAACAATGAAATTGAGGCGATATTTTATAAGAATGTTCTTAGAATATACAAAGAACTTTTATAAAGAGCCTGACTTATAGATAAGTATAATCACAGGTAATAGTTTGAAATGCATGGAGAATATAATGGAAGAAAATTTTACGATTATAGAATTGTCCGATAATGAGGTCAAGTTTATGGAAGATAAGCTTGATGAATATGATCAAGAATATATTAAATTTAAAATGAATGGTGAAATAAGTATCGGCATTAAAGAAAATGGCTATTTAATTGCAGGCTTGAACGCATGTTTTACTGCATTTAAAATCTTATATGTTTCAACTGTATTTGTTGAAAAGGAATACAGAAGAAGAGGAATAGGAACCAGGCTGATGGATGAATTGGAAAGGAAAGCAAAGGAATTGGGAGCCAATATGATAAGACTGGATACTTTTGATTTTCAAGGCAGAGAATTCTATAAAAGCATAGGTTATGAAGAAGTTGGATTTTATAAGAATGGGATTGATTGCTTTGCAGAAAGCTTTTTTGTAAAAAGGCTGGATTAAAACTTAAGAAATTTTATTTATGAAAAGATATTTAACATAGGTTAAAACCTTGCATGGAGGATTAATAATGAGCTGGAAACTAAAACAAATCTTTATGTCGAATCCTAATTCGAACAATAATTATCCAAACTATGAAAACAAATTACAGCCGCTTATGAGCTTTGATGATTCTGAACTCAGGCTTCTTTTCGAAAAACATAAAAATGAAATTATGGCGATTGTTATCCAAGAAATTACGGCATATTTAGCGGATGAGGATGTGTGCAATGATGATGAAGATATGTTCCCGCGTAGATGTGAAATGACTGGTGAATGGTATGTTGGAGAAATTGAGTTATGGAAACAAAATGGAAGCATTTTAGGCAGTGTTCTTACACGATTTTTAGGCTATAATCCTCATCCTTCCGTGCGTATGCCTGTAGATGATTATTTGGGCCTGGAAGTTTTGATAATATATGACCCTGAGCATGAAACGTTTATTTTTGAAGGGGGGCTTAATAGTTCTTCGATTTAATATTAGTGATACTGGCGAAACTTATGGACATGATGTCCACAAGTTAGACCAGGTAGGTGAGGGGTGCAATCTTGATGGCAGGGCAAGAGCGAGTTACATAAGAATAATATGCTATAATTATTTGAAGAAAATTTTGTGGTGTAGGTATATGTACGATGCAGCTTAGTCCTTTCACATTATTATATAATAAAATTACCTAAGACAGGCACAAATCCTATCTTATCCAATATACATATTGTAAGCTTAAGTTACAAGGAGAGATGCAATGAAGAGAAAGGGAATCGCAGTACTGGCAGTCATTCTGCTTGTAGCGGTATTTCTGCCCGGCTGCAGTAAGAGTGACGGCAACCTGACAAAGGTACAGTTAAATGAAGTAGCACATTCCATTTTCTATGCTCCTCAATATGCGGCAATTGAACTGGGATATTTTAAGGATGAAGGTATTGATTTGGCACTTGTAAACGGACTTGGTGCGGATAAGACTATGACAGCCGTACTAAGCGGGGACGCGGATATCGGCTTTATGGGACCGGAAGCAACGGTCTACGTATACAATGAAGGAAAAGAAGATTATGTGGTGAACTTTGCCCAGTTAACACAGCGTGCAGGAAATTTCTTAGTAACAAAGGATAAGAATGAAACCTTTACCTGGGATAATCTTAAAGGTAAAACGGTTGTTGGCGGGCGTGCAGGCGGCATGCCGGAAATGGTATTTGAGTACATCTTAAAGAAGAACGGCTTAGATCCTAAGTCGGATTTAAGTATTGTCCAGAACATTGATTTCGGGCTGACTGCGCAGGCATTTGCAGCAGGCACCGGAGATTATACCATTGAATTTGAACCTGCCGCAACGGCCCTTGAAAAGGAAGGCACCGGTAAAGTAGCAGCCTCCCTTGGTGTAGAGAGCGGAAAGGTTCCCTATACTGCTTACTCCGCAAAGAAGAGCTATATCGAAAAGCACCCGGAGGTTATCCAGAAATTCACCAATGCCGTCCAGAAGGGCCTTGACTATGTGAATTCTCATAAACCGGAGGAAATTGCAAAGACAATTCAGCCTCAGTTCAAGGAAACAGACCTGGATACCCTTACTGCAATTGTAAAGAGATATTATGACCAGCAGACCTGGAAAGAAAATACGGTATTTCAGGAAGACAGCTTCAACCTCTTACAGGATATTCTGGAAGACGGAGGAGTTATCAGTACAAGGGCGCCTTATGATAAGGTGGTAACGACAGTGTATGCGGAAAAGGCAAAATAAAAACCAGAGTCGAAACAATAACAAAGAGCATGGCGGGAATCTCTATATTTCAGAGATTTCTGATGTGCTCTTTTGCTATATCGAGCAGCAGGGCTTTCCTATGTACATAATGATAGGACCTCTATATTATATCTTGCTTTTTTATTTGCCAAGTGGTAAAATTAAAAAACAGGAGGTGATAATATGCCATTAATTGTTGACAAAGATGAAGTGCAGTTGAATATAATTCATGCCTTCCAGGAATGTATCAAAGAAAAGCCCCTTGCTGCTATTTCCATGAGGGATGTAGCCGCGCAAGCACATATGTCCCATCAAAAACTGCTTTATTATTTCAAAGATAAAAATGATCTCGTTTATTCCTATGTCAGATATTCTAAGGATTTCTTTTCAAGCAAATGTATGGAATGGTTTGAGGAGAACGGACAGAAAAAGAATGAGACAAATAAAGCATATATAAACCGGTTTTTGAAATACGTGGCGGAAGGAAAAGAAGATGAACACCGTCCGAATGCAACTGTACAGATTTATATTCTGGCGCAGTATGATAAGGAAATAGCTGATATGGTGCAAAACATGTTCGCTGCATGGAAGGAAACAATGAAACAGTGCCTGGTAAGAATTTATGGCAAAGAGGTTGGCGAAAGGGAAGCGGAGGCTATGATGATTCTGATCAGCGGAACGTTTTTATGCAACTACAATAAGGTTCTGACCGGAAGTATAAACTCGGATGTTTTAGATTGTATTATTCATTTAAATGATGAGTGAAATTAACAGCAAAGGGAGAATGCTTATGAGTAAAAATAATATAAACCGGACAATCGGAAAGGAAAGTATCAAAATCCTGAAGATTGCTAATATCGTAATGCTGCTTATGATTTTGTTTCATGATGCTGACCATATCCGTCAGGCAATCGGATGGGGGTACCGTTTTACCTTTTCACTGCTGGCCATTAACTGCATTGCATATGCGCCAAACCTTGCTGCTTTTCTGCTATCCAGACAGGGACGTTTCAGCGGAGCTGTCTGGACCTGCATCGGTGGCATCAATACAGGTATTTCTTTTGCCAAGATACATTTGCTGGGAGCTTCTGTGAAGGTTTGGGGTCCCTGGAATGATTCCTTCTTTGTACTTGGTGCTGATGCAATCAGCTGGTGGATTCTTGCAATTACCATAGCTGTAGGTGTTGGCGTGGCAATGGCAGGAATGTATGTTATAGGCATGGAAAATAGAAAACCTCAGGAGAGCTATGAAGGATAGGGCCTCGCTGGCATTAAAGGGAATTAACTGTGGGGCCTGCGCACCGCAGATAGAAAAGCTTATGAAGGAAATAGACAGCGTTCAGGATATTTCCGTGAATGCTGTCACAAAAAAGGTGTCCTTCAGCTATGACCCGGTTAAAACGGACTTATCGGATATAGAAGTGAGGCTGCTCAAAGCGGGTTTCAGCACCGGGGCTTCCCCGGCGGAGCTGTATGAAGAGGAATTATATAAGCTTCAGAAGCTGTTATGGTTTGCCGGTATCCTTTGCCAGCCTTTTATGTGGGGATTATCTGCCCTTCCCCAGTTCCTGATAGCATCCGTGGTACAGGCAGTAGCTGGCAGGCCCTTTTATCAGGGGAGTCTGCGTGCTGTTAAAAACCGTTCCGCAAATATGGATGTTTTGATTGCACTTGGTACAACGGTAATCTATCTATATAGTTCCTTTATGTGTTTTACAACGGAAGTGCCGCAGCTGTACTTTGAATGCAGTGTATTCCTGCTGGCACTGATTCTTTTAGGAAAATATTTTGAGACGCTGGCAAAGGGAAATGCGGCGAAGACTGTCCGGAAGCTGCTGGAAATTCAGCCCGCTACTGCAATTTTATGGCAGGATGGCACGGAAAAGGAAGTTCCGGCAGGCTTTGTAAAAGCAGGTGATATCCTTGTGGTAAAGCCCGGCGGGAAAATACCGGCTGACGGTGTTGTAATAGAAGGAGAAACCTCTGTGGATGAGTCCATGCTGACCGGAGAGAGTATTCCGGTCGATAAAGCTCCGGGAGATGAAGTAATTGGGGCTACCTTCAACCGGTCGGGCAGCATCAGAATCAAGGCAGTCAGGACTGGTAAGGATACAATGCTTGAACAGATTGTTAGGACCGTTGAGAACGCCCAGGAAGCCAAGGCGCCCATCCAGAGGCTTGCTGACAGGATTGCAGCCGGTTTTGTACCGGCAGTTATTGTCATTGCAGCGCTTACGTTTGCTTACTGGTATTTTCGCGGAGGAGCCATGGATTTTAAAACGGCCATGCTGAATGCCAGTGCGGTGATGGTCATTGCCTGCCCCTGTGCATTGGGGCTGGCAACACCGACGGCGATTCTGGAGGGAACAAGCAGGGGAGCGGAACAGGGGATTCTGATTAAGGGCGGAGAAGCTCTGGAGCAGGTATGCAGTGTGGATACGGTTGTCTTTGATAAAACAGGAACACTTACCACCGGTGTCATGAAGGTGACGGAGGTCTGCCTGTATGAGGCTGACGGACTTAGCTTCGAGGAAGGTGAAAGGCTCTTATATGCCGTTGAAAGAAGGTCTGAGCACCCTGTAGCACAGGCGCTGGTAAAATTCCTTGAAGATAAGGGGGCAGACAAAGGCCCAATGACCGGTACATTTACTGCCCTGCCGGGAAGAGGTATCAGAGCAGAGATTGAAGGGCGGAGTGTGCTTGTAGGAAATATGGATTTCATGGCACAAAACAGCGTGGACATAAAAGAGGCAGCTATGCATTATGAAAAAGGGCTTGAAAAAGGAGCTTCGTTGGTATTTGAGGCGGTGGATGGTTCACTTGCCGCTTTATTCCTGGTTGCGGATACTATACGGGAGAACGCACCCTTGGTGGTTTCAGAGCTGAAAAAGCTGCAGGCAGAGATCTGGATGCTTACGGGCGACAATGAGAGCTGTGCTGCCAGTATTGCAGGTGAGCTTGGAATTGAGCATGTTATTTCGGGAGTTCTTCCGGCAGATAAGTCTGCTGAAATACAAAGATTGTCTGCCGGCGGAAAAAAGGTGGCCATGGTAGGTGACGGCATTAATGATGCGCCTGCCTTGGTTACTTCCACAGTCGGAATTGCAATGGGAAACGGAACCGATATAGCCATAGAAGCAGCAGACATTATCCTGGCCGGGAGTAATTTGGAGAACGTTGTAAATGCCATAAAGCTTAGCCGGATTACTATGAGGAATGTGAGGCAGAATCTTTTCTGGGCCCTTTTCTATAATGCCGTGGGAATTCCTTTAGCCGCAGCCGGTTTATTAAACCCGCTGGTAGCGGGGGCGGCAATGTCCCTTAGCTCAGTTACCGTGGTTTTTAATGCATTAAGAATCAAAAAAATCAAAATGAAATAAACGGGCGGAGGTTGCTAAATGCATGCTCAGGCAAGAATTTATCTGGACGGTATGTATTGCCGTGAGTGCAAGGATGTCATAGCCCTTGCACTTCGTAATAAGAATGGTATCATCCATGCTGATGTGAGTTATGCAAAGGCTGTTGCAGATATTGCTTATGATGATACGATGACGGATGTAAAACAAATCATAGAAACCAATCTTTTTATATTACATTCTTTGGGCAGCATCCAGTGCCAGTGCAGATCTTTCACATTCCTCTGTCAGCATGGATATCTGGTAGCATAGGGGACTTCCCTTCATTTTCTCGGAAGCATAGCTAAGTCCATTGGTACGTTCGTCAAGAAGAGGATGGTCAATCTGTCCGGGGTCGCCTAAGAGTATGACCTTGGTGCCTTTGCCTACCCTTGTTACAATACCCTTTACCTGCTTGGGGGTCAGATTTTGAGCTTCGTCGATAATCAGATAGGTGTGGGTAATAGAGCGCCCTCTGATAAAGTTCATGGCTTCTGCCATTATGATTCCCCTGGCAAACAGCTCATCAATCTTGCCCTTTAATTCTTTTTCGTTCTTGTAACGTTCCTTTTCATTTCTATCCACCAGTATTTCCAGGTTGTCTATGATGGGTCTTAAATAGGGGGCTATTTTTTCCTGCTCTGTTCCGGGCAGGAAGCCGATATCCTCATCGAATTGTACATTTGGCCTTGTTATCAATATTCTTCGGTAGCTCTTCTTATCGGCATTATAAATCTTGTCAAGACCTACTGCAAGCGAATAGAAGGTCTTAGCAGTACCTGCGGGACCTTTTACAATCACCAGAGGAGCGGTTTCCGCCTCCTGCATCAGTGCTTCCTGGAGGAATTTCTGTCCCACGTTAACAGGCTTTACTCCAAAGGGTTCTTCTTTCAGACTTTTTAAGGGAACAATAAGCTTGCCGTTATATCGTCCTAACAGGGTCTTCTTATCATTGGTTTCGGAATGAATAATAAAGAATTGATTATAGACCGGCTGGACTTCCTGCCTGAAAGAGGACATATCATCGGCGGAAATACCTTCCTTGGGGGGAATGTCTTCCGGAGCAGCGGGGAGATAGATCTGTTCCGGTGAAAGGCCCTTTTTCTTGAATTCACTCATAGCTTTATCGGAGGTGTATACATCCAGTCTTCCGGTATATTGTTCCTTTAAATGTGGGGATTGCTCCGTTGTAAAATCTTCGGCTGCAATTCCGATTTTTTGTGATTTCAGGCGGACAATAATATCCTTTGTCACAAGAATGACGGATTCCCCTTTTTCTGCCAGGCCTTTGCAAACCTTTAAAATCCGGTTGTCGTTGGAATCGGAAGCGAAGCCGAAGGGGAGGTCTATATTTACAAAGTTAGCTTCGATTTTAAGAGTGCCGCCGTTTTTCAGGGCTACTCCTTCAAACAGGTTGCCGGTCTGCCTTAGCTGTTCCAAATAACGTATGGACTGCCTTGCGTTGGCACCCCTTTCACCTTCTTCATTTTTTAATTTATCCAGTTCTTCCAATACAGCAATGGGGAGTACTACTTTATTATCCTCAAAAGAGAGTAATGCATAGGGGGATTGAATCAGAACATTTGTGTCCAGAACATAGGTTTTTGTCATAAGAAGCCTCCATCAGTCAGATTTTGGATAAGGAAAAAGAAAGCCTGCTGCAGCCTGTGTGCAGTAAGCTTTCTTAAGATTTATAGCGTAATTTGGGAAGGGGAATGTATCTTTTTGATGATAATTGGCGTTTTGCAAAGAACAATAACATGCCAAAGCTGTAGAGAAAGGAAAGAACCCAAAAAAACGGTTTCCACATAATACTGTGAAATAGCATCATAGGCGTTACCTCCTTAAGGTTATGAAAAATAGTTATTTTTGTATCTACTTTATTTATACTCTATGAACCTCCATCTGGCAATCATGAAAATGTAAATTGTTTATCACACCAATGTAAACTTGATATGAAAAACCGGAGCTAAATTATATTTTTAACTCCGGTTTCAAATGCTCTGTTTTATTTAATTGCTTCCGATATTATTCTTCAGAAGTTTCTCCTGATTCCTCGGATACTTTGGTAGCTTTATCCCCTACATGGCTCTTGCAGCCACAGTCGCAGGAATCCTCTTCCTCATCATCATCAAAGTCATCGTCAAAATCGTCATCGAAATCTTCCAAATAGTCAGGTGTAAAATATCTGTATACAGCATAAGCAATGCCGGCTACAGCAGCTACAGCACCGATTATTGCTAATATCATTACGATGCAGTTGCCGGATTTTTCCTCTTCTTTTTTGTGTAACAGACCACCTAGCTTTACCGCATCCAGTAAATCTTCCATCTTTGCATTCATAACAGCACTTCCTTTCTGTGTAAGATAAATTCAAGTATATTATAACACGAACAAGCTGATTTTACTATAAAAAATCTGGAAAATCATTGTATTTATGATAATTTCTTCAATTTCGCAAAGGAAGCCATCATTTTTTTCGTGCCTGCCGTTGAGAAATCCACCGTTACTTCATAATCTCTTCCCGCATTGTTAATATTGGTCACAAGGCCCACACCAAACTTGATATGGGATACGGTATCACCGATTCCGTAGTCTATGGTACCAAGGTTATTGCCTCCGAATTCTTTGGGTGCCTGGGTAAAATTCTTGTTTTTATCAAAAATACCGGAGGCAGACAGATTTGAGCCATTGGCGCCGCCTTTAAAGCTCCCCGGTGCAGGACGTGATACCCCTGCAGGCTGCAGCCGGCTGTTAAATTCCGGAACCAGACTGGCGTGGGAATTGCTGCGGAAAGGATTGGAGTTGTAAGGATTTTGTTCCATGGTGAGAAGATATCTCGGTATTTCACGAATAAACCTTGAGGGCCTGTTAAACTGGGTCTCTCCTCTTAGCATACGCTGGGAGCAGGCACTTAAGGAAAGGTGCTTCATAGCTCTTGTAATGCCCACATAGCAAAGTCTTCTTTCTTCTTCGATTTCTGTCTCAGGGTCCTCGGCATGAATGGACATATAGCTTGGAAAGATACCTTCCTCCATGCCGCACAGGTATACATAGGGAAATTCAAGTCCCTTGGCACTGTGGAGAGTCATTAACACTACCACATTGTTATCCTCTGCAAGGTTGTCAAGATCGGATACCAGGGCGACTTCTTCCAGAAAGTCACTTAAGGACGGCGGCTCTAAGGCTGCTTCTTCAAAGGCAACAATTTTACTTTTTAATTCACCGATGATTTCAATACGGTCATCCTCATTTTCCAATTCCTGACCCTTTAAATCCTCTATGTAACCGGTAGCCTCAATGATTTCCTCCAACAGGTCACTGATGGAATAATCAGGACGGGCAATCTTTGACTTTAATATTTCAATTAAGCTGACAAAGGAAGAGATTTTGGCAGCTGCCCTTTGAAGTCCGGGAATATAATCAGCCTGACGGAGAGCTTCGTAGAAGCTGATACCGTTTCCTATGGCATATTCCTCTACCTTATCGATGGTTGCAAGGCCGATACCTCTCTTTGGAATGTTAATGATACGCTTGACAGCAAGACTGTCCAGTCCGTTGCCAATGGTTTTTAAATAGGAGAGCAGGTCCTTTACTTCCTTACGGGCATAGAAGTTAATGCTTCCGATAATTTTATAGGGTATGCCTTTTACTACCAGCTTTTCTTCAAAGATACGGGATTGGGCATTGGTACGATATAGGATGGCAAAGTCCTGATAAGAGTCTTCTCCTGCCTGAACATTCTGGGCAATTTCATTGACAATGCTTTCGGCCTCCTGGGAGTCCCTGTCAAACTGGGTAAAGCGTACAGGGTCGCCTTCGGAATTATCAGTCCATAAAGCCTTGTCCTTTCTGCCCACATTGTTGGCAATGACTTCATTGGCAGCCTCCAGAATCCGCTTGGAGGAACGGTAATTCTGCTCCAGCTTGATTACCTTCGCCTGGGGATATTCCTTCTCAAAGTTTAGGATATTAAAGATATTGGCACCGCGGAATTTGTAGATGGACTGGTCATCATCACCTACGACGCACAGGTTATGCTCTCTGGAACCCTCTTCATTAATGCCGTCGGACAACAGCTTGATCAGCCTGAACTGGGCGGTATTGGTATCCTGGTACTCGTCCACCATAATGTACTGAAAGCGTCTCTGATAATAGGTAAGGGCTTCCTTGCTAGTCTGAAACAGCTCTGTGGTCTTAAAAATCAAATCGTCAAAATCCAGGGCATTATTTGACTTAAGGCGTTTCTGGTACTCCTTGTAGACAGAAGCATATTTTTGCTTTGTGAAATCCCCTACGGCTCTTAATTCGTATTCTTCAGGTGTAATTAACTCATCCTTGGCAGAGGATATAACGGATAACAAGCTTCTTTCTTTCAGGTTCTTGGTATCAATCTGAAGATATTTACATACCTCCCTCATAAGGCTCTTCTGATCGTCACTGTCATAAATGGTAAAGCCCTTATCATACCCCAATGTATCAATCCACCTTCTTAAAATTCTGACACAGGTGGAATGAAAGGTGCTGACCCAGATATTCTCGGAACCGTAGCCTACGATATTATCCACACGTTCCCTCATTTCCCCGGCGGCCTTATTGGTAAAGGTCAAAGCGAGAATGTTCCAGGGATTTACACCTCTCTTTTCCATCAGATAGGCAATCCTGTGGGTTAATACTCTGGTTTTTCCGGAACCTGCTCCTGCCAGTATTAAAAGCGGTCCTTTATTGTGCTCAACAGCCCTTTTCTGCTCTTCATTTAAGGTATCGTAAATGCTCATGTTATTTCACCTTTCCTGTATGTTTAAAATCTTCCGAGGGTCCTTACAGACCTTTTAGGATAACTATGTCCTCTTTTACATTTTTTCATTCCCGGTTTGCCGGAAGTAATCCGTAAGCAAACATATGTTTAATTATATCATGGAATAAGGGCAGAGACAAGGGAAGGAAGATATCTTCTACTCATTTTCTGCAACAACAGCAGATTTTTCTTCTTTGGAAGAATCCGGCTCCAGATTACTTTTTTGAATGGAGATGGTGGCAAGGGTACTGCTGATTTGGGATAACAGCACGGCTATAAGGTCTAATTCATCCGTTGTTTTTCCTTTTGCAATGGCTATGGCAAGAGAAGCGGCAAAGGCAGCTAATTCTTCCGGACACATAAAAATCACCTCTTATCAATATATGAAAAAAATGTGAGGGGGTGTTTGATATACATAAATTTTAGTGGGTTTCCGGAACGCGTTTTGACAGACCGGGCTTTTCCGCCATGATGGAAGAAGTCGAGGCAGGACGGGGTGAGGCAATTATCGTTAAGTACTGATGCCCAAAATGCAAAAGACGTAGGCGGTACAGAGCAACTAAAAGCCACCGACCAAATGAAATGGGGAGGTTTAATGCTATCGCACTCTTTTTTCTTGTCGCTTTAATCTTAAATACAAGATGTATCTATTTGTTGACAAAGCATTTTCCCTTTGCTATACTAAAACATACACAGCGTATGAAAAGAGGTACATTTATGTCACGAAACAAATATCCCGAAGAAACAGAACAGATAATACTTGATGCTGCATTAAAACTGTTTATTGAAAATGGCTATGAGCAAACAACAATTCTTGATATAGTCGATGAAATGGGCGGCCTGACACGAGGAGCCTTTTATCACCATTTCAAAACAAAGGAAGAAGTTTTTTTTGCGCTGACTGATAAATTATTTAATGAGATAGACCCTTTTGCAAAAATCAAAGTCCGCACCGACATAAATGGTTTAGAAAAAATAAAACTGACCTTGCAAATATTAAACGAGAGCGAAGAATATGCCGTACTTCACCTTCAAATACTTCCATTGATTGAAAGCAGCCCGACAGCTTTTAAGATATATATGGAAAAACAGCGAACCTTTTTAGCATCAAAATATGCTGAACTTATTGAAGAAGGTATAAACGATGGCTCAATCAAAGCAAAGTATCCGAAATTAACAGCGGAATTGTTTTTGTTGATTTGTAATGTTTGGATGATGCCGACAATATACCCACAGGCAAACGAAGAAGAAGCGTGGCAAAGATTTAATATGGCAAAGGATATTGTTGATTTTTTGGGGTTGCCGGTTCTCGATAAAACCCTAACTTCTCAGGTTGTAATAAATGACCAAGGTATCGTTGTTGAAATCAAAAAATGAGACAAGCAGAAGAGAATTACAAAAAAATAATTTTTTTAGCTAATACATACATACAATATGTATAATACTTAATTTAGGAGGATTTTTGTAATGAAAAGAAACGGCGTTGGACTGGAGGATCTTTTAGCAGAGTTTAACGAGAATATTGTCAGTAAACCAAGTTCTGCTACTCTTGGTATCGTTACTATTACTCGTAGGGATTTAGAAGAATTAAAGAAATCCAGCAAAAAGGCAAACATTAAAATGACTGGCATACTGACATTTTCGGAAGATGTTACACCTGACTTGGCGAAAGAAACCATAGAAAGTATTAAAGTTCGAGGAACAATAAAAGCCTCTCCTAAGGTGCAAGAAGTTTTGAATACACTCATTAACGAAACATAGTGGAATATGACAGTTATCAAAGAGCCAGACGCTAGACGCAGAGCCGATAACCAACGAGAATGAAACTCGTGGTTGTCGGCTCCTTTTCGTAGGGAGGATTGCCATTTTGCGGATGCTTTTAAAAGAACAAGAAAAAGGAATATAACACCACAATCCACCTGTTGTTTAACAGCTTTTTGCTGTGTTCAACAATGTGGTGGATAGCCGTTATTTAAGCCGCTTGCCCTTTATATTACCATCAATCTCACATTGGCAGAATTGAAAGACCCCAAGGACATAGCACACGCCCGTATCTATGACCGCATTTTAGAGCGTTGCGCCTTGGCCGCTTTTCGTCCTTTACAATTCGTTACTGGACAAGCCTGTCCAGGTAATTTGCCTTCTTTCTTGTGACTGCTATTATAGGATTGATTTGGATGTATCCGAAGCAATATTGCATAAAAATAATTGGGTTAAACTGTTAATATGTACAGAATATGTAAATAGATATTGTTAATAATTCCATGATATTGTATAATTACTAATGAAAACGGTTTCAAAAATTGAAAATTAATCATTTTCAATAAAATTTTCATATTTAACAACTTACAAAGGGGATTACAAAGCATTCAGCTTATGGGCTGGATGTATTTTTGAGAAAATCAGAAACCGGTTTCAAAATACCTTTGGCTGTTGCAGAACAAGGGTAACATTATTATCTTATGGGAGGTAACATGGTGAAAAAAAGAAAGCACCAAAAAATGGCATCCTGGATTCTTATATTGGCTCTGGTTATATCCTCTGTCAATATAGCTCCATTATTGCCGGTACGGGCAGAACAGCTCCTGTATTTTCAGGATAATTTTTCAGACGGGGATTACACTGCCAATCCGGCATGGACAGGAATTTCAGGAACCTGGGCCGTTTCAGAGGACCCGAAGAATGCCGGCAACAAGGTCTTAAAACAGACAGATACGGGAGAAGGTATCATAACAGCAGGGGAAAACTGGACGGATTCCACGGTGTCCATGCGGTTCTATACCGGCGCAGGCGGGGCATATCCGGGAATATTGGCCCGGCTCCAGGATTCCAGGAATTTTTATTATTTTCAACTGCAAAAGACATCCGGACTGGTATTGTCAAAAAGAGTAAACGGAACGGATACACAATTAAAATCCGTGCCCTATGCCATGGAGAATAACACCTGGTATACCCTTAAAATGGCTTTATCAGGAACCTCGATCAAATGCTATATCGTGAAGGCAGGAGTGGACATTCCTGTGATTAATATTACGGATTCAACTTATTCCGGTGGTAAAATCGGTATCCGGAACAAGTGGGAGCCGGTACTGGTGGATGATGTTACCGTATCAGAACCTCCGGCAGCAAATAACAGGGTATTAAAATCACAGCTCCAGGGTGCCGGCACTGTCTCTTTAAGCTGGGAGCCGATAGAGGGAGCAGCTGGCTATAATATATACCGTTCCACTACGGCAGGAGGCGGTTATGCGTATGCCGGTTTTTCACAAAGCAATTCCTTTACAGATACGGGACTGGCTTCTGATACAACCTATTATTATAAAATGGCATACCTGTACGGCGGGGTAACGGAGTCCCAGGACTCACCTGAAGTATCAGTTAAAACGTCGCTGGCTTCTCCGGCTGTACCTGAAGGCGGAACAATTACAGCCCTGGGGTCTTCCAGTATAAAGCTGAACTGGAAGGAAGCTGCAAAAGCAGAGGGTTACCGGGTAGTCCGTGCTGTTTCAGGAAGCGCCATAACGGTATATGAAGGGAAAGCGTTGACCTTTACGGATACCGGTTTAAATCCGGAAACCACCTATACGTATTATATAAAAGCTTACAATTCCACAGGGGAATCCATGCCTGTCGAACTGCAGGCAGCTACGTTCAGATACGATGCACCGGGGAATTTTAAAGCGGCTTCCCTTACGGACACTTCGGTAGGTTTAAGCTGGGATGAGGTTCAGAATATCGCCGTATCCGGGGCAGCCATTACGGCTACCGGTTCCGCGATTGTCTATAAAGTAACCAGAGCCGCAAGCTTGAACGGAACGTATTCCCAGGTATACAGCGGAGGAGAAAATACCTATATGGATAAGGGCTTGACCCAGGGCACAGGTTATTATTATAAACTTACGGCAGAAGTGGGAGGAACTGTTTCTGCAGAGTCCCAACCCCTTAGTGTCAGTACCGTCAGAACATCCTTTACGCCGGATACCCTATGGGTGGATACTTCCGGTAAAGCGATAGATGCACATGGTGCCGGTATTATGTATGATGAGATAACGGGAAAGTACTATTGGTACGGAGAATACCATACCGGAACCTGGCCTGGCCAGGGAGTCCGGGTCTATTCCTCAGAAGATTTGCTGAACTGGACGGATGAAGGCATGGCACTTACCATGATTCCCTCTATGGATTCCTTTACAAATGATCCGGTTATTTCAAGGATATATGGAGGAAGAACAGATCGGACAGCTATTTTTGAAGCTATGAGGACTGGCAGAATTGTGGAAAGGCCCAAGGTAATCTATAACAAAACTACCCATAAATATGTGATGTGGATGCACATGGAAGGCTACACCAATGCTGACGGAAGCCAGAATACCAGTTATGGAAAGGCACAGGCGGGAGTTGCTGTCAGTGATTCCCCGACCGGACCCTTTGAATATATCGATGATTACCGCATGGATATCTGTCCGGCCGACCAGACGGACTATTATCCTAGCAGCAAAGGTATGGCAAGGGATATGAATTTATTCCAGGACGAGGATGGAACAGCATATATTATTTATTCCAGTGAAGAGAATCTGACGATTTACATATCCAAATTAACAGAGGACTATTTGGATATCACCGGCTGGCATAAGGATAGTCAAGGGGTGGATGAAAATGGTGTGCCTGTCCGGGATTCAGCCTATAAAGCGGTATATGGAGTTGATTACGTCCGGGTTTTCCCCGGGGCGCAGCGGGAAGCACCGGCCATGTTTAAATACAGAGGAAAATACTATATGCTGACCTCCGGTGCAACGGGCTGGGCACCTAATCAGAACAAATACACGGCAGCGGATACTGTTTTCGGTACCTGGCAGGCCATGTCGGACCCCTTTGTAAGGACCTCCGCTTCAGACCCGAATCCTTTAAAAGCGTTTAATTCCCAAACTACCTGTGTCATTCCTGTGGATGCCCAAAAAGGAAAATTCATCTATGTAGGTGATGACTGGAACGGTGGAAATTTTGCAGGCAATGGTGCAAAATACATCTTTTTGCCCATTGATTTCGGTCAGGGTACGGATATGACCATCAAATGGTACGGCAGCTGGACCATAAATGCTTTAGACAATGGGGCAGGTATCGATTTGCAAACTACTCTGCCAGATACCTTTGAAACAGGAAAGACCCTGACTTTGCCCAATGAAATTATTGTCAGCATGAATGGGAAACGGATAGCAACGCCTGTAAACTGGACCTGTAATTCAGCAAATCTGAACGGAAGCATTACTTTCAGCAATCCGGGATTATACAGTCTGCAGGCAGGTTTGACGGCATTAAATAATAAAACCGTAACTTATAAAATTTATTCCATACCGGATAAGGCTGCCTATTTTGTGAATTGCAGCGGTTATAAAACCAGTGATTACAATTTTATGGCTTCTTATATGCAGGATACTTTAATAAACACAGATGTGGTGGATCAGGGTTACAATGACAGCAGCCAGTCATCCTGGGGATATTTGGGCTCCAATACGGCAGCAGCCGGTTCGGCAACAGGCGATTTATTCTCGACCTTACGGTATTTGAATGCCGGAAACAGCAGCTCTTCGCAGGCCGGTAAGGATTTGACCTATAAATTTACGGTTGATAACGGAACCTATTCTGTTTATACAGGCTTTAACGACATATGGAATAATTCCTCCAGGACGGCAGACCTTTACATAAATGGAGTCAAAAAGAACGCAATTACCTATCTTTCAAATGTGGTTTATAAAAATGATATAACAGTAACAGATGGCAACATTACTGTAACGGTCAGAAATACGGCAGCACAGGATCCTTTAATTAACTGGATTATCATAACATCAGATTCCTTAAGCCATGATTCCACAGCAGGGCTGAAGGTATTAAGCGGAACCACAGTGAGCTGGAATCCTGTAATCGGTGCGGAAGCCTATACCTTGTACCGCTCCGACAAATCAGACGGAACCTACCTTCCGGTCTACAAAGGTAAAAATACCTTCTATTCCGACAGTTACTTAAGTTCAGGCAAAACCTGCTACTATAAGGTGAGCAGTACGGTAAATGGAAAGGAAACTCCTTTATCCGGTGCTTTTGCAGCCATAAAGCTGCCGGAGATAAAAAACTTTGCCATGAGTGCGGCCGGTTTTCTGTTAAAGGGAGAGGACAGGGTATCCAATGCCAAGCTAATGTGGTCAACGGTACCGGAGGCATCAGGCTATACCGTATCCCGAAAGACTGATAATGGGGATTATGTCTTCCTGCAATCCTTAAGCGGTAGCTCAATGGATGATTATGACCTGGCAGAGGGGAGCAGTTACAGGTACAAGGTAGAGGCATATAAAGGGAATGAATTATTAGATACGGCTTTTTCTCAGACTGTGGAACCTTATAAAGTTCCAAAGGACTTAAAGAACTATGACAATACAGCCAATTCCTCCCTGGATGTAATTTCTGAGCTGCATGCAGGAGGTACCTATTATAAATTCCGGTATGAGAAGAAAGATACGGGAAATGGATTTAAGCAATTGGTACAGCAGACCTCTTCAGATGGTATAAATTATGGCAATGATAAGGTGGTATTAAGCTATAGGGACTCGGCGGATTTAGCTGACTGCAAGCTGGAATCAATGTCCATAGATTATCAAAAGGATATCAATGAATTTGTTTTATGGGCCCATTACGAAAACAGCACGGATTACACTTTGGGGCGTGTGGCGGTAGCTCATGGGGCACCGGGAGAAAGCTTTTCCTTTAGCAAGAGCTTTCAGCCCCTTGGAAATGACTCCAGAGATCTGGGCTTTTTCCAGGATGAGGATGGCTCTGCCTATTTAATATCTTCCGCACATAATAATACGGATACGATTCTTTATAAGCTTACCCCGGATTGGCTGGATGTGGAAAAGAAAATAACCACCATTTATGATGATAGCAACAGGGAAGCACCCTGCATGGTGAAAAAAGACGGAATCTACTATCTGTTTACTTCTCAGGCAGCAGGCTGGTATCCAAGTACTTCCATGTATTCCTCGGCTCCGGCCTTGAAGGGACCCTGGTCGGAGTTGCGTAACATTGGCAGTACTTCAACCTTTTCGGCACAGTCCGGGGGACTGGTGCATTTAAGCGGCACCAAAGCCGATGCTTATGCCATGATGGCAAACCGTTGGAGATTCGGCTGGAAAGATGCAACAGATACAACTGCGGCGCAAAGATTGCTGCCGATATCATTTTCAGAGGGATATGCATTTTTTGATTTCTATGAAAATGTACTTTACAGCGATACTGCCGGAACGATGCTTCCCATACAGAACGGAAGATTGTTATCCCAGAACAGACCGGCAGAAGCCACCGCCAATACATCCTTAGCGGCAAAGGTAAATGACGGGGATTATCAGACTATGTGGAAAGCCGATGCCAATACCGCTTGGCCTAGCTCCTGGACGGTGGATTTAGGCGCTGCCAGTGAGTTACGAAATATCCAGATTTCCTGGTATATGGTAAAAGGCTCGGAAGCTTATTACCAGTATAAAGTGGAAGGAAGCCTAGACGGTATAACTTATGAGACACTTCTGGATAAAACAGCCGGATATAATGATTACGGATTTACGGCAGAGGGCCTCAACGGTACGGCAAGATATGTCAGGGTTGAAATGATCAATGCAAAGATACAGAATAATAATTCCAACTGGTATACACCGCAGTTATATGAGGTAAAAGTATTTGGCAAGCCAATTGACATGGAGGCCCCGGTAATAACTACAGACCCGGCAAATACCGACAGCCTTGCTAATAAAGCTAATGTGAAGGTTACCCTTGGTACAAATGTAAAAGATGCAGAAATATATTATACAACAGATAATTTGGAGCCGGACAGGAATTCGGTGCGATATGAGAAAACATTTACAGTAAAAACGGATGCGAAAGAAGGAGAGACGGTCACAATAAAAGCGGTAACGGTTTATAAAGGAAATCAATCAAAGGTTACGGAAAGAAGGATTACTTTCCTGCCTATGACACCGATACCGACTGACACACCAATACCGACCGATATGCCAACACCGACTGATACGCCAACACCAACAAACACACCGATACCGACTAATACACCAGTACCAACTAATACACCGATACCGACTAACACGCCAACAGTGACTAACACACCATCACCGACCAGTACACCGCTGCCGACCAAAACTCCAACACCAACCAGCACGCCGACACCAAAACCCCAGCCAATCCCTGACCCAAAAGTTGAGAAGGTAGGGGCAAAAGGGAATCAGATTCCTGCAGCAATTTCCTCTATCATAACCGAGGGAAGGCTCAAGGTGGCCGTTGCCGTATCAGGGGATAAAATCAGGGAAATGGCGGAAAAAGCCGGAATAAGTCATAAGAACCTTCAGATACCTGTATCCACAGAACATGTCATAAAGCTGCTAAAGAGCAAGGAAGTAAATGATATAGCTATAACCGTAACCTTGGACAGCAGTTTTTTGAATGATAAAAAGATGCCTCTCATCGATATTAAGATGCCAAAAGAAATGTTACAGGCAGCAGCAGCCGGGAAAAAAGATATCAGCCTTACGGTCCGGGATGAAAAGGGAGGAGAGCTTTACACCTGGAGCTTTCATGGCAGGGAGCTGAATAAAAACAAGAAGGATATCAAAGCTCTTAACTTATCCCTGTCAGTGGAAAAAGTGGCAGAGAACGTTCAGGTGAGCAAATTGCTGGCAGGAAAGAATGGTAAAGGTTCAGCAAAGGAAAAAGGCGTGGTAATCAGCTTTAGAAATAACGGCATTTTACCTGCACAGGCTGCCGTTAAGATTTATATAGGTGCGGAAAGGTCCCATAAGAAAGACAGAGAAAAGGCATATGTATATTATTACAATGCCAGGTCAAAAAAGCTGGATGCCTTACCATATAGTTCCGGATATAAGGTGGATAGCAGCGGCTTCCTTACCATACAGATTAAACATTGTTCCGATTATGTAGTCCTTCCTGAAAAAGCAGATAAAAGTTTTGTCACAGCTCTGTCAGACCAGATAAAGGTTACACCGGAAAAAACCACATTGTCTATCAATTCGAAGACACCTGTGAAAATTAAAATGACATTGCCAGGCACCCTTGAGCAAGTAACCACCTTTGCTGAGAAAACTTCAGGAAATGCAGTAGGAGCCCTTGTGGTAACTTACCGTTCTGCAAATCCAAGAACAGCAGCCGTTACTTCCAAAGGAGAGATTACTGCCAAGGGAAAAGGTACGGCAGTCATTCTGACAACCATTAAGCTGTACAATGGAGAAACAAAAACCTTTCAGACAAAAATTACAGTAAAATAGTAACGATAAAATTTTGACCTCTTCCAGTTTTAAAGATGCCATTTATTTCAGCCTTTTTACACCTGGAAGAGGAAACTAAAAATCAACTAATATGGAACTGCATGTTAATTCATTTGTATAATTATTTTCACACTGTATGGTAAAAATTTGTTTACATCAAGTTTTTAATACTATATAATGGAAGATGAGGTGATTGTAATGGAGTTTAGTGATGATAAGTATTTAAAGACTCTTATACAGGGTATGAAGAAGCTGGATTATGTCGTTCCGGACGATATTCCTAATATAGATTTATATATGGATCAGGTCACAACCTTTATGGATGAGCATTTGAAATTCTCTAAACGCTACAATGAGGATAAGCTGCTTACAAAAACCATGATCAATAACTATACGAAGAATGATTTGCTGCCGCCGCCAAATAAGAAGAAATATACCAAAGAGCACATGCTGATGCTGATTTTTATTTATTACTTCAAAAATATTCTCAGCATTAACGATATCCAGCAAATGTTCAATCCGCTTACCGAGAAGTACTATGGGGGAAATTCAGAAATCGGACTGGAAGAGATTTATAAAGAGGTCTTTCAGTATGAAGAAGAACAGATGGATAACCTGTTAAAGGATGTTATCAGAAAGTACCGAAAATCCCAGGAAACCTTCAAAGAGGTAAAATCCAAGGAAGATAAAGAATTCTTGAATGTCTTTTCATTTATCTGTATGCTGGGCTTTGATGTTTATTTGAAAAAACAAATGATTGAAAAGCTGATAGATGATATGGCAAAAGAAATGGAGAAAAAACAATAAAAGTCTGACTTTAGGGGGTTAGCCTTTAAGTCAGACTTTTATTTTTTAATCGTTTGTTATCTCATCATCAGAAATGTCATCTTCCTGAAAATCGGATATTCTTGAAAATACCATATCGTATCCATCCTTGCCATAATTCAAAGAACGGTTCACTCGGCTGATGGTAGCTGTTGAGGCGCCTGTTTTTTCAGCAATCTCCAAATAGGTCTTATGGTCGCGCAGCATCCTGGCAACCTCAAAACGCTGTGACAGCGATAATAGTTCATTTACCGTGCAGATATCTTCAAAGAAAGTATAGCATTCTTCCTGGCTCTTCAGACTCAAGATAGCTTCAAATAAATAATCCACAGCATGGGTCCTTATATTTTTACTCAATTTTTCCTCTCCTGCTTCCTGTATTCTTAGGTACTTTGATACTATCATTTTAACACTACGCAGTTTTAAAGTAAAGGGTTATTTTTTATGGAAAAAAGCCGATAAACACTGCTTTTTAAGGCTATAATATTTCTCTGTTTATGACTTTGACTACATTTTGGCTGCCTTTATTTATATGGATTACTGACTATCAGCGTCTGCTGGTAGTTTTTTTGTATTTGAAATTAAGAAAGTGGTATTTATAAATGTAAAAGGAAGGATGAAGTTTGTTGTGAAGATCAATATTCAACCGGTATTAATGGATATGCTGCTGGCTCTAGGTTCATAAAAACAATAGCATGTTATTATCAAGAACATAAAAATTATCAAAAACATAAGAATTATCAAGAACATAAGAATTATCAAGAACATAAGAATTATCAAGAACATAAGAATTCCAAAGAACATAAGAAATATTAAGAACATAAGAATTCTAAAGAACATAGGAATTCTCAGAAGAGATTTCGTAAATACTTGTAGAGTATAGTGCAACGAATGCTTTATAAGGAGGCGTAAATATATAAATGAAAGAAGTGAAGGATGAATCAAAAATTAGTAAGGAACTAATAAAAGCAGTAAAGCCAAGGCTGTTTTTACCGGTATGGACTACTGTTATATGTTCTGGGCCACCGTTGAATCTTCTATTGAACCGTTTTTTGTTCAAGGATGCTCAAAATCCAACTGTCGCAATAATAATGACAATTATAGCAATAATAGGGCTTTTCCTTAGCTGGTATTGGTACATTAAAGAAAAAAGGTATTTTAGGAAGCTGGAAGAAGAGATTCCAAAAGTTGTACATTACTTGCATTCAATGGATAAATCCTTTCTTGATGAGGAATTAATTAAGCTTACGGATATTGTTCATACAATGCCAAGAAAAGAAATTTTGAGAGAATTAGAAGATATTTTGGACGGCAAATAATTAATATTGATTCGGGTGTCAGAAGGTCATGTTTATTGGAGGGATACTTGGAGTATAAAAATATACTAAGTTTTGTGAAAATCGTTTCAATGCATTTTTATACCCCACTGGGAAGGCCGTATAAGCAGCGGATGCTTTAATGGTTATCAAGATTCAATCAACCAAATGTGAGAATTTAAATAGTATAGCAGCATAACCTCCTTTAGAATATCGCCGGACTTATAGACACAGCAGAATGAAATGCCGCCTTTAATATTTTTTATATCCTTTATATATTCAACCTTAGTCTTACAAGCATTATTATATAGGTCCACTACACAGATATATAAGGGCTTAAAATCACCCAGGGTATTGTAGACGACAGCAACACTTACAGGCAGGCCGGATAAAATGATGGGGTTATTGGAATTAGCGTTTTCAATAAATGGCATGAACGGACACCTCCTTTAAATAATAATAACAAACATATGTTCTGATTTCAAGAGGGAATGAAAGGATAAGGTTAAGGATAGGAAAAGAGAGTAAAAAGAGAAAATAAGTTAATACAGGCAAAAAAATATTGCAGTGCTGCAGTATTTGCAATCAACCTCTTAAAAGACTATTAATGATTTTAAGGGGTATTTTATTATCTTTAAAAGGTAATTTTGTTATCTTCAAGAGGTATTTTATTATCTTTAAAGGTAATTTTGTTATCTTCAGGAGGTATTTTATTATCTTTAAAAAGATATCATTAAATAAAAAGAGTATAGCGAATTTATCTTATAAATTATAAAGATTTTTGGAAACAAAATTGAAATCTTGACATATATATTTATATATCGTAATATATGAATATAATGATTTGCAAATCAAACAGATAAAATAGCCTGCCTGTACCGGCAGATTTAATTTAACAATAATAAAAAGTATAGGAGAGGTTTCAATGGATAATAACATTAATCGTTATGCGGAAGCGGCAGAAATGCTTAAAGTGCTTGCTCATCCGGTGCGTCTTTGCATCGTCAACGGACTGCTTGAGAAGGGAGAATGTAATGTCAGCTATATGCAATCCTGTTTAAAGACACCTCAGTCCACAGTGTCCCAGCATTTGCAGAAGCTGAAGGCAGCAGGGATAATTGAGGGACGAAGAGAAGGACTTGAGATTTTTTACAGAATCAGTAATGAGAAGGTTGCTGAATTAATCAGAATATTGATTCAGGCGTCATAAGTCAATGGTATGTTTATTGAAGGAGTAAGTTCAGAAGGAAATTTAAGAAGAAAGGATGCCATAAGGATTCTTCTGAGCGGATATAATATGGCAGCACTTAAGGGGATAAGCCCTTAGGCGGGGAAATAACAATGGCTAAGAAAGTATTGATAGTAGGCGGCGTTGCAGGAGGAGCCTCTGCAGCAGCACGTTTAAGAAGACTGGATGAAAGTATTGAAATTATCATGTTTGAAAGAGATGGCTACATCTCCTATGCCAACTGCGGTCTTCCTTACTATATAGGAGATACTATACAAGAAAGGGAAAAACTGCTGGTACAGACACCTCAGGCAATGAAGGAGAGATTCCGTATTGATGTCAGGATAAACAGTGAAGTTATCTCTGTAGATACGGTAAAAAAATGTGTTACCGTACAAAGCAAGGACAGAGGAGTATACGAAGAAAGCTTTGACAATCTAATCCTTTCACCGGGAGCAAAGGCATTAAGGCCGAATATTCCTGGAATTGACAACAGCCGTATCCATACCCTGAGAAATGTTCCCGATACGGATAAAATAAAAGCCTTTGTAGAGGAGAAGAACCCCCACAGCGCTATTGTAATCGGCGGTGGCTTTGTCGGTGTGGAAATGGCGGAGAATCTGAAGGAAAAGGGGATTGAGACATGCCTTGTAGAGGCCGCGCCGCATATTCTGGCTCCTTTTGATGAGGATATGGTTATATCGGCAGAGCGTGAGTTGTCTCAAAACGGTATTAACCTGTACTTAAATGATGGTATTACGGGATTTTCAGATACGGACAGAGGTGTAAAGGTACACCTTAAAAGCGGTAAAGTATTGGAAGCAGAGCTGGTTATCCTTGCCATGGGAGTAAGATCGGATACGGAATTTCTACGCACCAGCGGAATTGAACTGGGTGAAAGAGGTCATATCAAGGTGAATGAAAGGCTTCAAACCAACATAGAGGGTATTTACGCAGTGGGAGATGCCATAGAGGGAATTGACTTTGTAACTGAAAGAAAGACTGCCGTGGCTTTAGCAGGTCCGGCAAATAAGCAGGGAAGAATTACTGCAGATAATATTGCAGGACTTCAGTCAACCTTTGATGGCTTTTTAGGGACCTCCATCATTAAAGTGTTCGACCTGACGGCGGCAAGGACCGGAGCCAATGAAAGAACACTGAAGGCAGCAGGAATTGAGTATAAGACGGTGCATTTGTACCCTATGTCCCATGCTTCCTATTATCCAGGAGCCTTTAACATTTCTTTGAAGCTGCTGTTTGATAGGGAGGGCAGGATTCTTGGAGCACAGGCCACGGGCTACGAAGGGGTTGATAAGCGCATTGACGTAATTTCTGCGGTGATGAGCCTTAAGGGAACCACAGAGGATTTGACAAAGCTGGATTTATCCTATGCGCCTCCTTTTTCTTCTGCAAAGGACCCGGTAAATATGGCAGGATACGCAGCGGAAAATGTAAGAAAAGGCTTCAGCCACATGACTACCTGGGATGAGGTATTGGAGGATGAGGAGGATTTTGTACTTCTGGATGTAAGAAATACAGAGGAATACGAGCTTGGACATATGGAGGGTTCAATTAATCTTCCCTTAAATGAACTAAGAAACCGCCTGGGAGAACTTAATAAGGATAAAAGGATTGTTGTGTATTGTCAGGTAGGCTTAAGAGGATATATAGCCGACAGGATACTTACGCAAAACGGTTATCAGGCCTTAAATGTTACCGGCGGTTACTTAAGTGCCAAGGATTACCTGTATCAGAAGGAAGCGGAGCAGGTCAATGAACGAGCAGAAGTAAGAGCCGCTGGCATTTCCGAATCCCAAACCATAACTCCTATAAGGAATCAAACAGCTGTCAATATCCAGGAAAGTGTATCCATTGAAAAAGATAATAATATAAAAGCAACAGAAGGGGATGGGAAAGGTATGGAGATAACAATTGATAAGAAACTGGATTGTACCGGAATTTGCTGCCCCGGTCCCTTGCTCCGGGTAAAAGAAGCAGTGGACCAGTTAAAGGGTGGAGAAGTATTGGAAGCCCATGCCTCTGATCCTGGGTTTTATGAAGATGTGAATGCCTGGTGTAAAAATACAGGTAACCAGCTGCTGTCACGTCAGAGGGAAAAGGGAGGTATTACCGCTGTTATAAAGAAGGGAGCAGCAGATAATGCAGTAAAGTCAGTACCTGTTGATACCGAGAGAAAGAACAAGACAATGGTCGTATTCAGCGGTGAACTGGATAAGGCGATAGCTTCCTTTATCATAGCAAACGGCGCTGCCTCCATGGGAAGAAAAGTAACCATGTTCTTTACCTTCTGGGGCCTTAATATCCTTAGAAAACCTGAAAAAGTGAAATTAAGAAAAGGCTTTATGGATAAGATGTTCGGAAAGATGATGCCCAGAGGAAGCAGGAAGCTAAAGCTCTCCAACATGAATATGATGGGAATGGGAGCTAAAATGATTCGCAAGGTCATGAAGGATAAAAACGTGGAATCCCTGGAAAGCCTTATCAGTACTGCTATCGGAAACGGTGTGGAAATCGTAGCCTGCCAGATGTCAATGGATGTTATGGGCCTTCGGAAGGAAGAGCTTATAGACGGAGTGAAAATAGGCGGTGTTGGCTACTACCTGGGAGAAGCTGAGGAATCTAATGTAAATCTGTTTATTTAAAGGGCTGGTTGACTATAAATAAAAGTAAAATCAAACAGAGAGCAAGTAGAAAAGGAATATAGAGAATATGGTATTGAGGAAAGATACAATGATAGAATAGCTTTCGTTTATAGCACTTATGCGATATAATAAAATATTGATGAAAGGAGGGGGTTGAAATGGCGAACTATTTTGATGGTAATAAGGCAGCTTGGGAAGAGGCGTTTGAGCACAGGCATCCCAATTGGGGTGACGAAAATTACGTACAACTGAAAAATGAACGGCTGCCTTTTTTTAACCCAGATGTCAGGAAAATATTATTGGATACTGATTTTACAGGTAAATGTGTGGCACAGTTTTGCTGTAACAATGGACGTGAGCTACTGTCCTTAATGCAACTGGGAGCCGAAAATGGCGTAGGATTTGATATCGCTGAAAACATTATTGCACAGGCCATTGAAACTGCTAAAAAGGCAGATATTAAAAACTGCAAGTTTGAGTCTTGCAATATTCTTGATATCTCTTCAAGCTACTATAATTCATTTGACTTTGTTATTTTTACAATTGGCGCAATCACATGGTTTGAGGATTTATCAGAGCTATTTGATGTTGTGGGGAAATGCCTGAAACCGAACGGCCGGTTACTGCTGAATGACTTTCATCCTCTGATGAACATGCTGCCATTGCCCGGGGAGGATTGCTTTGATGGAGATAAGTTAAATAAATTGACGTATTCATATTTCAGAAAAGAGCCCTGGATTGAAAATAATGGAATGGGATATATGTCAAAAGAATATAATTCAAAGACATTTACAAGCTATTCGCATACTATGGCTGACATTATTAATTCCTTGTCAGAAAACAGAATGAAGACAATTCATCTGAATGAAAATGATTATGATATAGGTTTGACTGAAGTTTACAATGGAAAGGGATTTCCGCTATCATTTACGTTAATTGCAGAAAAGAGTTAGGGGAGATAAGAAGCATTTTCTTTGTTCAGCCCAGTTTTCCAATGTGAAGCTGCTAGTACATCGTTTTGTAAATAATTGGACTGAGTACGCAGGATAAACGTTCAGAGGTAACATTCAAAACACAGGCGTAGTTGGAGCTATGCCGAGGCTTTTGGAGGTTGTATCCGGAGGTTTAAAAAAGTAACCGGTCTGGTCAATTTGAAAACGATGTACTAGTTTTATTTATTGCAAAAAAGAATAATCCGGCAAGGGTAATTAGACGACTTTGCTGCCCTTGTATAATTGCCTGGGTTTCGGGCCGCTGCACCTATCCAGTCAGTCAAGCCGAGTAGAATTTTGCTGGTGCAAAATCTCTACTCTTAAGCTTTTGACTGGCTGGATTTTTGCTGTGCCACGACCTTGCCGAAAACGGAGTGTGGTCATATTTTGCTGAGTAGGAATTAATATGTTGTTTGCTTAAAATTAATATGTTGTTAGCTTGTAATGCAAATATGTTTTTGTTGGCTTGAAATGTAAATATGTTTTATAATTGTATTTACACCTGGTATAAGGTAAAATAAGCTGTATATGCTAGGAATAAGAGAAGAGTAAAAAATGAACATAAATCCAATCAATGAAGCTGAATATTATAGAGATTGTACACTATGCCCAAGAAACTGTCATGCCAACCGGTCAGAGGGAAAAACGGGGTATTGCAGGGCCGGAGCAGGGATAACGGCCGCAAGGGCGGCACTCCATTATTGGGAAGAGCCTTGCATATCCGGTACAAGAGGTTCCGGAACAGTTTTCTTTTCCGGCTGCTCCTTAGGCTGTGTGTACTGTCAGAACTACGATATATCCAGAAATCAGGCAGGAAAGGTAATATCGATAGACCGACTGGCAGATATTTTTCTGGAGATGCAGGAGCAAAAAGCTCTCAATATCAACCTGGTCACCCCCAGTCATTATGTACCTTCTATTGTAAAGGCTATTGAAAAGGGAAAGGCGAAGGGACTTTGTATTCCGGTTGTCTATAACAGCAGCGGATATGAAAGTGTGGAAATTCTTAAGCTGCTGGAAGGAAGTGTGGATATTTACCTGCCGGATTTTAAATATTTTGATCAGGAACTGTCATACCGCTATTCCGGATGTAGAGATTACTTTGAAATTGCTTCCCAGAGCTTAAAAGAAATGGTCCGTCAGACCGGAGAAGCAGTATTGGAAGAGAATATTATGAAAAAGGGTGTAATTGTAAGGCATTTACTGCTGCCCGGTGGATTGTCCGATTCCAAAAAGGTTATAAAATACTTATATAATACCTATAGAGACACCATCTATATCAGCATAATGAATCAATATACACCCCTTGAACAGGTAAAGGAATATCCGGAAATAAATCGGAGAGTAACAAAGAAAGAATATGAAGCTTTGGTGGATTACGCATTAGACTTAGGTGTCGAAAATGGATTTATTCAGGAAGGTGAAACAGCATCGGAAAGCTTCATTCCTGCATTTGATTATCAGGGAATATAGCCTAATAAGAGACTTAGTCTGCTATCAAAGTAATGCAGTATATATTTTAATCAAAGCCTAATCCTGATTAGGATGAGGAAATGATCAATTAACAGATAACCGGAAATGGAAGGAAAGATATATGATACAAAAAAATGAAATAGAATCCGCAAGAAATGATAGAAGGGTTCATGAAAAAGCTGCTAAGAAAAGTGATAAAAAAATGGATATAAAACTACAGAGATTGGATAATGAAAATATGAAATATGCAGGAAAGAGCAAAAGTGCTGAAGTTAAAGGGAAGTATGGAAGTAAAGATGTAAATGCAAGGAAAAACGAAAATAGAAGTAAGGATGAAGAGGCGAGGAAAAACGAAAATAGAAGCAAAGATGTAAATGTAAGAAAAAACGAAAATAGAAATAAGGATGTAAATGCAAGGAAAAACGAAAATAGAAGCAAAGATGTAAGTGAAAGACAAATTCAAAACAGTAGGATGGATATAAGTGAGAGACAAAATCAAAATGAAGTAAAAGCCAGAAACAATAGAAAAATTAAAAATGAAGGAACTGAAAATAGTAGTGAAAAAAAATTCAATTCAATTAAAATCAAAGAAAATGGAAAAGTAAGCAGAAAAGAAAGCAAGGAATATTGGACTGATCATAAAACAGAATATAACCTGGAATATAACGTGAAAGATAAGGGTGGAAAAAATTCTGGTAAATACACAGATAAAAATACTAAGAGAAAGTCTGTGGCATCAGATAATAAAGGAAAGAAATATGCGGAAGGGACCTGTCCTTACAGAAGAGATTGCGGCAGCTGTAAAATTTATGAGAAAAGCTACAAAGAGCATTTAATAGAAAAGCAAAAACTGGTAACGGAACTATTAAGCGGATATTGTCCCGTGAAGCCCATAGTTGGAATGGAAGACCCGGCCCATTACCGTAACAAAGTTCATGTTGTATTTGACAGGGACCAAAGAGGAAATGCTATATCAGGCGTATATGAGGAGGGAACCCATAGGGTTGTACCAATCGAAAGCTGCCTGATTCATAATCAGAAAGCGGACGAGATTATTGCCTCTATTCGTGGCCTGTTGAAATCTTTTAAAATCAAAACCTATGATGAAGATACCGGTTATGGATTGCTGCGCCATGTTCTAATCCGCACAGGGTATCATAGCAAGGAAATCATGGTAGTATTAGTAATTGGTTCCCCAATCTTTCCTTCAAAAAACAACTTTGTAAAAGCCATCAGACAGCTCCACCCGGAAATATCTACGATTATAGTAAATGTTAATGATAAGAACACCAGCATGATTTTAGGAGAAAAGGAACACATAATTTACGGAAAAGGATTTATAGAAGATACTCTCTGTGAGAAGGTATTCCGTATATCCCCTAAATCCTTTTACCAGGTAAATCCCACCCAGACAGAAAAACTCTACCGCCTTGCAATTGACATGGCAGAGCTAAAGGGCAAAGAAACAATACTGGACGCTTATTGCGGTATTGGAACGATAGGTCTGATAGCCTCGGATAAAGCATCAAAATTAATTGGAGTGGAGTTAAATAAGGATGCCGTTGCAGATGCAAGGGTAAATGCAAAACGAAATGAAACCTCCAATATCCAGTTTTATTTAAAAGATGCAGGTGAATTCATGGCGCAGCTGGCTGAGCAAAATGAGACTGTTGATGTTGTTTTCATGGATCCCCCAAGAGCCGGAAGTGATGAAAAATTCCTGAATTCGCTAGCTATTCTAAAGCCTGCCAAAGTGGTTTATATATCCTGTAATCCGGTGACCTTACAAAGAGATATAGAATACTTGGTAAAGAAAGGGTATAAGGCTGAAAAGGCTGTACCAGTGGACATGTTTCCTTGGACAAATCATGTTGAGACGGTTGTCTTGTTGTCCAAACTAAAGTCAAGTGATAAGATTGAGGTTGAAATTAGGCTTGATGAAATGGATTTAACACAGGCAGAAAGTAAGGCAACCTATGCAGAAATCAAGGAATATGTCTTAGAGAATACAGGACTTAAAGTATCGCAACTCTATATAGCACAGGTAAAGAGAAAACACGGTATTACAGAACGAGCCAATTTTAATGTTGGGGAAGGAAAATCTAAAATTCCGCAAGTGCCATTAGAAAAAGAAGAAGCTATAGAAAATGCACTAAGATATTACAAAATGATTTTGTAAAAGATAATTTGTGTAAATTAAAACCCCTCGGCGAATAGCCGGGGGTTTTATTGCTCTGTCTGTAGACTAGTGGGTATATGTAGATTGAATAATCTGGATTGCACTATTCAATTACAACCGGTGCACCAACCACTTTTACATCTCCGTTATCATCTGTGAAAGATTTGTTTGAATTAACTTCTGTGTCAAACATAATACTCTTGTCTTTTGAATAGTCAGTATCCTTTATTATCATATAATTACGATTGCCTGTGTAAGTCTTTTCTCGTTGCTCTAACACAAGATATGATTCGCCATCTATGGTTATATGATAGGAATAACCGTTTTCACAATAAAATTTTAGAGCCTGACCAGTTCTTGTCATACCGTTCTCTTTATCAGTGATTTGCAAATTCTCTTCGTAAAATTTACCGTCAAGACTATCTCTCGTAAGAACATATAATCCCACGTTGTATGATTCGCTCTCTCTTAATGTCGCTATATTTGATAATGTTTCAGCAAAAGTATCAGGGAGTGCACTACTCACCATTGATTTTAAAATAGAACCATCATATATCCAAAAAAGATGCGGCTTTAAGCTACCTTCTGCCAACAGACCTTCAACGGTAAATGAAGATGATATTGTGTCCGTGAACATATAAACCTTTCCGTCATTTTCTTTCATCTGGTCTGCAAGCATTTCTGAGACTGTGATTTGCTTTAAATTTGAATTGCCTGTTGTGCTTGTTGTTTTACTATCTTTCCCACAACCACCCAATATGCCTATAGCCATCGTTGTTGCCATTAATAATACCATTAACTTCTTTTTCATAATCTTGTTATCCTCTCTTTTCATTTGCATTTCGATTAAAATTATAATATACCATTGCACATTTTACCACAAATTTTTTTACGGTGCAATGAAATATGCAATACAAAATGCAATGCTTCATTATTGGTCATTATGCATTACCATTTTAACTAAAGGAGGTAGTGCAGTGGGCTTTCAATTAAAACCAAACAGAAAAGAGACCGAAAACAAGACTATACGTTTTCCAATCCCTTTAATAGAACGTATAAACAAGGCTATCCAAGACAAAGATACTTCTTTTTCTTCGTTCGTAATACAGGCTTGTGATTATGTTTTAAAAGATATGGAAAAATAAAAAGAAATCAAAAACGTTGTAAAGAGATATTCTAGTCAAAACAGAATGTCTCTTTTTTTGTTCCGTTTTTTACAAAAAAAGCGGAACAAAAATTTGAAAAAACGGAACAGAAAAACATTGTATTTACGGTCTTTTTCTCGACAATGTACCATTGTTCCGTTTTTCTTAAGAAAGTTTATTATTAAGTACCTTTTAGAAAATTATTATTACAAATATGGAACAAGCTACAAATACAGTAATAACAAGGCTTTAAAGGTGTTACAGACAAAAATATATAAGGAACAAAGGGAACAAAAAAATTTCGAATTCCAAAAAATCCGCCATACGTGCGCTCTTCCCATTCCTTCCAGCTACGGCAAATCGGAAGGAATGGGAAACAAATTCGGGAACAGTATGGAACAAGCTAGTTTATTTTTACTTTATAAAGTTTATAGATATTTAACGATTTCAAACAAATAGTAAAATAAGCAGTTTTACACTAATGGCGTGCCATTAAAATCTAAAAAAAATATCGACATTGCGACATTATTTTTTAAAAGTGTGCCATTAATTGATTGAAATGAGCTAATAACTAGCTATATTGACTATACAAAAATAAATGTGATACAATAATTGCAACAATTAAGCGAAATAATTTCAAAAGAAAGGAACAATTTAAAATGAGACAGAAAAAGGAAAAGGAACAAGGACAGGAAAAATCTAAGAAACACCACCTTAGCATTGGAAACACCGTTAATGCAGTTACTCTTAAGGTCTACTTAGAACAGTTTGTTAAAGCAGACCAGACGCTTACAGAAATGGAAGAAAGTGTTGCAGAAATGCAGAAGCTTATTAACAATATAATAGAAAATTTTGACAAAAATGAAATTATTATTATTGCCATTATACACTCCCGGGATGTTGTGGCAGATGCAGAAGACCCATTCCTACCCTCTGTGGAGAAGCCACATGCACATTTTATAATTAAGTTTAAGAATTACAAAAAAAGAATACATATTTCTACTTTACTAAATATGCTAGACATACACTTTAGAAACCCAGAGGACGCAACCCTTTTTAAAAAAGGTTGCGAAAGCTTAGGCGGAAGTTACAGGGAAAATGCAATATATTTATTACACAATTCTGCACAAGCTATAAAAGATGGAAAAGCAGAGTACAAACCAGAAGAATTTATCGCAAATTTATCCAAAACCGAAATAGAAAGCCTAATAAATGGAAAATTAAATTTGGATAAAAGTCCCAAGCCAACATTAGAGTTCCTAACCGCCCTAGACCAAACGGCTTATAACTTAGGTTTAAATTCTAAGCCTATGGACAGAGTTTCCGCATGGCAAAATTTCTACGATAACTTACCTTTCTCTATAAGGTCTTCTGCCAAGATTAAATACATAGAAGAAAGTTACCAAAGGGGAATTCGCCACCAACCGCAAAAGACAAAAAACGGAAATTAAAAAAGGAGAATAAAAAGATGGGAAGACCTAAGTTTAAAGAGAAAAAAGACACATTTTTACACATAAGATTAAATAAAAATGAAAGACAAAATATGGAAGATGTGTGTCTGCAAAATAATTTATCTCTGTCTAATGTTGCTAGACAGGGGATAAAAAAAGAAATAAAAAGTATAGAATTAAATAGTAAGAAGCATCTTGTTAAAGAATTAGAAGACTTAATTTTTATTAGCTATAGCATAGAAGCAGAGAAAGAGGTATTAGAAATAATTATAATCTTTCGGAACTGGATTAAATATTTAATTAAAGGAACAACAAAAATTCCTAAAAATAGCATTTTTAAAATAAAAATTTACAAATTTAATTATGCAAAACTTAAAAATTTTAAAGATGCTGTTACAAATTTTTTGGATGAAGAAAAGTACATAGGATTATTAACAGAGCCACAACTGGACTGCTTTGAAGCTTTAGATAATTGGTTGCAAAATATATTAAACCTCTCTAATAATAAAAACAATTCGGCACCAGAAACAAAAAGAGAAACATTAGATAATTCGGCTTTAGATACAGATACCGATACCGAAGATAGCGGATTCGATTCCAACATGAGACGCAAAAATAATCAAACGGAATTTTAATAGGAGAAAAAATATGCCATACGAAGAAGAGTTAGAACTGTGTGATTATTTATATAACCAATATCTAAAAGAAAAACGTGAAAAAGAGGTAAATGACGCTGATAACCTCTATGAACAACAAATTGATAACTACTTTCAAATGCGTTGGTTAGAACCTTAATCTGCAAAAGCATCCAATCAATATAATGTTGATTCTGGAGCGGATATCAATTTTTTAATCAAGAAATCAAAGGATGATATAGAATTTTGACCAAACGGATTATTTATCTAACCAGTAAAGAATACTGGTTAGATAAATAAGAAGTGCGGTAGGCAAGGGTGAGCGTCGCGAGGGAATGCAGTTCCCTAAAGCCCCCCCGAACGAAGCGGAGCGGAGTGGTATACTTGGAGCTTGCTCCAAGTAGTACGGGGTATTAGTTGGAGCAGACAGACAGCAAATAAATGTTCGATTATTAACAGAAAGGAGCGGACACTAATGGAGAAGCAACGAGCAACGCATCACAGTGGTAGAAAGTCAAGACGATATGGGGCTTTTTCAAACCGTCATAATGACCGCAATTATGACTATGAAAAGGCACATAATATCAACGCTGACTTAACTCCTTATAATGCCTATTACAACATCTATGATGGTACTTATAGGCATAGCGAAAGAGAAAATAAAATGACTTATGAAGAGGTGGAAGAGAAGTTTTACACAGAAAAGTTTTATCAACAGTATCAAAATACAAACCAAAAATATATTGACCGTAGGCAATACAAGCGTTGCAAAAGTTTTGAGGAATGGTGCAAAATGGATTCTAATCTGCCGGAAGAATTACATATGCAAATTGGAAAAGTAGAAAATCCTTGTGACGAAAAAACCTTTTTACAGGTGTTTAATCTTTATATTAAAAAATTGAATAAGTGGAATGCATTACATGGGAATCCTTTTACCGTTATGAATATGAGTTTTCATATTGATGAGACTGCGCCGCCCCATATCCAGTTGCGTAGGGTATGGCATTATACCAATGATGATGGTGTTTTATGCATAGGTCAAGAAAAGGCACTTGAACAGGCAGGCATAGCACTCCCTGAACCGAATAAAAAGAAAGGTCGTTACAATAACCGTAAACAGATATTCGATAAAATGGCAAGAAATATCTTTTTAGATTGTTGTAAGCAATATGGCTTGGATATTGAAACCATCCCAGTCCCCCATGCCCGACACAATATGTCAAAAGAAGAAATGATAGACCAAAAATTTGCTGACAAACAACGAGAGATTGAAAAAAAAGAAGAACAGATAAAGGAAAAAGCCAATGCCCTTTCAGAAGCTCAAAAAGCCGTTTTTGACGCTGAAACTGATGTACATAATAAATCCTTAGTGTTGGAAGAAAAAAAGATTAAAATAAGCGATATGCAAGCCACAGCAACACAGTATCTTACAAGAGCCAAAATGATATACGATAATCTAAATACTGCTGAACACGAAGAATTTCAGAAATACAAAGCTAAACCGCTTGGCAGTTCCTTGCATAGCATTAATAAACTTAATGTACAGCTGAATGAAAGCCTTGCCCCTCACCAAAGAAAAAGCAAAGAAAATCAAATGAGCCTTTAGGAAAGTGAGATTATTACATGGATGATATGGATAGACTGGCTGACCTTTTGGGAAGTCTTTTAGAAAAATATGCAGATAAGATTGATTTAGATGCTTTGTCAGAACCACCACTACCAGATAAACAGGATGTACCAGACATACCGCAAAGACCAGCAGTTTAGATTGTTGGTCTTTTTTTAACACAAAAGTATCGTAACAGCGATATTTTACATTGCAAATTACTATAATATTTGTTAATATAATAGTTAGATAGTGCGATTAATGTCCAAACCTAAAAAGGAGAGAGATAATATGGCAAATAATAAAGTTAAAGTATACATTTATACAAGAGTCTCCACATCCATGCAAGTAGACGGCTACAGCTTAGATGCACAAAAAGGAAGAATTTACCAATATGCAAATGCTTTTAATTACCTAATTGCCGGCGAATACGAAGACGCTGGAAAAAGTGGCAAAAATATAGGCGGACGTCCAGAATTTTCTAAAATGTTAGAGGATATAGAAACCAACAAAGACGGTGTTTCCTATGTTTTAGTATTTAAACTATCTCGATTTGGCAGAAATGCCGCAGATGTTTTAAGTTCCTTGCAGAGAATGCAGGACTATAATGTTAATTTAATTTGTGTGGAAGATGGCATTGACAGTTCGAAGGATGCCGGAAAATTGATGATATCCGTATTGTCGGCAGTTTCCGAAATCGAGAGGGAGAATATACTTGTGCAGACAATGGAAGGACGTAAGCAGAAAGCCAGAGAAGGAAAATGGAACGGCGGATTTGCTCCATATGGTTATAAATTAGTTAACGGCAAATTGGAAGTTGAGGAAACAGAAGCCGAAGCCGTTCGCATAATTTTTAACAAATACGTTAATACAAGCATGGGTGCAAACGGAATTGCGAAGTATTTAGAACAAAATGGAATTAAGAAGATAGAACGACAAAACGGTAACAGTCCCTTATTTTCTGCCCACCTAGTCCGGCAGATATTGGCTAATCCAGTTTACGTTGGAAAAATTGCTTATGGTCGTAGAAGTAACCAGAAAGTTACAGGAACTAGGGATAAATTCCATATCGTGAAACAAAATGATTACATGGTTTTTGACGGCATCCATACCGCCATTGTGGATTTAGACACATGGGAACAGGCACAGGACAAGTTAATAGAACAGGCTAAGCTATACGAACACGTTAACAAGGGGAAAGACGAGAAAATACATCTTTTGTCTGGACTTCTCCGGTGTCCTATATGCAATAGTGGTATGTATGGAAATAAATCTGTAAAGCGAAAAAAGGATGGAAGCCATTATAAAGACTATTACTACTATGGTTGTAAGCATAGAATACCTGTAAGGGGGAATAAATGCACCTTTAACAAGCAGTTAGCGGAGGATACGCTAGATGATGCCGTTGCAGAAATAATTAGTAAATTGATTAGTAATCCTAAATTTGCTAAAATTATGCAAGAGAAAATTAATATAAAAACGGACACTGCGGAAGTCGAAAAAGAAATTGCTGTTTTACAGAAACAGTTAGGACAGTATATCGGTACTAAAAGAAGCTTAGAAAATCAAATTGATACCTTGGATTATGACGATAAGCATTACGATAGAAAGCTGTCTGACTTACAAGATAGACTAGACAAGCAGTATGATAAAATAGACGATATCGAAACTAGTTTAAAAGATTGTAAGAGTAGAAAAAAGTCTATTGAAGCAGAGATATTGACAAGCCAAAATATATATAATACACTTATCTGCTTTAATAAACTATACGGTATAATGGAAGATTATGACAAAAGAGACCTTCTTACTACTTTAATAAAAGAAATAAATGTATTCGAAAAAGAACAGACTAACGGTCAATGGCTCAAGTCCATCGTTTTCAAGCTCCCTATCATTTCGGATAGCATGGAAATTAGTTTGGACAATGATACTCACGTTGAATGCGTGGTAAGGCTGGAAAGACGTTGAAACCTAGTTGTATCAATAGTTTTAGCCATTGGGTGTGTAGATGATATTCAATGGCTTTTGTATTTGGGAACATATCGACTGGATATGCAAATATTTAGGCATTTACTCATCAATGACAAAATAATTGATGGTAAAAATATACGCCTGTTACCAGTACAACTGCAGGACATGGCAGAAGATAAGCTTTATAAAATACTTTGGCGAGCGGCTAAACAGCAATTATTTAGTTGAGTAATAGCAAATATTTGTGTGATAATGAGTTTTACAAACAAAATAAGGTTACTAAATATCAATAGGAACAATAATCAATTGAAAAAAGTGGTAGTAGAACCACTTTTTTGTTGAATAATAAAAATACTTGATGTAAGATATTGTTATTAATTGTACATGAAAGGGGAAACTTCTATGGCTAAAGGAAGCAATAACAATTTACCAGCTTATACCACAGTAGAGAATATACTCTCACTCATAGACACACTGAAAAGAAAGAACAAAAACGAAGATGAAGCAAAGGCAATTTTCGGAAAGGGCGATTCAGCATACATAAATACAAAATCAGCGTTACGAGCATTTAGCCTTATTGAAAATGAAAGCCTTGATTTTACCAATGAGGGACGTGAAGTTGCATACTCTCAAGGTAGCGATAAAAAAATTGAGATAATCAAAATACTAAAGAACTATCCTCCTTATGAAGTCTTTCTATTTAGCTTGCTAAAAAAAGATGATGTAACCAAAACTGAAATTGATGAAATAGTAAACTTTTGGGGCAAAGCTCATTATGGTTCAACACAGCGAAACATGGAAGACGCAGCAAAACTCTTTATGAGTATAATTGATTTTATTGAATTTGGAAAATACGTAATTGGCAGAGGTAAAAATTCAACTCGTATAGAATGGGCAACAGATATTAAGGCTAAGATTTCAGGCTTGGGCCAAGAAGCTACTAGAAACCCTATTGTTGAGCCTGAAACGACTACAAATTCACAAGAAAAAGAAACTATTGAAGCAAGTATAGTTGATACCTCATCTGTGGAAGAAGGTGAAGAAAATCCACCAGCTGTTAGCATCGCTGATGAAAAAAATGTAAGTCTAATTAAAAAGCCTTTAAGTGCAGTTAATATGCCAAACATCAGTATTAATGTTGATATGAGCGATTGGTCTGATGAAAAAATTAAGACTTTCTTTAAATATGCTTATGGTAAGTTTGAGGAGGACTAAAAATTATGTCCACTAGACTTCCAAGCCACAATGTTCCTCTACTGCTTATTGCTGATGTGTTATGCTATATAAACAATAACTCTTCGTCAAATATTGAAGAATTGCGACGCTTTACAAGTAAAAGTGAGGCTTATGTAAGAAGCTGCCTTGCAATATGTAAGCTATTAAGTATTATAGATGAAGAAGAAAATATAAATTCATTTGCTAATTCATTAGGCAGGACACCAAATAATGAATTAAAACTGAATGTAATGAGGAAATTCATACAAGAGTATGAGCCATTCATAACATTTATTCAATATCACTTGAACGGTGCGGCACTCGAGGAATCTGCGAGAAAAGTATATGTGTCTTATAAGTTTGAAGGAAAAGAGCACAACTTTCTAAAAGACTTATTTATATCATGGGGAACTGCTACAGGTATTTTCACAATCACAGCGAATGTCATTACTTTAGAGGAAACAATAAGAACGCAGTTATCAGTAATCAACACATTAAATTTAAACCTCGCTGATGACATGGCGATTAGGATATATATAAGTGATACGCTAAGTGCTGACATATTTTCAACATTAACTTCCGCTGAGGTTGAAGAACTAGTTGACGCATACAAAAAATGCTCAGCAGATGCAAGAGGTTCTATAGAATGCGCAGGGCGGGCATTTGAAGATTTTCTTAGAAGAATAGCTCCTACGGTAGGTATTGATGTAAGTCGTAAAAATGGTATTGCCGAAATTATAAACGCACTGTTTAATAACAGGGATGCGTCAAATGTTAATCATAACAAGATACATAATAAACAGCAAAACATAGGCCTTGCCATTGCCGATATTAGGAATATGGCAGGTCATAGCAGAGAAGCGCGAACAATGGAACGTTGGGATTTAACAACTCATAGCGCAAAGATGTATATTGAATTAGTCCTGTTAACAATACGGAGCATTCACAGCTATACTCAAGGTTTTACATATACTTTCTAAATCTGGTGCGCTAGATTTTTGTCTTGACTTGTTTCTGATGTTATTGAGGAATCTGACAAGAATAGTTAATTGTACCGAATAAAGCCTTCAAGAGGTCAATACGCTTTTGAGGGCTTTATTGCTTACAGTTCACCTTGAGATGTAACGCACAATCAGTCGCCAAACCTACAAAAAATTACCTGTCCAGACGGCTGTTTCTGAAGTATACCTTTCCGCCAAGGGGATACCAGAGGGGTGCGACATCTTTTTTACGCACTCAAGGCATTCAGAAGTATGCTGCCTGATTGAAAGGATATAGAAGTATATAGTTGTGCTCGTAAAAAGATAGAAGCTGCTTATGATGACTATATTTCCCTTTGCAAGAAGCAAGGAACTAATACAACTGTTATTAAAATATACCCTCTCACCAAGGGGGAGATAGGTCTAAGCAGCATCTTTTTATCTCCTCAAGGCATTGTTAAAGCATTTGCCTACTAATCCTTGAAAATTGATAGATGTAAGAACACCAGAGATTATTTTAATTTAGAATTTGCATATATGAGAATTTGTTATGTGATAAATATAATATTAAATAAGTATACTTTTTAGGATATTGAGTTTTAATTCTTCTGTCTTTATACGTAATTAAAGAATACGATAATAATAAATGATTCTGGAGGTCATATAAAGTGATTTATTTGGATGTTCCTTTTCAAGAAAAGGATGAAGCGAAACAATTAGGGGCTTGGTGGGATGCTGAACGAAAAAAGTGGTATGTAAGAAACCAGAAGGATTATCCGAAATTTCTTAAGTGGATTCTCAAAGACGAAGAAGAGGTTTATATCTTATGTGATCACTTCTATATCGTTGTTGGTACCCGAAAATGCTATAAATGTGGCAAAGATACGGAGGTTGTTGCTTTCGGAGTAGAAAAATATTGTACTTTGATTGATGAAACTGTTTTTGCCAATGTAGATCAGAATTTTGAATGGAGTGATAATGAAATACATATTGCATCTATGATTTCACCGATAAGTGAAGAAATACTAAGTTTCCTGTGTGACAAATATGGATTTCATATGGGGTATTCACATGCGGTACAAGACTCCTACATGGCAAACCATTGTTCACACTGTAAGGCATTGCAAGGTCAGTTTTTCCTGTATGAAGAGGTTGACAGTCCATTTTTCATCGATTCCCGTGAAAAAGCTCAAGCATTAAAACTTTATAAGGTAAAGTTAGAACATGATATTGTTACTGAAGCTGATATTGGATGGAGCTCAGCTGATTCATTAATAAAAAAGTTTGCTCAGATTCAAGATTTTCAAATGAAATAGTAAGATTGATTTTGCATTCTATTATTGATTTGGTGGCTGATAACAGTAGCTGATTCGGGTATACAGTATATTTCATACGGAGTTGAAATATACTCGGTATTGTTCGGAATGGTATCAATATATGGTTAAATGTTTAAACATTACCCTGCTGTCAAGGAGTGGGACTAGGTTCAATGGTCATCTTTTTTATCTCCTCAAGGCATGTAGAAAGCGTCGGCCTGCTTGAAAGGCAATAAGTCCTGGCAAATAGTAGGTTTTGCATAGCTATGGAAACCGTGTCATGAGATACCCTCGAGAAGATAAAAGAACGATAGTTTGTAGCTGGTGGTATCTGCTAGCTCTTAATAAGGGAGGCAAAAACATGTTCAGACATATAGGGACTCAGACCATTAAGACGGAACGATTAATTTTGCGAAAATTTAAATGTGATGATGCAATTGAGGTGTATAACAATTGGGCATCAAATCCTAACATTCAGTTAGACTATGGAGAACCGGTCTATTCTTCTATGGAACAAGTGCAGGAATTTCTTAATAAGTGGATTTTGAATTACGAAGACGATGGTTTTTATAAATGGGCAATTAATTTAAAAGAGAACCATGTAAATATTGGACAGATTGCATTTTGTCGAGTATATGAAGAAGTTGCAACGGCAGAAATAGAGTATTGCATTGGTGAACATTATTGGGGAAACAGATATGCCTTAGAAGCATTAAATGCTGTGATAGAGTTTATGTTTTTTAATTCGGATTTTAATAAACTTGAAGCATATCATAGAAAAGATAATCCTAAATCTGGGCGAGTACTTGAAAAAACTATCATGAAAAGAGTTCCTACGGTTCGAAGATTTGAATTATCCGCAGAAAATACTGATTCGGAAATTTGTTATGCGATTACAAAAAAGGAATTCATTAAGAATGAGAAGTGATTTCCACGAAGCATTGAATCTCATTATGTCGAATTCGCGTAATAACAAAAACTCACCGCCAAGGGGTACCAGAGAGGGTGGCATCTTTTTTGACGCCTCAAGGCACGTGGAGACAGTGGTATTGATATCAAGGGTGCAGAAATAGATCGGACTAAAAAGGCTTAAAATAAAGGGATTCCAAGCATTGGGATTTTCGCAGTAGTATGAGAGCGGAGGTTCCTGTGCCGAGAAACCCTTATTTTTTATTGTTTGGGAGAACATATCCACCTCATAAAAATGGATAGGGTTGAGTTGACAGATTAGATAACGGGTAATGTTGATCGAGTTGAGGAGACAGGTTATATGTCAATATAATGGAAGCAATTTGGAAATAATACATTTGACTCGAAAATAATTCTATGGTATAAATATTATATAATTATTAAAGCGAGGGAATGCCATGTCAATAAAAAAGAATATAATTTTTACCCATTTTTATGGCTAGAAGTATATCCTTTTATAGATGTGGCTGATTCTTTTCATTGATCTTACTGCCATAGTATATAAGTATATACTATGGCTTTTTGCTTGAATGTCTCATAAGTTAGGGACAATCTAATACCTTCAGCGTGGAGGATTTTGATTAAATATCTGCAATATTAGCAGTATTTAAAAACTATTAATTAGCAAAGATCAATGAGAAGGAGCATATATGTGTGATTTAAAATTAAAATTGGAAACAGAACGTTTACTATTGATTTGTGAAACTTACGAGGCCATGTGCCTGGCTGCCGAAAATGGTGATGAGCTGGCTAAAGACTTTTGTGGTGCATATCGTTATCACAACGCGCTTGCCGATGAGGGCAAATTTAAGAAAGAGGACTTAATCTGGTACAGGACTTGGACTTATTATGACAAGTCAGATAACAGAGTTATCGGCGGTGGCCTATTTAAAGGTACACCTAATGATTTCGATTATGTGGAGATAGGTTATGGCATATGTGATAATATGCAAAGTTGCGGATATGCAACTGAGGGAAGTGGACGTCTTATCATTTGGGCACTCAATGAAATGGGAGTTGCAGGTGTCATTGCAGAAACAGAAAAAGATAATATTGCATCTATATGTGTACTCGAGAAGCTTGGGTTTGAAAAGACGCATGAAACGGATGAATTTTATTACTGGCTCAAACGCAAACTATAATAAAATAAAAGTTATTTTATACTACGATTGAAAGGAAGCGGTATATCTTAAAAATTCTAGATAATCAGATTTTGAGATATGCCGTTTTTTATAAGAATCATTAATCGGTTTATAAATAAACAATGGATTTAAAATTAATCAATATGTTTCCACCGACTGAGGGTTATAATGACATCAATATGTCCTCTCGAGCCACGTTGAGACAGTAGTAAAATTAAGTCGAAAATAAGAATGAACGAAAAAGTTAGCGCAGCACCATCACTATCATTTTGTGCAGGTTTGCCATCCATTTGTGAGAAATATGGGATGGAAGAAGATCTTAGCAGTTACAAATATATAGGCTCAACTGGTTGGGGCGACCCCATATGTTTGTATGAAGATGATGGGTCCATAGTGTATTTGGATCATGAAGAGAATTTGGAATATGAGACATTTATTAACTCCTCAATCTCCAAGGAGCAATTATTGGAACAATCACAGTCTATGGGTTATTTGAAAAAACAATAAAATAGTATATACTAGATTTATATGAAGCACAGAGATAATAAGTAGTATACAAAATGACTTTGTCAGTGTACTTTAGGAGATGATTATGAAGAAAGAAATCAAAACGGACTACTATGACACTTTTACCTGCATTGCAGACAAGTGTTCGTTTACTTGTTGTCAAGAGTGGAAGATTGCAGTAGATGATGAGACTTATATAAAATGGAATCGCTTAAGCTTAACAAAGCAAAACAATAGTTATTTAGATCAATATGTAAAACAAAAAGATGGCACACGCGTCATTGCCTTGAATGAACAGAAGCAGTGTCCATTCTTAAATGAACAGAAACTTTGCAAACTAGTATTGAATTTTGGAGATGGAGTTTTGTCTGAAACCTGTGCGATTTTCCCAAGGCAGATACACGAATATGCAGATAGAAAAGAATATTCTTTGGTATCCTGCTGCCCAGAAGTTGTGGATTTGATGAATCAGCAGGATAAAATTTGTTTTACGAAGAATATGTTTATTATGGATGAAGACATTTTGTTGCAGATTCGAACTATGATGATTACTATTATACAAAATCAGCAATTTTCTATTTCAAAAAGTGTGATGATGATTTTTTATATTCTTCTGGATATTTATCAAAAAGAATCTGTATCAAAAAAAGGGATAGACGAATATAAGGAAAAAGCTGTTTTAAAAGAATTATCAGATACCATAGATAACATGCAATTTCTAAGTTTAGATACTTTTGAAGAAAATAATGAACTTTTTTTAGACATAGCTGAAAATTATCGAAAACAAGAGCTATATACCAGTTATCTGGAACCAATAGCTGTGATAGCGGAAAACTTATCGAGAGACTATGATAAGCGTAAAATGGTCGTACAATTAAAGAAATTCGAAAAGCAGTTTTCTTCTTATGAAAAGTTATTTCGTAATTACCTTGTTGTAGAAATTTTCTCAAATAGTCTGATGCCAGAATCGGATTTGGAAAGTATGGTTGTTATGATTCAGTGGATTGCTATGGAATATGCGATAATGAGGCACTCAATCTTTCTAAGTTGGTTACTTGATGAACAAGAAAAACTGTCTTATACGGTGGTACGTAATTATATTGTTGTTATATCACGAATGATGGGATATGACCAAGAAGATATCTTTGAATATCTGGATAAAAGCTTTGAAAACTTAATATGGGAATGGGGATATTTGGCTTTGCTTATTGGAGCGGAATAAGGTGAATAATCTGATATCACCGAGCCATTACTTAAAGAACGTGTCAATATGCTTTGCCACAGGGGTTATACTTTTGATGCCGGACTGCAGAAAACTTTCCAACACCTTTTGAATACAGTCTCTTCATGGTAAACAGTATCAGATAAATCTTGTACTATCCTTTCTCTATCTTCCCATTTGACGATTACATAAAAAGGACTATCTCTATCATTAACATTAAGTAAAGGAATTTTTAATTCTTTCAAGGTACTTCCCTCATTCTGAATGAGGGAAGTACCTCTAATTATAGGATATTCTAATTGAATGGGCGGCACCTGCGATTTTATTTACCTGCCTTGCATTTACGCTGACGGCTCCGCTCTATATCTGGGACATCTTGGAAATGTGACAGAAAGAGCAGGTAAATTCACGTATTTTCAGAATATGTCTGCTCATAAAGCTGGGTACAGGTTTTATATTATGTTTAAACCGCTGAACTGCCTCCACTCGGCCGCGCGAATCAAAAAATCAGCTCGTTTAGATGATCCGCAATATGCATAGCAAAATATGAGTCATATTCGTCTTTGCTCAATTTCCCAAACAATAGATGGGGCAGAAGCTGACCGGAATAGGAACGAAATTTCTCAATGGTAGAGAGCAATTCGTCGACACTTTCCTCCGAATTGCGGCTTGCATCAAGTTTCGAACCTCCCGGCACAGGAGCGGTAAGGTCATGCTTCATGTATCCCTGACGAAGAAATTTGTGAATAGCAGCCCGACCGACCGTCGCTCGAATCAAAGCCGGTTTAAGCTGTGGGTATCCAGTCATAGAATAGTTGATGCTCTGCGCGCAATGCTGACAGATTTCACTGACATTCCAATTAGGGCATTTTACGTCTCTGGAATTCTTTAAACGGAGGAGGTTTTCTTCAGCATCCTCCAATGAGGAAGAATTAATTTTTACTTTCATATATACTATCTCACTTTTCAAATATATGTTGTTCTGATTCAATTTAAATAATACTTCATTTTCTTAAAAAAAGAAACTGATTCTACTCTAAAAATTAAAAGAATAAAAAAATTTGTCACCGTTTCATAAATAGCTTCATAAAAGAAGGGGGATAAAGGAATTCTTTGCAGATTTAATTTATAAGAAAGATTTGAACCCAATTGAACTGGCAGCTTGGACCCCTACGGAATTTGTTGGAATCCCTCCGTTTCAAGATGGTAATGGCAGGACATTTCTAAGATGAATAGCTATATCATCAACTATTTAAACAGAATATTCAAGGATGTCAAAGTTGCATAGACTGGAATCATACCTGTTTTGCAATATCATCGTATATGCAATATGTACTTGGGACTTAGAAAAATGCATGACAATATTATTTTCAATGCCAATAAGGATAATATTAACAATCCGAACATTATAAAGGTTGGCCAAAAACTAAAAATCCCTACTAATGAAGAACTTTCTTAATCTGTCACAATTATTATGTAAAGTGTTATTTCACTACACATGAGCTCATTTACGTAGTGTATGTAGACCTTATGTGCAGACTGACCATTTTTAATCAATGGTGTAATTAGTTTATTCATCCGTTGCAGCTCCTTTTCAGTGGCAAGAATACCGCCGCTAGCTTCAGATTACTGTTCCGAGAACACTATATGAGCATCAGCTGCATCGTATATATATTTCTTTAGAGTACATTAACTTAACTAAACACAACCGTTACACGCAGTGTACTCCATTCGTTGCAATTATCTATCTGGGGAAATTATTTAATACATCATATGAGATAGCGGTCATTTCTTCCACACTTTCTTTCATGCCTTCGGATATCCATTTGTAGCAGATTGCGAAATACATCCCGCTAAAAGCGGTCAGTTCATATTCGGAGCGATAACCTAAATCGTAGGCGCGTTCACGGCATAAGCCTTTGATCAGTTTGTCAAAATTATTGTAGATCATGATTTCTAAGTGCGCTTCCATCAGGCGATCAAGGAGAATCTTGTTTTCTTTTAAAGCGGTAAGGGAGTCATAGATTCGCTCTTTAAAGTTGTACAGAGCAGGCTTCGCAAAATTCTCGTCAACAGTGCCGAATGGATATAGAGTGAGATAATCTTGTACAACATCTAATACAGAGTCATAGTTGCGATAGAAAGTGCTGCGGGAGACGCCGGATTCTTGTGCCAGTTCTGAAACGGTCACATTACATAACGTCTTTTTTCCTAATAAGTGAAGTAGAGCAGTAAACAGGCATTCTTTTGAAAAAGAGTTTTTATTTAAGTTACGTTTTTTTCCGGTCATATCGTAGCGCATCTCCTTTGTAAGTGCTTTTTAGCTATATTTTAGTTTAAACGAAATGAAAAATCTACATTTAAATGGTACAGAATCAAAAAAATGTTGCATATTTAAAAAATATGGCAACATTTTTAATGGTTGTGTCCCACTTTGGTTTGAGAGTATATTTTCTTCCTTTTTACTTTGATAAAATATTATCAAAATAAAAACAGAAAGGTATTACGATGAGAAAAAATCTAATTAAATTCGTCGAGCATGTCAATATGCTGAATCTTCACTGTACCGAAGAAGATCCCGAATACAAGTTGCTCGAGCATATTCTGACAGATGATATGATCACAATTGGTCTGGCAATGAAAGTAAGAACACCATACTGCTATAGAGAAATTGCAAAGAGAGCCAAAATGCCGGAAGAGAAGGCAAAATGTTTAGCGGATGAGATGGCTATGATCGGTGTTCTGGAGTACGAAGGAGATAAACTGAAACTTCCAATCTTTGCACCAGGAAGTATGGAATTGATGGTTTTAAATAAAGAGCAAATCGAGGGGCATCCTGAGATAGCATATGCATTCTCGGACTATGTGGAGAATCTAACAAAAGGGTTTGCACGATTTTTTCCTAAAGGTAATGGACTTGTAATCACGCTACCTGTTGCAAAGGCCATCGAAGCGGAGCCGCGAAAGATCGAAATTGAAGAAATTAAATACTGGGTAGATAAATATTATCCAAGTCTGTCCGTTGGGGCATGTCAGTGCCGTCGTAGTGCCGCAATCAGAGGAGATATTGGTGCAGATATGGAAGGGGAGTGGTGCATCCAGGTAGGAGACTTTGCTGAGTCATGTATCAGAACCAATCGTTCCAGAAGAGTGACAAAGGAAGAGGTTTATGACATTTTGCATAGAGCGGAGGATATGGGTTATGTTCATGAAGTGACCAATATAGATGGACCTAAGAATTCCTTGTTCATCTGCAACTGTCATCCTGATACCTGTTTGGCATTTAGAACGGCTCGATTAGTGGATACTCCGAATATGATGAAATCCAACTTTATAGCAACAGTAGATATGTCAAAATGCGTTGCCTGTGGACAGTGTATGGAAGTATGTCCAATGAATGCGGCGAAATTAGGACAAAAAATCTGTCAGAAGAATCCAGTGAAGATTTCTGAAAATATCTCACCAGATGATCATGTATGGGGTAAAGATAAATGGACTTTAGATTACAGAACCAATAAAAAGAATATTGTTAAAGAGACGGGCACTTCACCATGCAAGACAAACTGCCCAGCTCACATTTCCGTTCAGGCATACTTAAAGCTTGCTGGACAGGGAAAATATATGGATGCCTTAGAACTTATTAAACAAGAGAACCCGCTACCAGCTGTTTGCGGACGGATTTGCAATCATCGTTGTGAAGAGGCTTGTACCTTAGGAAATATCACAGATCCTGTAGCAATCGATGACGTTAAGAAGTTTATTGCCAATCAAGAGATCAACAGTGAGAGTCGCTTTGTGCCAAAGAAGAAATTTTATGAAGGCAAAAAACTGGCCATAATCGGTAGTGGGCCAGCGGGTCTTTCCTGTGCATATTATGCAGCTGTTTATGGCCATGCCGTAACAGTGTTTGAACGTGAGAAAAAAACAGGCGGAATGCTACGCTATGGAATCCCTTCTTTCCGTCTTGAAAAGGATGTTATTGATGCTGAAATCAAGGTACTTGATGAGCTGGGAGTACACTTTAAGTATGGAGTGAACGTCGGAGAAGACGTGACAATAGAAGAATTACGTAATCAGGGATATAAAGCATTTTTCATAGCTATAGGAGCACAAGGTGGAAGAGGAATTGGAGTTGAGGGAGAAGATGCAAACGGCGTTCTCTCAGGAGTAGATTTCTTAAGAACCATTAATAGTGGAAAGAATGTAGACTTATCAAGTAGAACCGTGGTCATTGGTGGCGGCAATGTTGCAGTGGATGTGGCTCGTACAGCACTAAGGGCAGGCGGCAAAGAAGTTTCCCTATACTGCCTTGAGACCAGAGACATCATGCCAGCATCGGCTGATGAAGTTGCAGAAGCCGAGGATGAGAATATAAATATAAATCCAGGCTGGGGACCTAAGAAAATCCTCACAAAAGATGGAAAGGTGTGTGGAATTGAGTTTAAGCGTTGCCTATCTGTAAAGGATACAGATGGAAGATTCAATCCACAGTATGATGAAAATGACGTAGTGACTGTTGAATGTGAGAATGTTCTTCTCTCTGTTGGTCAGTCAATTGAATGGGGTAGACTTCTTGAAGGAACCAAGGTTGAACTAAATAGTAATATGACAGTAAAGGCAGATGGTTTTACATATCAGACTGCAGAATCAGATATTTTTGTTGGTGGAGATTCTTATTCTGGCCCAAGATTTGCCATTGATGCTATAAGCGCAGGCAAAAGTGGAGCAGAGTCATTACACCGATACGTACATAAAGGCCATGATTTATTAATTGGACGAGATCGCAGGGAATTCATAGAAATTGATAAAGAGAACATTGTAGTAGATAGCTATGACAGACCAAGCCGTCAGTCTGCCAAGGGCATTCCAGAGATGAGGCTGACCTTTGCAGACGAACGAGGAATACTGACAGACGAACAAGTCAAAAAGGAGACATCACGTTGCTTAGAGTGTGGTGCAGCGAGAGTCGATCAGACAAGATGTATTGGATGTGGATTATGTACCACCAGATGTAAGTTCGATGCCATTACACTTTCCAAGGTATCTTCCCATTATGGCACGTCCTATGAGAAGCTCCCGGTAAGACTTGCGCTAAACATTGTTAAGAGAGCGGGAAAGATTGCTGTTAGAAAAGTGAAAGATACAGCAAATAAGGATATATAACATGCATGAATTAAATGTAATGCTGCAAGTGGTCGACGAGGTAGAGCAAATAGCTTCAGCCAATCAGATCCCTAAAGTATCGGCTATTGTATTAGATGTCGGAGAATTATGTTCCATAATACCTAGTTTTATGATAGATTATTTTCCTCTGATGATTGAAGATAAACCGATGTTTGAGGACTGCAAATTGATTATCGAGAGAAGTGAAGGAATTGGAAAATGTAAAACGTGTGGAGCAGACTATAATGTAGTTCAAAATGGTGGGTTCTGTCCGGTTTGTCACGAATATGAAAAGGAGGTCCTTTCGGGACGGGATTTTCTTATCAAGGAAATCCAGATTCTGTGGGAGTAATGCAATGAATGATAAATTTAGAGTATTAGAGATCAAGCAAAACGTGTATAAAAAAAATGAAATTACTGCAGATGGTATTAGAGAAAGATTAAAGAGGCAGAAAACTTTTATGATTAACCTAATGGCATCTCCTGGAGCTGGCAAGACTACCACCCTTATGCGTACCATTGAAAAATTAAAAAATGAGATGCAGATTGGAGTTATGGAAGCAGATATTGATGCCACCGTGGATGCGGAAAAGATAGCAGCAACAGGCGCTAAGGCAATACAGCTTCACACAGGTGGGATGTGCCATATGGATGCAGAAATGACAGTCCAAGCATTAAATGAGTTTGGAACAGAAGAATTGGATTTACTAGTGCTGGAAAACGTAGGGAATCTTGTATGCCCGGCTGAATTTGATACAGGTGCATCAACGAATGTTGCCATCCTTTCTGTTCCGGAAGGAGATGATAAACCATTAAAATATCCATTGATATTTGAAGTATGTGATTTGATATTGATTAATAAGATTGATACAAAAGCAGTATTTGACTTTGATGATAATGCTGTCATTAAGAGAATCCTCAATCGTAATCCCAAGGCAAAGGTGTTGTTTATCTCGGCGAAGACAGGACAAGGATTTGATGCATGGATCAGCTGGATTAGAAGTGCTGTTAAAGAGTGGCAGAACTAAAGAATTAAAAAATAAAGTTTAGAGAAAAAGGCATTGATGACATTAGAATGACAGCTCAGATTGTCAGGGCAATGCCTTTTTTCTATAGTTGCATTCACCAAACGGTGCTATATTCATTTCTCAAATGAAACATTTGGAAAATGTTCATGATACTATATATTTTCTAAACTTGACAGTAAAAGTTCTATAACTTTAAGAAGTGTGCAAATCCTCTTGTAATATCGAGGTTTTCCTGCTTTTCCTGAATAAATCGTGTTATACTAAATTAGGCCTTTTAGCCATAATGCGAAAAATATTTTTCCTTAAATAACTGACAACGGTTGCTTCTGATACAATTGCTTTGGACGGTGTCCGTAAAAAGCGGAAATCTCCTTCCTGCATTTTTTCAAAAATTCAGGAATAGCAGTTATATGATTCCCATTGCTACACAGCAGAAATGGACATAACCTTCAAAAAGAAGTGCAGGCAGATATGTTCGCTGCTTCATTACTTATGCCTAAAGGAGTCGTTACAGGCGCAATAACTGAGCTTAAGAAAAAAGGGTATGTATCGTTTCCAGAACTATATTTTATAAAAGATAAGTTGGAAGTATCCATATCCGCATTGGTTGCAAGGATAAATACATTAATCTCATAACACCCTTCCATGCCGAACCGCTTATGGTATGCTAAGAGGGCAGATTTTGCCATTGCATACCCAATGAATTCGTCCTGAGTATGAGATGCGGTCGCCGGTCACGAAAATGGCGCTGTCGTCTTCTATAGCATAAATGGGCAGCTCCATGGAAATTTGCAATAAGGTTGATAATACCTGCTGATTCTCAAGCTTAAAGTGTGGCTTGACGGTAATGTCAGCCAGACCCAGGCCATCATATGGGACTGGAGATTCCTTAGTGTCAAGCGAGCGTTTGGCCATGTTGATTGCGCCTGCACTGACGCCCAACACCGCTGCGGCAGTATCACAAATCGCAGCATCCAAGCCCTTATCTCGTATTAGTTGAAATTGCAATCCGGGGTGACCGCCCATAAGAAACACACAGGAAGATTCATTAATCAATCGCTTAGCTTGTGAAGCTTCCATCCGATTATCAATTACATAGTGCCGTGCGAAAGGTATGTTGTATTCCTCGAACATGCTATACATACCATCTGAATCGCTGTCATTTCTTGCGTAATCCGCAGGCCAAGCGCTCACAAAGACAAGGCTGTCACGATTTGTCAGTTCTTCGCTGAGCCGCTGAGCCACTTCACGGGGAAAGCGATAGTTGGGGAAACCACTGAAAAAGCCAAACAGGCGATAATCCATACATATTACCTCGTATAATATAAACTTTGTACTACATTAGCAATTCTTATGCCAATGTATATAATATTTCTGACCTACCATATTTTAACACATAAAAAGGTTGTTTTCAATTTTTTTTAACTTTGGGAACAGGATTTTTCTCTTGAAAAATGGAAAAATACAATTGGATTTGTATTATAAGTTATGATGATACAACAACAAAAACAATTAAAGGAAATGTTGTTTCTCCACCATTTGCTGAAGACATTGAAAGAAGAGTAATTAATCTGGCAAAGTATGAAATTACACCATGGTTGTTTTATGAATAAATTAAGATTGGGAGCTGAATTATGATGGGAAAAATATTATCACATATATAAATTAAAAAATACGTTTAATATAGAAATATGGCTAATACTTTGCTTTGAGAGCTAGGAAGAACAACTTTATAAATGATAAAGTATTTACAAATGATTATGCAAATAAGGTTTACGATAATATTTATTATAGATAGCTTCTGTAAGTGTTGGTGAATACTATTGCCCCTAGTAGATTAAGAGTCAAAAAAATTGTATTCAGAAAGATATTTTAACACTAAGGGGGTAATAGGCTCAAGTGACATCTTTTTTATCTCCTCAAGGCATGTGGAGACGGTATGTTTGCTGTCACGGAAAGTGTAGTAAATCAGAGAATTCGTGAAATCCATTGAATAATATAAAATAGGTCTAATATGTTTATGAGATTTTCAAAGGTGATCATGCCCTTTAGGAAAAGCAATCTTACAACTTACGAATCGCTACATCAGTAGTTTATTGTCAATAATATTATTACAAAATTAAATAAGTTATAAAAATGGATTCTCTTATCATTTGTTAATTATAAACTCCAATCAATGCGTTAGAATATTAAAAAGGAGGATAACAAAATGAGAACAGTGCAATTAGGGAAGGATACAATACCAGCCATTGCAATTGGAACATGGTCGTGGGGGACAGGAATTAATGGCGGTAATAAGATTTTTGGCAATTCATATGGTCTTGAGGAATTATTTCCTGTTTTTAAAAGTGGTATAGAAAATGGACTGACTTTATGGGATACAGCTGCTGTATACGGGATGGGAGCATCGGAAGCTATTTTAGGAAGGTGTATCGAACAGTTTGAAAATATTATTGTTTCTACGAAGTTCACACCAGTAGCAATACAGAGTAAAAAAGCACTGATGAAATCATTTAATAAAAGCATGGAAAGACTCAATCGAGAAATCATTGATATCTATTGGATTCATAATCCATCAAATATAGAAAAATGGATCGAACAGGCGGTTGGTTTATATAAAGCTGGTAAAGTAAAACACATTGGTGTTTCCAATCATAATTTAAAACAAGTAAAAGAAGCCTCGAAAATACTTGAAGCACATGGTATTCATTTAGATGCAGTCCAGAATCATTACAGCCTTCTCTATAGAAAGTCAGAGAGGGAAGGAATATTAGAATGGTGTAAAGGAAATGCTACCTGTTTTTTTGCTTATATGGTTTTAGAACAAGGAGCATTAACCGGTAATTACAGTGTATCAAATCCATTTAAAGGTAGGAGCAGAAGGACGAAAGCATTTCCAGCTGAAACGCTTGGAAAGATAGAACCATTAATTAACACAATGCAAAAGATTGCTGATAAACATTATGCGGACGTGTCACAGATTGCAATTGCCTGGGCCATTAAAAAAGGTACGATTCCTTTGGTTGGTGCTACTAAAGTCTCTCAAATTGAAAGTATCAGCAGAGCTGACAAAATTATTTTGGAGCAGAGTGAAATGGAATTATTAGAACAGGCGGCTTTAAACACTGGGGTAAGTGTAAAAGCAGGCTGGGAAAGATAAGAGAGATGATATGGATAAGTTAGATACCATGATTGAGATTATTCAAAAAGCAAATAATATTCAACTATTAAGAGAGAAAGTTTATCCAATCTATGAACAGATGACTTGTTGTAAAAAGGAAAAAAATCAGATAATATCACAGATTGAGGATTCTAATAAAAATTTGTATATTCTTTTATCCGGAGTTATAAGATTGTATTATATTGATATGGCTGGCAATGACATTACCAGATTTTTTGGAACGGAAGGTTGCATTGGTGGAGGTATTGATGAACGCTTACCATATGTAGCAGAAACTTTGGAAGATTGTGAATTTTTGGTAATGGGTTGGGAGAAAGTTAAAAGGCTTATTGGAGAGGATGTGTATTGGATTAAGATATGGAATCAGTTATTACAAAATAGTATACGGTACAAAATATATAGAGAAAGTTGTTTTTTGACGCAAAGTGCTACAGAGAGATATATTGATTTTAAGAGGATTTATCCTAATTTAGAGAAACGTGTAAAGCAATCCTATATAGCATCATATCTGGGGATAACACCTATATCACTTAGCAGAATTCGCAGAACAATTAAAGAAGAAAAGTAAGCCTAACGGAATACAAACTTTTTTGTAATTCTAGTGGTTTTATATGTTATGGTTGCGATGAGAGCGGCTCGGAAAAAATTTATAGAGTAAATCATGAAGATGAACCGGATGTGTTGTATGAATCACCGGAAAAGTTTTTAAAGACTATTTGCGAATTTTATAAACAGAATGTATATTTTTCGACCAAGATGGGTATTTGGATTATGATTTTGACAAATCACAAATCGTACAAGCAAAAATTAGTCTTGATCTCATTTAACAAGACTAGGCAAATTAATGAATTTAGCGAAGAATTGTAAGTTAGATTACGACCGCTTATTTATTTAATCTAAATTAGGAGGAAAATAAAATGGAGACTGAGAAATATGTTAGAACACCTATTAGTCTGGAGCAGCTATTTAAGTTAGATACTGATATGTTAGATGAACATGATCTATATGCTAAAAAGGATATAGTAAAATTTGATATTAATACATTAGTGTACTTAGATGACCTTATTGATGTAGATGATGATACTGATGATGAAATTTATCCAAGTTTTGCACTCAATCTTAATTTACAATGGCTTTTTTCTGGTCAGGTTATTAGCGATATTATTGTAAATACTCAACATCAATTAACAAATCCTACTGTGAATGATTATATTAAAAACTTTATTTATTATCATAAACATGATTGCTTTATTACTTTTTAAATCATGAAGCTGGATTCTATTGTTGAAGAAGGAATTGCCGAATTTTCAAGGGGTTGCCACCTTCCTATGCCTATTCAATGCTTGATCCTATCATGAATGGTAAAGCAAAGGGAGATGTTAGGAAAGAACTTATTAAGTCGCTTGCAATTCTAAAAAAGAAGGAACAAAAAAATGAGGGCTGATCTGGAGCACAAAGTTTTATTATATATGTAATTTTGTTTGTGAAAAAAGTAACAGAAAGGGATTTAACTCCATGGATCAAAAGTCACTAGCAAAGGAAATACGAAGTGCCATTAAAAACGGCAAAATAGAAATAGTAGAGAATTTAATCGGTGTCAACGCTGAAGCAGCATCTGGTGGACATATCGAAATAGTCAAGCTTTTGTTATTGTCAGGAGCAGAGCTTGATGTCAGTGAACCTGAAAGAAATCCCCTGTTTGGGGCAATTTATGGTGGACATCTGGACATTGTTAAGCTCTTGGTGGAGCATGGAATAGACATTCATATTTTATATAATGGTACTTCTATGAGGAATATGGATGCAATTGCTTTTGCTACCGAGCTTGGGCAGAATGAAATAGCAGATTTATTAAAGAAACTAACCGAATAAAGTAAGAGAAGTATAGGAGTTGGGAATATATGAAAATAGACGTATACACATTAAATTCTTTTGCTAAAACAAAAGAAGGCGGAAACCCAGCAGGCGTTGTTATGAATGCAGATTCATTAACTGTGGAAGAAATGAAAAAAATTGCTGCTGTACTTGGATTCAGTGAAACTGCTTTTGTATTACAATCAAACGCGGCGGATTTTAAAGTGAGATTCTTTACTCCGAAGGAAGAGGTGGACTTATGTGGTCATGCTACGATTGCCACCTTCTATGCAATGTCTAGTCTAAATTTGTTAAAACAAGGTAAGTATGAGCAAGAAACCAGAGCAGGAATACTTGGCATTGAAATTCATAACGATAATTTTGTTATGATGGATCAATCTGCGCCTATATTTTCGGAAGTTATAGATAAAGATGAAGTAGCAGATTCCTTGAACATCAGTACTTCCCAAATTACAGCAGACTTGAAGGTTCAAGTTGTATCAACAGGGCTTCGGGATATTATGGTTCCTGTAAGAAACATTGAGATTTTAGATGCAATCAGACCGGATATGAAAAAAGTAAAAGAAATCAGCCAGAAGTACAATGCTGTTGGCTACCATGTTTTTTCTTTGAAATCTTTACATGGTGCTAACGCTTATTGTAGAAACTTTGCTCCCTTATATGGTATCCCGGAGGAATCTGCCACTGGTACATCAAGCGGTGCACTTGCTTGTTATTTGTACCACTATAGAAAAATCAACGAGGAGCAAGCTTCACATATTATTTTTGAACAAGGTTATTCTATGAAAAGGCCATCTGAAATTCAGGTGTCTCTAGCTATAAAGGAAAATAAAATTTTTGAAGTCAAGGTCGGAGGGGGAGCGATGAATTTAACCTTAACGGAAGTCGAAATATAGAAGAGCTAAGCGACCTTTCTTCAAGGCCTCGCCAGGCTCAAGCGGCATCTTTTTTGACTGTTCAAGTCATGTGGAGACAATAATCCTGTTGCAAAAGAAAAACAGTTAATTATGAGATAAAAATAATAGAAATCCACTAGAATTGAGGACATGAGAGTGAAAACTTTCACGTCTTTTTTTATAGTGACAGCTCAGCTTGATCAACCTATGCAACAACCAAGTCAGTATCTTTAATAGTACAGATATCAGTAGGGGCTTAACAATTTACAAATGATAATTGAAAGAAATTTGAAAGAATAATGTAGAAAAAATATCGGTATTTCTTGTTAAGCTATTAATGGTAAGAAGCGAAAGCTTGAAAAACTCTACTACACAAGAAAAAAGAAAAGAAAGGGAAGTATATTCGTATGAAAAGTTTAAAAAAAGTATTATGCATCATATTAATAATTACTATAATGATGCAGGCAATCGGGTGCTCACAAAAAGATAAAATTGCAGAGAAAAATAGTCTGAGCGAAGTATCAAAGGAGAGCACATTAGAGGAAAAGCAAACGATATCTTTGCCTTATATCAAAAGGCATCCATCCCAAGCTAATTATGATGATTTTGTGGGAAAAGTATCAAAATTACCAAATGCTGATAATGGTGAGATTGAAATCAGAAGTGCAGATTTATCGCAGGCTGATTTGTCTGATGAGTTCGAGAAGCTTTTGTTAACGACCTATGACAGCAAGACGAAATGGCCGGATAATTTACCGGAAGGCTTTAATCCGGATAAGATTATGGAGATATGCAAAGACCCAGGATTAGGGGTAAGAAATCTTCATAAAGAAGGCATAACAGGAAAAAACGTCGGAATCGCTATCATAGATCAAGAGTTATTAACGAAGCATGAAGAATTTACAAAACAATTAAAATATTATTCAGAGAGTGATTTAATAAAAACAAACTCTTCAGCTGCGATGCATGGAGCCGGAGTAGCATCCATCGCAGTGGGGAAAACCTGTGGAGTTGCACCGGAGGCTAACCTTTATTATAAAGCTGAAAATTTTATTACTGAAAACTATACCGGCAGAATTGCCAAGGACATTAATGAACTGTTGGATTTGAATAAAACGTTGAAGGAAGATGAAAAGATTCGTGTTATTTCAATCTCCTGGGGTATGGAGGAAAAAGAAAGTGATGGCTATAAGGACTTGAAAAAGGCATATCAAAGGGCTAATGAGGAAGGCGTATTCGTTATTACAACTTCACTGACAAAGGGCACCAGAGAGGATATCAAAGGAGTTAAATTCACCGGGATGGAAAAAACTAAATTAACAGATCCAAATGATTTTTCTGCATATGGTAAAGCTTCCTGGGCAGAAAAGCAGGATTTTTATAAAAAAGAATATCTGTGCCTTCCTATGGATAATCGTTGTGTGGCAGCACCTACAGGAGTAAATGATTATGCTGTCTATCAAAGTGGTGGACTTAGCTGGAGTGTACCATATCTTGCAGGAGTGTATGCGCTGGCGTGTCAGGTAAAACCGGATATTGATTATAAAGATTTCTGGAAAATCGCATTGGATACTGCAGTTTCTAATGACAAACTGGATACGATTATTAATCCGCAAGGAATTATAGATAAGCTGAAGGAGCAAAAATAAAGGGATTGATTAATAATATATTTAAAATTAATATGAAATGAATCATAGCAATATTAGGAGGTTTTGGTCGAGTAAACGAATAAAGCGGCTGCTACTGTAGCAAGTAGTGATTGGGAGGAAAAATTAGATATCATATTCTATGACTTAGGAGAGGGAGTATTTATTATAAGGTAAGCATTTACAGTAATATTTTTTCTTGAATTTCTATTTTTTTTTGCCACTTTCTGCTAAACTGTATTAGGTTATAATTATAGAAAATTAAGGAGCATAATAAAATGTTACCGAAATACCGGGAAAGGTAAAAATTATGTATCAGATTAATATCTTAGTGGCAGACGATGATAAAAATATTGTTGAGGTGCTTACTAAACTTTTGGAGCTGGAGGGCTATGTTGTACATCAAGCCTATAATGGTATTGAGGCTTTGGAGCTTGTACAGAAACAGGAGCTTCAATTAATATTACTGGATGTTATGATGCCGAAAATGAATGGATTGACAGCAATGCTAAAAATCAGAGAGAAGAAAAATATTCCCATCATTATATTATCTGCGAAGACAGAGGAGAGTGATATTGTCTCCGGCTTAGAGTTAGGTGCGGATGACTATATTGAAAAACCGTTTAATACACCAGTATTACTTGCCAGAGTTAAGGCACAAATCAGGAGGTGTTATCTTCTTGAAAATGGCAGGAGTGAAGAGACAGAGAGCATCCTTCGAAACGGATTACTTGAGCTTAACCGCTGCAGTAAGCAGATAAAAGTTAATGGAACGGTATGTAGTCTTACTGCGACTGAATATAAAATCATGGATTTACTGATGGAGAATGCCGGAAGAGTTTTTTCGGCGGAACAGATCTATCAAAGTGTATGGGACGACGAGGATGCTTATAGCGTTGAGAATACTGTTATGATACATATACGTCGGATTCGTGAAAAGATAGAGATTGATCCAAAGAAGCCAAAATATTTGAAGGTGGTGTGGGGAATTGGATACAAAATCGAAAAAATGTAGGTGGTATCATGTATTCTTTTGTATTAACGTAACCCTTTATGGTATATTCTGGGCAGTTATAAGCAGTATGAAAAGCAGTATGTGTTTTGGTATATATAGAGAGTATGCCTATGTGGGGAGATATCCAAGCATATTTACTGGTATCGTATTAGTACTTCAGATACTGATGCTGATTTTCCTACTTAACTTTATAAAGCACACGGAGATTGACAAAGCTTCTTATACCAGAAAAATACCCTCAGAATTATCGGTTATACTCTTTGCTTTGTATACTTTATTTATATATTATTTATATCGTCATAATCAAGTATTTTCATTTCAATTTGAGGAAGTAGATTTTGTAGGTGTCTATGAGTTTTGGAAAGTTTATGGTGATATAATCAAGGAAATTGTAATAGCCTTTGTTCAAAACATACTGATTGGAAGTGGATATTTATGGATCATTACAGCAATCACGGTAAAAATGAAAGGAAGGTACTGGAAGGAAGACAGCTTGCTTATAAAGCTGTTTCAGCACTATAACAGAAATAGGGTAAGTTCCTTAAGAAAAATGTATTTTAATGATATTCTCTTCCTGTTTCTTCAGCTGGGAATCATTCTGTATGAAAACATAGCAAGCATTATGATTATTAACAGAAAAAATTCAATTTTACTATTTAACCTGGTTATCCTTCTAGCAATACCTTTATTGCTTGAAGCTCTCTTGATATTGTGGAAATGTAAAGTGGAGATAAAGGTAAAGGACATCCGTTCCCTGGTTGATGAAATTCACAAAATGAAGCAAGGACAAAAACAGATTGAAAATAATATCCCTAAAAACTCATATCTATATGAGACTGGTGAAGAGATAAAAAACATTTCAATCAATCTATATAACAGCATGCAACAGCAAATGAAGAATGAGAAGCTCAAGGTAGATCTAATAACAAATATATCTCATGATTTGAAAACACCGCTTACTTCTATTATAGGCTACATAGACTTATTGGCTGCAAAGGATTATTTAAGCAGTGAAGACAGGCATTATGTTAAAGAGCTTAACAAAAAGGCAGAGAATTTGCGCGATATGATCGATGCTGTGTTTGAACTATCCAAAGCCTCCAGTGGAAATATAAAGATTGATAAAACGAAATTGAATTTGAATAAATTGATTATGCAGACAATGGCAGATATGGAGGATATTATTGCGAATTCCGGATTTGATATAAAAACAGTTTATTCGAAAGAAGATTTAGAGATTTATGGGGATGGGTCAAAATTATATCTTGTTTGCCAAAATCTGATTAGTAACGCGTTAAAATACTCTTTGACAGGCAGTAGAATCTATATCAGAACATATTTAGAGTCAGGCAATGCAGTCTTATGCATTCAAAATACCTCCGCATATGAAATTGATTTTTCACCGGAGGAAATTACCGGAAGATTTGTCCGGGGAGATGAATCAAGAAGTGATGGAGGCAATGGACTTGGACTTGCGATTGCGAAAACATATTCGGAAGTATGTGATGGTGAATTTAAAATCGATATTGATGGGGATATGTTTAAAGTAACTATTCAGTTTCCTATGGTAGAATTGTTAAATTCTTAATCGAATATGGCACTTGAAAAAAACTTTGCTCCCTTATATGGTATCCCGGAGGAATCTGCCACAGGAACATCAAGCGGTGCACTTGGTTGTTATTTGTACCACTATGGAAAAATCAACGAGGAGCAAGTTTCACACATTATTTTTGAACAAGGTTATTCTATGAAAAGGCTATCTGAAATCCAGGTGTCTTTAGCTATAAAGAAAAATAAAATTTTTGAAGTCAAGTTCGGAGGGAGAGCGATGAATTTAACCTTAACGGAAGTCGAAATATAGAATAAGAGAATTGTTGTAATAATTTTTGAGGGAATGATGGTGTGATTCAAATGGTATTTTTAGATGGAACAGGAGGGGAATGTATAGTTTTTATCCCGGAATACAGAAGGAAAGTACTAACACATTGGCTGTTGAAGTGTATCCTTCAACAGGCCAATGCTTTAATGGCAGTTACGAAAGAGTAACCAATTCCTTTGTTTCTGTTGCCTGTTTAATAGCCATCAGGGTTTCCAAGGTTTTAACATTATCATCTGGTGTGACAATAGGCTCTTCATTCTTAAGAATTACTTGGATGAAATGTTTTAGCTGCATTTTATGCGGTAATTGTGGATCCACCGGGTTAATAACTAATTTTAAAGGTTTATGCCAGGAAGGTTCTCCATTATAGGCAAAATGATGGAGACGAGGCAGGGAAAGAGAACCTTTCGTACCACCAATAAAATAGGCATCAGCATCAAATGGTCGATATTGTGCGTCTTCACGGGCAGTTGCTTCCCAATTCCAAGGAGAAACTGTGGCATCTGAAAGTGTCATTGAAGCTAAGGCACCAGATTTAAAATGGACATTTACTACAGCGGAATCTTCTGTTTCAAAGCCACGTGCCGATGAGGAACTTAATGCTTGTACGGCATCTACTTCACCAATTAAGTAACGGAGTAGATCAACATCATGCACCAGATTCACAAGAATCGGGCCGGCACCTTTCTTTCGGCGCCATTCCACGTCGAAATAGTTATCTTCTTTGTAAATCATGTAATGGAAGGAAGCTACCGTTAGTTTTCCTAATTCCCCCCTGTCAATGACCTGTTTCGCTGCATTTACAAAAGGATTGTAGCGACGATGCTGGCCAACTAATACGGGTACATTCGCTGCTTTGGATTCTTTGGCAAACTTTTTTGCATCTTCTAAATCATCAGAGATTGGCTTTTCAACCAATACAGGAATGCCTCTTTTGAGTGCTTCACGAGCTATGGGAAGATGTAAATGATTGGGCGTAACAATGATGATACCATCGGGTTTCACATCTTCCATCATTTTCGTATAGTCCTGATAAAAGGGAACCCCGGCTTTTTCAGCAATATTTTTGGCACCTTCATATGCATCGGCAATAGCAACTAATTCGGATCCGATTTCTTCTTGAATAAAGCGGATATGATTCTGCCCCATTGCCCCAGCGCCGATTACTGCTAAATTTACTTGCTTATTGGTCATATATCTGTCCTTCTTTCTGTTAAAGATTTTTATGTGCATTTCTTCATAGGAGTGTTCTGTTCCCTTATTTATGTTTCATGGCATATGCCTTACGGCCGCCGGGTTTCGCAATTTGGTCTCCCATCATGATGCCTAGGCCACCTTCAACAGTCAGCTCACCGCCATTTGTATATTCCGAGCGGTCGCTCGCCAAATATAGAACAGCATTGGCAATATCGTCCAGAGTACCAATTCGTTTACTTGCAGTTATTCTTTCTCTATCTTTTAAGACTTCCGGATCAGAATAAAAATCTTTGGATAATGGCGTTTTGACCAAGGACGGAAGAATGCAATTACTGCGAAGACCGTATTGTCCCCATTCTGCTGCCATTTGCTTTGAAAGCATATTCACTCCAGCTTTTGAAACGCTATAGGCACCACTATATGTTTCAGGAAATTTGGATAACATCGTTGAAATGTGAATCAGTGTTCCCTTCCCTTGTTTAATCATAACACGGCCAAAATGCTGAGACATCAGGAAGTAACCGGTCAAATTAATATTTAGTGTTTTTTGCCAATCAGCCAGAGACAGCTCTTCAAAAAGTGAAGAACGAAGAATTGCCGCCGTGTTTATTAAAATATCTACCCTGTCAAACTGTTTGACAACGGTTTGTACAGCCATTTCTACATCACTTTCATTTGAAGTATCACATTGAATAGATATTATTTTAACAGGATATTTCTCACTTATTTCTTGTGCATAGGCTTCGGCTTTATCCTTTTGAATGTCTACTAACGCAATATTTACACCTTGTTTAGCAAGCTCTTCCGTGATTTTTACTCCCATACCTCCAGCGGCGCCTGTGACAACAGCAACTTTTCCCTTAAGATCTAACCATGAATCTTCTACTATCATTTTAGCATTCCTTTCCATGAATAATACAAAAAATTGATATTTATTAAACAATCTCTACAAGGATAGTTTAAAGAACACTTTATACATCGTCCAATATATTTTTTCGCATACTCATAGATAAATTCTATCAATTATAAAAGAGAGTGATGTTTACAGCAGCATAAACATCACTTGTTACTGGTTAAAAATCCCCATAGGGTTTCACTAACTTGCAGAAAGTCTTGATTCTTTTAAAATCTTTATTTTTTGTTAAATAGGCAAGATAGACGGTGTGGAATATTCTTTCTTCATCCAGCGGGATGGAGGGCAAATCAAATTGCTTTAACAAAGAGGTTTTGGCTACAACAGCTATACTTGGATTAACGGAAACATAGCCGCCAATGGTAGTTTCATCATCAAATTCTTCAATGATATTTGGCTGCTCAGTATAAACTTCAATTAATTTGTGCGCACTTTTGCCGACCGGAAGATTTTTGCGATATGTAACCAAGGGCATTTCATACCAATTTTCTTGTATATCCGGATGCTTTTCATAAAGGGTTTTATTTATGAATAAAACGAAGGACTGCTTCTTGATGGGAATAAAAGTTAGGCTTGGTTCCTCTTGTCTGGCGCATAATCCGATGTCATAGACACCTTGCTTCAATTTTTTTAGAATATCCGAAGTATGTCCATGAAAAATCTGTATATTTTCAAGTACAAATCCATTTTTTTCACTGTTATGAATAATTTCAGGCAAGAAGTTACTTGCTAAAGTCGGAATAATGCCCACAGCAATCGTATCGCTTTCATTTTTGTATTGCTTCCGGATACGATCTATTGTCTGAGTAATTGAACCTAAAGATAATTCAGTTGTTTGGTGTAATTCCTTTCCATATGCAGTCAATAAGACATTACGCCCTTTTTTTTCAAATAAAGGGACCTCTAAATCGGCTTCTAGTTTTTTTATGGCATAACTCAAAGAGGGCTGACTAATCATTAACTGATGGGATGCCTCGGTATAATTTTCAGTTTCTGCAAGAACGCTAAAATAAAAAAGATGATTTAAATTCATTGATAGCCCTTCCTTTTCTTTCTTTGTATTAAGTATAGCAAAATATATAGATAGTTTCTATTAATTACCCAAAAAAAGTATTGGTTTTTTATAAATAAATTTTATATGATGTATGTGAAAAATTAAACAAAGAAGGAAGGTATATTATGGAATATGTAGAAAAAAACGGAATGGATAAACGGAAAATTGTCTTTGCAGCTGCATTTTTTGTTATTTTTGTATGTTCAGCATCCGCTGCATTCTCAGTATTCTCGATACCACTTCAGAAAGCAACCGGTGGAAGTGCTTCTCAAGTCGTATTAACGTTAACTATTTATCAATTTTTTATGTCGTTATTTGGAATTATTTCAGGGCGGGTCGTGGACAAATCTGGACCCAAAAAGTTAATGTATATTGGGGGCTTGGTTTTTGGTCTGGGTTGGTTTACTACAGCATTCGTGACAAGTATTCCTTTATTATACTTAACTTGTGGAGTAATTGCAGGGGCGGGAAATGGCTTGCTATACAATCCATCACTTAATGTAGCTTTAAGATGGTATCCTGAAAAACGTGGAACCATATCAGGTGCGTTGTTATGTGCTGCATCCATAGGTCCTCTGATAACAGCCAAAGCAGGAGCAATTTTATGTGATCAATTTGGTATTCATGGGTTGATATACTTAGGGATTGCTTACCTCATTGTCATTTGGCTAGTTGGATGGAAAATGAGAGTCCCGGAAAAGGGTTGGATGCCAGATGGATTTTCCAAAACGGAGCAAGGTGCGGCAGCTGCTCAAATAGCTTATTCACCAAAAGAAATGTTATCAACTAAAACATTCTGGCTATTGCTTTTACTTTTTTCAATTGCATGTACAGCAGGTATTATGATGATTGGATCCTTATCTTCTATTGGACAAACACAATTAGAGATGACTCCAATAGCAGCAGCAAATCTTGTTGCGGTAAATCTGCTTTCTAATTTATGCGGCCGCTTAGTGATTGGTAAATTATGTGATAAATTAGGGGAGTTAGAAACCTTAGCAATTATTTTTATACTAACGGTTATTGCGTTAATTGGATTAAGTTTTTCTTATACATTACCAATCTTTATTTTCTTCTTAATTATTTTAGGAGCATCTTTTGGTGGTGTACTAGTTGTATTTCCGCCATTAACGAGCAAGACCTTTGGTATGAAACATTCAGGTATTAATTATGGAATCATGTTTTTTGGTTATTCCATAGGTGCTTTTTTGGGGCCTCAGATTGCTGCACGCTTTGTGAATAAAGCTAGCGGAATCAAAGCATATCATATGCCTTTTATTATTGCAACAATAGTCGCAATTCTAGGATTAATTCTGACTGTTGTTATGAGAAAAATTATAAAAAAACCGTCATTTTCGTAATGAGTGTTATGGAAAATTTAAAAGTGGCTCTATAAAAAATGTCAGGGTAATCATTAAAAATGGTTCCCTGACATTTTTTAAAAAGCCGTTTGTCCTCCGTGAAAGATGTGTTTATAAGTAACAGAAAGGAAACACTTTATAGGAGGTGCACGACTAGAAAATATATAGTTGTTGAGTTTGAAATAAAGGAAATGTTATTTTTAAGAAAAATTAGAGGAAAACATGTACCGTGGCTAGTCATCGCGCCAGCGATTTGGTACAATAAAAGCATCTGTAACGGAATACGTAAGTATAAGTAAATTTGTCATCGCTTCAACACATGTGGAAACCGTTGTGCTGCTATGTCGAACAGATTCCTAGAAATCGTTGAATTTGCACACTTTTATAAACATGTTAACATGCGATTTCTAAGTTTAAATACTTTTGAAGAAAATAATGAACTTTTTTTAGACATAGCTGAAAATTATCGAAAGCAAGAGCTATATACCAGTTATCTGGAACCAATAGCTGTGATAGCCGAAATTGAACTGTGTATTAGGGCGGTGAGATGTACGCATATCACCGCCCTGTTCACATGTTATTGAATAACTCAATTGAAGTATTGTCAAATGCTCCTTATGGATTATAGTGTTTTAGCTCAAAAATTAGATGAAGTTCAGTGCAAAATAAGATTCGTTTATGCAAAATTCTAGCCTCCTGATTATAATAACAATCTAGATCTTGTTTCTGATATACTTTATGTTATTAATACCATTTGAATGAACGCAGTTTCCGTGAAGGAATGAGCAGTAGGAGAATGCTTGCATATTTTACGGCATATTGTTATAACACAATCGAAAACTAATTACACATTACATTATTATGTTAGGGGGGATATTTATGAAATCTGTGAAGAAAATTTTGATGGGGATAGCAATTATTTTGTTAGGAATAGCTATCAGTTTAGGGCCAGATTCGTTTCTCTTTATAGGCTGGGTAGTTTCAATAATTGGATTAATTATGTCATTCATTGGATACTACTTTACAGAAGATGAATAGAGAAGTCGGTAACGCGTAGTATACTATACAATACAACGCCGGCAAGGACTAAAGAAAACGCCTTGTAGTTTATCCAATGGTATATACAGCTAGAGGCCTTGTGTATAGGCATACACATAAAATATATGAAAAGATTATTCAGCAGTATTTTACTGGCAGTTATTCTGTTGCTTGTTTGATGCTCCGGCGATTCAGCTTCACTTATGTTGGGGGACAACTAATTAATTCTAAAATGCGATGAAGAAGGTGTTGGAACCTATGTAATTGAAATAGACGGTATCGCCTATCGCCATTCTGAGATATATTAACAAATCACTCCCCTTGCCCGATTGTTTTATGCAACCGGGTATCTTTGCGCCATTTTTCAAAAAATCTCACAAACTAATAAAAAATGTAACCAGAAACCCTTTCACCTTGGGACTTCTGTGAAATGCTGCTTTGAATAGAGTTTCAGCACGGATTGACATGGAGAAAATACGCACGATTATTGAGGCAACTCCTGCACTGCTTCCGGTGCAAAAGAAATTTTACATGGTGATGATTTAAGAGAGAAAGACAAAAGTCCTTGATTACAGCATGGAACAGCTCATGAAGCTGGATCGGCAGGGGCCGGAGCAGACGGAAAATCAGAGGCAGCAGTTTACGATGTGAATATATAGATTTTGTGTAAAAACAAACTATCCAAATCGGCCTTAACTGCGAATGGAGCAAATGACAACTTACAATAGAAATGGCAATATACCATTGCCATTAACCCTTATTTTGTTATTATACACAATCATATTTGAAAAATAAATATTTTGAAATTGGATATAATTTGACAGTGCGCCTTACGATCTTTATAATTAAAGAAAATTGTAATGAATAGAACCTTCAACCAAAAGAGTATTTGAAGGTTTTATTGTGAAATTGAATTGAAAAGTTGGAATTTAGAGGGAGGCTTTGGACTTTGCAAGAGCAGAGATTTACAAAAAAGGACTGGATGCTTTTCAGAAATAAAATTGCTGATTGGCAGGAAGCCTATATGGACAGGCTCAATAAGGAATATATAGAATTACTAAGTGAAGACGCTAATCCATCAGAAAAGTTTTGGAGCCTGGACAAGAGAATAAAGGAAGATAGGAAGAAAACTGGCGTTCAATTAGAAATGAGCCGATCGAACCTTGTTTATAACATTATTTCCCTTATAAGTGATAGTGCGATTAGCTTTGAAGATCTAGAAGAGTTCAGTGATGAGTTGAAGGAAACTGTAAGAATTTTTGTTGAGAGATAGTTTAGAGTATATGAAGTATTGAAGGTTTACAGGAACGTTGAGACAGTGGTGGTGATAGGGTAATGCTGTGTAAGTATAAAAAAGGCATTTTGCCATTAGGTGTAATCGATTTGGCAAAATCATATACTTTTGGCAATAGATTAATAATTTGGCAAATCCTATACCCCGTGGTAAAAGGGATATTATTCAGCAAATTTTCTCGCAGTATATAACTTCGAAGATGTGAGCTTGTATTGCAAACATCAAATGGCTTTTCTTCGAAGTATGGTACAGACGGGTGCCTATATATCGATGCCTGCACACAACTCGGCATTTGGGTGGCTAATGCTTCAGGAGTGAATACGCAGGCAGTGGCCGAGCACGTAATGGCATTGATATTGTCTTATTATAAAAACATACCGTTTCTTGATGCTTTCATGAAAAACAGGATAGATGAAAGTTAATTAAATTATTCAGGAAGTGAATTAACAGGTAAAACGATTGGAATTATAGGCTTTGGCGCTATCGGTAAAAAAGTAGCTGAGTTTTGCAGGGTCTTTGATATGAATGTGCTGGCTTATGCTAGGAAAGCTGTTGTACAACCTGACGGTTTTGTGAAAATGACGGATATTGATTATCTTGTAAGTGCATCAGACATAGTAACTGTACATGCATCCCTGAATCCGCAAACCAAACAGCTGATTGACAAAGAGGTATTCAAGAAAATAAAGAATACCTCACTTTTTATAAATACAGCCCGTGGTGGAATTGTCAATGAAAAAGACTTAATAGGTGCTTTAAAAATTGGAGATATTGCAGGTGCATGCCTGGATGTGTTTGAATCTGAACCGCTTTCAACCGACAGTGAGCTTCGGAATCTAAGTAATGTGATACTTACTCCCCTTACGGCAGGTATGCCTGATGGTCTAAAATTCCATAAAAAAAGATATGATTTCGTTATGAATAATATAAAACGTGTAGAGAATGGTGAAGAGCCTGAAAGCAAACGCAATCAGCTATTATAGTTTTTTTGTCAAGAGGGTACCAGCTTTGGTAGGCACCTTTTTCGTAAGTTCAAGGCATATAGAGAGTTTGAAGGCTATGAAAAAGAAAAGAATATTTAGAATCATAATTGCCGATTCTTTATATTCTTTTCTTTTATTTGTATTGATACTGTATTGTTCAAAATTCTGAATGGGAATTTTTGGGCATATTTTATGATTATGAAGGTGGACTTGGAAAAGGGAAAAGGTGTGGTTTGGGAGCGATGCTTGGGATGCTGGTAAAATTTTATCGTTTACGGTATTCCCGAGGCGAACTTCCTGTAATTTTTTTAAATTGCTTATTAAAATTAGACAGGTTGTTAAAGCCACAGCTGTAGGAGATAGTTGATATGTCATCTGTTGTTTCGGTCAGCGCTGTGCATGCGGCTTTGATCCTGAGATGGGTCAGAAATTCAATCGCACTGCAGCCAACGGCTTTCTTAAAGGAGTTCATGAAGTGACTTGAACTGATGGCGCATTTAGCGGCAAGCTCGCCTATCGTGATGGAATCCATATAGCAATAGGTCATATACTCCAGGGCCGGACGGATTAGGGAAGAATAACTAATATCATCACCCTGAAAGGAAGACAGATTATCGCTTTTTTCAAAATACCAGTAAAGTTGTAATAGAACACTTTTTAGTAAAAGGTCGTCATAAGGATTGTTTTTGTTTGCACAGCTTATGATAGTCTCGGTCAGGGAGTGTATGACCGAATAATCCGGGTGGCTCAGGTCATATTTCATATTTACACGCAGTTGTCCTGTGATAAGAGGTCGTATACAATGGGTACTGCTGCGATCATTGCTTTCAAGCCCGAGCATGCTGGCATGAAATACAAAGGCAATATAATGCAGATTCATGGTGGAAGAAGGGTAGGCGGCATGCAGCATATTGGGAGAAATCATAATCACGTCCCCATTGCTTACAGGAAAGTGTTCGTCTCCACAGATGAAGTCGCCCTTTCCCTGCAATACATAATCAATTTCAAACTCGTTATGCCAGTGCATAGGAACGTTGGGAAAAGAATCTGGTATATGGCAATCATAAATACTGTAGGGAACCAATGAGGAACTGTGCTGGCGCTGTTCTTTATTACCTTGAGATGCAACAATCGTATATTTCATATTTATACCCCGTGCATATCGCAGGCTTGCCTGCGATATTGCCTTAATAAGTAATTTGAAAGGAAGTTTCAAACATACCCCGTGCATATCGCAGGCTTGCCTGCGATACTGCTTTAATAAGTAATTTGAAAGGAAGTTTCAAACATACCCCGTGCATATCGCAGACTTGCCTGCGATACTGCTTTAATAAGTAGCTTGAAAGGAACTTTCAAACATGACCTCCATGGATAACAATCCGAATTACAACTTAAATCATAGAATAGTATCAAAAATATATAGTATTTCAGAAGAAATGTAATCGTCTATAGAGTATTATATCATTGTAATCCCAAAAATCAATTGACATATAGGAGGATGTATTATGAAATTTTTAGATGACAATGGGGCATTGGTGTTTTACCAAAATGGCGAAATGGGTCGAATCGAAGCTTGGGGTAAGGATTCTGTCAGAGTACGTACCACTATGCTTGGCAAGTTTAATGGAAATGACTGGGCTTTGACAGAAAATGTTGAGAATATAGATAGCAGTGTAAAGATTGAAAGGGAAGATCATTGGGTAGGGGATGGAACCATTGATCAGAGGGAAATTGCTTCCATTACGAATGGACGTATTAAAGTAGTTGTGAATTTTGTGGGTATTATTTCATTTTATAAAGATGACAAGCTGTTCCTTCGTGAATATTTCCGTATGTATGATGGAACCATTTCGAAAGAGAGCCGTTGCTTGAAAGTGATTAACCGCGAGTGGAAGGGAATCATTGGGGGAACTGATTATTCCTTGAATGTAAAATTTGAAGGTAATAAAGGTGAGAAAATCTTTGGTATGGGCCAATATCAACAAAATGATATGGACTTAAAGGGCTGTGTATTGGAACTGGCACAGCGTAATTCTCAGATTTCTGTTCCTTTTGCTGTATCTTCCTTAGGATACGGCTTCCTTTGGAACAACCCGGCTGTTGGTCGTGCAACCTTTGGTAAGAACTATACAGAGTGGATTGCAAGATCTACCAGGGAGATGGATTACTGGATCACTGTGGCAGATGCACCGAAGCAGATTCTGGAAAACTATACTGCAGTTACCGGTCACGCTGATATGTTTCCGGAAGATCTGATGGGGCTTTGGCAATGCAAGCTGCGCTACAGAACCCAGGATGAGGTTCTGACTGTTGCTCGTCAGTATCAGAAAGAAGGCATTAAGATTGACCAGATCGTCATTGACTTTTTCCATTGGACAGTACAGGGTGACTGGAAATTCGATACACAGTACTGGCCGAATCCGAAGGAAATGGTGGATGAGCTTCACTCTATGGGAATCAAGGTTGTCGTATCTGTATGGCCTTCTGTGGATCGTAAGAGTGAAAACTTTGGTCCGATGATGGAAAGAGGCCTTCTGATCAAGACAGAGCGCGGCGCTGCGCAGACCTATGATTATCAAGGCGACTGTGTGGAAATCGACCCTTTTAATCCTGAAACACGTAAGTATGTTTGGGAAGTATGCAAGAAAAATTACTACGATTTTGGCATCGATGCTTTCTGGCTGGATAACTCTGAGCCGGATTATGGTGTGTATGATTTTGAGAATTACAGATACTGTGATGGACCTGCACTTAGTAACAGTAATATGTATCCTCAGATGTACAGCCGCTTATTTTATGATGAGATGAGTAAGGAAAATAAGCCTGTTGTTAATCTGCTTCGCAGTGCATGGGCCGGCTCCCAGAAGTATGGCAATGTGGTTTGGTCCGGCGACGTGCCAAGTACCTTTGAAGCCTTCGCTGATCAGTTACAGTGCGGTCTGAACATGGGACTTGCAGGCATTCCCTGGTGGACGACAGATATCGGCGGCTTCATGACAGATGATGTAAATGATCCTGATTTCAGAAATCTCCTGATTCGTTGGTATCAGTTCGCTGTGTATTCAGCTGTACTGCGTATGCACGGGGACAGAGGCCCTTACAACATTCCACCGCTGGATAACAGAGACTGGGGTGGCGGCTACCTCCATACAGGTCAGCCAAATGAGCTTTGGAGTTATGGGGAAGACAATTATAAGATTATGAAGAAATACTATGATATCCGTATTAGTATGCATGATTATATCAAAAAGCTTTATGAAGAAGCTCATACGAATGGCTCTCCATTGGTTCGTACCATGTTCTATGAATTTCCGGAAGATGAGAAATGTTGGGAACTTCAGGATCAGTATATGTTTGGTGACAAATATCTTGTAGCGCCGATTCTTCATCTGAATGAATTCAAGAGAGACGTATATCTCCCTGCTGGTGAGTGGATATTGACCTCTACCGGAGAAAAGTATACCGGTGGCATAACGGTATCAGTTGATGCACCAATCGAATACACTCCGGTATTTGAACGCAAGGCGGTCGGCTTATAAAACTCAATGCTATTGCTGATAGTCAGATGAAGTTACTGACGGAGGAGCATAGGTTTAAGCGGCATCTTTTTTAAACGTTCAAGGCACGTTGAGACGATAATAATGATGACGAATTGTGGTAGAAACAATAAATGATGATGCACGACCGTTTATTTAATAAAATGATTACAATAAGACCGGATTTCTCTTTTTATTGAGAAATACGGTCTTATTTTATATCACTTATAATGGCAACTCGAAAAATGATTAATGTATTGCCTAAAAGCAGTAGACAGTATATATAGTGTAATCTATTATATGTAATAAATTAGAAAAATTATTTATGGTGAATATAGGAAATTTATGTTGAATTATTTTATAGTAAGTCATAAAATGAGTTAGAAGTAAAATAATGATATCATAGGGGTATTAATTGTTAGGTGAGTTAAAAAGAAACTGGGAAATGTTATAGCAATAATGGGCATTTCATCTAAGTTCTTATTATTTATATTAGATGAGGTGAGAGAAAATGGATGATGGATTAAAAATTCTATTGAATACATATTGGAGCAGCAATGGGTGGAAAGACGGCGCTATTTCGGATAATGACTTTCAACAAGCTAAAAGAGAAGGATATATGTTTGATTATCCTAAGCGAATTAGCCATGAACAAACCTTGACGAAACTTGCCGTTGTCTTATTTAAAATAAAACCGCAAGATGTTGCAAATCAGATATAGAATTACTGATTAAGCTACTAAAATGTATGGAGGATTTAGAATCCCACAATAAAGCAGGAATATATCGAGATTATCTTTTAAAGAAAAAGATAATTAAGTTCAATAAAAGTGAAATGGGAAGCTTATTGGATATTTTAGGAATTTGTGGCATTTTGCCTAGCAACAATTATCCTTGTTATGATGTTAAGTTTGCCGATATAACTTGGCGCGCCCCAGTTGAGCATACCAATGATTTTTCGTTCCCGTTTAATAGGTGGCAGGTCAAAGATGGTGTTAATACAGAACGATTTCAAAAAGTTTTTGGCATGCTCTACACAAAATGAGCATATTTATCGAGTAGTTTTGAACTGCGGATTATTTATATTTATTGCTACAAAATTGTTAGCACATGCAAATTTTATCGAATGGAGTAAAGATATATGGACATCCAAGAAACAATAGATTATTGTATTAATTCTGCTATAAAAATTGGGATTGAAACCTATAATAGAACACTTGATTTTAGTGATGACAGCATTATTTTCGTAGATGAAATCCTCGACGGATATCATGACAGATATATTAACTCAGAAAAGGATAACGGGTTAATAAAAAAACATGCTAATACATATGCACATATTTTTGGAATATACATAGGAGAAGTTTTAAGATGCAATCATGCAAGCGACTATATCTGGATGGATACTGAGTTTGGTCTTACTCTTTCAAAAAATGTACAAAATCAAGTGAATCCGATAGCTAAGGTCTATAAGCAAATTATTAATGGTAAAGAGTCTGGTGATGATATCAAATCATTTTTTAATATTGCAATACTAATTATGCAAGGTAAATTTCCAACTACTAGGTAGGACAAAATTAGCGGATATTTAATTCACAGTTATATCTTTTCTGATATGAAAAAATACGCTAATCTTAAAAGTAATTGATTGTTGAGGGGTACCGATTTTTACATACTATGGTAGTGAAAAATAAGAAGAAATCTTTTAGGGGAGAAAATGAAAAAAAAATTAATTTTAGTAATAATTTTTGTTATTTGCTTAGTTAGTTGCGGACATCAAGCTACAGTTAATAATAAAATAAAAGATAATATACAAAACATAGGATCAACCGAATCACCTAACATTAGTTCAACAAATCAGGCATCTGATGCGAATAAATCTAACACAGATTGGAAGCCAAATCATGGAATTGCAGATGTTGTATCCAAACATGATGCTGACGGTAATACAGAAGAATATGTTTATATAAATTCTAATGAAGGGTGGAAGGCATATAGCGAACCAATTGGAGCTGGTCAAAAGCATACTATCCTTTATAAGACTACAGATAGTGGAGTACATTGGGATAAAATTATTGATTCCGCTGACACCTCATCAACAATGCCTGGAGGGGATATTTTATTTATTAATAGTAAGGTAGGATGGATAATAAGTAATTTCCCAATGAAAGGAACTCTAAGATTATATAAAACAAATGATGGTGGTGTTACATGGGAAATACAAGATATAAGTTCTTCATCTGAGTATTCAGCTATTACTTTTAATGCTAATCTGCCTGTATTCTTTTCTATGAAGGACGGTATTATATTTGTTTCATGTATCGATACAGTAAGTAATAAAGATATAGATCCTGTAGCGTTTATAACACATGACGGTGGTGAAAATTGGAGCATTATTTCTTTAGATGAAAATGATAAAACTTTTTCTTGGAACATTAAGAAACAAGATAATACTATTAGTGAATTTCAGATCATATATAATAACGAAGTTTGGAATTCAGAAGATGCAATTAATTGGACTAAAATAAAAAATAAATAAGGGATATAATATAAGAGGGTACCTATTTTAGGCATCCTCTATATTATTATTTTGTTATCTTATAATGGAAGGCTTGATGCAATATCTGCATCTTTAGTTCCACCATAATATTGCCAAATTATTGGAGCCGCACTATTTATCTTTGGAGCGCTACTCATTGAAGCTGGATAAAACACTCGACTATATGAGGAGGACGGAGTATAATAAAACAACGAGCAAAATATGAAAATCTGAGATTTTTCTCACAGTATATAACGGAGAAGATGCGTGTTTGTAATTGAAAACATCAATTGGATTTTCTTTGAAGTGTGCATAGAGTATGAAAGGTGGTTTGGCAATGAAAGTTCTGATTGTAGGTTATTTTACCCAAATTTCAAAATTAAATATTACAAGTCATTTTCCAAAAGACTGGGACATTGTAATTATTCCGCCGGGAAAAGAGATGCTGCATCATATTGAAGATTGCCAGGTAATCATACCTGAACATATTAAAGTGGACCGCAGCCTGCTTTCGTTAGCAAAAAATTTAAAATTGGTACAGACGGGTGCAGGATATGATAATGTAGATATCGATGCCTGCACGCAGCTCGGCATTTGGGTGGCTAATGCTTCAGGAGTGAATGCACAGGCAGTGGCCGAGCACGTAATGGCACTGATATTGTCCTATTATAAAAATATACCGTTTCTTGATAATTTCATGAAAAACAGGATAGATGAAAATCAATTGGACTACACAGGAAGCGAATTAAAAGGCAAAACGATTGGAATTGTAGGCTTTGGTGCTATCGGTAAAAAAGTAGCTGAGTTTTGCAGGGTTTTTGATATGAACGTGCTGGCTTATACTAGAAATGCCGTTGTACAACCTGACGGTTTTGTGAAAATGACGGATTTCGATAATCTTGTAAGGACATCAGACATAGTAACTATACATGCATCCCTGAATCCGCAAACCAAACAGCTGATTGACAAAGAGGTATTCAAGAAAATGAAGAATACTGCACTTTTTATAAATACTGCCCGCGGTGGGATTGTCAATGAAAAAGATTTAATAGATGCTTTAAAAAACAGAGATATTTCAGGCGCATGCCTGGATGTGTTTGAATCTGAACCGCTTTCAAACGATAGTGAGCTTCGGAATCTAAGTAATGTGATACTTACTCCCCATACGGCAGGTATGCCTGACGGTCTAAAATTCCATAAAAAAAGATATGATTTCTTTATGAATAATATAAAACGTGTAGAGAATGGTGAAGAGCCTGAAAGCAAGCTCAATCAGCTATACTAGTGTACAACCAAATTGATAATTAGCTGTTGATTCTTTTCTGCGTTATGTTACAATAAAATAAAAAAGGATATCATTTCACATATGAGAAA
>NZ_FRAC01000029.1 GCF_900142215.1 Anaerocolumna jejuensis DSM 15929 | reverse complement strand
CTGTTGAGAATGAATCGTAGTATTCAGGCAGAAGGAACATTTGGCATTTTAAAATGGGATAAATCCTACAAAAGATTATTTCGAAGAGGTGAGAAAAACGCAATTCTTGAACTCACACTGATTTCTTGTGGTTTTAATCTTTATAAATATCATAATAAAAAGCAGAGAAACAAGTTGGCTGCATAAAATCCAAGAACTATACTCATAGCTTTATTAAGTGCACGCTTTTTTATGGAAAAATCAATCATTATCATAAATAATAGGTAAAAAAACGAAGAATCACCAGAACCGGCATCTGTCGGAACTGGCGATTCTTAATTAAAGACTTATTTTACAGCCCCTTTAGCGCTTTTTATCAGATTTCAGGCATCAGGATACCGGCTTTCTGTACATTTTTTCTGTTCGCTTGTTCCTTTCTGCTCCTATCAAAGTACCGTTTACGGTTTGTATTAAACTGCATATATTAATTATCGATATGCTTCTCTCCCCATTGATACATAAGTTCCAGGATAGGAATAAGAGTTTTTCCTTCAATTGTCAACGAATATTCAACTTTAGGGGGGACCTCATTATATTGTTCCCTATTAATTAACTTGCTTGTTTCTAATTCCTTTAGCTGCTTACTTAATGTTTTATGTGCAATTGGCTGTAGTTCTTCTCTCAATTTGTTGTATCGTATTACTTCAGCCTTATAGATTTCCCATAAAATAATCCACTTCCACTTACCTTCTACTGCTGACATTGTGTAGTACATTGGGCATTTCCCATACTTACTCTCAAAATTTATCATAAGAACCTCCTTTACTAACCAAAAGGCTAGTATATAACAAAAATGTGCATACTTGAACAGTTTCCTAAAAGCATATATAATTTTAAAGATAAAGTCAAGTTCAAACACCAGAAAGGAAAATGATATGAAAATAATCGCAATCAATGGAAGCCCAAGAAAAAACAAGAACACTGCAACCTTACTTAAAAAAGCACTTGAAGGCGCAGAATCATATGGAGCTGAAACGGAGTTAATACACCTATATGACTTGGATTATAAAGGATGTGTTAGTTGTTTCGCCTGTAAATTAAAAAACGGTAAAAGTTACGGAAAGTGCGCATACAAAGATGGATTAACACTAGTCCTTGAAAAAGCAGCAGATGCAGATGCAATTATTTTTGGCTCTCCCATCTATTTTGAATCGGTTACTGGTAATATGAGATCTTTTATGGAGAGATTGATGTTTCCATACCAAACCTATACCACCGGTTATAAGAGTATATTTGGTCGAAAAATACCAACTGGATTTATTTACACGATGAATGTAACTGAAGAGCAAATGAACGAGTTGGGGTACGCACAGGGGTTGAGATTTTCAGAAGTGGATTTAGAAAGAATTTTTGGCTACTTTGAACCATTGGTCGTGAACGACACTTATCAATTCGACGATTATTCAAAATATGTCATAACTGTTTTTGATGGAGATAAAAAGGCACAAGTGAAGGAAGAGCAATTCCCTGAATATTGTAACAAGGCATTTAACTTAGGGCTTAGATTTGCTCAACAAGCTGAGTCATATAATGGTAATACAGATAACATTTAATAATGAATAAATTAAGCGCTTACCATATAAAATTATCATCGTTTTACTACTTTTCTACTAAATGAAGCGAGAAAGCCAACCAGTATTATTCCCTGTTGGCTTCCTTGCCTTACTCTAATGGTTTTAACTTTTTATCCTAATTTTGGCATTTTTGATTTCTATCTGGATCTTAGAGCGTAGACAAACTGATTTTAACTTTGGTGGGATTTACTCAATTAAATATCATAATCCTAATATCCAAGTTTTTCATGAATTAAAATAACTTCATATTCACTCCCTGTAGGCTTTTCCCATAATACAGAAAAATTTCTGCATATTCTCTGCGGGCTTTTACAATCGTAACATTTATCACCCATTATCGAACATGGCGTTTTTACTCCTAAACGTTTTGCATTAAGGGGTGCGGCTATATTTCTTGCTCTATCAAAGGCCTCTTCATAACTTGAAGCTATTTTATTTTCACCAATAATTAAATAAACTTTATCATGTCCAAAACTGATCGCAGATACACGATTTCCAGTATTATCAATATTGATGATTTCTCCTGTTTCGGCAATTCCATTTACCGAGGAAATATAAAAATCTGCAAGATTTGCCCTCTTTCTTACTTCCATTGCACTCATGTTTTCAGGTAATCGCATATGCCAATACACATCATTATGAGACACCAGTGCATCATACAGTTTCATTTCATCTACTGTAACTGAACCTCCAATTCCAATAGTTCTATTACTCATTTGATTAGATAAATACTTAGTTGCTTCTTCTGCATGATTAAATTCACTTACGATATAACCTAAGCACTCTAGACTATTTTTGAGTTTTGTAAATTCCATAATTGTGGGACTCCTATTCATACAAGTTTTCTTTTTTATAATCTGCATAAGACTATGGAAATAATTTGAGATTATGCTGCCAACCATATTGCATTTTTTATAACATGGATAATTCAAAATAATTTTATTAGCTCTTTGCATGCAAATGAAAAAAGATATTGATACTATATATTACTTCGATAGATAGATTTATTTGATCTGCCAATGTTTGAGCTATTCTTACGGATTCATTCTTGTACTTTTTTCTAAAAGATCCACGCATTGCAATATGATGAATTGTCATTATATTGACTTATTAGAGTCTGATTTCCGTATTGCGGATACGGAATTATATCTGTTTCAACATCCTTATCCATGAATGCAGCAACATATATATTGTCATAAAATATATAGCTATTGGCTTCAATATAAAAATGAATGACATTCTGAAATCCACCAATCTCCAAAATTCTAATATCTAAATAGTTAACTTCATTTTGCAAGGTAATATAACGTTGTTTCAATGCAAAAAACAAGCTTGTAGCCACACTATCTTCAACTAAAATGATTATATCTGGGTTTGTATCTTCTCTCATGCCAATAGCACCAATTGCTTTTGCAGGAGGGCATTTATAAATAATGTTAATCACATTTCCCGCCTCTTGCTTCAATAGAATAACACTTTTTTCAGATTTAATAATACTTGAGGAATGGGTAGAAATTAATATTGTAAGACCTTTTTCTTGAATCTATATAATTTATTTATCTAACTAATATTTTAACATTTATAAAGACTTTTTTCTACAAATAATTTCCATATTATGAAAAATATATTCTTGTAATAATTATTACCCATGTTTGCAGACTTCCTTGACCGATGGCTCGAGTATAAGTATAAACAAGCCACAGAGCAAACTCTTAGTAAAAGAAAATTGGAACTGGGACTCATTACATCAAATCCCGCTGACAAAATTATTTTTCCAAAGCAGGATAAATTTAAGGGTGATTACTATACAATTGAAGAAGTATGGGCTTTATTTGGCAAGGTAATTGGTACAAAAATGGAGATGCCCGTCATACCGTAACAGCATGTAATGTGAAAGGTAAGCATGTCATGATTACAAAAGACAAAGGCAAAAGTGACACCAGTCTTCGCTCCTTACCTTTGGTACCTTTTATGAAACAATGGTTGTTAGAGAAAAAAGCAGAACAAGAACAGAAACGTAAGTTATGTGGACGCTCCTACGATAAGAAATATTTAGAATATTTATGTGTAGACAGTATGGGAGATCTTATAAAACCAAACTATATATCAACCGCATTTCCCAAAATTCTGTAGCAGAATAACTTGAGACATATCCGTTTTCACGATTTATGTCATACCTGCGCGGCACTTTTGGCAGCGAGCAGAGTTGGAATTGAAGACATCATGGCTTGGCTCGGACATAGCGATATTAAAATTACTTCGGACTTCTATCTCCATCTGGAGTTCACTTCAAAGTTATCCTCGGCCAAATCCTTGGTTCAGACTTTTCAGCCGCAGGTCATACAGCAACCAGTTTCCACTGAGTCATCTCAGGAAGAACAAATCATTTAATTGCACCAACAGATTCAACGCCTACAGCTTCAATTACAAATGAATGGTATGCAGCCAATCATTGGAATGCCCGTTTTATCGGGTCAGGAAATGCTAAAAGCTGTCAACTTTTAATTGACAGCTTTTAGCTAGCGGAGAGTTAGGGGTTCGAACCCTAGAGACCTTTTACGGTCTATGGCTTTTCGAGATGTGACGCGCTTCGTGGACTTTCGTGGAATTATGAAGAAATTGATACCACTTCGCGGAGTTCAAAATACCTAAAGTTCGTTTGGCTGTTTTGTGTAGTGACATTTTAGGATAAAGTTACAGAACATTCTTTAGGGATACACCCCCACCCCAGAAAAATGGGTAGGTAAGAAGAATTAGAATGCAAGTATACTTACGTCCAGTCGGTGCAACATTTTCAAAATTGAGCCTGCTACAAACAATTTGGGCTGTCTGAATTTCTCAGCGGTGATTATATTGGATGTATAAATTGGAACTTACATTTTATAGAAATATATCTGCGTATTTTAGACTATCAATATTCTTTTAAGTATAACTCCATGGTCATAGAAATGACGCTGGAATTTATTCATAACAATAAATTTACTTTCCTATATGCGAACGAAGGATGTTGCAAACGCAATTAGAGTTAATCGAAGTTATCTTTCTAAACGGTTTAAAGATGAGGATGATGAGACAATAACCGACTACATACACAAAATCAAAATAGAATTATCTATCGGACTAATGGAAAGCAGCACTTATCATTTAAATGAAATTGCCGAGTTATTAGGTTATCGTAATTATTCTTACTTCAGTAGAGTCATTAAGAAATGTTATCATATGTCACCGGTGAGTATTTGAAAAATGACATACATCATTATTAAGATCTACCCTATCTCTTTATAAACTCTCCTTTGAATGTGTAACCAAGCAAACCAAACTTTGTGATTTATCCTGTCCCCCGTTGTCGGCGTCGTAATGTCACGGCAAAAATTCAGATAATCAATGGTTTAGAGTGAAGATTTTGCACCTGAAAATACTACTCACACATTGACTGGCTGGATAGGCGTAACGGCCTGATTTTAAAGCAACACTGTAAGAGGAATAAAGTCTTTTATATGCTCTTCTTGTAAGAGAGTTGCCGGTATTCCCGGTAAGCATTTTTCTATTTTTTACTAAGAATGTTTATTTAATCTGAACTTAATACATAAATTGAGTCAGTCATTTTCTGATCTCCCTAAATACGGTTTTTTAATAGTAGAAAAAAAAGGGATTATCTGGTATAATCATTTTAAATTTAGTACGCTAAAAAATTTATATACTACTTAAACAACCTTAAATGTTTGGAGGAGATATAACATTGAACACTTTGAAAAACCTTTGGTCTGAACATATTGCGCTATTAGATAAGCAAATTGATTTATATGCTTTCACGAATAGAGACTTAAAAGATTGGTTTCAGCCGTTAATCAATTCAATAACTGATGATGGAGCTGTCCCATATCTTCTTGAAATAAATAAACGATTTCGTGCCTCACCACTGTCTAGTACCATTTCTTGGCTAGATGATGCAGGCCTATTGCCTGTAAGTGTGCTAGACAAAATGCAAGATATGTTAATTTCTTTGCGCGATGGCAATATTCCTACAGATAAAGATCCTGGAAATGACCATAAAATGGAAGAAGACAAAGATGGGTGGTCGCTAGGTGAGGGAGTATCAGTGTGGTCTACAAGTTTCGCTATTATTGCACTACTTGATTCGCACGGAAACGGAGCAAAAAAGGCTACCAGGTTCAAATCATCTGTTTTGTGGCTAGCAAAACAATGTGATATTAACTCTAAAGGCTGGGCATACCAATTAAGTACTAACTGTTCAGTAAATCCAATTATGACCGCTTTAGCTCTTCGCGCGCTAGCGTTATCGCTAACCAAGCCTCATAAAGCCAATTTCAAATTTACCTTAGATGAAGAAAGGCAAATTTGTTCTTCGATAATGAATGGCCTTGATTATTTGAAGGACAACTGCCATCAATCACACTCAAAAACTTACTGGTGCTTTAACGATATCCCCCACTGTGCTGCCACAACATGGGTTTTGTTGGCACTTTAACAGTTATCAATGGTCGGAGAAACGTTCAGTCAAGATTGTTTAAATTATTACAATCAGATTGTAGAAAGCTCTCTATCATTTGTACTATCAAAAATGCCTAAGAAAGCACAAAAATGGGCTGATGAACAAGTCGTATATGAAGGTGGTGCAAAGTATAACAAACAAAAAAACTATTTTTCATATAGCGCAACACTTTTGCCACAGTTATTTATCATGGGACTTTCACCTTTTCATCCAAAGGTTATTAATCAAATTAATTGGCTTATAAACAATTCAACGGATTGGAAAATAACAGGTTATGATAAAAGCACAGCGTGTACTTTTACTTATGCTATGGTTCTTGCTACATTATCATGTTGGGTAAAACGTGTGGGATCTGACTTGTCTCCTATTTTGACTAGAACAATTAACAGCAACAGGAGAATTTCAGAGTTGATTTTTGGACTTATTCCATTAGAAAATACTCCATTTCAATTAATTTTTAAAAATAGGATATGGATATTCTTTATATCGGTAACTATGTTAATTGTTATACTCTCATTTGGAAGCGAAATTAATGAAAAAATCAATCTGTTATCAAATAGGATTGTACGACTATGGGATCAAACACCTAGCGATCGACATGATATTATAATTAATGTAGTTGCAGGTTTTGTTTATGCCATCATAGCAGGATCAGGAGCATGGATATTTAATTTTATCAAGAAGCGAGGCAGGAGGCGCTAAATATGATAAATCGTGTCACCTTAATGTCATTAAGCGAAGAACTTAATCGTCACAATATAGTTTGGGGTGTTGGAGGATCATATCTTTTACAGCTACATAATTTATACTCCGAACCCAACGATTTGGATTTATGGGTTCAGCCAAATGATATTCTAAATATTAGAGAAATTTTTAAGGGGTTTCCGGAGATTGAAACAGATATTCCTCTCCCTAAAGATCTGCATTTCAAAATGATGTATTATGATATTGAGGTAGACTTTGTTGCATGTTTTATTACAAAACCAAATCAATATCAATTTACCTATAATATCGAACCTGAAAATATTAAAATGATAGATCTTGATGGTATGCAAATTCCATGTACTTACTTGGAAGACTGGTATATAGTATATAGGTTGCTAAAAAGAGATGACAAAGCTAATCTAATTCAAAAAGTCTTCAGTAAAAAAAAGATTCCTCTTGATGAGCATGCTATTCAACGCGCTATTGATAATGAGCAAACTAAAATTCCTTTAAGATTAAAAAAAGATGTTTATGAATTAATTACTTCAGCAACTCAAATGACGTTGTTTGATTACGATCGTTGAAGAAAGAGGTGCCTTTTGAAACCACAAGTTATTTGTAGAGATGAAGATCAAAAATTAATACCACCACTTAGACTGATTTTGAACTACCAATGTAATGGCCACTGTGGGTTTTGTCATCACGAAGGCCAAAATATTGGAGATACGATGGAACTTTCTTTGGTATCCCAGTGTGCTACAATAGCAAATACATTGTCAATCCCTTCATTGGCCTTAACGGGTGGTGAACCCACTCTGAGATCCGATTTGTCATCAATAATTGTAAGTATACAAGATAGGTACAATGGAAAAATTAGCTTAACAACTAATGGAGCCCACTTATCTGAATTGTCCCCACAAATAATTACACCTCTTCATACAGTTAACTTATCTATGTCTTCATTTAATAAAGAAATATATAAAAAATATCAAGATGTAGATCCTATTAAAGCTTTAACTGCTCTGAATCATTTTCCTGCTCTTAATAAAAATTTAAATGTAGTGGTGGTGAAAGATAATTATCAGGAACTAAACGACATTATTTCTTACTGCGTCAACCATTCTTTGACATTAGTCTTAATGTTTGAACTCAAAGCATACTCTGAATTTGATATAATTATACAACAATATGTATTGAAAGAAATTAATAAACTTGGACAGGTAGTCTTTCAATTCGGCGCCACACCTTCGCTTGCTGTTAATGTTAGTGATTCTTGTAGAATCATTGTAAAACATCCGAAGCTAAGCGCGTTAATACAGAGATCCATATGTAAGGAATGCACGCAATCCATAAATTGCTACGAACGTGTATGCGCAGCTAGAGTGTACCCTAATGGCGTTGTAAGTCCTTGCCTAAATCAAGTCATTACATTTACAAACGATACTTTATTGGAAAAGCTAAAAAATACATATGCTCTTTTTAATGTAAATGAGTCGTTAAAAATACACATTGACAACCCATATAATATCATTTTTAGCCCTTTGTAATATCTTCTTACCATATGCGCTTATACCTTAAAAGCAATTTTTCTGATATGGACAGATTCCTTTAGATATAGAATACGGGATATCTTGTTTTAATATTGTAAATCGCAGCTCTTCAACCGCACTTTTCCATTTATAAAATAGTTCAAAAAAGAGGCCGAAATTGCTCATTTTGTGTCCAAAGCCACTATATGTTGCGGTTCAAATTATTTTTTATGTATATTTTGCTCCAAGTGAACCGCTTGCACGGTCAAACTGAGCCAGTCTCACGGTAAGCGCCTAATTTAGGGCTGGATTTCATCCACCGCCATTTTTCTATATAATTGTTATCAGGAAATGCAAGTGTTTTACTTCAATCCATCCATTGCGAGAATGCATTTTGAAGGATGGCAATTATGAGATCAAAACGAATTTCTGCTGATGAGCAGTTCAGACACACGGGAAGGAGCGACAGCTAATGCTCTCTATCTTATCCTCGTAGAGATGGCAAAGGTATATGGTCTAAATCTGTATGAATATCTGAAGCTCATGCTAGAGAAACGCCCCAGTAAGGATATGTCAGATGACGATTTAGCAAAACTTGCACCTTGGGATGAAACAGTCCAGGAACTTTGCAAGATCAAAATGGAGTAAAATGCTTGCATTCCGGAATTCTAGCAATAGGGTCCGGAATATTTTTTTGACATACCCTGAAACTATGCGCTTACTTTGAAAATAGTTTTGCAACGCGCCCTTGCTAAACATAACAGGAAGTTCAGAATTCCTTACAGTTGAAAGATGTCTTTCGCTACTTTGTTTGAATCAATCCTCTTTCTACATAACTTTGTATTGCTATCTTAATTGTTTCAACATTTGTGTACTTCGGATGATAGTCCAATAATTCCTTTTCCTTGTCAATATTGTAAGAACCACTTCTTGCAATATGAAGATAGGTACTGTCACATTCCTCATCATTACCTTCATATTCGCACCATTCTTTCCATGGCATAAATCCTATCTGTGGTTCTTTTCCAAAGAAATCATACATTAGCCTTGCATATCCATAAAGTGTAATTGAATTACCGCTTGTTGCCTCAAAGACCTCGCCGAGTGCCTTATCCCTATGAATAACAGCTTTGTAAAAACACTGTGCTACATCATATCCATGAACATGATGTAGCGTTTCCATACCAAAATTGGGGAGCATAATTTTCTCACCGTTGGCAATTTTCTGAAATGGCGTTAACGAAACATTTCCCCATGGACCAATAATTGCCCACCCTGGTCCGGAAATTTGACCCGGACGAATACAGGTCGCAGGAAATCCATTTTGTTCATATTCGTTCCTCAAGTAATTCTCTGAGGCAAGTTTATCTTTTCCATAATCACACAATGGTTCATTTGACATATCATCAGAATTTACTGGTAAAATTTCTGCTCTGCTGTGAGTCCAACAGGAAGAACAATACAAATATTGCTTGCAATTTGTTCCTTTCAATGCACTGACCATCAACTTTGTTTCACTGAGATTAAAATTAATTAAGTCTATAACGACCTCAGCTTGCATATCTGCTATAATCTTTGCAAAGTTCGGTTCTGCGTTGCGGTCTAATTTTACTTTTATAGCTTTTTCCCATAATGGATTTTCTTCATAAGGCTTAGATATTCCCCTTGAAATTGCAATTACTTCATTGCCGTCTTTAATTAACATAGGTACAAGATAAGTACCAATATGTCCATACGCTCCAATTACTACTACTTTCATATAAGTTATCCTCCCTTTTGCATTGTATTACATTACAGATTCAAATTATCATTTCTAGTATCCAACTAAGTGAATGTTAGTATGGTTTCATTTCGATAAATCTTAAATACCCATTTGCAAGTTGTGTTCAAAATCACCTTTATTTAATCTCTATCTATTACTCTTTTAGTAATGCATTAATAATAGGTGTTAGCGTTTCTATAACAGGTCGTTGTTGAAAATGTTTTTCATAATTAATTTTCTGAGATTTTTTCCGAGTTTCCAAACAGATACAATCATCCCAGACTATGGAGATTTGTGGAAAAATCATTTCATCTTCAAAGCATATGGGGAAAGACATCCCTCCTGTTGACTTTGCAATTCGTATAAGCTGAGGATTGTGTTTTTGCAAATTGTTTGCAAATTTCAATGCTTCAACTAACTCAGTTTCTTCTATTTGTTTTGTACCAACCAATCGCTCAATATATGCCACCATCGCATTAATTGTAGCAGATAGGTATGCATTGATAAAACGGAATTCGCCCATACTGTGGCCATCATTGATATAATTATCAACTGCTGCTTTGAGTTGATTAAAGAGTATCTCTATGTTACTCTTGAGCACTTTTTTTGCATTTTCATGTAATTCCATAATTCCCCCAAATATTCCGACGATAACGCTTCCTAAAATTACATTGCCCTAAAATGTTTCTCATCAAATTCAAAATCATCTACTATGTGTTGTCCAAGTTCAAACATGATGGGAAGTTCAGCCACACACGAATAAGAAACCATATAAAAACAGAAAATTAAATCATCATATCCTCTTTAATTATGCGATGCTTTCTCGAATGTATTAAGGATTTTTCTATATAACTCATATAGCCTCGGCTGGCACATACTACCCAACGTATCTAGACTGATATTTTTACGAATATTCCCAGCTGCAACTTCAAATAGTTTATGAAAATCATCCTCCTCTCCGACATAAACTGATTTATCATAATTCAATAAAGCCGGATTATTTTTAAACTGATCGCCAGTAATATCTATAATAATATGATTATCAGTTAACAACCATGCATGCGATTGAAGATTATCAAACGAATCATCAATATATGTACCACAGACATAATATGTCCTGATACCGTTTTCCAATAAAAATTAAGCTAATAAATCACTAGTATCACCACAGCATCCACGCGGAAATTTATGAAATGAAAAGTCCCTATCAAAATCCCCTGCATCCTTAGCCATATTTATTGCATCTCGAAATTGATTGACCAATCGTTCAATATCCTTCATCATATCCCCCTGCAAATTACTGGTCTGTCTGTTGCTTTTAATTGCATATTAACTTTATAAATATAATGAGAAATAATATGGTTAGAGCGTTTGGATGAAGTCATCAAACCTCATTACATCATAATTATTCTTTTTCATTTTATCATAAAATCTAGAATCTTCAGTTATTAAAGTGCAACCTTCAAAAACAGCAGTATCAGCAATGATAGCATCTTCTTTATTACTGATATTTTCATTCAGTATTTTTTTATATACTGTGCCATCTCCGGAAGCTGCATAATCATAAGATGTACTATCATATACAAATACCGATGTAGGGATTAACCTAGCTCTTATATCTGCTAACATTAAAATATTTCTTTTTCTGATCTCAAGCTTTTTATCTGGTATTGTACATAACTCATCGATTTGTATGGAAGTAATGTAATATTCATATTGAATTGAAGACTTACGCATCTTTTCTATAAAATCAGGCAATTTATCAAAAACATTTGAGTCAAACATTATCTTCTTCATCTTTAATCTCCCCTCTTTAATCTCCCCATTACTTCCGTTTTCAAACTGTAGAGCATATGGCCTACAATAAATATAATGAGAAGTTCACACTGAGCAATAAATTGATATTAAACAGTCCACGGTCAAAAATTAAATTTTACTTTAATCTTATAATAATCTTGATAATCTCTGAATGTATTAATGTATTCCCATCCATTATTTTTTAAAGCCTGACGTCGTTCTATAGCATTTGGAATAGCTTTTGTTACCAGATATTCATTTCCAAAAATCTCATAAAAATTATCTTTAGCAAAAATGAATATTTCAGATAGATATGATGCTTTTTCATAAGCGCTAACTATATCGACACGAAGTACTCCTGTTTCTCCACCAAATCCTTCAATTGTCCCAACTGCTTCACCTGTCGCATTGTCTACTATTGAAAATCTAATGAAGTATTGCTTTTTATAAAAATCCAGCCAGTATCCTATTGTCTCTGACATTTTCTCCTGAGAATCGATATAAAATCCAAAATCACAGTTGTCATCATTCATAAACTCAACGGCTGTTTTATCGTTATAGCATTTAAAAATTGGCTCGCTATCATCTTCGCTTATAAGTCTAATAGTAAAGTTTTTTGTTGTAGATGTTGGACATTCTAAATATGGATTCAAAATAAAATCCTCCTTAAATTATGATTTAATGTATATTTTTTATTAGTAACCATTACTATATTAAGCATAATAGGATTCGTTCGTAAGTGATGAATAGGCTTACTTTAATAAAGCAACTGCTCTTGTTCCAATCGGATGTTCAATTCTATCATTCGTTCGATCAAGAATTTGAACTCTTCATACCGACAATCATTTATCATCTCTACCAACAGCATACGATAATGTTCATTCATTGGCATCCCTTTATCCCTATTTTTTTCTAATGTTTCAATATCCATCCGAAAAGGAATAAGAGATGAAACTATTTCTGTCTTTAATCTGCTAAATATCCGGAATCCACCTACATCGATATCACTCCAATGATAAAATTTGATTTGTTCTCCGTCTTGAATACAAGCTTCACATATCTTCTTAAACCATCTTCCTTTTATAGGGCTATAGCATCCTCCATGATAAACGACCAATTCCTCTTCTTTTTTTTCTTGCGTGATATACCAGACATAATTTGCCTTATTTTCTATAAAAATTACCTTTTTAATTCTGTATAAGCAAACCTTATCAACCATTTCCACCATAAGTGAGTTGATATATGCACCGTATGTCAGTACAGAAAAATCCATTAATTCGCCCTGCTTAAACAAGACTGCAAGCCTACCTGTAAATTCCAGTATCTCCGGCCATTTTACAACACCCTTTTCACGTAAAAGCTCTTCATCAGAAAGCTCTTCCCCCTTCCCCTTATTAATCGCTTTTAGAACAGAGAGTACCTTACCTTTCACTTTGCGTTCAAAATATTTGCTGTCATTATACAAAAGGCTGCTCAGCACTCTTTCCTGTACCTCCTGATTATTCTGTGAAAGATAGACCAGACATCTTATTAAATCTTCATTCGGTTCTATTTTATCTGTAAAAAAACGAGGAATAGATGAGCTCTGTTCCATTTGTTCCAACTGCTTTTTAAAAAAAGACTGTATTTCATTATCCAACGGTTTCATTTGATTTATACTATTTATCAAAGACTCCCTCAGTACACATATAATGTCTCCCTTGGGGATTCTCGCCAGTACGCGATAGCTTTCTCTGACCTTTTCTTCATCCAGAACCAGCCAGACTCGTTCAACTATATTATCTTTTTCAAAACGAACCCATGAATAATCAATCAGACCTTTCTGTTTAAGTAAATCTAAAGCAGCAAGAAACTGTTCTTTTTCCTCCGCATGCTCCAGCTCCTGTGATAGAGCACTTTCATCCTGCATTTGAAAAGCCACTTTTCGCATATTGCCGGATGATTTTTTGCGGCTTTCAAATTTTTCAATAAGTTTTTCTAAAATCCATGTCTGATATTTCATAATTCGCCTTTATTCTTCCAGTAACGACTCGTCTATCTCTTTGGGATCGAAATTCCTTGTAAATGAATGGCGGCTATCCTTATATACTGCAATATTCCGGTCTACTAATGGTGCAATGTCCGGAATCTTATCAGGCGGTGCTGAAAATATAGCCTGTAGCTGGAATCGCCTCAGTAAACGTATGCTTTCTTGAATCCTTTCCCCGTCCATTTTACTGAATGCTTCATCCAGAATAATGATCCGTATCGTATTATTCTGACCTTTACTCCTGATTCTGCACACCTGTGAGAAAGATGCCAAAAGCGCAATGTAAAAGGGAATCTGGGTCTCTCCGCCAGATTTCTTCAAAAGAGTCTTTGATAATCTCTGTTCTTCTCCTTGCTCATCGGTAACAACCAAATCAAATATAAGATAAGTCTTGTAGTCAGTAAATTTCTTTATATTTCTCTCATATTCAGATCTGCGTTCAGCACTTACATTCGTATCATTTAAAATTAATAGTTGGAATAATTCACTTATCTCTTTTTGATATTTCTCATTAAAACTTTGTGATGCTATATTCCATCCACCTGTATCCATTAAGAGGGGATCCATAATCATATCGTAGTAATCACGATACTCTGGTCTCGGTTTCTTCTCGAAACGATAGGTATCAGTACCGAATACACTTTGCTTTAATGAAGCATTCAATTCATTAATCTGCTCTGTCACAGTCTCAATGTTAGATTTCAGTTTGGCTATAAAATCATCTCGAAACTGATCATATGCCTTAACCTTAGAATCTTTGATTTTTTCAATGTAATCTGGCAAACGGATATCCTCCAGATTATGTAGCTCCTTATCAAACTCTTGATTACTCTCAGCCTCAATATCATATGGCATTTTATAATCACCGTTATATCCGGAACGTTTAGTTGTCCGTTCGCTACGAAGGCGGTTTCTTTTGATTTCAGTCTGATGCATAGCTGAATAAAAGCCTGACCGTAAGGATTCCATCGTACGGTTTGAAATACTTTCTTGTAAAAAACGCGGTTCTCCTGTTTTGACAATCCAATTATCGGTAAACTTTTCTTGTATTTCTTTCTGAATATGAGTAATCCTTGCGATTACTTCCGGTAATTTATCTTGATTTAAAGCCTTTATTTCTATCGCCAGCTCAGCATTCTTTTTATCTAAACTATGCCACATATTATCTTTTTGATCAATTGACACTTTATATGACTCAATTAGTTTTTTCATTTTCTCTAAATACAAGAAATCTAGGCTGTCATACTCCTTCTGTAATTCCTGAAAGTGTTCCTTCCATTCTGGAAGCTGTTTCCCTTCCTCCAGCAATTTTTCATATTGTTCTGCTTCATAGCTGCTAAAGATTCTGGTGGAGGCCGCCTGGCTTACAATTCTGTGTTGATTAATCAACTGTTCATAGAGTACTCGTTGCTTTTCTAAATCCTCTGTCATTTGCTTTATTAGGACTTCTAGAGATTTTCGTCCAATAAAGGGATTGGCATACCTAGCCGGATCAATCCTTCTTGATACATATCCCTTGTATAGCATGCATTCATCTGTAATAGCAACCTTATGATTTCTCAGCTCATCCACATGATCACATTTTATAACTCCTCCAATTAAATAATCTGAATAGAGCTTAGCATCATCATTATCAGCTACAATTTCTTCAGCAAGAGAACATCGCATAATTGGTTTGGAAAAATTCTTTCTTAGCCTTCCTATATCTATCAACCCAGCATCATAAAGCTTCTTATCTTGTTTTTCTTGGTTATAAATCCGAAGAGAATCCTGGTAATATTGTTCGGGAATCATGAGATAAAACTTTTGTTTATCCAAATACCCCTCAATGGCATTTCTCCACCTCGGTTTTGGTATTTCTAATAAATCAGCAAGAATGGTTACTGAGACTGCTTTTTTGTGTATATGAAAAAGCTTTTCTTCCAATGTTCGCTTTAAAACCGTAACCTCGTAGGGATACGGCTTAATTCCATTTTTAAGATCACTTATTTTGCGATCCAATTCAGCAATATCCTGCTTCAATTGTTCGCCCCTTCTTCTTAACTCACTTTGTAAGTTAGTAACTTCTGTCTTGAGCGTTTCACATTGGAGTGCCACCATGATAAAAGGATACTTATGCGCTTCCTTCTCATTTAGAGCTTTCATATTTTCAAACAGAATTAATCCTTCTTCTACAAATTCTTCTTGAAATCCACACTTCTTAAGATTTTGGAAATTTATAAGCCATTCCTTTCCATACCTGTTGATACCATCTACTGCCATTTCTATCTGCTTTTCCATATTTTCGATTTTCAACTTTATGCTTTCCAGACGGTTTTTTAAATCTTTTTCCTGTTTTGTTATATTTGAAGTATAGTATTCATTTGTCAGCCGCTCGTGCTCCTGCCTTTTTAGTTCTAGCTCTTTTTTAACCTTCTCCATTTCCACTTGATGCTGTTGTATCAAGCTTTCTTTTTCTTGAATATTTACTTTATATTCATGTTCCTGCTGTTCTGCCTCCGCCTTACCAGCGCGGATATATATATAATTTTGCTGGTTGTATTTCTCTTTCTCGCCTTCATAATCCATGTTAATCTGGCCAATCTCCTTCAGCCGTTTGATTCTCTCCTGTGTATTTAAGGCATCTTGCTCCAGACTCTTATATTGGCGAATATCACTTTGCATCTGTTCTATGTCTATTTTATTCTTAACCTCGCAGATAGACTCTGTGATAAACTGTTCGATATCTGCTATCGGAGAAAATGGAACTGCTTTTTTCAGCAGTGTTCTATATTTCTCCTTAACCTGTCCAAACTTAGCAAGTGTTATCTCCTGATAACGTTTATTTGTATCAATGAACTCAAATTCTGTACCTTTTTTCGAGCTCAGCCATTCTGACAAGAAGGCACGTAAGCTTCGTATGTCATAAGGTATTCTGCTCTTCTCATCAATAAACAGATTTGTTGGAAATCCATTATTATGTATGATAAACCACTTATAATCAAAACTCTGATCTTTGTAACAATCGCATACTATTCCGGTTGTAAACATCCTCTTACGATCAGTATCTTCGAATTCGAATACAACATAGCTTGTAAATCTCCCGTCACGAAGGTAGCGAAATCCCGTATCACCATCATCGCCTTTCTCACCAAACAAATAGCTTTTCAAAGTTCTAGTGGATTTCTGATTAGCGGCTTTATTAAAAAAGGATCCCGAAGTATCTCCCAGCAATACCAATTGCAATGCATCAATAATGGTAGACTTTCCTGCTGCAGTTTTCCCGGTAAGAAAATTAATGGTATCAAATTCAAGTACTTCTTTTGTATAGTTATGCCAATATATTAATAGCATTCTCCTTAGTTTCTTCATTCCCCTAACCCTCCGTTAGATCTCCCTCTTCTCCCAGATCTGTTACATCGTCTAATAACGCATACATAGTACTAATACGTTCGTTTGAGATAATAAACAAAATAGTTGGTAGAATTAATAGCCTGGTTCCTGCATTTTCCCAAAATCCTTCCGCTTTGTCTATAATGCGAAATCTATTCAACCGCCGGAGTGAGTCTCGGAGCACTGTGTCAGCAGGTTTTTTATTGATTATTCCAAGAGAAATCATTCTATGTACCAAATCTCCGGTAGACGTAAAGATTTCCTTTGAAAGTGATAGCTTTTCCCGTTCCTCCTCAAAGATAAGACGAAGAACATATACCATTAGTGTTGTAAGCTTGTCGAACTTTTGGCGGTTAATTTCATATGGGCTTCTTAAGCTAATAACCCCATAATTACTATCCCTCTCTAATTGAAATCCGCTGAATTGGAGATATTCCTGAAACAGCTCAATATTTCTCTCAACAAATATATAATCCTGATTTGTATAGCGCAAATTATCTGAAAAATCATATTGTACCTGCAGAAGATAGGTATGTGCAAGAAAGTAATTAACTATTCGTTTAAAATTTTCTTGCTCGTTCATACCAAGCTTTTCAAATCTTTCTTCAAACATTTTATTTCTTCCCTTTCATATGGAAAATCAACCTAGGCAATCGGTATCCACCTTTCTCTACTGTACCTTCCATGAATTCTACATAAAAAGCGGCACTTTTCTGACTACCACGAATTGTTCCCAAGATTAGAAGAATAAACTCATCCTGAGTTTCCATTATTAGATCATCTGTACTGAAGGCATCTTTCCCTGCGAAGTATCGCTCAATAAATGCATCAATTTTCTGTGTGCTGTATTGCTTACGAACTCCTCCCAGAAAGCTTTCAATCAAATCATTATCTTCGTCTATATCTTCAATTGCTACTGGTTTCCCTTCTGTCTTAATGGTACGTTTAACCCTATCATATAAGGAGCCTTCATCCATAAATCCGTGTTGGTAAGTAACAAGTCCTTCCTGCAACCTATCGAATACTTCTTCGTTCTTAGAATGTTTAAGTACCTCAACTAATTTTCCTTTAACACTTCTATCTGCATTCATCATATAACGGATACGATCAATAGAAGCATTGGTATACTCAACATGCTTTTTATCAATATCCGATATCATTCCCTCTATATTTTCAAAGGTATTGGCAATATAATTAATTTTCTCTAATATATCTTCTCTAGCTTCTTCGTCCGTAAAATAAATACGCCTCTGCTTTCCTTGCGAAATTAAAGCCAACACAACCTCCTCTTGTAATACCCATTCATTCAATCGAAGCAATATGGAATGCTTAAACCGTGGTACAGAATCAATCGTTTTCAGAGGATAGTAAATAGTATCAATAATCTGCTCCTTATAACGATCAAAGTGTTCCGCTAGTAATTCATTAACGCCCAGTTCTGCCGTAATTCTTTGATAATATCGTTTGATATTATTGTATAGAAGTTTTAGCTCGTCCACCAAGCGAACAGTATTCTGATACGCTGATTGAAGTGCCTGATAAAGGTAATCCGGATTTTCTTCTGTATTTCTTAGTGCAGCATAAGTGGCAAATACATAACTGTTATATTCCTTTGTTTGCTCTGTGGTCATATCATACAAGAGATTAATTACCGAAATCGAATAATCAGGAACGGTAATGTTCTCTTCAAAGGAATTAACTTCGTATTCAACTTCCAACCAACCAGTCTCCTTCAATTTACGAATTATCAAATATGCCTTTCCTGAAACAGTGGTCTCTGCCTTCTCGCCGACATCTAGTTCTACTACTTCCTCTGAAAAATCTGATTGAATGATACTCATTTCTAAAGCCTCTATCATCATTGCTACCAGATCTATTCTTCGTATTACCAGCTCAGTTTTAAAAGCCTGTCTTAATACAAACAGTGCTTCTACATACAGTTCCTTCTTAGATGATGTTAGGATGCTGAAAAACTTGTCTGGTATGCGTTCAAATAGCTTCATTTAAAGATCTCCGTTAGTGATAAATTGTGTTTTAGAACAATACAAAACCTATCTGCTCATAATAGTTTAGTAATATTTGAAATCACGTAATGCTCATTAATCATTTGATATTTATTGTTAATGGTATCTTAATAAATATAATGGGAAGTTCATATACTCCACATCAGAGTAATAAACAAGAATCTTCTTTAAGAGCTAGAACTATTGCTATCGATTCTTTTTTAATTGTTCAAGTTTAGTTCTATCATAGAACAGCATATGTATCAATTGTCGAAGAATCTCATCAATTTGACAACAGACATGCTGTACAACCCAGTTTTTTCTACTGTACTCTGAATAATCAAAAGCAAACTTGCCATCCATAAACGCAACTGCATATTGCTCAATATGATTTTCAAAAGCAACAAAGTCACCATGCGCAATCTTGTTCCGCAGTTTGCGTAGAATACTCGCACATTTCTTTCGTTCATTATCTGAGGCAAATCCTTGTCCTAAAAACAATGGTAACTTACTATCCAATTCTGATTCATGTTCTTTTTCAAGAAATAGTTGGCACAAAGAATATGCTTTCATCAAATGGTATTCATTATATTCGTTATCCTTATGAATTGAGTTGACCAAATAGTCAAATAAAAGATAGTCGTTTTTGCATTGCAAGAAAGTATCAAATAATTTTCCCCATTCTTTTAAGGAACACATATACTCGGATGCGGTCTCTCCACCCCAGAAAATACGGTAATGGTCAACCTCATCATGGTTTGACGAATAAGTCCACTGTGGGACAGGTTTGGGAAAAGAGATTGACATATCATCATAGGGATAAGATAAAAAGTTAATGAAATCTATGATTTTTTCTGCGTAATCTTCTTCACATAGACGACCTTCGAAACAGTTTGTATCCCATCCACCAAGAGGCATATCGTCATAGCTATAATCGAAATCAAGGTAGATCATATTGCTGGCAAGTTCATCGTACTCCTTCTTCTCAAACGCCTCAGGTAGGCATTTTTCGTGAAACACCTTTTTGTACAATTTAAAAATTCCGCAAGGATAGTTTGTTTCCAATTTATCTTGGTATATTCTATCGACCTCCTGCGCAAGACAAAATTCTTTTGAAAGTTCATCTTGCCAGTCATTATTTTCTTCATTCGGAAGATTTGATAAATAAAGTCCAAGTTTCTTTGATATACATATTCGAGGAATTTTTCCATAAAAATTCAAGACTACCATTTTAGTCTTCTCCATTTTACAAATTATTATGTTAAGATTATGAAGTTCCAATCTCTTATGGCAACTAATTCAGCACTGTAAATAACAATCAAATTTCGCCTAATTACAACAACCAGCTTATCCATCATAAAGATAATACCCTGGTTTATCTCCCGTATATTGCTGTACCATTTTGATAAGCATATTTTTGTCCATATTTACTTCATCAACTAACCTTCACATAAAAAATATTAAACATCCCATTATTGCTATAATGGGATGTTCCATAATGCTTACATATGTCACATTATGGATATTATGAAGTTTATGTTAGTCTGCTTTGTCACCATAACAAAAAGTTTATTTAAAATATGATTTGCATGTTCTACCATCTTTTTACTTAAAACCTTAACATCATTCTATGATAAATTGTAAAATAATTCAATCAAATAATTGCAGTTTGTCCCATTATTCGATTATTCTAACATTTCGTATAATGGGTAATTGATGATAATAAGTCTCTTTACACTGAGTTCATGTATTTTGTATAACCAGTGATACATCAAGTCCAGTGTTTATTTCATCAAAAAATATCAACAACTTCTCATGCTATCTGAAGCGAAACACTTTCCATTTCAAAAAAAGGCTACGTTATTAAAGTAAGTTATGAACATTAGGGCAACTGGAAAGTGATATTCTCTGGCGGGCACTACAGTTGGCACTGTTGAGCTGTATCCCTAAAATAAAATTATGAAATTTTCCATCTTTGCAGAAATCAAATAGATAACGTTATGTTTATTAGGTGTAAGGACAAGCCCAAAGCTGACCTTCCCCCCGTTTTTGCACCTTGACAATTTCATAGCACCCCATCGGAAGTTATACAGGTTTCGCGGACAGTGTGCCATGATGCTGAATCGGCAGAGCACGCCCACGGATGAAACAGCGCATAGCGCAACCTGAAAAAGACACGGTCAAAATGAGCGCAGGAAATGGGCCGATGTGGGTGTGTATGTCCAGAAAGCTTAGTATATCGGCTTTTTATAAATGTAAAATGGAGGAAAAATGAAAAGACCATCTTTATATAGCAAGCAATCCTTAAAGAGGCTCAGTGAATATCCAGATGTTCTGACCGTTGAAGAAGCAAGTGAAATTCTGAGTGTATGTACCAAGACAGTTTATAAGATGATTAAAAAAGGCGACCTGAAAAAGCAAAACGTCGGACGCCTTTTTCGTATCCCTAAAAGTTATATTATCGCCTACCTTGGCATTGAAAATAAAAAATAGCCGCTCTCATCTCATGACACGAATCTGGCATGAATTGTTGTAGTTTGTTGGCATAAAGTAGTATAATATAATGTGTCAATGGTAGGTGGAATAACCGCTGAAAGGAGTAATGATTGATTATGTTAGCGGGACATCTACAAGAAAAAGGCGGAAAATATTATGCCGTTTTGAATTGCAAACACCATGTCGGTAAACGCTTTCCAAAATGGGTTCCAACCGATTTACCGGTAAAGAAAGGAAACAAACGACCAGCCGAGAAAAAACTTGATGAATTTCGAGGTCTTTACAATGAATATGGGGAACAGATTTCAGAGATTGTGGAAATAGTCTCTCCGTCGATTCCGGAGCAAAGCTGTACCGTTGTTTCTCGCACCGGTGATATGCTGTTTGCGGATTATATGCTGTACTGGCTCTCCTATAAGGAAACCGAGGTTGATCCGGTAACCTTTGCGGGATATTGTGATTCAGTTGAAAATCATATTTACCCGTATTTTAAAGAACTCGGACTGACACTGTCACAGTTAGAGCCAAAACATCTCCGTGAATTCTATAAGTTTGAACGCATCGGAGATCCTGAACATGGGAAAGGCCGTAAAAAAGGAACTACTGTTGTACGCTATCATTCCAATATCCATAATGCATTGGAAGTGGCCGCGGAAGACGGATTAGTAGGAAAGAACGCCGCCCACAAACAGCGCCCCAAGACGGACAAATTCATTGGCAGCTTTTATCTTCCTGAAGAGGCACTGGAGTGTATACGACTGGCTGGAGGTACCTGGCTGGAAATTGCAGTTCTTTTTGGCCTGTTCTATGGACTTCGCAGAAGTGAAATCGTTGGTTTGAAGTGGCAAAACTTTGATTTTGAGCGCAATCTGTTTACCATAGCACATACTGTCACTACATACTATCGCAAAGGCCAAACGAGAGTAAGTTATGCCAAAGACAAGACAAAAAACAAATCCAGCATGAGAACACTTCCGCTTATTCCCTTATTCCGTGAAAAGCTGTTGGCCTTGAAAGAACAGCAAAAGGAACACCGACGACTGTTTGGCAATTCCTACAACCGTAAATATTTGGGGTATATTTATGTCAATGAAATTGGAGAACTCATCAAGCCAGACTATATCTCGTCAACATTCAAGAAATTCTTGGAAAAGAATGGTTTACGACATATCCGATTCCATGACACCCGGCACAGCTGTGCGAGCCTGTTATTGCGAAACGGTGTCTCTATGAAGGAAATCCAAGCCTGGTTGGGCATAGCGACTATGGAACCACGGCGAACCTTTATGCACACCTGGATATGGAGGAGTCTATGCTAGTATCCGCCCAGCGCCTGAGTAATGGTCTGTTCGGGGCATTGTCCGGTCCAACAGAGCCTGACCCCGGTGGGCCTAATCAAAGCATAGGGAAAAAGGACACAGATACGGAGGAGAATGCTACCCCGTTGCGCTTAGTTGCCGTATAGTTAAAGAGAATGGAGGGATTTGAAATCACTTCACAGAAAGAATATGATGCCCGGAGGGTCATCAACGTAGAAACGTAAAAAGGAGTTGTCAATCGCAACTGACAACTCCCTCCGTAACAATGGGCTTCAACCTCTCAAAGCTGCCCCATTGGAATAGACTGACGGAGAGTTAGGGATTCGAACCCTAGGTACCACTGGTACACTGGTTTTCGAGACCAGCTCCTTAGGCCACTCGGACAACTCTCCATATTAATTTTAACCAACCGGACTCATTTAGACGATGGTACCACATTCCATCCAAGTCCAGGAAGTAAGAAAGAAAACTGGAAAGAAACATGAAAGAAAATGTTTCAGTCAAAACCAAAAATCCAGTATTCATGCGGTGCTAGAGCTACCAAAGTTCCACGAAATCTATTACCTTTCGAGAGCCACACCTTCAACCACTCGGACAACTCTCCATTTATTTCATACCTACTATTCTATTCATTTTTTCCCGTTTGTCAAGCCGCGGAAAATGGACGGAACAGCAGGACGGAACAACTAAAATTTAACATCTAAATACTCTTATAACAAAAGGATAGCTTAAGCTGCACTAAACTTTACTATAATCAACTCTACTGCAATACTGTCCTGCATCCTTCCTGTTTTCACCTGTTCTTCCATGTCTATGCAATAGGTAAGTGCTTCTTTCAGGATTTTTTCCGTAAAGTTCTTACTCTGGCTGACATACTTTCCGATGATAAATGGCATCAATCCTGTTTTATCACTGATAGCATTATTGTTAAAACCCAAGGAAAGCAGATTCTTCACTTGAAGGAGTATATTAAACTGCCTGGAAATCAAAAACATGATGGACATTGGCTTTTCTTTTAATGCCAATAAATCGTAATATAAATCCAAAGCCTGCTTCTGTCTCCTGTTTCCGATTGCTTCAACCATGATAAATATCTTACCGGATATCTGGGAAGTGCATACTTCTTCTATATCCTGGCTGGTTATAATCTCTCTGTCACCGGTATAGCATACCAGTTTTTCTACTTCATTGCTGATATTATCCATGTCTGTTCCGGTCTTACCAAGGAGGTAGAGAATACTTTCTTCTGTTATCTTCTTTTGCTCCTGTTTTAAAAGAGTGGCAACCCACAGCTTGAGATTGGCCTCGTCCATGCTGTTCATTTCCGATATCGTTCCAAGGTCTTTCACAGCTTTATAAAGCCGGTTCCTCTTATCTACCTCTGATTCCACAAAAACAATATGAGTGGTTTCCGGCATTTCCCTGATATAATCAGCCAAATCACTTTGGCTCTTAAACAGTCCGCTGTTCTCAATTACAATAATACGTTTCTCGCTAAAAAAGGGAAGGGTCTCAGCAGCTTCTTTTACCTTTAAGGTATCTACTCCCTTTCCTTCAAAATAGGAATAGTTCATTTCATTGCCATCTGATAGAATTGCTGTCCGTAATTTATCCTTATACAGTCTTTTTAAATAACCCTCCGAACCATATAAGAGATATACTGGTTTAAATTGCCCAAGCCTGATATGTTCTTTAATATTCTTCATATAAATACCCATGCAGGTCACAAGGAAACTTGTGATTCTGTCCAAATAGAAATTTGAAAAATGCACCGTTTTTCAGATCAGACCTTACTGCTGTGCCTTCACACATTTTTTGTCCATTGTTCATGGCAACCTAATATATTTTACTAGGAAATGTGTTTATTGGCAAGTCCTAATTTAAACTTATTTAATATCTTTCTTTCTCTTATAGGAAATTTACTTTTTATAGAAATATTGATGCAAGTTATTATACAAATTGGGACGAATACATCTGATAGTAAAAGCCCTTCTTTTCCATAAGCTCCTTATGCCTTCCCTGTTCAACAACATTTCCGTTATTTACTACCAGAATGAGGTCTGCATTTTTAATTGTGGAAAGCCGGTGGGCAATTACAAAGCAGGTCTTATCCTCCATCAGCTTACGCATGGCAGCCTGTATCTGAATTTCCGTTCGGGTATCAACATTTGAAGTGGCCTCATCCAGAATAAGAATCTTGGAATCCATTAGCATTGCTCTTGCAATGGTCAGGAGCTGCTTTTGCCCCTTTGACATATTGATGCCGTCTTCGTTTAAAATAGTGTTGTATCCATTAGGCAGATTCTTTATATAAGAATGAATTTTGGCTGCTTTTGCTGCCGCTACCACTTCCTCCAGCGTAGCATTTTCTTTACCATAGGCAATATTCTCAAAAATCGTTCCATAGAAAACCCACGTATCCTGTAATACCATGGAATAAGCATTTCGCAGGCTCTTTCTGGTGACTTCACCAATATTCTTTCCATCAATTGTGATATAGCCGCTGTCAATGTCATAAAAACGCATCAACAGATTGATTATTGTTGTTTTTCCCGCTCCCGTTGGGCCTACGATGGCTATCAGATTCCCTTCCTTTGCTTCCATATTAAGATTTTCCAATATGATTCTATCCTTCAGGTAACCAAAGGTAACATTCTTTAGAATTACCCTTCCATTTTTAACAGATAAATCCTCAGCCTTCTCAAAATCTGCTTTTTCTGATTCCTCATCCAGTATTTTGAATACACGTTCTGCCGCTGCCGCTGCAGATTGAAGTTCACTGACAATATTGGCGGCTTCATTAATCGGTCCGGAAAATTTTCTGGAATACAGGATAAAGGAAGAAATGCTTCCAAGGCTTAACTGTCCCAGTAAATAGAGCACTGCTCCGAATACCGTCACCAGGGATAAAGACAGGTTATTGATAAAATTAACTGTTGGTCCAACAATACTACTGTAGTAGTCTGCGTTAAAATAAGCCTCAACGGCTTCATCATTAATCGTATTAAATTTTTCCTGAATAACCTCTTCTCTGGCATATGCCCTGATGGTTTTTTGTCCTGAGACCATTTCCTCTACAAAGCCGTTCAAGCTTCCAAGTTTCTCAGACCTTACCGCATACAAAGGCCGCACCTTTCCGGACATGTAGCGGGTGTACAGAATGGAAAGGGGAATGGTTACAAGCATGACAAGAACCAATACCGGCGAAATCATTATCATCATTATAAGGGAACCGATAACCGTTATTACACTGGCCATTATCTGCACTACATCTGTAGACAGCGAGGTGCTGATGACATCTATATCATAGGATATACGGCTTATAATATCACCTGCCTGCCTTGTATCATAAAAGTTGACCGGCAGCTCCGTTAGCTTTTTAAAGACATCATCCCGCATTCTTTTTGTAACCTTCTGGCTTATATGCAGCATTAAAATACTCAACAGATAGGAAAATAACGTTGAAAATACATACAGCACCATCATAAGACTACCATAGTAGAAAACCTTTTCAAATAATACATTCCCCTTGCCGGGCTCTATTGCATCAATGGCATATCCTGAAAGCATAGGCCCTATCAATGCCAGTATGTTTCCTACAACCGTAAGCAGTAAGGCCAGGCTTATTTTCCATTTTTCTTCAATAAGGTACCGGCTGAGACGTTTTACCACAGCTTTGGCATCTCTGGGTTTTTCTTTCTGTCTTTTTTCCTGCTTCTTAGATTCTGTTTCTTTTTGTATCGGACTTTTCACTAAACTATCCTCCTTTCAGTTCCTATTAATCCTCCTGCGTATCGCATTTTTAAAACTAATCCCCCATCTGTGACTGGTATATCTCATCATAAACAGGACAGTCTCTTAAGAGCTCTTCGTGTTTTCCGTAACCAATCATCTTTCCTTCTTCCATGACCAGAATATGGTCCATATTCATAATGGAGCTAATTCTTTGCGCTATCATAATAGTAGTCGTATTCTGATAATGTGTTCTTAGCGCTGTCCGCAGATATGCATCGGTTTTATAGTCTAAAGCACTGGAGGAATCATCCAGTATCAGTATCTCGGGGTTGGTTGCCAGTGCCCTGGCAATTAACAGCCTTTGCTTCTGCCCGCCGCTTAGATTCGCTCCCTTTACCGCTGCAGCATATTCATAGCTGTCTTTTTCAATGTCCGGCTCAAGCTGTTCAATAAATTCCGCTGCCTGGGCATCTTCTGCCGCTTCCCTTATTCTTTCCTTTGTAAGATTACGGTTAAAATCAATATTTCCAGCTATCGTATCAGCAAATATCATATCATTCTGGAATACCACTCCGAACTTTTGTCTAAGCTCCTTTAAGGTGTAGCTCTTAACATTCTTTCCGCCAATATAGATTTCGCCTTCCTCAATATCGTAAAACCGTAAGAGCAGATTTAATAAGGTTGTCTTTCCGGAACCGGTCGCGCCTATAATTCCTAATGATTCTCCTTCTTTTATCTGAAAATCTATATTTTCTACATTAGTAGACTCGTCTTTTTCTACCTCTTCTTCCTTTCTTTGCGGATAGGAAAAGGTAACATTATGAAAAGAGATATGATTGTCAGAGCCTTTTTCTCCTGCCAGGCCCTCGCATACCTTTAAATCTTCCTCCATATACAACACTTCAAATATCCGGTTTGCTGAGGCATTTGCCTTGGATATGGTTACGAAGATTCTGGTTATCATGAGCATCGCATTTAATATCATTGTAAAGTAGGAAAGGAATGCGACAATTTTACCTACTTCCGATGCCCCGCTGTTGACCCGGTAAGCTCCTATTATAACCACCAGCGTAAGTCCGCCATTTAACAGAAGGTTCATAATCGGGTTAATTACAGCCATGGTGGCTCCTGCCTTTAACTCATTGGAAACTACCTCTTCATTTGAATTTTGAAAGCGCTGCTTCTCATGGTCTGATTTGGACAATGCCTTAATGACACGGATACCGTTTACATTTTCCCGGACAATGCGAATCATTTTGTCGGCAGAGGCCTGGCTTTTGGAGTACAGGGGTATCCCCTTTTTAGAAACCACATACACAGTAATGGCAAGTAATGGAAGGATACCTACCAATACTAGGGTAAGGACCGGTTCCAGGGTAAAGGTAAGTATCATACCTCCTACCAGAATTATGGGAGCTCTTACGCCAAGGCGTTGCATCATACCTACCATTTGATGAATATTGTAGGTATCGGAGGTCATTCTGGAAACCAGGGACGGGATGGAGAAATAATCCACCTGAGCTCCGGAAAGCTGTTCTATTTTCTGGAACAAATCATGGCGGAGTCTTTTTACGGTATCTCCGGCTACTCTGGATGCCATCCGATTGGCCGTAATATTGAACTCTCTGGCACCTATGGACAGCAGAAGCATCAGCACGCCCCAAAGAAGTATGTATTTGATTTCTTTTAATGGAATTACTTCATCAATAATATAAGCCAATACCCACGGCAGCCCCAGATCCATAAAGGTGCCCAGAACCTTTATCAAAAACCCGAATAACATACGAAGACCATAGGGCTTAATATAGGTAAATATATGCTTCATATTAACCTCCTTCCTTAGTTTCCAATTTTCAATTGTATATAAAATAATACTTCCAGTACTAAAACAGCGCAAAAAATCCGCCCTGTGTATAAGCGGATTTTCCTGTGTTAAATTCTATTTACGAAATTCAATGGTACTGTTTTCTGCATTCATGCTTTCAACAATAGCCAGGGATTCAAGTCTGATGCCCATATTACGAATCATCTCTCCGCCGTTCTGGAAGCCTTTTTCTATTACGATTCCGATGCCTTCAACCGACGCACCGGCACTTTTTACAATATCGATCAGCCCTGCCAGAGCGCAGCCATTTGCCAGGAAGTCATCAATGATAAGGATTCTGTCTTCGGGACTTATGAATTTTTTTGAAACGATAACATCATAGGTTTTTTTATGGGTAAAGGATTCGATTTTGGCAGAATATACAGCTCCGTCAATATTTATACTTTGAGCTTTTTTTGCGAATACAACAGGGACATTGAAATATTGGGCTGTAAGACAGGCGATACCGATACCGGAAGCCTCTATGGTAAGTATTTTATTAATGGGACATTCTGCGAAAATCCGCTTGAATTCCTTACCTATTTCATTAATTAACTCTATATCCATCTGGTGGTTCAGAAAGCTGTCCACCTTTAATACATTCCCACTTTTAATAACACCATCTTTTCTGATTCTTTCCTGTAGCAGTTCCATCTTATTGCAGCCTTCCTTTATGTATAATTATTTCGAAACATTTAAGTAAATTATACAATAGAAAGAATGTGATTACAATTCCTTTTCAAAAATTTAAAATTCATTTCTTTCCCCATATAAAATTTATTCCCCACAGGGCTTATTCCTGTTACTATTTAAAGACAACAGCAAAAGCAATACTATCTTTATTAAAATAACGTAAATAGAATATTCTGTAAGAATAAATTCTTTCCTTATGAAATACATTACAGTAAAGAAAAAGCAGGTTTATTCTATGGCAAATACTCAGACAAGTCCCACTATAAATCCGACAGATACCCAAAGACATCAAATGTTAGCAGATGCTTTAACCAATGCAGGCAGGACAGAGGACCTTGCAAATATTATTGAATTGCTGAATCCGCCCCCGGATATAACCTCTTATGTACAGCCCGGCGGTCTTAAAGATTTAAAAATCGGCATTATTGGTGCCGGTCTTGCCGGTATGTCAGCAGCTTTTGAGCTGAGAAAAACCGGTGCGGATATTACAATACTTGAAGCAAATGAAGAACGGGTCGGTGGAAGGGTCTATACACACTATTTTGACAAGAGCAGAAAAAATTACGGGGAACTGGGCCCCTTGCGGATACCGGTATCCCATGGGACAACATGGCATTATATAAATTTATTTCATTTGATAACCGTTCCTTCCTCTGCCGTGAACTCCAATACCTTTATTTATTCCCACAATACCAGAATACGCCGGGATGCTGAAGGTTCCAATATTATGGAATATCTTTATCCTCTGTATGATTTAACAGAGGCTGAACGAAATACTCCCTGGAATATACTCAATGACTATGCCTTCACATATATCCTGAAAGAACTTTCTCCGGATATACGAAAAGAGCTTCTGCAGATTTTGCCGGCGTATTCCCCTGAGCTTTGTCCATATATAAACCAGAGTATCCGCCAGATATGGCAGGAACTGGGCTTTAGCCAGTCCGCTATTACTCTCCTTGCCAGTGTTAATTCTTTGACCGGTGATTCTCTTTCCAGTAATTATTTTGAGACTTTAAATGAAGAATACTCTATGGATTACACTAATATTTACCGGATTTCAGGGGGGATGGAGTATCTTCCCTATGCCTTTTATGAATCTCTGACAAGTCCTGCTCCGGAAGAATACAGTCAAAATTCTGACTTACTTGGAAAATGCAGAATAAAATTCGGTCATTATGTAACCGGTATCTACCAAAAAGAAAATGACTCCGTTATGCTCCGGTATGATACCAAGGTATCAAAGGACCAAACAGAGGAATTTGATTATGTTATATGCGCTCTTCCTTTTTCCCTGCTGCGTACTGTTGACATCAATCCTTTCTTTTGTAACCAGAAAATGCAGGCTGTAAGAGAGCTTAATTATTACAATGCCTTAAAATCCGCCTTCCTGTGCAAAGACAGGTTTTGGGAAGAAAATGCCGATTACGGCAGAATAAATGGGGGCTTTTCTGCCACAGACCTGCCCATAAGATCTATTTTCTACCCGACGGACCATCTTTACTGCATGGACGAGGCAGGCTGTTCTCCCCATTCGCCAGGGGTGATTACGGCCGCTTATAATATTGGCCTGGATGCAGTCAGGGTGGGAGCCTTTCCGGAGAAGCAAAGCTTTCCCTATATTAAAAGAAATGTAGAGGAGGTTCATGGTCTTTCCAATGGATACCTGGATAAATTAGTTTCCGAGCATAAAACGATAAATTGGAATCAGGAGCCCTATGCCAAAGGAGCCTTTAGCTCCGATTTACCAGGGCAGCTTCTTAATTTCGGCTATGAAATGCTCTTGCCGGAGTACAATAACCATGTATTTTTTGCCGGAGAGCATGCTTCATCAAAGCATGGATGGATGCAGGGAGCTTTGCGCAGTGGCATGCTGGCAGCTAATTTTCTTGGCTTTCATGTAATGAATCCTTTTTATCAGGATGCCATCAGTGAAAGGGGATGACTTTTAAAGTCACCCCTTTTATGTTACAATAGCTTATCGGAAATTATATTCTGTTACAATTTTCTCCCTTTGCAGTCTCTTATCATTGAAATATTCATAATAGGACAAGGCTAAAAAGCTGCCGGTTATATTATAAACATTCTGATAGCCCAAATTCTGCAGCGCCATTACTGCATTATAGCTTCTTTGTCCCGTTCTGCAGTGAAGGTAGACCGGCCTGTCCTTCGGTATTTCAGATACCCTCTCCCTAAGCTCGCTGAGGGGAAGGTTCATGGCTCCCTTGATATGTCCTCTTGCATATTCTCCCTTTTCCCTTACATCGATGATAAGATTCCCTTCTTCTAAAATTCCTCTTACCTTGTCAACATTTACCTGCTTAAAATCACCATTCAGCAGATTACTTCCAACATACCCGGCGTAATTTACTATGTCCTTTGCGGTAGAAAAAGGAGGTGCATAGCTTAATTCCAGCTCTGTCAAATCCCTTACGCTTCCTTTAAATTTCATTGCCGTTGCAATAACATCAATGCGTTTTGTCACATCTCCTTTTCCAATAGCCTGGGCTCCTAAAATACGGCCGGTGGGCACTTCAAAAAACAGCTTAAAATGCAGAGGAGAAGCATCCGGCATCAACCCTACCTTATCCATCAGAATAATACGTACAAAATTATACTCAATCTTAGGCTCCAGTGCCGCAATCTGTGCTTCATTTAATCCAGTCGCAGCTGCGTTAAGCTCAAAGACCTTAATGGCTGAGGAGCCAATAAAACTCAATTCCTCCGCTTTCCTTCCATTAATATGGTCTGCTGCCCTTCTTGCTTCCTTTAAGGCAGGGCCTGCCAGAGAGAGCTTCATCACCTGTTTATTTAAAGCGTTCATTACTTCAATCGCATCCCCCACCGCATAAATATTCGGATCATCTGTCTGAAAATCGGAATTAACCTTTATGGCTTTCGTCTCACCAAGAAGAAGCCCTGCTTCTCTGGCAAGCTTTGTTTCCGGTGCCACACCTACAGCCATAACAACGGCTCCTGCCTTGATCCTTCTGCCGGAAGATAGTACTACGGTATCTTTCTCGAATTCCATAACGGTATCCTCCACGATGAAATCGACTCCGTTGTCGCTTATTTCCTTGTGAAGAATCTGTACCATATCATAATCATAGGGTCTTAAGATCTGGTTTGTCCCTTCGATCAGAGTAACCTTATATTCGGCCTTTGTAAGGTTTTCAGCAACCTCCACACCAATAAAACCGCCGCCGATAACCGCTGCCTCCATGGAAGGCACCGCCTTTAAATATTGGTTCAGTTTCTCAATATCTACTACATTCCGGACAGTAAATAAATTCACCTTGTCAATTCCCGGGATATTCGGAACGATGGGGGCTGCTCCCGGCGATAAAATTAATTTGTCATAACTTTCCCTATAGCTCTCCCCGGAGGCCAGGTTTTTGACTGTTACAAATTTATTTTCCCTGTCGATTGCGGTAACTTCCTGGTTGACTCTGGCCTCGATATGATACTGCTTTAAGAATAATTCCGGGTCCATTAATACAAGATCCTCTGCGTCTTCAATCTCGCCGCTTAAATAATAGGGAAGGGAGCAATTGGAGAAGGATACATGCGGTCCTTTCTCAAACATAATAATTCTATCCTCTTCACTGCTTCTTCTTAACCTGGCCGCCGTTGATGCGCCGCCGGCCACTCCGCCTACGATAAGAATATTTCGTCCGTCCTTCATGGTCACGCCCTCTGTTTACCGCTGATTTATCAGCGGTACTGCCATTGATAAAACAGGTTGAAAGAATCACAACATGGCATCCTTTCATTTATAAATTTTCTTCCAACCTTTTTCCATTCTACACTGCTTAATATCCTGTTACCGTTTCATGCACCTTTAATGGTGTGTAAGGAGCGGTAAAGCATAAACCTAACTTCTCTTTGTACCGACGTAAGAGCCCACACCTCCTGCCACATTGACAACCCTATAACCAGCCTTTGTAAGAGCTTTGGCGGCTGCCATACTCCTTCCGCCGGACTGGCAGATAATATAGTATTCCTTCTCTTTGTCCATAAATTTATCCGGTGCACCAAGAAGCTTGTCCATTGGTATATTTTTTGCAGTTCTTATACTGCCGCTGTTGTACTCGTAGGGCTCTCTGATATCAATCAGTTCAACCTTTCCGATAAGGTTATCCATATCATTTACATGAATAGATGTAACCTCCGTTTTCTTTAAAAAATCCAGCATGGTAAATTTCCTCCTTGTCTTTAAGTAACGCTTCTTCTATCAGTATATCCAGGATAAAAAATGTAACCGTAACTTCATCACATTTCCTTGATTTTGAAATGCAAATTTTATGCTTGACATTTTATAGAAATTTTCTAAAATTGTAGGTGCAAGGAAAAAAACACAGACCCGGTTGGTAGTCCGGGCGCAGCGAAAGCTGTCAGTAACCTGCCTCCTTGGTTGTCCGTTCTTTGCGAAACAACAAAAGGAGGAATTATTATGGATAGGTGTGAAGGAATAGCACTTCCGCACTCCCTTATTCATGGCAGAACCGCAGGCGTGCCCGCGGAATGCAATGGGAGCAAGGTTTTATCAAAACTTACTGTTTTATTTGAGGACCCCTTCTGGCTTGGGATTTACGAACGTGAAACGGATGGTAAATACGAGGTCAGCAGGATAATCTTTGGTGCGGAACCTAAAGATTATGAGGTATATGCATTTCTGCTTAAAAATCACAGTGATTTTCGGTTCAGCCCCTCCATTGAAGCCAAAAAGCAGCAGGAAAAGCAGGTCAATCCCAAACGCCTTAAGCGAAGCATTAACAAGCAGCTTCAGGAAAGCGGATTTTCCTCTAAAGCAAAGCAGGCTTTAAAGCTTCAGCAAGAACAAAACAAGACTGTACGTAAAAGCCATTCCCGGCTTCAAAAGGAAGAGGAAGAAAAACGACAGTTCCTGTTACATCAGCAAAAAAGAAAGAATAAGCACAGAGGGCATTAAGCCCTCTTTCGCTTATTCTTAATTAATATGTTCGATGCAAAATATTAAGCTTCCCTGACAGCAGCCTTCATTTCTTTTACGTACTCTGCAACGGGTCTAATGCTTTCTTTTCCATATTGGGTAACCAGCTTTACGATAGCACTGCCAACGATTGCTCCATCCGCTGCCCCGGCAAACTCCTTTGCCTGCTCCGGTGTGGAAATACCAAAGCCTATGGCACAGGGGGTATCGGTAACTTCACGGACCATGGATATCATAGCTGCAATATCCGTCTTAATCTCAGTTCGCACGCCAGTGACACCAAGAGAAGAAACGCAGTAGATAAAGCCTTCTGCCTGCCTGGCGATCATGCGCACTCTTTCCTTTGAGGTTGGTGCGATCAAGGATATTAAATCCACCTGATACTCCTTGCATTCTTCTTCAAGCTCTTCTTTTTCTTCAAAGGGAAGGTCCGGGACAATGATGCCGTCAATTCCGCACTCTACGCATCTCTTAAAAAAACGTGCCTTCCCATAGGTATAGATAGGATTGATATAAGTAAGGAACACCAGGGGTACCGTTACCTTTTCTCTCACTTCCTTAATGGAATCAAATAGCTTATCCGTTGTGCAGCCGGCAGTCAAAGCCCGTTCATTAGCCTCTTGAATGACGGCACCTTCTGCAATGGGGTCGGAGAAAGGAATTCCGATTTCAATCAAATCAGCTCCCGCTTCTTCCATTGCCAGGATGAGCTCTTTCGTCGTGTTTAAATCCGGGTCTCCTCCCGTTACAAAGCTTATAAAAGCTTTTCCATTCTTAAAAGCATTCTTTATTCTACTCATAAATAGTAATCCCCCTATATCTTGCAATTGCAGCCACATCCTTATCCCCGCGGCCAGATATGTTAATTACGATAATCCTGTCCTTCTCCATTTCCGGAGCCAGCTTTCTTGCATAAGCTACTGCATGGGCACTCTCAATAGCCGGTATGATACCTTCTGTTTTGGAGAGGTATTCAAAGGCACTTACCGCTTCTTCGTCTGTAATCGGAACATACGAAGCCCTGCCTGTCTTATAAAGCATGGCATGCTCCGGTCCGATTCCGGGATAGTCCAGTCCTGCGGATATGGAATATACCGGTGCAATCTGGCCGTATTCATCCTGGCAGAATAAAGATTTCATGCCATGAAAGATCCCTTCCGTTCCATTTGCTATGGTTGCGGCATTCTTGGGATTATCCACTCCAAGCCCGGCTGCCTCACAGCCGATAAGCTGTACCTCTGAGTCCTCCAGAAATTCATAAAAGGCTCCCATGGCATTGCTTCCTCCGCCTACACAGGCAATTACCGCATCCGGAAGCCTTCCTTCTTTTCCCATCAGCTGTTCTTTTATCTCTTTCCCGATAATTTTCTGAAAATCCCTCACAATGGTAGGAAAAGGATGGGGCCCCATGACAGAACCCAGAACGTAATGGGTATCTTCCACCCTTTTTGTCCACTCCCGCATGGTTTCATTCACGGCATCCTTTAAGGTCTGAGTGCCGCTTACTACCGGATGGACTTTTGCTCCCAAGAGTTCCATGCGGTAAACATTTAATACCTGCCGGTCCGTATCCTCCTTTCCCATAAAGATTTCACATTCCATTCCCATCAAAGCAGCGGCCGTAGCGGTTGCTACCCCATGCTGTCCGGCTCCGGTCTCGGCAATTACTCTTTTTTTACCCATCTTTTTCGCTAAGAGCACCTGTCCCAGAACATTGTTGATCTTATGGGAACCGGTATGGTTTAAGTCCTCTCTTTTTAAATAGATATTTGCTCCGCCCAAATCATTGGTCATTTTTTCTGCATAATATAACAGGGAGGGTCTTCCTGCGTAATCCTTGTATAAGCCTTCAAGCTCCGCAATAAAATCGGGATCCTTCTTATAATGTTCATAGGCCGCTTCCAGCTCGTTCACCGCATTCATTAAGGTTTCCGGCACGTATTGGCCTCCATACTCCAAAAATCTGCCTTTTTTCATTTTCTTATCCATTGCGCCATAGATGAAGTAGTAAAAAAATCAGGTATGGCATCCTTCCTTTATCATATTTTCTTCCAACCTAATTTCCAAGCAGTATCGCAAATTTATTTATAATACTGTTAAAAATTAGTTTTAAAATAACCACTCTCTGCCAGCCTTACCGCTTCAATAAAGGCCTTTACCTTGCCTTCATCCTTAAAGCCGCCGGTTTCAACTCCGCTGCTTATATCTACGCAAAACGGGTGGCAGATAAGAATTGCTTCCTTTACATTACTGCTGTTAAGTCCTCCTGCCAGAAAAAAGTTTTCAGCATTTTGAGGAATCATGCTCCAGTCAAAAGGTTTTCCGGTTCCTCCGAATTGTCCTTCAAAATAAGTGTCAAGGAGAAGATAATCGGAAGAGAATGCCAGCCCTTGTTGAATATCTTCCTTTACTCTTGGTCTGACAGCCTTGATGACAGGCTGGGAAATATTTTTCTTTAATTCTCTTATATACCCTTCCTCCTCATCACCATGGAGCTGTACCACATCGATAATATTCTCTCTGCATAGTTCAACAATATCCATAACAGGTGCATTGACAAATACGCCGGCTGCTTTTATGCTTTTATCCAGCCCCGCCTTAAGCTTTCGGGCTTCTTCCTTTGTAACCTTCCTTTTGCTTTCTGCAAAAACAAAGCCAATATAATCAGGCTGATATCGGTTTACTATCATGATATCCTCTTCTCTTCTTAATCCGCAGATTTTAACCTTTGCCATTACCGCCATCACCTCTTAACTCTGCCAACAGCTTTTTCTTATCCCTGCTCCTCATCAGCGTCTCACCGATTAATACCCCATTTACCTTATCTTCTTTCAATACCCGGATATCTTCTGCTGTTTTTATACCGCTTTCAGCAACAAAGAGGATGCTTTCCGGGACCAGCCTTCTTAAACGACTGCTGGTTCTGATATCTACCTCAAAGGTTTTTAAATTCCGGTTGTTCACTCCAATAATGCGGGCTCCAGCTTTTACTGCCCTTTCCACTTCTGCTTCATCATGTGCCTCTACCAGAGCAGATAGACCAAGCTCATTGCAAAGCAGCAGGTATGCTTTTAAATCTTCCTCTCCCAGCAGGGAGCAGATTAAGAGAACGGCGTCCGCCCCCAGGGTTTTGGCCTGATAAATCTGATAGGGCTCTATGGTAAAATCCTTCCGGAGGATGGGAATGGATACTTCCTTTCTGATTTCCGACAGATAAGCATCCTTTCCTAAAAAGAAGTCCGTCTCCGTTAATACGGATATACAGCTTGCTCCAGCTTCCTCATATTCCTTTGCAATCGTAAGATAAGGAAAATCTTCTGCAATAATTCCCTTTGAAGGAGAAGCCTTCTTAACTTCACAGATAAAATGAATTCCCTCTTTTCCAAGCGCTTTCTCAAAAGGAAACTCACGGCTGACAGGTAGCTTAAGTGCCAGCTCCTTCATAAGCTCCGGCGAAATGTCCTTCTTATCCTTCTCAATCCGCTTCTTTGTAGCTTCCACTATGGTATCAAGAATCATTTGGCTTTGCTTCCTTTCTGCTTACTCATTGGAAAGCTTTATAAAGGCCTCCAGCTGTTTCAGTGCTTTTTGGCTGTCTATGGTTTCTTCCGCAATTTTAACCGCTTCCCGAAAGGTCATTTTGTCCTTTACCAAATAAATACAGGCAGCTGCATTTAGTAAAACCGCATCTCTTTTAGGTCCCCTGTCACCACTTAGAATTGCCCTGGTAATTTCAGCGTTTTCCTGAGGGCCGCCGCCTATAAGATCTTCTTTTTTACATCTTTTTAATCCAAATTGCTCCGGATCCAATACGTAGGTGGTCAGCTCTCCATCCCTTATTTCACAGCAATATGTCTCCGCGCTCAGGGAAATCTCATCTATCCCGTCCCTTCCATGGACTACCATTGCCCGTTTTACACCTAGCTTATTTAATACCTGGGCAAGCGGCAGGACAAGGCTTTCATCAAATACTCCCAATAGCTGCATATTTGCACCAGCCGGATTGGAAAGGGGTCCAAGGATGTTAAAAATAGTCCTTATTCCCAGCTCTCTTCTGACAGGTGCCACATACTTCATTGCCGTATGATAAGTCTGGGCAAACATAAAGCAGATACCGATTTCAGATAGTATTTCCGCACTTTGGGCAGGACTTATCATAATATTTACTCCCAGGGCCTCCAGCACATCCGCTGCACCGCATTTACTGGAAACACTGCGGTTGCCGTGCTTTGCTACAGGAATGCCTGCGGCGGATACCACAAGGGCCGAAGTGGTCGAAATATTAAAGGTATAGGCTTCATCGCCTCCTGTACCTACGATTTCCAGTACATCCATGTTATGAAGCAGCCTGACGCAGTGTTTTCTCATACCTGCTGCACTGGCTGTAATTTCTTCAATGGTCTCACCCTTCATACGCAGAGCTGTAAGATATGCTCCTATATGAATATCGGTGGCTTCTCCGCTCATGATCTCATCCATTACACCCTCAGCCATCTCATAGGGCAGGTCATCCTTATTAGTAAGTTTGTAGATTGCTTCCTTAATCATTCTTATCCTCCTTTATGATTTAATATAAAGTTGAAATTATTCAGTTCCATATATTATTATTTTTATAAAAAACAACTTCCCCACTGTCCCATAATCACTGTCAGTATTTATAAATACATATAGATATAACAGCTTTTTATATGTTTAAGAAATTCTCCATCATAATTCTTCCATTGGGTGTCAGTACTGATTCCGGGTGAAACTGTACGCCGTATATCTCGTAATCCTTATGCTTTACTGCCATAATATCACCATCCGATGCTCTGGCAATCACTTGAAGCTCTGCCGGAAGGGAAGCCTGTTCAGCAGCCAGGGAATGATATCTTCCCACCGTTACTTCCTCCTCCAATCCTTTAAAAAGAGGGCTTAGGGTATCAACCTTAACAATGCTCTGCTTACCATGCATCAAAGCACTGGCATAGGTAACTACCCCGCCGAAGGCCTCACAGATACCCTGATGCCCTAAGCATACCCCTAGAATCGGAAACCTTCCTTTTAAGTTCTTTACAACCTCTTCGCAAATACCGGCATCAATCGGCCTTCCCGGTCCGGGTGAGAGAATTATATGGGAGGGCTTCAGCTCACTGATATCCTCCACTGTCATTTCATCATTGCGTATAACCTTGATTTCTTCCGGTCTACCGCTCTTTTCTGGCTCTTTTTCCTCTAAAATACTTCCGATTAGCTGCACCAGGTTATAGGAAAAGCTGTCATAATTATCGATAAGTAATATCATAGGTCCTTTACCTCCTCCGCTCTTTTTATGGCTTCGATTACAGCACCGGCTTTGTTGGCGCATTCCTCATATTCCTTTTCCGGAACGCTGTCAGCTACAATCCCTGCACCTGCCTGAACGTATACGGTATTTCCCTTTTTTACTGCCGTACGGATTGCAATGCAGACATCCAGATTGCCGGAGAAATCAAGATACCCGATAGCCCCTCCGTAGACACCCCTTGCTTCGCTTTCTAATTCATCTATTATCTCACAGGCCCTGAATTTTGGCGCTCCTGACAGAGTGCCGGCAGGAAGCAGGGCACTTACGGTATCACAGCTGTCCTTATCCTTTCTTAAAGTTCCTGTGACTACGGAAGCAATGTGCATGACCTTGGAAAAACGGTGTATCTTCATATATTCTTCTACTGCCACGCTGCCATATTCGGCTATACGTCCCACATCGTTTCTGGCAAGGTCCACAAGCATATTGTGCTCCGATAACTCCTTTTCATCCTTTAGGAGCTCTTCTTCCAGTTTTATATCCTCTTCCTTCGTTTTCCCCCTGGGCCTGGTGCCTGCAACCGGGAAGGTAGTAAGCTTGCCATTTTCCAGTTTGATCATCGTTTCCGGTGATACTCCGGCAATCTGCAAATCCTCACATTGTATAAAATACATATAAGGGGAAGGATTGGTGGCGCGAAGAATACGGTAAGCATTTAACAGGCTGCCCTCATAGTCCGCTTCGAATCTTCTGGAAATAACCCCCTGAAAAATATCGCCTTCCCGGATATATCTTCTGGTTCTCTCTACCATTTCACAGTATTTATCCTTTGAAGTATTGCAGGTAAATTCCCCGATTTTTTCAGGTGCCAGATCAGGAAGAGGCGAATCTGCAAATATCAGGGAGGTCATATCCTCAATATCTTTCAGTGCCTGCTCATAACCTTTTCTGTGGTCCTTTGCCTTATAATTGGCTATGGCCAGTATTTTCTGCTTTAGGTGGTCAAATACAATAAGCTTATCGAAAAGAGAAAGGTCATAATCATGAAAGTCGCTTTCTTTCAGCTTTAGTTTCGGCTCAGCATAACCAATCATCTCATACGAGAAATACCCCACCAGTCCTCCGGTAAAGGCAGGCATACCCGGAATCCTGGGAGCCTTGTATTTCTTTAACAGGTTTCTTAAGGCTTCTACCGGTGCCTCCGGCAGCTCCCTGATTTCTTCCCCTGTTTTTTGATAGGCCTTATTTTTTTTACAGTACAGCCGCAGGGAAGGGTTCAGTCCCAAAAAGGAGTACCTGCCAAAATGCTCCCCTCCCTCGACACTTTCCAATAGAAAGTAATTATCCCCGGCTCCTGCAAATCTTCTTAACAGAAGAATCGGAGTCAGCATATCTGACAGAATTTCACTGCATACTGGAATAAGACTGCATTCTGCTTCATACTTTGATACCTCTTCGTAGCTTGTAATCATAAATTCCTCCTTCATATACCTAATGATAATCTGGGGTCTGGATGAGGGGTTTTAACCGAACGCGGCTGGCATCACCTGAAAAAGAGCAATAAAAAAAGCCCCTATCCCTAAAATCTTAAGGGACAAAGACTACTCTCTGCGGTACCACCCAAATTGATGCAATATTGCATCCGCTCTGTTTGTATACTATCATATACACCTCGTTGGTAACGGTTGAGGTTCCCGTTGGCGTCTACTTGCAGAAAAACCTGCTTTCGAGCCACCCTCACAAGTCCATTCAGTAATCTCAGCACTGTCGCTCTTCCACCAGTAAGCGGCTCTCTGTAAGGCATTTCATTACCTACTCCTCTTGTTCATCGGTTTCTTCATTTAATTTTCTTAAGTATATGCAATCTGTATATAATTGTCAAGCAAAATTTTAAGAATTTTTCTTCGCTTTTTTCTTAGGCTTTACCAGATCATAACTTTCCGCAATCATCCGCTTAATATCTCCTTCGGGTATTACACCGTTTAAAACCAGAGAATTCCAGTGGCTTTTGTTCATGTGGTAGGCCGGAATCACGGAGGGCCATGCATTTCTCCAAAAATCTATCCATTCTGTAGAAGCTTTCACATTCACCCAGATAGCCTCCTCCCGCTGAAAAATGCAGGCAAAGATTTTTTTATTATCTTTACACCTCATAATTGTCCAGTTATCATCATGAAAAGGATAATCTTCATATACATTTTCAAAGGTCTTACAATAATGAATTACTTCTTCTCTGCTTCTCATGGCTTACTCCTGCTTTTTTTTGATATATTTTTCAGAAATTACGGTTTCATACACTATCATCATCAGAATGGCCCCGAAGAAAAAGGAGCCTGCCAGAAGAGTTCCGGCTTTTCTTTCACTTATATTTATTATAGCTAAGAATAATCCCATAGCAGCCTGAAGCATTCCGTATCCGATTAACAGCCTGCCTACAGCCTTATTATAAGCCTTCAAATCCGCAATGTTTTCTTTATCCGGTGCTTTGATATTCGAATAGATACCGGCCGGTTTCTTGCTGCGGGAAGAGATAAATCCCATTATTATGAATAGTGCAGCCATCAACCAGCATATTATTGGTAACAGCATAGGTACCCTCCCCTGCATTCAATCATTCTTTCTGCACTTATTATATCATATCCTCAGAAGAAATTGTAGTATTATTACCAATGGCAGATTACCAATAGTTAAGAAAATCACAAAAGCGGCTGTAAGGTATATAAATTACCTGACAGCCGTCTTTAACGTTTTTTATTTAAAAATTTTTATGATAGTAAAAATTATTTAAAATTATTTTCTTCCGCTCCTTGTTCTTACATCAAAAGCAACAGCTAAAATAAAGATGGCACCCTTTACAATATACTGGAAGGATATATCAACTCCCATCAGGTTCATACCATTTGTCAGTGACATAATTACCAGTGCACCGATTATGGTATTGGTTACCTTACCGATACCGCCATTAACGGATACACCACCGATGTAAGAGGAAGCGATTGCATCCAGCTCGAAGCCAAGTCCTGCCTGAGGAGTGGCGGAGGAAAGCCTTGAAGTATACAAAATACCTGCTAAAGCGGCCAGCATACTCATGGAAGCAAAGGCAAAGAAGGTTATCTTTCTTACATTTACACCGGAAAGCTCTGCTGCTTCCGCATTTCCGCCGATACCGTAGATATATCTGCCAAGCTTCGTTTTATTTAGTATGAAATTGTAGATAAACAGAACCGCTCCTACGATAATTGCCGTCCAGGGAATACCCTTGTAGCCTGCCAGTATGGAAAAAATAACAATGATAATTAAGGTTAAAAATGCTATTTTAGAAATAAAAATCGGTTTGGAGCTTACCTGGAAGTTATATTTAAGCATATTTTTTCTGGACTTGAACTGACTGTAGGTCATAAGAATAACGGCAATCACACCAATAATAATTGTTAAAATATGAATACTTCCGCCTGAATTAAAATCCGGTATAAAACCATTGGAAAGGTTTCTGAAGGTACGATTGGATACAATAATCGTTCCTGTTCCCTGTGTTACCAGGGAAAGAAGACCTCTAAAGATAAACATACCGGCCAGTGTAGTTACAAAGGCAGGAACACCTACTTTTGCCACTAAAAATCCCTGATAGATACCGACTACGATACCAAGGCATAATATTATGGGGATTACCAGCCACACGTTCAGTCCTGCTTTTAACAGAATGGCTGATACCGCACCAAGAAAACCTGCTACATATCCGACAGACAAATCAATGTGCTTAATAATGAGTATGATGGTCATACCAATGGCAAGCACCGCTACATAACCTGTCTGATTTATTAAATCTGATAAATTTCTGGAGGATAAAAATAATCCGCCTGTTCTGATTCCAAAGAAAATAAAAATTAATACTAAAGCGATATACATGGCATAATCCCTGACATTGCTCTTTAACATAGTAGCAATCTCCGTACCTAGGGACATCTTAGCCCTGTTGTTTTCATTCATACCTATTCCTCCTTTAACGGCTATACCCTTGTGGCCATTGCCATTATGCTTTGTTCCGTTGCTTCCTCGGCCATTACCTCACCGGTTATGGTACCTGCTGACATTACGTAGATTCGGTCGCTCATGCCAAGCACCTCCAAAAGCTCGGAAGAAATCATAATAATGCTCATGCCTTCTTTTACCAGACGGTTCATCAATGAGTAGATTTCAAATTTCGCTCCCACATCAATGCCTCTGGTCGGTTCGTCCAGAATTAACACCTTCGGGCCAACAAAGAGCCATTTTGCCAGAGAGACCTTCTGCTGGTTACCGCCGCTTAAGTTACCGACAAGCTGTTTGATAGAAGGGGCTTTGATGCCAATCGATTTCTTGAGATCATTTGCCACATTGATTTCTTCATTTTCATTGATGACAAATCTCTCTGTCAGCTTGTCAAGGTTTGCAATAGTGGTGTTATATTTGATGTCCTGAATAAGGACCAGGCCATTTCCCTTTCTGTCTTCTGTTACATAAGCAATACCTGCATCCATCGCTGCTTTGGGATGCTTTAGCTGCTTTTCTTTTCCATCCACATACAGCTGGCCGCTTGTTATCCTGTAGCCGGGAGTGTTTCCGAATATGCTTAAAGCGAGTTCCGTTCTTCCTGCCCCCATTAGTCCTGCTATTCCGACAATCTCACCCCTGCGAACCTTTATATTAACCTCATGAAGAATTTCCCTGCCGGCTTCCTGGTCAAAAACACTCCAGTTCTTTACCTCCAGACAGACCTCTCCAGCCTGGTACTTCTCTCTTTTTGGATAGATATTTTCAATTTCTCTTCCTACCATGTATTTGATAATATCCTGTTCCGTAATTACCTGTTCTTTTGCATCCATGGAACAAATGGTGGAACCGTCCCTTAAGACCGTAACGGTATCCGCTATGGAAACAATTTCTTTTAACTTATGGGATATCATAATACTGGTAACGCCCTGCTCCTTCAGCTCTCTTAACAGGTTAAGAAGATTCGCACTGTCATCTTCATTTAAAGCAGCTGTTGGTTCATCCAGAATCAAAAGCTTTACATTCTTGCTGAGTGCCTTTGCAATTTCTACCAGCTGCCTGTTTCCGACACCCAGATCCTTTATTTTAGTGGAAGGATTAATATTCAGCCTGACTTTTTTTAGCATATTTCCTGCTTCTACAATCGTCTGGTTCCAGTTGATTACCTTTCCCTCCATGATTTCATGTCCAAAGAAAATATTTTCATACACGCTAAGCTCTGGAATTAACGCCAGCTCCTGATAAATAATAGCAATCCCCACATTTTCACTGTCCGATATGGATTTGAACTGTGTGGTATTTCCGTTATATACAATATCACCGCCATAGGTGCCGTAAGGGTATACCCCTGATAATACCTTCATGAGGGTGGACTTGCCGGCACCGTTTTCTCCGACAAGGCAATGAATCTCTCCGCGTTTTACTTTGAAATTTACATTGCTCAAAGCCTTGACACCGGGAAATTCCTTGACAATATTCCGCATTTCTAAAATATAGTCACTCATTCTTTCACCCATCTTTCTTCTCTTTTTTCAACCACTTATATTACTCCATCCTGTGTTTAGGTTACATTAAATGAAAGGAACCGGCAAAAGGGCTGTTCACTTATTCAGGCATTCCCGTTAAGCTCAGCCCTTTTAGCCGGGTTCTTAATAAATTACTTTAATCCTGTGAAATCAGATGCTTTGTAATATCCGGAATCAATTAATGCTTCTTTTACATTATCCTTCGTTACAACAACGATAGGTGTCTGTTTAGCAGGAACCTGTTTTTTACCATTGTCATAGGTCGAGCCGGTATCCGGTTTCTTTTCTTCGATTACGGAAATTGCCATATTCATAGCATCTGTTGCAAGGGTACGTGTATCCTTAAATACTGTCATGGACTGTTTTCCGTCGATTACATACTGAACGGATGCTTTTTCAGAATCCTGACCGGTAATGAAATACTGTGAAACATCTGCATCTGCCCCAAATACATCAGCGATAGAACGTGCGGTTCCGTCATTGGGAGCTAAGACATAGCATTTGCCCTTATCGGCTGCACTTACTGCTGTTAAGTGAGCTTCTGCCTTGGATTTTGCTTCGTTGAAATCCCAGTTGGTGGTTACCTGGCCGATGATAGATGCCAGCTGTTCATGGCTCAGTTCCTTTGTAGCCTGTAAGCCTGCAGCTTCTGAGGAATTCTTAATTACAAAGGTTCCATCTGCAATCTTAGGCTGTAAAACATTCCATGCACCCTGGAAGAAAAGGAAAGCATTGTTATCGGTTGCGGCTCCTGCATACAGGTAAAGAGGATTTCCCTGTCCTGTTGCATTGTCGGCTAGATACTGTCCCATTGCTGCACCTACAGCTAAGCTGTCAAAGGTTACATAATAATCAACGGCGTCCGTACCGGTAATTAATCTGTCATAAGCGATAACCGTAACGCCTGCTGCTTTTGCTTCTTCCACACTGGCTGCTGCAGCTGCGGCATCCTGCGCACAAATGATCAATACTTTAATTCCTTTATTAATTAAAGTTTCAACGTTTGTTTTTTCATTGGCTGAAGAGCCCTGGCTGAACAAAACTTCTACGGAATACTTGGAATCCTTGATAACGGACTCGAACTTTGCCTTATCCTGTAACCATCTGGGTTCATCTTTTGTAGGAAGAACAATACCCACATCAACCTTTCCTTTTTTGCCGCCGCTTGAACTTCCCCCGTTGCTGCACCCTGCCAGTGAAATTACCATCACGAGGCACAAAAGCACTGCTAACATTCTTTTCATAAATACATTCCGCCCTTCTTTTTTTAATAGTTTTTGCAACAGCTTCCGCAATACCTTCTTTTTGACGGTAAGCTTTGCTGCATTTGTTACACCTATATGTTACAATACACAAAAATAAATAACAATGAACTGAATTGTTGTGTAATATTACTTTATTGCTCTGTTTTTTATCCATTATTTGTAAAGAGTAAAATATTGCGCTTTCAAAATGATACCGCAAAATTTTACAGGCAGGATACTCATATATAAAACTGCTAAGGCAATACTCAGATATATTGCTTCATTATTTTGCTAAGATAAATGGAAACAGCTGCGAAATAAATATAAATAAGAATCCTGTATAAAAGATAAATGAAACTCCTTTATACAGGATTCTTATATTAGGGGACTGGTTTATGCATTTTAAACGCCCCTTTTTCTCATATTCACTTTGCTGAAATATTATTCCGTCTGGTAAACATCCTCATACAGATGGAAACCATCCTTGATGACCGTATCCTTGATATTGTCCTTGGTTACCGCCTGTACACCAATAAAGATATAGGGTACCTTGTAGGTTCCGTCATCGATTACATTATCCGCCTTGATTTTTTCACCCTTATACAGCTGCATGCATACCTCAACCGTCTTTTCCACCAGATCCTTAATAGGCTTATACACTGTCAGAGCCTGCTTTCCCGTAACAATCCGCTGGCAGGCTACAAGGTCCGCATCCTGCCCGGTCACCTGTACTTTTTCCGCAATCTGCGCCTCCGATAAAGCATCAATGGCTCCCCAGGCAAGGGAATCATTGCCGCAGATGACCGCTTTTACATTATCCTTGTTGCTCTTAAGCTCCTCCCGCATGAAATTATAAGCACTTTCTCTTATCCAGCCGTCGATCCAGGTCTTAGCGAGAATCCTGATATCTCCTCTGTCAATGAAGGGTTCCAATACTTTCATGGCACCTTCATAGAGCATGTTACTGTTGCTGTCATTTTCCGAGCCGCCTATGATGATATATCCTCCCTTTGGTACATGCTTTGTCAGGTATTCGGCCATAATCTTTCCTACCTGGTAATTATCAAAGGAAATATACACATCCACATTGCTGTTGGATACCAGTCTGTCATATGAGATTACCGGCACCTTTTTCTCCTTTGCTGCCTTAACGCAGCGGGCCTCTGAACTGCTGTCATTTGGTGCTATTACAAGTACATCAATTCCCTGATTCAGCATGGTCTTGACCTGCTGGTACTGTAAATCGGAATCCTTATTGGCATTATTTACGATGACCTCTATGTTCTCCTGTTCTGCCTTGGATATGAAGATATCCCTGTCTCTTATCCACCGGTCCTCCATCAAGGTGCCAAGAGAAAACCCCACGACCATCTTCTTGTCTTCCCTGGGCTTTTCCTGCCTCTCCACTCTTTTTTCACACCCCGCTGCCATAAATAGCAGAATAAAGGTTAATCCCAATGCAGCACCCCTTGTAAGTAAGCTCCTTCCCATACTTTTACCTCCTCCTCAACTCCCAAAGAGTTTTTTATATTCTGTGGGAGTAACTCCTGCTACCTTCTTAAATATCTTTGAAAAATAATTTGGCTCCGTATATCCTGTCATATAGCAGACATCCTTAATGGTATACTCATCCTTTTTCAATAACTCCTTTGCCGTTTCCATTCGGATTTCTGTCAGCCTGTCGCTGAAGTTTACACCGGTTTCCTCTTTGTAAAAACGGCTGAAATAATAGGGACTTAAGTTTACTTCCCTTGCTACCTCCTCCAGCGAAATTTCTCTGGCAAAATTTTGCTCCATATATTTATTGGCCTTTTCAATGATAGTGTTGACCTTTATTTTTCTGCCCTCCTGGATTTTTCTGACTGTCCTTTCCAGAAAGTTATTAACAATGGAATAAAGCCCATCCCTATCTACTGTGCCGATAATGTCCTTTAACACATCATAATAGTTTCCGGCGGCATTCTTCCACCTTGCGGAAAATCCTGTCACCAGCCCTATCATGCTGTTCTTAATTTCTTCGAAGGTCATGGTATTATCCCGTGTCATACGGTTAAAAACCTCATGAAATACTGCCGCTGCCTCATTTTCTTCCTGTTCGGCCGCATGCAGGTAGATTTCCTCCAACTGTTCTTCATAGTCGCTTTGTGTATATTCAATTCTCTCCAGAATGTCATCAACGTGGAGTATCTGGGCTTCTTTCCCTTCCTTGTCACTGGTCAGGACTCCCAGGGCAAACAAGGCCTCCTGGTAGGATTTTTTTGCCTCTTCGATATTGTCGTAATATCTGCCGATACCAATAAAGATATCCGGATATATCCGTACCGCTCTTTCCAGGATTCTTCCCGCTTCTTCTACGGAATGGCTTTTTTGCTCATAATCCTGGGTTTTCTTTTCTTCAAATACATATACAATAATGCGGTTCAGCATAATAGGCCCTACAATGGCTTTTAACCTGGATTGTATGATTTTTTTGTATTCACCGTACATCTTCTCGCCATATACGCCGGCACCTATTTTATTTTCAATCTTATGGCTTTTTTTCTGGCCGAATTCCATCGCCATAACGTAGCCGCTGCCCTCCGTATAGCCAAAGAGCTGGCAGTAGCTCTTAAGTTCCATGGTACTTCCCGTATACAGACAGAGGGAATTCATAAATCCGGTTTCCAATACCGGTATAATCATCTCCATGCGCTCCTGCTGTTCCAGGTTCTTTTGAATGTTGGCTTCCCGTATCCGAATGCGCTCCAGAGCTTTCAGTACCGTATCGCTCAGGTTTGCTTCCTTAACGGGCTTCAGAAGATATTCCACAACCCCCAGATTAAGTGCCTCTACGGCATAGTCAAAGTAGTCAAAGGCGGACATGATGATAAAGAGCACATGGGGACTACCTGTCCGAATCTGTTTCATAGCCTCCAGTCCATTGATACCCGGCATGTTAATATCCATGATTATGATGTCCGGATGGAGGTTGTAAGCCTTTTCAATGGCATCCTTGCCGGAACGGGCACTTCCGCATATTTCGATTTCTTCAAAATTCTTTGTTAACATATAAATGACGGACTCAACGGCTATGGGTTCATCATCCACTACTAACACCTTATATGTCATTCTCATATTCCCACGTTTCCATTTCTCTCTTGTTGTTCATCGGTAATGTCAGAATAACCTTGGTTATTCCATCCTTACTGACAATATCCATCACATCGTTATCATCGTAAAACAGCCGCAAACGCTTTAACACATTATCCATCCCAATTCCCGTAGTATGTCCCATTTGTCCCTGGCTTCTTTCACTTTTCCATTTCTTATGAAGGATTTTATCAATGGCTTCCCGGGGAAAATGGTCTCCTGTGTTGGATATCTCAATTATAATTTTATCCTTCTCTTTAGCGGCCTTAAGCTCTATGGCACCGCCTTCTTCCAGCTTGCTGATACCATGGATGTAAGCATTCTCCGTAAGAGGCTGCAGGGTCATTCTCGGCATCTTAAAATCCAGTATTTCCGGGTCCTCGGGAATATCCATCCGAAAGGTTATAAAGTCACCAAATCTTGTCGTTAACAGGCTCATATAGGAGGAAACATTATTAGCTTCTTCAAAAAGGCTTGCATTATAATCAAGTCCCTTTAAATTATACCGGAAAATATCCGCAAAGTTCTCTAAATATTCACAGGTCACGCTGTCGCCCTGGAGCATGGCAACCTTGGCACCGATATTGATGGAGTTAAAGATAAAATGGGGATTTACCTGGGATTGAAGGGCAAGGAGCTCTGCTTCATGGAGGGCATTCTTCATTTTTAAATTATCATATTTTTCCTGAATCAGGACACGTTCCAGTCTTTCCTTCTCCTTTAATTCGTCGATATATTCCCTGATACTTTTTGTCATCTTGCCAAAGGCCCGGTAGAGGACTCTGATTTCACTGCTGGTGCCTTCTTCTGCTATGTCTATCTCAAAATTTCCTTCCGACACTTCCTTTGCATAGGAGGACAGCTTCGTAATAGGTCTGGTAATCTCATAGCTGAAAAGAACGATAATGACAAGTATCAGGGCAAAGCTTATCCCAAACATGGTATAGCTTAGCACCGTACTGTTATTGGCTTCTGTCTGGATTTCCAGATACCTCTGGGCACTGTCACTTAAGTCCGTGCTCATGATTTCCTTGATATAGCTTCCGATGTAGTTATATTCCTTGACGGATTGCTGATATCCTTTGGTGTAATCGCTGATTTTTCGGTTTCTTTTATCTACAATGGTTTCATCCAGTACCTTAAGATAATGGTCTATCATCCCTGTCAGATTTTTGATTCGAACTCCCCTGTCCGTATACTCCGCATCCTGTTTTAAGATATTGTTATCGGAGCTGATGGAATTGCTGTGATTATAAAAGGCTTGAAGGCTGTCCGAGCTTCTGGTGGACAGATATACTTCCAGGTCATTTTGTATCTCATCGACCTCTTTATACAGGGACGTCAATTCCTGGCTTTTATTTAATAAATCCGTCATATCCTCCATCAGCATTCTGGATGAGATATAGTTGTAAAGGCCTACCAGTATGGTAATAGCCGTAGCAAGAAGAAAGAAGCTGGTAAGCTTCGAGCGGTAAGATAAATCCCGTCTTATTTTCTTCTTCATTCTCCACCTTCCTTTTTCGGCATCCCGTCATCATAATCCGCCACATTGGATGCATCAATGGTATACAGCTGGGTGCTCTTATAATCGCTTATTTGTACTCCCTTAAGCTCCTGCGCTAATTGTTTTACCGTATAGTAGCCTATTTCATAAGCATTGGGGCAGACAGTTCCGTAAATTACTCCCCTTTCTACATATTCAAGGGTCAGGGGCATACTGCCATAGCCTACCAGCTTAATATCCCCCACAAGATTATTATCTACCAGAACCTGTGCAACACCAGGCGTACTCTTTTCATCAAGGCATATTATCAAATTCACGTCCTTATGCTTGCTTATAATGGAATAGGTGACCTTTTCCGCCTCAAACATATTTTGCTTTAAGGTATAAATATCTTCGATTTCGATATTTCCTTTCAGGGAAAAAGCTTCTGCAATTCCTTGAATGCTAAGATTACGGTAGGAAATGTCACCTTCTTCTCCCGCCTCATTCATTATGATAACGGCCTTTTTTCCATTTCCGATGGCAGCGGCCCCCATGGTTCCTGCCATTGTGCCAATGGTATAGCTGTTGGAACCGACGATCGGAACATCGGAAATATTATAGCTGTCATTTTCATAGATTAAAAGAGGTATGCCTTTTGCCTTCGCCTCTTTTGCAATCTCCCTGGTTCCAAGGGCATCCGCCGGTTTTAATGCAATGCCGCTGACTCCGCCGTAAATACCCTTTTCCACGGCGTCTCTGACTACTTCCCCATCCTTTTGGTCAATGGGGACAAATTCAGTATACACATTCATTTCATCGGAAGCATTTCTGGCACCGTCTTTAAAATACTGCCAAAAATACTCATCCGTATTCTGGACCAGAATCTGGAGATGGTATTTGGCATCCTTTGCCTTGCTTACCGTTTCTGAATTTTTGTCCTCCCGAACCAATAAACCTCCGAACATTACAAAAAGTATGAGAAGCATTCCCACCAATGATCCAAATATTGCACGTAACATTCTCAATGCTTTTACCTGCCTTTACCTTCTGCTTAGAATGCTGGGTTTAAAATCCTCCGTATCCGCATAAAATCCGCCTTGAAATTGTGTCAGTATCTTTTCAAACAATATTCTCAGGTCGGGAAAATCACCGCTTACGGAAACCGAGTATACCGCACTGTATCCGTTTTCTTTCACAAACTGCCTGTCCTTCTCATCCGGAAAGCTTTTTTTCATGCCTTCAAAATCAATAGAAGTTTTATCGGAGGTCTCAAGCGTTAAAATATCCATCTCCTCCCAAAGGTCAAGCTCTCCAAGCTTCAACGGTTTCAGAAAATCCCACAGGTCCTTTGCCGTAATCTCAGCAGAAGACATAAAAAACCATTCCGTAATTTCAGGCTTGGCAGTTTGTTTAACTGGCAGTTTGTTATTTGAATTCTTATCATTAAAAGCCTTTTTATCGTTTTTCACATTAACCTCCTTCATACCGCAGGACTGCTTGCGGTATCTCACAAATAAAATTTTTTTAATGCACTGGATTATATAAGCTGAATTCTTGCTGTACAAAAGTGTTTTTACATTTATAGTTAATTATACTACTTTTGCACCAAAAGGAAAAGTCCTTTGCAAAAGGGGCGGGGACAGCGCTCAAAAAAGGCTGCTGCCTGCAGTTACGGCCTAAAATATCAGTTGTGCAATAATTCATTATTATGTTATACTTAATAAGATATCCTAAAATTAATAGTTAGCTGACGGAAAGATATTTTATTGTTCTTTGTCCGTCAGGATTCGTAAACGGAGGTAAGCAAATGTATTATAAGCAATATGGTAATACTGATATGAAAGTATCTGCCATTGGTATGGGATGTATGCGTTATGATGACGAAGATGTAAAAGCAGGCAGATTGGAAAAATGTTCAGAGGTCGTTTTATACGCCCATGAAAAAGGGATTAATTATTTTGATACCGCTCCCTTTTACTGTGATGATAAAAGTGAGATTATAACCGGTATTGCTCTTTCCCAATTGCCCAGGGACAGCTATTACATATCTTCCAAAACGAATCTTGGTACCATTGGAGGAAAGAGCACAAGGGATGCTTTTCGGGAAAGGCTTGAAAACACTCTAAGCAGACTTAAAGTAGATTATCTTGACTTTTATCATTTATGGTGCGTACTGAATCTGGATTCCTTTGAAAGCCAGTGTGAATCCCTCTATGGTTTCTTCGAAGAAGCAAAAAGTGAAGGGCTTATAAGAAATATTGTATTCTCTTCCCACATGCAGGGGAATGAATTAGAGGCCGCTGTTGCTGCGGACCGTTTCAAAGGTATGCTGATAGGCTATAATGCCCTGAATTACCGTTTCCGCCAGACCGGCATCACCGCAGCCTATGAAAAAGGCATGGGCGTTGTGGTTATGAATCCCCTGGGCGGCGGTTTAATACCAAACAATCCCAAGACCTTTGAATACCTGAGGGAAGGCACTGATCTTACCGTTGCACAGGCCGCTCTAAATTTTGTTGCCTCCCATAGGGAAATCACCATAACACTGGCAGGTTGTACCACCAGGGAGCATATTGATGACGCCTGTAAGGCTGTAGAGAACCTGAAGGAAAGACCTGCAAAGGAAATATTTGAAGAATACGAAAATAAGGGTGTTGCATTAAATAACCTGTGTACGGGTTGTGCATACTGCAAACACTGTCCTAAGAATATTGATATTCCCAAGTATATGGACGCTTATAACGAAAAGCTGCTTGGCAACAACATGTTCGACAGGCTGAAATACCATTGGGGAATTCCTTCCGAGACAGCAGCGGAATGTATTAAGTGCGGTAAATGTGAAAAGCTCTGTACACAGCATCTTCCGATTATTGATCGTTTAGGAGAAATTTCAAAGGGTGCTTAACAGCTGAAAAAAGAAGCCCCATGGCTTTCCTTTCATCCGTTTAAGAACGGGTGAAGGGATGCCATGGGGCAAAGGTGTGATAAGGTTAAAAACTTGAATCTTCTTTCTTTATAATTATCTGATTCTCACTGCAATACAAGGTGAGTCTTGAACCCGTTGTAAATCCATGATTTAAAAGCCATTGTCCTTTAAATTTAATTTCTGGTATTTCCGTGTAACTTTTTTGTTCGTACTCCTTTTTAAATGCTTTATATACTTTAAGCGTTCTCTTTTCCATGATTATCCCCCTTGAAATATGGTAAATAGTAAACAAGTAACAAAATGAAATAACGATTTTACATTTACACTGATTTATGATATCGTAATTACATGAGCCCCAGCGCAAACACAACATTTAATGTTGTGTTTATAATAGCACATCACAATATGTTGTGTCAATATGTTTTTTAAAATATTTTGGAGGATATAACAATGTCTAATTTTTCTGATAGATTAAAAGAACTGCGAAAATCCAAGCATTTAACTCAAGTTAATATGGCTTCTTTTTTAGAATGTACAGAACAGCATTATCAGCGATTGGAATATGGTAAAGTCACACCAAACGCAAACATGATTATAAAACTTGCTGACTTTTTTGATGTTTCAGCTGATTATTTACTTGGACGTTCTGATAATCCTGTTAAGCTGTAAAATATTAGCCGGTATATACTAAAATCTATCAATGATAAAGTGATATAAAAATATCTCCAACCATGATTGAAGTTGGAGATAATAAAGTTTAATTCCACAAGTACAGGTGCCGATAGTCCACCTTGCCAAACTTTCTTAAAATTCTATATAATTTTTAGGCCGTTCAACCTCTAAATCTTTACTTAAGCTATTAATAAAATCAGCTGTAACAAAATCAATAAGAAGCCGTTGCGGTTAACTGTCTCATAGTAAGACACTTTATGTGTATTAAGTCAGAAGCTTTTTAATCACATCCATTTGCTTCATAGCCATATCATAGCCATGCTTATAATTGCTTTCCAGAACAGCCAAATCCTTTTCCATGCTCTCAACCGTATAGTCCGGCCTTAGGATTACTGCCTTTCCTTCTCTTTCAAGTTCTTCGCAAAAGTCAACGGTTTCATTATACATGTCAGGCCTTTCCCTTATTACCTCAACCATAGCCGGATACTTATTCCGCAATAATCGCATGGCTATCTTGCTGTCTCTGCCAAGAGTTCTGCGGTAGCCCTTGGGGCGGGTCAGTACAATCAGGTTCTTCTCATTGCCATCTGCAATGGCTTTTCGAATGGGAATGGAATCTGCCAGTCCTCCGTCATAATATTTGCTGTCATTACAATTGATAGCAGGGAAAAATAACGGCATAGCACAGGTGGCCTGCAGCATGGTACATTTTTTGTCCATTTCCAGGGCATTCAGGTACTCTGCTTTACCGGTTTCTGCATTTGTTACTCCCACTAATGCTCTGCCGTCGTACTGAAGAAAGGTATCCCAGTCAAAGGGATATAATTTATTCGGAACTTCATCATAAACAAAGTCCAGGCCAAAAAGGCTGTGACATTTGATTAAATTCCTGGTGCCGATATAACGCTTATCCCTCCTGCAATTTAAAAGAACCTCAAGATTTCTTCCCTTCTGCTTTGAAATATAAGAGACCCCGAAGCTTATACCGGCAGATACGCCGATACAGTAGGGAAACATAACACCCCCTTCTAACAGTGCGTCCATGATACCTGCACTGAAAATCGGACGGAAGGTACCGCCCTCTAATACGATTCCAGCCATAATTACCTCTCATTCTGCCGCCTGTTACGGCACAAACTCTTATGAAAGTGTTTTCTTTCTAATAAAAGCCATATCCTAAAGTTACATTTGTTTCTTCTTTATCCTGTACTGCCTGGGTGACATCTCATATTTCTCCCGGAATATCCGGTGAAAATAACTGGTGTTGTCATAACCTACAGCTGTTATGATGTCATTAATAGACAGTGTAGTATCTCCTAAAAGCTCCACAGCCTTTTGAAACCGCTTCCTTTGCAGCAGTTCCTTATAGGTGCATCCGGTATTGCGCTTTATCAGACGGCTTAAGAGATACACCGGCTGGTTTAATTCTCTGGCCAGCAGGGTAAGGTTACTATCCCTGTAGTTTTCTTCAATATGGCGCAGTACAGACAGTGTCAGGTAATTATCATAGGGATCATCCTCACACTGTTCGATTTTATCCATATAATTTAAAAGCTGTAAAAACAAAAGTCCCATTGTGGTCTGGTTTATCCTGTGCCGGTTCGGCTGCTCATTCAAAATGGACCATATCATGTTCTCAAGGAGATTTTGCACTGGAAGGATATCTGCCACTTTAAAATATAAGTATCCAGCCGTACGGTTATCCTGGCGAAGGGAATCCACCAGAAAATTCTTCAGCAGGTTTTCTCCGTCCAGCATCTGAAAGGCAACATCAAAAAATTCCGGTAGGATTATGAAATTAATAGCGATATCCTCCATACCCGCCGGTAATATTTCCTGAAAGGCATTTTGGTTCAGGAATAGCAGATCTCCCGGGTTTAAAACGACCTGTCTGCTGTCATTGATAATATGTGTGGTGGTTCCGCTGACCATATAAATGATTTCAATGTAATTATGCTTATGCCTTGGAAAGCGGATAAAACGGGTATGGGTTCTGATATCTATCAGCTTACCTCTGGCAAGCATTTTTCTGCTGTCAACAACAAAGTCTTTCTCGTTGGTATAGAGATTCCTGGCAACGGTACTGTTACCGGATAATATAGTTCTCTCTTCATCGGTTATTTCCTTTAATTTGCCTAACAGTGCCTTATCAATAGCAGTCCACTTCCCTTCTCTTTCATTCATAAGCTATAAGCTTATCACACTTGCTCCCATTGCATACTGCCATAAATAAAGGAGTGTGAAAGCGCTTTTCTTTCACACTTTCATTATAATAAATGACAGTAAAAAGAGCAAATTTTACTTTCAAAAATAAAAAGAAAGATTGTTGTTGCCTCTATTGAGGGTACGGGAATTTTTCATTTTGTCCAATTCATTACAAACTCTGCTTCGCCGGTGTTTTCATCCGTTTGCTCATTTAATACAACAAAATCTTCTCTCAGGTAGAATCTGACCGCACAAGAATTCTTTTTATAAACCTGCAGTGACAATGGGGAGTGACTTTTCTTAACATAATCAAGCAGCGCTTTACCGATACCTTGGGATTGACTTTTTGCATCAATAAATATTCCGGCAATATAATTTTCGGTCAGCCCAATAAATCCCAGAATCACATCATCCTTTTCAAATACAAATATTGCTGCCTCAGGCAATATCTTTTTAACCAGTTCATAATTCCCCTGCCAGTAGTTCCTGCTAATAAAATCATGAGCCGCAATGTTTGTTTCAAGCCATATTTTCATGACTGTGTCTAAATCATCCATTCTAAACTTTCTAATCATATTTGCTCCTGTTTTATAAATAATCTGTAATTCAAACTTTATTTATCGATATTTCAAACTCAATTATACAGCGCATTCCCCAAATTCACAACCATAGTCCACTTTGGGAAAAGTTCGATGTATTGACAAAGCCCATTAAAAATTGGGAATACCGAAAAAGTGCAGCTGACAAAATATAAAAAGGGGCTATTGCGGCAGAAGAGCAAATTCCAAATAGTATGCTAAATGAATTTATGCATACTATCTGGTATGAGCTTTCTTTTGCAACAGTCCCTTAAAAGCAGTTCTCAATTAATCCTAATTAATCATATAGATGGATATCTCCGCTCACTGAGCTTAAATTCAGTTCACTTCCCAGGTTGCCATGGGTATACGTCCCAGTTTTTAAATCCCTTTGGTGCATTCTGTCATAGTCGATATATAACTCACCGGAAATGGTTGTGGCTTTGATATTATAACCATTGTTATTGTTTTTCAGCTTTACGTTGATATCTCCGCTGGTGCTGCCGGACTCTAATATAAGATCTCCCAGACAATTTGCATCGATATCTCCGCTCTTTGAGTTCAGATAGCATTTTTTTACATTCATTTCGGCTGATATATCGCCGCTGGTGCTGCTGACTCTTAAACCTCCACCGGATACACGGGAAATCTTAATGTCGCCGCTGATGCTGCTGACATCTGCATTATTTATTGAGAAGTCATTGATATCAACATCGCCGCTTGTACTTCTGACTTTGCATTCACTCGCCTTTATATTAAAGGTATCAACATCACCGCTCAGTGAATTAGCATCAATGACATCAGCCGTTATATTTCTTGCTTTAATATCACCGCTTGCACTTTTCAGCGAAAGAAACTTTGCTTCCGTATTGTCAGCCTCAATGTCACCGCTTGCTGTCGCTGCCTGAATGCGATCTGCATTGACACCGGATAGTTCAATACTGCCGCTTGCTGTTTTAATATTGACATTATTCATGTCGTCCGGTATTTCAACATTAATAATAGTAGAATACAGTTTAAAGTTAAAGAAGAATACTGCTTTACCCACCCTTCGGATTCCTGCATATACAGTATTTCCTTCCTTATAGCTATAGAATTCATACATCTGTCTCTGTCTTTCATTTCCATTGTTTACATAATTGAAATTTATCTTTCCGTTGGAGGATTTCCGTACCGAAACATCCGCATGAATACCGTCTATCATTAAATTGAAATCTACGTCATCATTTGGGGAATCTGTATTCTTTATTTCCTCAGGTACTGTTGCCTGCTGGTCCCAGCTGCTGCTGCTTTCTGCGGCTACTGTTTCATTAACCTTGCCTGCTGTATCGTCAGGAACCTCCTTTGAAGGTTCGGCGGCAGACTCCGTATCGTAGCTAACAGTATCCTTTTGTGCTTCTTCCGGTTCTACGGTATCATCATAGCTTTTTGAAACATTTTCCGTATACCCTTCCGTATTCCACTTAGGGTCAAAAGGATCTTTCTCCTGATTCTTAAAATAGCTATTGGCAAAGCTGTTAATGGAGGAGGTTGCCTGGTCAATGGTACTCTTTACCGTACGGCCAATCTCATTGACATCTATTTTACTGATGGCATCACCGGCCGTATCCAAAGCACTGTTAATGGCATCGCCAATCTTTTCACCATCAATATAATAAATGCCGGAATGCCATCCTTTATTTTTGCTATTCTTTGTATCGGACTGCTCTTCCTCTGCTTTTTTATCTTCCTTGCTGTCAGCATTGTATACTTCTTTAATTTCCTGGGCTAAATCCTCAATTGAGCCAAGCTCCTTGCAGATTTGCTCCTCACTTTTTCCATATTCCATACCGATTTGAAAATGTTCTTCATAATCTGATACAATTTCTTCCAGGATGCTTTCATCCGTATCCTTTAATGCTTCTTTTAAAGCATTTAAATATTCATTCTTATTCATATCCATCCTCCTATCCTATAATATCTTCTACGATTTTTGTGAAATCCTGCCATTCTTTTTTCTGGGCTGCCTGGTGTGTTCTTCCTTTTTCCGTCAAATGATAATATTTTCTCGCCGGGCCTTCTCCTGACTCCACTAAATAGGTTTCTACGAGAGCGTCATCTTTTAAACGTTTTAAAATAAGATATAAGGTTCCTGTAGAAATTACCATTTGCTTTGATATGGCTTCTGTCAATTCATACCCGTATCGGTCCTCCTCGACTAATTTTGAAAGCACACATAATTCCAGCACTCCTTTTTTAAATTGTGCATTCATATTTCAACTCCTTTCTGTTTGTTTGATAAGTACCCTTTCAACTCAAACCCACCGTTATCAATAAGGATGATATTATAATTCATATCCTCTTTCTTGTATTATAGGATATATATTATCACTATCTATTATACATTGCAATATAGTATTTATAATTTTATTGTAAATTTTATAAATTCTTTCTTAAAAAAATATCCCTCCTCTGTTTTTACTTGAGGGGGGATGGGGTTTTGCTTATTTTTTATGTCCTTGTAATTTCACATAAGCTGAAATTCAGTTTTTCTCCTATATAATCCATAACAGCCTTTAAGGAGGCTTCTACCTCTGACAGGGTCCCTGTTACTATTAAGGTACCGCTGAAGCGGTCGACAAAGCCCAGTTCCACACCGGAAGTCTTAAGAGCAATGTCCCCGGCTATAATAGCCGTTTCACTGGGGGACAGGGTTATAATTCCGATGGCTGCTCTCTTATAATCTGTGTCCGGATTCAAGCCAAGCTTTGTTAAAAGTGACGGGTCCGGATTGGCTATAACATGTGCCAGGGTAATCTGTTTACCTGGAACAATTTCCTGAATAATTCTCATTTTACTTCCAGTCGCCTGGATATCCTGATAATCCACCGTTATTCTCCTTCCTTAACCGCCTATCTGGCAGCGAAGCCCTGTTTCTTTCACGGCCTTTAGAAGCTCTTCCATATAGTCATTGCTTAAGGGACTGACATGCGCCATTCCATAATCCCTGCTTAATCCGGTGTATTTATCCTGCCCAAGCCTGTGATAGGGAAGAAGGTGGAGTTCATCCACTCCCTTAAGGCCTGCGCTAAATTCCGCAATTGCCTTTATTTCTTCCTTGGTTGCATTAAATTCCGGGATTACCGGCACGCGTATTATCAAACGGGTGCCATATTCCTTTGTTCCCCTGGCCGCTATTTTTTCCGCATTTTCAAGTATCAGGGAGTTGGGCCTACCCGTGTACTCCTCATGCTTTCCGGAATCCATGTGCTTAATATCCATAAGATAAACATCCAGCCAGGGAAGGTATCTTTCGATTACGGAATAGTCTGAAAAAGCAGTGCTTTCCATAGCGGTATTAATGCCATATTCCTTGCAGGCTTTTAACAGTGCTACTGCAAAATCAGGCTGGCATAAGGCTTCCCCTCCGGACAGAGTCAGCCCTCCGCCGGACCTTCTGTAATAGGGAATATCCTTGACCACTTCCGCCATAACCTCTTCCACAGTTACATCCCTGCCGATGATTTTGGGCTTTCCGTTCACCTCCATTGTCTGAATGTCATACTCCTGGGACTCAGGATTGCAGCACCAGCGGCACCTCAAATAACAGCCCTTTAAAAACACAATCGTACGGATACCCGGTCCATCATGGATGGAAAATTTCTGTATATCAAAAATCCTGCCTTTTATCATGGAGAATCCTCATTTCTGTCTGCTGTAGTCATTACCCGGCAAAGCCCTGTTCCGTTCTTGCGATAATATCATCCTGCAGAGACCTGGAAAGGGTTGTAAAAAGGGCACTGTAGCCTGCCACACGCACCACAAGGCTCTTATAGTTCTCCGGATGTTTTTGGGCATCCATCAGGGTTTCACGGCTAACGACATTAAATTGCATATGGCTTCCCTTCTGGTCAAAATAGGCCCGTATAAGAGATATGAAGTTATCCAGCCCCTTTACTCCGCTTAATGCAGAGGGATGGAACTTCTGGTTAAATAAGGTTCCGTTGGAGGCAATAAAATGATCCAGCTTTGCAACGGAATTAGCCGCTGCCGTAGGGCCATTGGTATCCCTTCCGGAGGCCGGGGACACACCGTCTGCAATGGGTGAGCCTTTCAGTCTGCCATCGGGGGTCGCTCCCGTCTGCGCCCCCAGAGGGACATTGGCGGATACGGGATAAAGGCCGGCCTGATAGCTTCCTCCTCTGGGATTTTTATAATTTTCCAGAGGCTTTGTATAGGTATAGGCGATTTCTCTGGCAAAAAGGTCCACTTCTTCGATGTCGTTGCCGTACTTCGGCAGCTCATTTATCAGCTCCAGCAAATCGTCATATTTTTTCTGTTCTTTAGGAGACATCCCGCTTGAAAGGGATAGGGAGAGGACTTCCTTTACTTCTTTTTCTCCTACCTTTACTCCCTGCTTCAGGAGCTCCCTGATTACTTCCCTGACGGTCTCTTCCGCCCTCTCAATAGACAAGTCTTTTCCGAAATTGGAATCCAAAGCTTTTTTGTACTCAGAAAGGGTTAGCTTCTTTTCTTCAAATACAAGCTTTTTCACTGCAATAAGAGAATCCGTCATATTGGCGATTCCAAAGCCCTGGGGGCCGGTAAAGTTATAAACAGCTCCGCCTTCCTGGACACTCTTCCCCCTGCCGATACAGTCCTCCACCATGGAAGAGAGAAAAGGCAGCGGACACCTTTCGGCATGAGCCAAATCAATGGAATTATCTGCATTTACCAAAAGCTCTATCATGTAATTCATCTGCTGCCTGTAAGCTTCAAAAAGTTCCTCAAAGGAGGTCATTTCTTCTACCTCACCAGTAGCAGGGCCTATCTGTACTCCCCCGTCCTTTCCGTTACGAAAAGCAAATTCCAGCGGACGGAGCATATTAAAGAAAGCGGCGTCGTGCCAGCCTTCCGTCTTACCGGCCTTCTGAGGCTCCACACAGCCTATGATATTGTATTCTCTGGCGTCTGCCAGGGTAAGCCCCCGGTTCACCAGGGAAGGTATGATTACCTCATCATTGTAATAGGCAGGCAGACCGATGCCGGTTCTGGTAAGCTTTGCGGCCTTCACCAGAAATTCATGGGGCGTTTTATTCCATACCCTTACGGACAGGGAGGGCTGGGGCAGCATTACATGCATGGAGGCTTCTATGCTCATAAAGGATAAGTCGTTGGTTACATCCATGCCTTCCCTGGATTGTCCCCCTGCAATCAGGTTCTGGAACAGGCTGTAGCCTGCAAAACCTTCTGCGGAGCCTGCATCCCTGACCTTGTTCAAATCATTTAATTTTACCCAGATACAGTCTATCAGTTCCTGGGCGGATTCTGCCGTTATTCTGCCTTCTCTCATATCCTTTTCGTAATAAGGATACATATACTGGTCAAATCTGCCCGGAGAGATGGAGTGTCCGCTGGATTCCACCTGCAAAAGCAGCTGTACGAACCAGAAGGACTGGCAGGCTTCATAAAAGGAAGAGGCACCGTATCTTGGTACTCTGCTGCAATTTCTGGAAATAAGCAGCAGTTCCTCCTTCCTCGCCGCATCCTTACAGGAGGCGGCTTCTTCCATTGCCAGCTTCGCATAGCGCTCCGCATACAGGCAGGCCGCCTCACAGCTTAGAATAACAGCCTTTAGGAACTCACTTCTCCTGCCGTAATCCATGTCGGATACCTTAAGGGCAGACAAGGCTTTTACCGCTTCCTCTTTAATGCCCTCGTAGCCCTTTTCCAGCACCTTTTCGTATGCTACGGTTACATGGCCTACTCCGTTGTAAAAATAATTACCCGGAGTGAACACATTGTGCTCCATGGCCAGCTTTGTTTCCGGTGTCATATAGGAGGTGGCGAGCTCACTGGTGGTCTTTCCCTTCCAATAGGGATAGACCTCTTTTAAAACTTCCTTGGTTTTTTCGGATATGTAAAAGGGGTCTGCGCTTCTCTTTTCAACGGTTTCAAATTCGTCCAACAGCCACTGATAAGAGAATTCCGGGAATACCTGACAGCCTCTTGGGGCCTTTGAGGCACTGCCTGCAATAAGCTCCAGGGGGCGTATGGTAATGGGAATATTCTTTAAAATATGGTAAAAGGCTTTTGCCCTTCTTCTGATGATAGGTTCCCCTTCTGTGCTTTTATAGCTTTCCGTTATTAAATACGCCCTGTCTGCTTCAATTTCAGGCATGGAGGCATATAAATTGTCAATCAGTTTAGGAATCCTGGGACTTTTTTCAATTTCCTTATCCTTTACATAATACATACCTGCACCCGTTGCCGCTGTACTGTTGCCATAGCGGCGGCAACTTACCCTTTCTCCGAAATAACATGATCTTTTTATGTGAAATGCCTGCTGCATTTTTATTCGTATTTTAAGTTTATACCTGTTTTTTCAAATACCTGCTTCCATTTCTCCACCGGCTCCTTGTCGGTAATGAGATAATCCAGATTCTGAAGTCCTCCGATTCTTGTAAAGGATATCCTGTCGAACTTGGTGGAATCTGCCGCAAGTATTCTGGTTCCTGCCGAAGCTAACATCAGCTTCTTGATCTGGGCCTCCATTTCGTTGGAATCGGTAATGCCCCGCTCCATATCAAGACCTTTACAGGAAATAACCGCCTTATCCACATGGTAATTTTCCAGCATTTTCTCTGCCTGATAGCCCACCAGGGATAAGGAGCCCTCCTTTAGCATTCCACCGGTGGAAAGTACCTTCCAGCCTGCCATATCCGATAGTTCCAGCAGGATCTCAATGGAATTGGTGATGAGGGTTATATTTTTTTTGTTCTTTAAACGCTTTGCCGCATAAACGGCTGTGGAACTGGCATCCATCATAATATGGTCCCCATCCTCTATCATGGAGCATATGATGTCCGCAATGTACTCCTTATTGGAGACATTGGCCTTTTTTCTGACTGTATAGGGCAAATCCACATTAACACTTTCATTTAAAATAGCTCCGCCGTAGGTTTTCTTTGCAAAGCCTTCTTTTTCAAGCTTTTCCAAATCCCTGCGGATGGTCTCCTCTGTTACTTCAAATGCCTGGCTTAAGTCACTTACCAAAACCCGCTTATCTTTCTGCAATATTTCCAGTATCTGATTTTTTCTTTCAATTGCAAGCATCTTTTCCACCTACCTTATTAATTTTCCTATCAGTAGTATTATAAACAAGTTGTGTAGAAGTTGCAAAATACTTTTACAAGATGCTTTTGCAAAGCTTTCTGTCGGGATTGGCAAGTACGGCATAATCCAAAAGCATGGAGGAATCCTTAAGGGCTGCTTTTGCTTTCTCTATGGCAGCTTCTACGGCAGCGATTTCTCCGGTCAGGAGCATATAGGATTTACCGCACATTCCTCTGGCAATCCGCAGCTCTATCAGCTGCACTTCCGCAGACTTGGCAGCTTCGTCCGCTGCAACAATAATGGATGCCGCCGAAAAAGTCTCCAGAATGCCCAAGGCACCTATATGCTCGACTGCCGCAGCTCCATAGATTGCCGCAAATATGGAATCATGGGGATTTCCTAAAATAAAGCTGTCTATGAGATGTTCCCTGTATTTTTCTTTGGCGGCCTCAACGGATTGCTTTACAGCCGAAAGCTCACCCTTTAACAGTACAATGTACTTTCCCGGGCAGACTGTCTGAGCCTCCAGAATTTCTACCTCTGCTGTTTTGACCATGGTGTCTGCGGCAAGAAGTCCCGTGGATACCGTCTTGTATTCTACCATTCCGATTGCCTTGCTCATAGTGCCTGCATCCTCTCATTGCTGTTTTGTATTATGATATAATCCTGACCTGCCTCTGTTACTTCTCCCGTTATGGAAGCGTGTACGGGCAGGGACAGCTTTCCTTCCTGGGCTTTTGCCAAAAGGCTTCCGTCCTCCACCTGGTCACCTTTTTTCACCAGGGGTACAGCCTTGGCACCGATATGCTGTGACAGCATTATCTTGACCTGCGGCGGAGTTAATCTGGTTTCGCAAAGGGGAGCCTCTTTGTTGTATTCAGCCAGACCCAGTCTTGCGGTCAGCCTATCCATGGGTATCCTGCGGTACTCTCTGGCAGACAGCGGTTCTTTTGACTGCACATTCTTATCCGGTGCAAGGCCCTTACTTCTCAGTCCGTTTTTATACTGGGTTATAAGCCTTCTGGGAGACAGGTCCTGGGGACAGGCATAAAGTTCGCAGACCCCGCAGGAACAGCAGTAAAAGGTATCTAAAAAAGGACTCAGATCCTTCGTTACACCACTGGTTGCCATACGCATGAACATATGAGGGGAAATAGGATGCCCCAGTAAGTTCCTGGGACAGAGGTCCGTACACATCTCACATTGACAGCAGATGGACATGGCCCGTTTCATATCAATGGAAATATCCGACTGCATCCGCTTTACCAGGCGGTGGTCACCGTCCAGTACCAGTATGGCATTGGTGGTCTTTGTAACGACTGCATAGGAGGTAACAAGGCTTCCCGTCATGGGTCCGCCCATTATAAATACCGGATTTTTGACGGTAATCTCTCCCGCTGCTTTAAGCACCTCCCTGACCTCCATGCCGATTGGGGCGTGGACTGTTACGGGCTTGGTTACTTCTCCGGCTATTGTAAGATATTTGGAGGTTACAGGTTTTCCGAAATGAAGGGCCTTATAGATATTATAGACGGTTTCTACATTAAATACCGCCACACCCTTTTCAATGGGGATTCCTCCGGGGGGAATTATGAATCCCAGAGCTTCATAGATCAGCACCACTTCGTCTCCCACGGGATAGATTTCCGGCAGAAGCTTAAGCTCCAGCTCCTGAAAGGAGGGAAGGTTTCCTTTCAGAGCATTTACAGTAGCCTTATAGGCTTCCTTTACTCCAATTATCCTTCTTTTGGCCTCCAGGACTTCACCTATGAATTGAAAGGTCTCCATGATTTCATAAGCATGCTTCTCCAGAAGCTGCCTGTGTACCTTAAGCAGCGGCTCACATTCCGCACAGTTTAAGATAATAGCCTCCGCCCGCTTATCAAGCTTGGCATAGGTGGGAAAACCTGCTCCTCCCGCTCCGGCTACACCGGACTCTTTTACAATACCAATAAGTTCCTGTAGTTCCATGCTGTGTTACTCCAATCCTATTCCGTCATCTACAATGCCTACAATGGCGGCATCCACCGGTGCCTTATCCATACCGCAGCCGATACGGGCACTGCTGCCCTTTGCAACAAGGACAATTTCACCGATACCGGCACCTACATTATCCACGGCTACAATTCTTCCGCCCTGCTCCATTTTCTCAAAGGGTTCTACTATGAGAAATTTACAGCCTATGAGGCTTTCCGACTTTCTGGTGGCCACAACGGAACCGACTACTTTTCCGACTATCATATTGCCCTCTTTCCCGGATATCCAGTCAATGATTGAATATCCGAAAATTGCTTTTAATTTTCACACTAACTGCTATCCTTTCCAACGCGCCGCAAGATTGGGCTGAGGATTTCGCAGGCTCAATCTTGCATGTGAAAATTGTTTTTAATTTTCACACTAACTTTTATATATCAATGCAGTATCCCCGGTTATAATCCCTGCTGCATTTGCTTCATCGGTGTCAATATGCATTTCCAGGGTGTAGCTTTCATCTACTCTGATCGTGACATGGTTAAAGGTGGTGCCTCTCACATTTTCAGCCTTAACCGATACCACTTCACCGTTTTTTACACCGGCAGCCCTGGCATCGGAGGGTGCCATATGGATGTGGCGTTTGGCAATAATACAGCCCTCTTTCAGGTATATGGCTCCCTTTGGCCCTACGATTGTGATAGGGGCAGAGTTTTCAATATCTCCCGAATCCCTGACAGGGGCTTTAATCCCCAGCTTAATGGCATCCGTAGCGGATATCTCGACCTGGGATTTTTTCCTGACCGGACCTAATATCCGGACATTTTCCATCGCTCTCAGCTTATATCCAACTATGGTCACCTGCTCATTGGAGGCAAACTGTCCGCCCATCAGCTCTTTTTTCCTGGTAAGCTCATAGCCTTTTCCAAAGAGGATTTCAACATGCTCTCCGGTCAGATGGACATGTCTTGCGGAAACACCTATAGGTACGGCATAACTCTCTTTTTCCTTACTGCCCTCCATGGCCTTAATGACAAGGGCAGTGATTAATTCAACGTCTCTTTCTTCCAAAATATCCACCTGCCAGATTATTTTAATGTGGGTAGAATCTTCTCAACATCCGTATGAGGTCTTGGAATTACATGTGTAGCTACCAGCTCGCCTAATTTGGAGGCACTGCTTGCACCGGATTCCACAGCTGCTTTTACAGCACCAACGTCTCCCCTTACCATAACACTTACGAGACCGGAACCGATTTTTTCTGTTCCAACTAATGTAACATTTGCTGCCTTTAACATGGCATCCGCTGCTTCAATTGCAGCTACCAAACCTCTTGTTTCCACCATTCCCAATGCTTCCTGTGCCATTTTGACCTCCTTCACAGCTTCTTTTGCTGTTTCCTTTATAATTGTTTTATTGATTTTTACAGCAGCGGTTTCCGCTGCCTGCTGTGTATCCTTAGGCTGTTCCTTTTGATTTTGCTGTACAGCCGGATTGCTGATTTCTTTCGTGCTTTCCTTCCGCCCCGCTGGTTTTTTGCCAGGGTTTTGGGTATTACCTATAACATCCTGATTCTTGTTGTCTGCCATACCAACCTCGTTTCACTATTGCGCCAGCCTGGACGCACTTAAGGTTACCATCCGTATTGTTTCTTCATGGGGATTTGGTATCACGGCATGGACACAGGGCTGCTTCATTGCGCCTTTTGCAGCTGTCTCAACTGCCTGGGTCACTGCGGATACCTCTCCTCTTACGATAATGGTTACCAACCTTCCGCCAAGCTTCCTCTCCCAGGTTACGAATTCCACATCGGCGGTCTTCAGCATGACATCCAGAGCTTCAATAGCCGCCGTAACTCCTGGGATTTCAATAAATCCTAATGATTTCATTGCCTGCTCCTTATCTTTTTATGAACAGATCAGATTTTCGGAAGAATTTTCTCAACATCCGTATGAGGTCTTGGAATTACATGTACCGCAACCAGTTCTCCTAATCTGGAAGCTGCATTTGCGCCTACTTCCGTAGCTGCCTTCACTGCACCGACATCACCTCTTACTAATACGGTTACAAGTCCGGAGCCTATTTTTTCTGTTCCGACCAATACAACCTCCGCTGCCTTTACCATAGCGTCCGCTGCTTCGATTGCTGCTGTAAGACCTCTTGTTTCGACCATTCCCAATGCTTCCTGTGCCATTTTGTATTTCCTCCTGTTAATTATGATTTTTAGTAAAAACCTATATTAATTTCAAAATGAACTTTTTATGCTGGTTCCTTTTTCTAACGATGGGATATTCTTCACATTAATCCCCATGCATATCCCAAGTATGCTTGGAATATGCTAAATTGAAATTTGAGTAACGCATTTTTAAACTATCAGCTCTTATCCAGTCCGTTCAAGGCAAGCATTTTCTCCGTGCCTTCCTCCGGATTGGCAATTACATGCTTGGATATCACACCGGATATACCATTTGCGGCAATCTCGGCCGCTTCTACCGCTGCTCTGACATCCGAAACATTTCCCCTGAATTTCACCATAATGATGAGAGGGACGGGAAGCTTCTCTGCATTGGCAGGCTTATTCCTGTCAAAGGTCTCCAATGTAACATTGGCGGCCTTACAGCCTGCATCCCCAGCCACAAAGGCTGCCACAAGCCCGTATACCTCTATTATTCCGACGGCCATTGCCATATACACCTACCGCCTTTCCTTACAGTGAATTGACGACGGCTATCTTCAGGCCTTCCATCTTTAAGTTGGTGGCAAAGCCTTCATTAATCTGCTCCAGGGAATATTTATGGGTAATCAGCTTATTTAACGGAAGCCCAATTCCCTTTGCCCGTTTGATGAAGTCAAAGGTAGTGGCATAATCCCTTAAGGTGTATACCCAGGAGCCAACGGTTGTTATTTCCTTGGAGCAAATATCAAAGTGGGGATTGATGGTGGCATTTCCTCCATTGATGAAGAATCCCAGCTCACAAAGTCCTCCGCCGTTTCGGATGAATTTATAAATATTGGAATGTCCTGCGGGAGAACCGGTACACTGGAAGGCGAAATCTGCAAGATAGCCTGAAAAGGCTTCCTTTACACCTTCTGCCAGTTCCTCAACTCCCTTATAGTTCTTGAAGTTAACAGTCGTTTCCGCGCCCATTTCCTTTGCAAAGGCAAGGCGTTTTTCTTCTCCGTCCACAGCCACAATATTCTCAATTCCCATGGTACGCAGTACGGCAATACAGATTAAACCGATGGGACCGCAGCCCTGAACCACAACTCTGCTGTTAAACCGCAGGATTCCTGTTGTCTTTGCCCTTTCTACCGCATGAATCAATACTGCACAGGGCTCAATGAGGATTCTGGAATCCAGGTCCAGGTCACTTACGTTAAATACAGTAGAACCGCCCCTGATAAGGATATAATCAGAGAACCATCCGTTTAAGTGAACATCATCATCGGGCAGAAGTCCGTATACGTCCGCTCCTCCTACGTTCTGCTTGTTTAAGTCAAACATGGTGATGTCCGGATTATCCTTAAATATCATACAGGTCACGACCTTATCCCCCACCTTTAAGGGTTTTCCGGCACTGTCTTTTTTCACCTTACTGCCCATTTTCACGATTTCGCCGGTACCTTCATGGCCCAGAACTACCGGAATTAAGGCAAAGGGGTCTCTTTTGAATTCATGGGCATCGGTACCGCAGATGCCGCAGCCCTCAACCTTGACCAGAATATCCTCCTCGCCAAGCTCCGGAATGGGATATTCCCTGATGTCAAAATGCTCCAGTTTTGTAAGCATGGCAACTCTTGCAGTCTTTGGAATGTCTCCGGCAGTTTTACTGCCTGCCGGTACTTTCTTATCCCCGGTCATTTCTGAGAGTACCTGCTTTACAATGTCTTCAATATTAATTGAATTTGTTTCCACTTTATATCCTCCTGATTCTTAAGGGCTTCTAACGGATGCAAAGACTGTCGGCCATTACACAGCGTCTTTGTTTGGTAAAGGTTCTGGCTGAGGTCAGGCCTTCTCCCGTTCTGCTGGCTATGGTAAAGGTGCAATAACCCTCGCCTCCAAAGCCAAGAGCGGCATAGGAAGGTGCATTCTTTACAAAAATAGCCGTGTCGATTGCTTTTCCAAAACGTGTTAAATGGTTCACATTGGTCGAATGCATATGGGCGGAATGGCGGTTGCCATGCTCCAGCCAAAGGGCCTTTTCGATGGCATCGTCAATATCTGCGGCTCTGACGATACCCAAAATGGGCATCATAAGCTCTTCCGCAATTAAGGGATGCTCCTTTTCGCCTTCAAAGATAATGCAGCGGATATTTTCAGGAGTATTTATCCCTACCATGCCAAGGAGGGTCCGGGCATCCTTTCCCACACACTTTCTGTTCAGCTTGTTATCCTTTAATACCAGTGCTGTCAGCCTATCCTGTTCTTCCCTGGATATGACATAGCAGCCGTTCTCTATCAGATAATGAGTCAATTCATCTACAATACTGCTTACTGCAACAATTTCCTTTTCTGCGATGCAGGGCAGGTTATTGTCAAAGGTAGCGCCGTTTACGATGTCGGCTGCCGCCTTTTTAATATCCGCTGTTTCATCCACCAGTACGGGCGGATTGCCGGCCCCCGCTCCGATTCCTCTCTTACCGGAGGAAAGAACGGTGGTTACTACTCCCGGACCTCCTGTTGCCACAATAAGAGGGATGCTCTTATGCTTCATCATAATATCCCCGGAAGCAAGAGTCGGCTTTGCAAGGGATACTGCAATATTCTCCGGGCCGCCTGCCTCTTTGGAAGCTTCATTTACAATATGTACGGCCAGATTCGATACTCCGATAGCCGCCGGATGGGGATTGAATACCACGGTATTTCCTCCCGCAATCATACCGATACTGTTGCAAAGTATGGTTTCACTTGGGTTTGTACAGGGGGTTATCGCTCCGATTACTCCAAAAGGCCCCATTTCCACAAGGGTAAGCCCCCGGTCTCCCGACCAGGCTGTGGTTGTAATGTCTTCCGTTCCCGGAGTCTTTTCTGCTAACAGCTGATGCTTTAGTATCTTATGTCCTACATTTCCCATTCCGGTCTCTTCCACGCCCATGCGTGCCAAAAGCTCCGCATTTTCCAACGTTTTCTTCCGGATATTGGAGATGATCTTCTCTCTGGAATCTACGGAAAGCCTCTGCATTACCTTTTGGGCTTTGATAGAAGCTTCAATGGCATCATTCATATCCGTAAATATCCCGGACAGCTTCTTATCCTCTCTGTTCCCTGCTTCCATCTGAAGAAGGACTTTTCTTACGATGTCCTTTACCTGTGTTTCACTTAAATCCACGAAAAAGCCTCCTTTAATTTTTCTTTTCCGTAAGCCGCAAGGGCAGAATCCTGACTTTCCGTCCCTCCGCTTACGCCCAGGCCGCCAAGGAGGGTATCCTTATAAATAAGGGGTTCCCCGCCTCCGAATATCACAATTTTACCTTCATTTGTATTTTGTATCCCATAGAGCTCTTTGCCGGGCTGGCTCAGACTCTTTAACTCTGAGGTGGACATTTTCAGGGCAGCGCTGGTAAATGCCTTGTTAAGAGCTATATCAAAGCTTGCAATATAAGCTTCCTCCATGGACTGGACCGTAATGGGCCTGGCGGCTTTATCCGCTATAGCAATTACCACTGCCATTCCCAATCTTTCCGCTTCTTCTTTTAGCTGTTCCGTCAGCCATAAAGCCTGTTTGAGGGAGATATTATCCGGAAAGAGCTTCTTATCCTGCCGGTTTTCTATAAGGGAGTCAGACAGGGAAGTATCTTTTAAAGCTGTCCTCACAGCCGCTTCCACTATATGCAGTCTGGCCGTATCAAGCTTTATTTGAGCTTCTGTCAGAATTTCATTTAACTGGCTGTCGTTTACAGAAGCAGTGAATTCTTTCAGTCTGTCTTCCACCTCTGCAAGCTCCCGGTATATACTGCCCACGGGATTGCTTTCTCTGCCTTCTTTCAATTCCATACTGCTTAACCACCTTCAGGGATTATTTCAGTCCTAACTGCTCCATTACTTTTTTCGTGATTTCAGCTACCAGCTGGGTGGAATCCTGTTCTGATGCATTTTTGCTGTTGCAGCCATGGCAGCTTGCCTTTCCGTCCTTGTTGTTCTGGCAAAGGTCGGCAGGATGCTTTCCTGTCATTCCGAACTGTCTGCGGATTTCATATAATCTCTGTACCTGAGCATCGTTTAATTCCTGGGGTCCGCCCAGCTGTTTTGAAATATATAAAAGCTTTGCATAGAACTCAACGGATTCCATCTTGTGATAAGCATTCAGCAAAGAATCGCTATAGGTCAATGCTCCGTGGTTTTCCAGTAATACGGCATCATAATAGGGAAGATATTTGGATACGGCATTAGGAATTTCTTCTGTAGAAGGAGTACCGTACTCTGCAATCGGTACACAGCCAAGGCTGATAACTGCTTCCGGCATGATGGGCTGTGTCAAAGGAATTCCCGCAATGGCAAAGCCGGTTGCATACATGGGATGTGCATGTACAACGGAATTTACATCGGGTCTTTCCTTGTATACGCGCATATGCATCTTTATTTCAGAGGAGGGTTTAAAGCTGCCGTTTGCCTGGAGTACCTTTCCCTCTTTATCAACCTTACATATGTATTCCGGTGTCATAAAGCCTTTGCTTACACCGGTGGGTGTACATAGAAATTCATTGTCGCTTAATTTAACGGATATGTTACCGTCATTGGCAGCAACCATGCCCCTGTTGTAAATCCTTTTACCGATTTCGCATATTTCCTTTTTGATTTCGTACTCTGATATCATAATTCAGTCTCCTTTTATTATGTTGTTTTTATTTGTTTTATGTTTATTTGTCTGTATCTTACCACGAAAGCACTTATCAGTCAATAGATTATGCTTAAAAATGATATATTTATTTGTCTTTACTTTTGGTTTATTTGTTTTGTGTTTGCTTTGCATGTATGATTCGGATGCCATAAGTCAAGGTCAATGTGCTAGGAAGCATTTAAATAAAAAAACCTCGGGGCTTTCTACTAAGATACCGGCTGAAAACCGTCTTAATGAAAGAGGCCTGAGGCTTTTTCTGTCTGTAAAACCAGTATATGGTGAACTCTTTTTGCACTCTTTATATATAATTTCCATTACACCAGAGTCCTTATAAGCTTCTGTAAGAACTTACTTTCTATTTGATAATACATCTTTCTCATAATCGGATACGGTGGTAAACCATTCTTCCCTTTCCGGTACTTCATTTAATTCACAGTAATAATCCCATACATCTCCGAAGGGATAGGATTTTAGTTCTTCCATCAGCATCATAAGCTCTGTGAAGCTTCTTTCATTCTGCAAACCTGCCAGCTTTTCAGCGGGCTGGAGAGCCGCATACAAAAGAGCCTTTATCATATTTCTCATGCCCACTACCCAGGCGGAGATACGGTTAATGCTTGCATCGAAGAAATCCAATCCAATCAACACTCTGTCAAGAGCATTGCAGCGGACAATTTCCTTTGCAATTTCTTTGGTTTCATCATCAAAGAGCACCACATGGTCACTGTCCCATCTTATGGGCCTTGTAACATGGAGGGCTAATTTATCAGAAAACAACAGCATGGAGGGAATCTTATCTGATACTACTTCTGTAGGATGGTAATGCCCATTGTCAAGCAGGCAGAGAAGGTCATTCTTAGCGGCATAATTCATATAGAACTCATGGGAACCTACAGTGCAGGCTTCCAGTCCAATGCCGAAGACTTTGGATTCTACAGCAATGTACACCTTGGACTTGTCGTATTCTACAGACGTAATCTGGTCCAGGGAGTCCTTTAATCTTGCTCTGGGTCCCAGCCTGTCGGCAGGAATATCCTTAAATCCATCTGGTATCCAGATATTTAAAAGGCAGTGGGTTCCAAGTTCTGTTGCAAAGTATTCCGCAATACGGACGCAGGCCTTGCCATGATCAATCCAAAACTTGCGAATCTCTTCCTTTTCGCTGGAAAGGGTCAGTCCTTCTGCCTTGGGATGTGCAAAATAGGTGGGATTAAAATCCAGTCCAAGACCTCTTTCCTTGGCAAATTCCACCCACCTGGCAAAGTGCTTTGGCTCCAGCTTATCCCTGTCAACCTTTTCTCCCGGCTCAAAAATGGCATAACTGGCATGAAGGTTAATACGGTGTTTACCAGGAACCAGGCTTAAGGCCTTATCAATATCAGCCATTAATTCTTCCGGAGTTCTTGCCTTTCCGGGATAGTTTCCTGTTGCCTGGATACCACCGGAGAGCTGCCCTGCTCCTTCAAAGCCTCCTACATCATCTCCCTGCCAGCAATGCATGGAAATGGATGTCTTCCTTATCTTGCTGATGGCTTCATCGGTATCTACACCTATTTTTTTATAGATTTCTTTTGCTGATTCATATCTTTGTTTTGTTGTCATATTATTTTCCTTCCTTTCTGTTTTTAAATACCCTCACTCCAAAGGAGTCATATACACAGTTTCTGGCTTCCGTTATGGATGCAAAATTTCCTGCCTTTAGCATCTGAGCAAGAATATTTCCAAGAGCCGTAGCTTCCCCCGGTCCTGCACATACCTCTTTTCCAGTATAATCCGCCGTAAGCTGGTTCAAATAATCGGCATTGGAACCGCCTCCGACAATGTGAATTCGCTTAAATGTCCTTCCTGTCAGTCTTTCGATCTCCTCTACCGCTTCCCCATAGCACTTTGCCAGGCTGTTGTAAACACAGGCGGCAAGCTCTCCTACGGATTCAGGAGTCTTTTGTCCGGTTCCTTCCAGATAATCCTTAATGGCCTGGCTCATATTCTCCGGCGATAAAAACACCTGGTCATTCACATCCACAATGGAGGAAAAGGAACTGTTTTTCTCTGCCATACTGCAAAGCTCTGCAAAGGAATACTGATCATCCAGTTCATGTCGCACAGACTGAATCATCCACAAGCCCATTATGTTCTTAAGATAGCGGAACCGGTATGCATAACCGCCTTCGTTGGTAAAGTTGGCAAGACGGCTCTCTTCCCTGCAATCCGCCTCCATTCTCTCAATTCCCATAAGAGACCAGGTACCGGAGCTGATATACACATAGTCATCATCACAGGCAGGTACTGCCAGAACTGCTGAGGCCGTATCATGGGTACCCGGCAGTACCACTTCACAGTCAAAACCAACCTCCCGGCTGATTTCCCTGCTTAAATGCCCAAGAGAGGTTCCGGGCATGGTAATCTTTTGAAAAATTTCATTTTTTGTACCAAGCTTGTCAAGCAGGGCATAATCCCAATCCTTTGTTATTGGATTCACCAGCTGTGTGGTGGTTGCATTGGTGTATTCCTGCACCTTCCTGCCGGTTAAGAGAAAGTGAAAATAATCCGGTATCATAAGAAGGCTTGCTGCCCTTTGAAGGATATCCGGCTCCGTCCTTTCCACTGCCATTAACTGATAGATGGTGTTAAATATCTGCTTTTGTATGCCGGTACGGTTATAAAGCTGTTTTTCTTCAATAATCCCGTACACCTCAGCGTCCATACCATCGGTACGTTTATCCCGGTACCCTACCGCAGCTCCCAGGACCTTATCTTCCTTGTCTAGCAATACGAAATCGACACCCCAGGTATCTACTCCCATGCTGGCAGGTATTTTCCCTGCTTCCTTACACTTTTTCATACCCTTTTGAATCTCTAAGAACAGAATCTCAAGGTCCCAGCAAAGATGTCCGTCTTTTTCTGTCAAACCGTTTTCAAAGCGGTAAATTTCCTCCAGTTGAAGCTTACCATTATAAATGGAACCTAATATATGTCTGCCGCCCGATGCCCCAATATCCACCGCCAAATAGTAATTTTGCACAACATTCTCCTTTCACTCTCCGGTAAAACAGGCATTTTTTTAATCTTCTATCTAATACAACATAATTATATCGTTATTTTTTCTTTTGTATAAGGACGTAATTTGGGAAGTTTTACGTCCTTATTTGCAGTTATATAAAATACTTTGAACATCAAATTATTATTGACAAAGCAATATCCCTTTGCTACAATGAGATTACTTTGATATTCAAAGTATTTTATAATAAATATATTTACACTGAAAGGAAGCCTATGGAGCAATACAAGGAAACAATCAATACCTTTCTGGTTGAAGTATTTCACGATATACTGCGTCTGGAAGAAGCTGATTTAGCCAGGGGGGATTTTAAGAATCTGTCCGTTCATGAGATGCATGTAATAGAAGCTGTTAATGATGGGAATACTGAAGGCTTGTATTCTATGAGCGAAATTGCTGCGAAGCTTAATGTGACTGCCAGTACTCTTACCACTTCCGTAAAGACTCTGGAAAGTAAGGGATATCTTATACGGCAAAAGCTTTCCAAGGATAAGCGGTATGTAAGACTTTGCCTCACTCCATTAGGAGAGAAGGCTTATAGCTGCCACCGGACATTTCATCAGAATCTTGTTGAGGGAATTTCCGCCAGGCTCAAAGAAGACGAGCTAAAAACACTATCCACTGCACTCTCCACTCTGCATGAGTTTTTTCATACTTTTCAAAATAGAAATACCACCAGTCCAAAGGAGGACCTATGAGTATAAAAATAATTACAGATTCCACTTCCGATATCAGCATCGAGCTTGCTAAGAAATTGGATATTACTCTTGTTCCTTTACGTGTAATATTCGATGACAGAGAATATTTTGACGGTCTGGATATTACAAATGAGCAGTTTTACGAAATGCTTGTTTTATCAAAGAATCTTCCCACTACCAGCCAGCCGGCGCCGGAACAGTTTCTGCCTTATTTTGAAGAGGCAAAGGCCAATGGTGACACGGCAATCGTTATAACTATTTCCTCCAAGCTAAGCGGTACCTATCAAAGTGCCCTTATTGCAAAAGACATGACGGAATATGCAGATATCCATATAATTGACAGCCTGACCGTTACTCTTGGCCTTCAGCTCCTTGTCAGAAAAGCTATCGCATTAAAAAAACAGGATTTAGCTGCAGAGGTAATCATAGAAAAGCTTGAAGAAGCCAAAACTAGAATTCAGCTCTTTGCTCTGCTTGAAAGTCTTGAATACCTGAAAAAGGGCGGACGTTTATCCGGTATGAGTGCTTTTGCAGGCGGATTATTAAACATCAAGCCGATTATTGAGGTTAAGGATGGAGTTGTAAACCTTGCTGCCAGAGCAAGAGGCATGGCAGGAGGCTATAACAAGCTTACAGAGCTGATCAAGCAGGATAAGGGCATTGACAATACGGAAGAAATCTGCATTGGCTATTCGGCAAAAAAGGATAATATGGCTGCCTTTATTCAGTATTCCAAGGATACCCTCAACCTCCATGAATATATTGAAAGTCCCATTGGCTCTGTTGTTGGAACTCATGCCGGTCCCGGTGTTTGCGGCTTTGCTTATTTTAAAAAATGATTAAATCAGAAAATATCAGATCATCAAACAGCCTTAATGGTTTACATTAATAAAACCATTAAGGCTGTTTTTTAGCATGGCAAGAAAATGGTCAATAATTACTTAATCAGCATTATAAGCATCTCCATGTACTATAAAGTTTGAATTATCTTTCCAGAAAAAATAATCTCCTTTATAACTAAATATATTATTTAATAATTCGGTAAATGTCAAAGCGATAATGGGGCAATTTCCTGCAACAGCATGACTATACTGAAAGCTTTCATAGCATCTGCCAAGTCTAGATGAATTACAATCTATTGAAATGTAATTCCCATCTTCAGCATCTGCAATTAGATACCAGGAAGATGAGATATCTTCCTCATACTCCTTTCCCAGCAATGAAGGATTAGCCTGCTTTACAATAATTGGAGATAATATTTCAATAGGGAAACCTCCATCTTCAATATAACAAATTATCCCGCCGCATCTACTATAAAATTCTTTCATATCATCCGGTAATATGTGCCCGTTATTAAGTGTTGGATAACCACAGGGATCTTTAACCTCGAAATTTTTATGTTTCTTAAATTCAAGTATCATTTCTTTAATATTCATTTAATCTCCAGTTACTTCTTTCGTATTTTACATAAAATTTGAGATTTTGGATTTAACTAATGCCCTCTTATATTATTTATTTATTATTTATTTAGGCTTTCTATCCATTTTTCAAAAAAATCCTTTTGTTTATCACAAGATACACAACTGTCAAAATTACTTTCATCAAATATATCAACTACATCAGCAAATTTAGCTTGTTTTCCTAATGTTAATGAATATGCATTACGTCCAGCTCCCATATCTAGCTGCATTGCAGATGGATATACATTTTCATTACTGCCTTTACAAAGTATTTTCTGATTCCTGTCTTCTAAATATCTTCTTAACTTTTCTAGTGCCTTAAAATAATTATCTGCACTAAACGTAATAGCTTGTTCTTTTTGCTGAAGCACTAACTTTATATAATCATTATTATCGGGGTGTCCTTCATATAGAACTAAGTCGAATTCACAAATCTCTTTCTTTTCATTTGCAATTTTTACTTTTAAATTTTCCTCTAGCATAGTTATCCTTTCTATAACTAGGATTAGGATTTTATCACCAACTATCAACTCTTTTTCTATCCCTATTCATAAATTTTTCCTATATATAATAACATGGCCATAAATTCCCAATTAATATTATTTGGAAGGTCAAGTTTCACATTAGTGTAATAGCCTTCCATATCTTCACTCCATGATGCTATAGCTTCAAAATACGAATTTAGATCTTTATTTTCCCATTCTTCATTATTTTTTGAATAATCTAAGCTCAATTCTTCAATAAATTTTATAAAATCATTCCTTGTCGAAACATCTTTTATCTTGGAACTCCAATCCATTTTTACCTCCAATTAGTGGATTTATAAAGATATATTTAAATCATTACTTCCTATCTCTTCCAAAAATATATGCTCTTCCATACCCAAAACCTTTTTCAACTTAAATATTTGTACTTTATTTAAAGGAGGAACAAATTTTGTATTGCTTTTTATAAAACTATTTTTAAGTATTCTATTATATAATTCCTTAATAAAAACAGACCATTCCTTTAAACTATCATTCTTTTCATCTTTTTTCTGCAAATACCTGTACCCATCAACGGAGTAAAAAATCATTAATGCTGTACTTAAATCACAGCAATCATTAAAAATGATATTTTTAGGTATCTCAAACCCATTATCCCAATTATAATTATAAGCATACATATACAGCATTTCAGGATCGTTAATAGCTTGTACTACTTTTAATACTTCTTCAATATCTTTTTCATATAATATTTGTTGAATAAATTTTTCTTTTTCCTTATCCATATATGCCCCTTTACTTAATTCTATCTAAACATCGCTGCCGCAAATCAACGGATGCTCTTTGAATCGGATAAAATGCCTTGATAGGCCATTGTGAGCTTCCCCTTTCTTTGACCAATAAACTCAAATAATACCTCTACATCTGGTTCAAGTTCCATGTTACCTCCTAATTACGTTAATAAAATAAATCCATTTGCATCTTTATACTATCCTAAGGCGCATTGGACTTTCCATCAGCTCCACTATTCGTTTGGTGTTCTACCAATTTACTTGGTCTTTTACTAACACTCTCTTTTGGCATAAAGTGTCATCCAAGTGTTATGGATTTCCATGAACTCTCTTTTAACGTTATAGAAAATCTTTTTGTAAATATATTCTGCGGCTTATGCATATGCAAATGTTCATATTATGAATTATGTACATGTTTTTTCGTATTTTTCATCTATTTAACCATTTATGCAAATCAAATACTTCTTGTTTCATTGTTGGAATATCATCTTGATTAATCATACTTTCAATAAATAATTTTATTTCTCCATGATACTCTGAGTTTGTTGTATAATTAATACTACTAAACCATATAAAATCATTATAATATTTATTTGATTTTTCAACCTTTTGAGATAAAGTAACCATTAATGCCTTTACATCTCTTAAATCTTTAAACTCCATTATCATTACCCTTTCCTCATGTCTTTATATGATTTAAATAAATAGCTGTATCACTTCTTTCTATTTTACCAACTCATCTTTGTCATTTTCCCTGTTAATTTCCCGACCGTCATTAAGACGCATATATTCTTCCTTAATTTTCTGTTCCATATAGGTAGCTTCACTGTACATTTTCTGCAATTCCTCCTTTGATATAATTTTCTTTACATCCAAATCTGCTTGCAAATAATCCCCCAAATCTGGTTTAATATCATAAAAATCAGGGAGATAATAACACACTCTTGTACCATATCCACCATCATAACTCGTGGAAACCTGTGCTGTTTTTTTATCCTCACTAATATCATAGATTTCGACATTCACCTGATAACATTCCGAGTAGTACTTCCAACTAATGTTAGTATAGACCGTTATCAATGTTGTTCCATATAAGGCTTCAGCGCCAGAATCAAATTTAATCTTCAAATATTGTCTCTCGTCCTTGATTACAACGCTGGCATTTACGCTATTCTCTTTAAAAAAATCCGAATAATTATTTAATTTTTCTATAACATCTTGCAATCCATTTCTCTTTGTATTATAGCTCGGTGCTTTCCGTCCAATCCATATGAATATGATGAAAATCATGAGTGAAAGTATACAGAACACTAATAGAAAACAAAATGTGTATTTTTTAGTATTTTTCCTATCTTCCCATCCTTCAATTAGTTTTCCTTCCCATAATTAGGATTAGGTATTAAATCTCCAACTATCACACCTTTTTCTTTTGAGTGCGTTCCTATTATTTATTGGTTTGCTATGCGGACAGCAAAACTCCAGTCGGTACTGATCCTTTGTTAACAGTACACGAATACACCTAGAATATCTTTATAATAACATGTTATCGAAAGAGTTTATACTTTTTAAATATTATGGTACAAATGATATATACTGCAATTACTATAATGAAATAACTAATGAATTTTATCACACCTAACTTCACCATTCTGGAATCTATAATTCAGTTAGTGCCAGTAGTTTCTATGTAAAAGTCACTGTTCTCTTTTTCTAAACCGTATTTTTCCCGTATCTTTTCAAAATACTCCGCAGGATAGCTTCCATTTACGGTTCCTAGGGGTAAACGTATGGTTCCACTCCCCTTTAGCAATGTCTGATCCAGTCTGATAATTACTTTTTCTCCCTTTAAATTAAGTACATAAAATTGGCCGTATTCGGTTCCTAACTTGTTTTCAACAAAAGCAATTATGTCATTATCCAAATACATATGGATTTCAGTATCATGGGAATATCTTCCTGTTCCATACTGAATTCCGGTTTTGGAAGGATCCAGGATTTCATAATAACCGGTTGGTGTTAAATCTGATCGGTTTACGGTTATGGTAAAATAAAGATTTTTCTCAAGATCTTCTACAGTTTCAGTCTGAAATACATCATTTGCGGCCGGATAGCCTATGCAATTATATGCCCCCTTTTCCTCTATATCCTGATTCGTTAATGGTGTGACAGAACGATATACAAGGTACTGGTAATCGGGTAGTAAGACTATAATAAGTGCTGTCAAAAAACTGATTATTATTTTAAGAAATATATCTCCGCGAATCCTGTAAAGCATATTGCTTCTCCCTCTTTATCTTCATATTATTCCGTACTTTCCGACTTAATGGTAATGATACTTCAGTAATAGCAAGCCACCTATCAAGTCTATTATTCATTTCTGCTATTTTTAAGATTTATTATTAGCGTTTTCTGATATCAACTTCCTGATACAATTCCATTAATAAAAAATACCATTGAACTAGCAACTTAAATAAATATCTCACTAGTATCTAAAGTTATGTAGGTAGTTTTACTAAACTTTTATTATTCAACAATATCATCAGGAACATCTCCTGGCTTTTCCCAATACTTTAAGCCTTCCATCGCTCTTTCTAAATCGTCCATATTATCATCTCCTAAGGTGTTATCAAATTTTTCTGATAATACTCCTCTTACTTTAGCTAGCCTACTAGTAACTTTCCATTCATCAACGAATCGAGTAGTTTCTTTTTCATATTCTCCTGCATCCTTACCCATATAGTATGAATCCATGTCATGTAAAGATATTAAAATTAGATTTATCTCTTTAAGTATTTCTAAAACTTCATTTTCTGCTAGCACAATCTCTTTATTTTCTTCCATTATAACTTATTTCCTCCTAAAATTCTCCCGTTTGTTCATTTTCAAATTCTTCAGACATCTATTGATATAGTTTTTTCATAACTTTTACCTTTCTAATAGATTCACTGAATCTTCATTTATCCAGTACCTACATTTTATTGGTACAAGCTCTAAAAAATCAAAATAACTGCCTACCCAATTTAATGGTACATAATCTTCATAAGATGCTGGTTCGGAATAAAGTGAAAATAGCTTACGATTATCAAAATTTACGTATAAGCTAGGCCTAAATTCATACAGCCAAGAATCATCCTCTGTAGCCCTGCCAGCTATTAGAAGTCTCCTTAATTCATTAGTAGATATTTTATGCTCTGATATTCTTTCCAAAAAAATGTTTATGTTATGGGAATCTAAAATTAATAAATTTTGTCTGCTTTCATCAAGATACTCTTCTTTTATTTCAAATCCTTTATCCTCAAATATCTTAATTCTTTTCTTATAATCTAAAAACCAAATTTCTTTATCTGTAATATACCAATTATAAACATTTTTGTACACAACGCCCACAATTATATTTTCACTTAAATCCGATAGTACTATCCCCATTAATGACCTCCTTTAATAATTCTACCATTCGTTGCATATTCCACACTTAAACCGTAGGTAAAAATACCTGTATGTGTCTTCCCCATCACATTGAGGCAAGAACCATCATTGTAATCAATACCATCAGCACTTATAGAACTGGCAGATTGCATATGATGGGCGTCACACCATTACCGACTGTTTTTGGTGCTGTGATATATGATCCAACTTCCAACTCATTTGTTTTTAATATTGCTTCTGAAACTACTAACTTACCACTATCTATTTGTAATGCGTTCTAATTTCACACTCGATACCATGTACCGCTCTTTAAAACCCTGACCATAACATCGTATGATCAGGATTTTCTTGAATCAGATTTTTTTTAATATGAAATTTACTATTGATTTTGTTTAATAATGTCCAGAAGTATTTTGCCTTTTATTAGATAGTTATCTTCCGCATGCTCCATACTCATTTCAAGTATTTCTATTATTTTCAACTTAAAATTTTGACAATTTTCTCGGTTCATTAATTCTCCAAATACTATAATGTTTGACTTTTCATAGCTATTTACAAATATGCTTACATATTCTTCAAGAATTTCTTCACATGAAAAATTCACAGTCTCTCCTTTTATATCTGTTAAACTTTTGTCAAAAATATTTTTCAAACCTTTAATTAACTTTTCTAGTGCTGGTTGAATATCATATTTATCAATAGTAATAAAGGTCATCTTGACTATTTTTCGTTCCTGATGAGGTTCCATATATGGGAAGTTATGTGTGAATATACTGCATAATTGAAGAATGTCTTCTTGATAAAACATGTATTTACCATCTCTTATGCCAAAGTACACTTCGTCAAATTCTTCGATATCTAAAGTCTTTAAAGCATCATATAATTTTTTTATAGCAATAAAGTCGCTCATTTTAACATTTCTCCTTTTTCATTTCCTCTAGCTCTTTTGCTTGCTGAGCCAGTACATATTGTTCTTGTAATCTACTTTTTCCAGTCGGTTTCCACATTTATCATAGATGTAACGAATGGGGTCGTCATGATATCGTTCTTCCAACAGGCGGTTCATACTGTCATACCGATAGCAGATCCTCTGTTCGCTCAAGTTCTCTTCTCCTGGAAGGATACACCTGCCTGATTTTAGAGTACGGTTTCCATTCAAATCATACTCAGAGCAATAATCAGAGATAAGAGATTCTTCCTCTTTTTTCAAAGTCAGCCTTACGATATTGTCATCTGTATCATATTCATAGACCGTATGCATCCTGTTTCCATGACGGATTTACTTTAGTTTTCCTCCCGGAGTGTGACAGTAGCGGACTATTTCAGTCCCATTCTCATCGCAAATGCTCTCTAATTGTCCCAGTCTGTCATATCCATATGATACTGTATGACCGGATACATCTGTCAAGGTCTTTAAGCTTCCATCATCAAAATAAGTACAGGATACAAGCATCCGGCCCGAAGATGATTTCTTAATCAATTTTCGGGCCGGACGATATTCATATGTATAGCAGAAGCCCCCTTTCCATCCGGATAATAAGCATATCCACTTGATTGTGTATGCCTCTTTATTAACGCATTTCTAAGATATCAATTCCCTTCCCCTCAATAAAAAAGTCTTCAAATGTCTCTGCAAATTTAGTCGCTTCTTCAAAAAAATTTCCATCACCCGCTCCAACAATATACAACCCTGCCCCTTCTTGTCCCTTGCCATAATAATACACATTACCACCTAAATCTGTAGCAAAAATCAGTCCTTCCTTAATATCTTCTTTAAAATACGGATAATTGTCATCAACATCGATAATATCTGCAACATAAACAAAGTTTATAATTATTGATGTACCCTTAATTTTAAATCCATAAATTATCCCTTCTTCCAAAATATCTATTAACATTTTAGGCAGCGGTATTTGGGCTAATTCAGCAACTTTTTGTATGTCTCCTGGCGTCACCTTAATCCGTTGCATTTCACTTTCGTTATATAAGTTTACAAATTGGCTGTTAACCACAGACAATAAATTCATTTTTGGCCTCCTTATGAACCTTTTCATTATTACTCCAGATTCCTCCAAATGCATTATATTGATAGCTGTTCTCTATCCTCTGACCTGAATCTGTTATATAAGCCGTACTGTTCTGCTCGTCCAGATGATAGGAATGGTATCCCTTCTTCCCTTTCTGCCAGCCAGCGGTTACTCCCTATTCCAGGTGCAAGAGTAAAGGTATATTTCACTCCTCATTATGTATGTTATAAATCTTATCCCACTTCATATTAAGAATAGCAATTCTTGACTCTTTATTTCCATCCCACTCAATACAAAACCCCTCTTCTTTTAATGTAGATACAATCATTTTACCTACAGCCACAGCGTCCGGTTGATCTAAGTAATTACCATACGCTAAATATAATTTTTTCTTATCAAGCTCAATTAATCCAATTAAGTCTTGTTCATGATAAAAACAGCAGCCAATTAGTATGTTTCCGGCTTTATGCATTTCCTGCGCTATTTCATTTAAAAGTTCAAATCCCTCATCCATAGAATATCCAGCTTTATGCATAGTTATAATTTTTTTATCAGTTAATTTTCTGAACACCTTATCTAGACGCAGAAAATCACCTTGTTGCTGATGGCAATAGTTTTTTTTAACATCCAATATTAATTGTTTGAGTTCTATCTCAGAGCTTTCTTCTAATTCTCCTTTCATATAATTTAAAATCATTTCATCACTATAAAATCCTGATTTTACATAATATTTAACGGAATCTATCATTTCGTCACTTATATCTTCATTAACTCTATTTGAATTTTTATATATCATTTCACTTTCTCCATTTTTTTATTTCATGATATAAATCTTTTGGAATATTTTTTTCTAACCAGTCATTTGCGAGCTCTATGCTCTCTGCTGGGTTCCCCTCCCAACAATTCCATATAAAACGATAAACTCTAGTCGCTCTTCTATCATTAAATCCAAAATTTTCATAGAAAATAATTAGTGCTTTTTTAAATAATTCTAATTTTTCTTTTCTTTCTTTTAATTGAAAACGTGCTTTTTCTACATATATTTCTGCCGCTTGAAAACTATTTTCTCCAAAATAATTAACAGAAATATTTAAGGCTTGATTTATATGGTAATCTCTTTTATCTTCATCTTTTAAACGATTAAAAATCCAAGATAAGTATTTATTAATTGTAATGACTTCATTATAATTATTTTGATTCTTTACTTCCTTCAAGCTTAATGCTTCTTCACCACATTTAATTCCATTTTCGTAATCATCCATTGCATCATAAATCGATATCATAATTTCATACGTCTTTAGTAAATTTGATTGTCCTGTATCATCTAATAATTTGACATTAATTGACTTGTCGCACATAGATTTAGCCAATTTATATTTACCACAGTTTACACATAATTCAGCCAGTGAATCATAATATTTACCTAGTTGGAGACTTTTTTTCCCATAAACTTTTTCACGAATTTCTAGTCCTTTCTTTTTCCAGTAGATGATGTCACTATCATCAGTTGAATGACTAGAAAATTTTTCACACAGTTCTGCATTCCCTATCGTATTCTCCATTTTTTCCCGTTCTTGCTCATAACGCTCTAAATAGTATTTTCGTTCTTCATTCATATAATCTATCTCCCACTCTCAGTAATTGCATACTCTTTTAATAACCACTTAATCTAGCTCTTAAAAAATTTCATCTCCATCCTATGTTGATTCTACTTTCTAGGTATGGAGATAAAATTCAACATTGCATAAACTTTATAATTTCTCTAAAGAATATCTTTCACACTTTCAGCACATTATACCTTCTATTTCTTCCACTTCTTCATTAAGGACAGTCATTTCATCATCGGTCAACCAATATTTTTCTAAATTCATGGTTTTATATTTAGAAATAATATTTTCTAATCTATTCTTAAATTTATCCGATATTGTTTTTCCACATCTAGAAAATCTAGTTGCTATTGTTATATTCAGAATAATTTCATCTAATTCGTCCATCTGTTTATTGTAATATATACTTTGTTCAACTGCCACATCATATTCACTTCCTTGGTCAACCCATCCATAAAATATTTCTAATGCTTCATATTTCTTTTGATAAAAATTTACTTTATTCATTATAATCTCCATTCCGCGCGCCTTCAGGCGCGGCACAAATAGTAATGAAAGATTTTCAAAACCTCCACACCATGAGATAATAGCTTCAAGAAGCTACACTACAAAGCACGGGAGGAGGAGTTGTAAATTCTTTCTCGTTTTAGACAGCATTATAATCAGTGTAAGTCCTGCCTTTTCAAGCACAAATAAGTGGTACTACGAGTCCGTACACTAAGAATTGTTTTAACGCCTTGGTTAAATTGTGTGGCAGTTCAGTCAATGGCTTCTTATCTTACTAGGGAAAGGAGTTCGACCATGAAAGTTACTTATCAAACCTGTTGTGGTATCGATGTTCA
>NZ_FRAC01000027.1 GCF_900142215.1 Anaerocolumna jejuensis DSM 15929 | reverse complement strand
TTAATCTTTCTATTTAAGCAATATCACAAGCAGGCTTGTGATATGCATGGGGATTGGATTGAAAAATGCTTTGCATTTTTAATCTTTCTATTTAAACAGTATCACGAGCAGGCTTGTGATATGTATGGTGATTAAATTGTACAAGGCTTGCTCTTTAGCCTTTTCTGCGGGACTGCGGATTTGCAGTTCCGCAAATTTATTGTGTAGGAGGTTTTTTTGTGGAACAGGTAAACGCCATTGAATTAAAGAATGTTACCAAACGGTTTGGCGAAGTAATAGCAAATGACAGTGTGAACCTCTCTGTCAAAAAGGGTGAAATCCTATCTATTTTAGGTGAAAACGGCAGCGGTAAGACCACTCTTATGAATATGCTCTCCGGTATCTATTTCCCGGATGAAGGGCAGATATTTATTAACGGAAATGAAGTAACCATACGTTCCCCAAAAGATTCCTTTGCATTGGGCATTGGTATGATCCATCAGCATTTTAAACTGATTAATATATTAACAGCTGCTGAAAACATCATATTGGGCCTGCAGGGCAGCAAGACCCTGAAGATGCACCAGGTACAGGAAGAAATAAATAACCTTACCGCCCAGTATGGCTTTGATCTGAATCCGTCACAAAAAATCTATGATATGTCTGTTTCCCAAAAGCAGACAGTTGAAATTGTAAAGGTACTTTACCGTGGTGCTGATATCCTGATATTGGATGAGCCTACGGCTGTTTTGACCCCACAGGAAACGAAGAAGCTCTTTGATGTACTTCGCAACATGCGAAAAGCAGGAAAGTCCATTATTATTATCACCCATAAGCTGAATGAGGTGCTGGAGCTTTCCGACCGCGTCACGGTACTTCGCAAGGGAAAATTCATCGGTACGGTAAATACCGCAGAGGCTACGGTAGCATCCCTTACGGAAATGATGGTAGGGGAGAAGGTAAAGCTTGACATTGACCGAACAGAGCCTTCCAACACAGAGAAACGGATTGAGATGAGAGGCATAACCTGCAGAAACAGGGAAGGGCTTAAGGTAGTAAAGGAAGCTTCTTTCCTAGCTTACAGCGGAGAAATACTTGGAGTCGCAGGTATTGCAGGAAGCGGGCAAAAGGAGCTGTTAGAAGCCGTTGCCGGGCTTCAGTCTATTGAAAGCGGTGAAATCCTTTATTATGCACCGGACGGTAATACGGAAAAGATATCGGATATGAAGGCTGCACAAATCAGGGATTTAAAGATTCATTTATCCTTTGTTCCGGAGGACAGGCTTGGCATGGGACTTGTAGGCTCCATGGATTTGACGGATAATATGATGCTAAGAAGCTATAAGGACGGAAAACATTTCTTTGTAGACCGAAAGAAGCCCAAGGATTTGGCAAATAACATAGTAGAAAAGCTGGACGTTGTAACACCCGGAGTGGATACGCCTGTCAGGCGTCTTTCAGGCGGTAACGTGCAAAAGGTATTGGTTGGCCGTGAAATTGCTTCCAATCCTACGGTATTGATGGTGGCTTACCCGGTAAGGGGTTTGGATATCAATTCTTCCTATACCATTTATAACCTCCTCAATGAGCAAAAGGAAAAAGGGGTTGCTGTTATCTGCGTAGGAGAGGATTTGGACGTATTGCTGGATTTGTGTGACAGGATATTGGTACTTAACGGCGGAAGAGTTGCCGGTATTGTAGATGCAAGAAAGGCGACCAAGGAAGAAATCGGACTTATGATGACGTCTGATAGAAAGGGAGCACATAAGCATGAGCAAAGAAGCAGCAAATAAAGAAGTATTTGTCCGAATGACCAAGCGGGACAGCGTTTCGAAAACGAAAGCATGGACAATCCGGGGAATTGCCATTGTATTGTCCCTGATTGTGTGCGCGCTTGTGATTGTAGCAATTACAAGTGATAATCCCTTTCAGGTGTATCTTGGAATCATAGACGGAGCAGTCGGAAAAAAACGCCGTCTTTGGGTAACAATCCGTGAGACCATGACCCTTCTGATTATTGCGGTAGGCCTTACCCCTGCCTTTAAAATGAGATTCTGGAATATCGGAGCGGAAGGCCAGATTCTCATGGGAGGTACTGCCACCGCAGCCATGATGATATATTTGGGAGATTCATTGCCTAACTGGCTGCTGCTTTTGGTCGTTTTTATCGTAAGCAGTCTGGCAGGTATGGTGTGGGGACTTCTTCCGGCGGTATTTAAAGCCTATTATAATACCAATGAAACCTTGTTTACCCTGATGCTGAATTATGTGGCCATGCAGATTGTAACCTTCTGCATTGTTTTCTGGGAAAATCCTACCGGTTCCAACACGGTCGGAATCATTAACGGAGCTACCAGAAAGGGCTGGTTTGGAAATGTATTCGGTATGCAGTACGGCCTCAATGTTATCCTTGTACTTATTATGACACTGGCTGTTTACCTTTATATGAGGCATAGCAAGCAGGGTTATGAAATCGCAGTTGTGGGTGAAAGCCAGAATACGGCCAAGTATGCAGGAATTAATGTGAAAAGGGTAATTATCCGGACTATGATGATTTCCGGCGGAATCTGCGGGCTTGCCGGAAGTATTATTGTAAGCGGCGCCAGCCACACCATATCCACCAGTACTGCCGGCGGCAGGGGCTTTACGGCGATTATTGTTGCGTGGATGTCAAAGTTCAATCCCGTAGCCATGCTTTTCGTATCTGCTTTTCTGGTATTTATGCAGCAGGGTTCCATCCAGATTGCTTCCCAGTATGGGCTCAATCAGAATGCATCGGATATTATAACCGGTATCCTGTTATTTTTCCTCATAGGATGCGAGTTCTTTATTAACTATAAGCTGGAATTCCGTAAGAATAAGAAGGAGGTGGCCTAATATGTCGTTGCTGTTAATATTTTTACAGAATGCAATCAGCCAGGGAGTCAGCATTTTATTTGGCGCCTCCGGTGAGATTGTAACAGAGAAGTCCGGTAACTTAAATCTTGGTATCCCGGGTATTATGTACATGGGTGGCATATCTGGCCTGATGGCGGCTTTCTTCTACGAGAAATCGACAAGCCATCCGAATGCCTTTTTGGGACTTTTGATATCCTTGTTGGTGTCACTTCTGGCCTCTGCCTTTGGCGGTCTGATATACAGTGTCCTGACCATCAGCCTTCGTGCCAACCAGAATGTGGTAGGTCTTGCCCTTACTACCTTTGGAGTGGGCTTTGGTAATTTCTTCGGCGGTTCCATTTCGAAGCTTGCAGGAGGGGTAGGCCAGATATCCGTTAAGACCACAGCCTCCGCATACCGGGCAGAGATACCGGGCTTGTCGAAGATTCCTGTAATCGGGGACTTGTTCTTTTCCTATGGCTTTTTGACTTATTTATCCGTCATTCTTGCGGTTCTGCTGGCGTTCTTCCTAAAAAAGACCAGAAAAGGGCTGAATCTTCGGGCAATCGGAGAAGACCCTGCAACAGCGGATGCTGCGGGTATAAATGTATCCAGATATAAATATACGGCTACAATTTCCGGAGCTGCCATAGCAGGTCTCGGAGGCTTGTATTTTGTAATGGAGTATCTTGGCGGTACCTGGAACAATAACGGGTTCGGCGACAGGGGCTGGCTTGCCATTGCCTTGGTTATCCTTGCCCTGTGGAAGCCTGTTAATGCTATATGGGGTTCCTTTCTCTTTGGCGGACTCTATATTCTATATATCTACCTGCCAGGGCTGACAAGGGCAACACAGGAGCTTTGCAAGATGCTTCCCTATGTGGTCACCATCATTGTATTAATCTTGTCCAGTAAGCGGAATAAACATGAAAACCAGCCTCCGGCCAGTCTCGGAGAGGCGTATTTCAGAGAAGAAAGATAGAAAATGCAGGATTCGAATTGGTTAAGAGATTCGAATCCTGTTTTTAATTTTATGATATTCTTTATTAATTAAGAATTTGTTTTTCTAAATAAGTAAATAATAATTTTATATTTTTGTAAAACAGAGAAAATGGGGAAGTGATATGGAAATTATTTTTGAGATTATTTATACAGTTCTCCTTGAAAGCTGGGTTGAGAGTCGGAAAGCGAAAAATAAACCACTCAGCAAAAGAACACAGAAGGTAATCTCCGTATTAATAACGATTTTTGGAATGCTGTTAATTGCCGCGCTTTTCATTGGGGTTGGAGTTTTATTTGAACGGTTGGGCTCCGTACTGTTCAGTAAATAACAATTTCACACGTACAGATTCCAATTTAGTAAGTAGATTTACTAAAGGTACAGAAATCCCTTTGCCTTTAGTCTGTATAAATATTCTGATTTTGCAAAATTCAAAAATTCATTTGTCTACAGTCTGAAAGGAGTGATAATTTTCACTCCTTTTTGTTTGCTTTAAGCTTACTTATCCTTATAAGAAAAGGAGGTACAACATTATACAAGAGATGATTTTAAGCTGAACTAAAAAAAATATACCTAAAGTAAAATTATATACCTTATGTATTTTTATATCTTTGTTATACTTAAACTAACGAAGGGGTTGGATCGATTATTTGAAAATGCCTGGTTTAACCGGCAGACAGGAGCTTATATGGCAGAAAAGGCGAATTTTAAAAATAAGACTGTTGGTATAAGAAATTTATGCTGCCTGCTGGCAGTCATTATTTTAGTGATAACAGGTTGTTCGGGTAAATATCCGGAACCGGATTCTCTGGTAGTAACCATTGATAACAGCAAGATTTCTATGAATGAGATGATGTATCATATTATGCTGGAAAAATTACAGGGAGAGCTGTATGCCTCCTTTTTAGACAAGGGGATTAAAGATTATTGGGGAATGAAGGGAGACAACGGCAGGACCATGTGGGAGGAAGCAAAGGCTCAGGCCATGGAGAATGCGGTTAAATACGAAATATTTTATCAGAAAGCAAAGCAAAAGGGGTATACACTGACAGAGGCTGAGAAAAAAGCAAGTTTGGAAAAGGCAGAAAATATTCTGAAAAACATACCGGCAGACCAGCTTGAAACCTATGGACTTTCAAAAGAAAAGTTAATCGGGATTCAGGAAAAAATTACTGTTGCAACGGATTATTATAATAATTACATAGACTCCTTCCTTGATAAGGAAGCCATAAAAAAGAGCATAGATGTGAAAAAATATGAACAATATGACATTGAATATATCTATGGAAACAGGAATCAAAAAGATAAAGTAGGAGAGCTGACCGGCAAAGCTGATGCAGAAGCCGACTATAGTGCCCTGGCAGAGAAAGCAGGCTTAAAGTCAGGTAAACTTACGTTTTTAAAAGGTGCTGGTACCTTTGGAGAGGAAGATAATCTGGAAGAAATCATAACCTCAATGAAAGCCGGTCAGGTCAGTGGTCTGGTAGAGACCACAAAAGGCTATTACATCATTAAGCTGAAAGATAACACATCCAGGAGCGAATATGAAAAAGCTGTGGAAAAGGCCGTAAAGGAAGCCGAGACAGCAACCTTTGATAAAAAGTATAAGGCCCTGAAGGCGGAGCATAACATCACAGTTAATACGAAGGTCTGGGAAAAGGTTGTTATTGGAAAGTAAGCAATACGATATCCGCTGTAGCACAGGGATATTTAGAACATCATTTAGGAGAAGAAGACAGATGGAGGAATCAGTATGGCTAAGTCAACTACGATGAACGAATTAAAGCGGCCAAAACAAAAATTAACTGGGAAGAACCTGGCCAGGAAATGGTGGAACCAGAAATATTTGCAGTTTATGGTCATTCCGGGACTGATTTGGATGCTAATATTTAATTATCTTCCAATGGGAGGTATTATTATTGCATTTAAGAAATTTAAGATTACAAGACCCATATCCGAAGCACCGTGGGTAGGGCTTAAATATTTCAAGGATTTTTTCCAGGATATTTATTTTGCAGATATTATGACCAATACCATAGGTATTAGCTTATTAAAGCTTATAATAGGCTTTCCCATGCCGATTATCTTTGCGCTATTGCTCAATGAAATCAGAGGAATTAAATTTAAGAAAATCTCCCAGACCCTTTCTTACCTTCCTCATTTCCTGTCATGGGTAGTGCTTGGTGGTATCCTTACAACCTGGTTGTCAAAGACGGGAGTAATTAACGATTTTTTTATGGCATTACATATTATTGATGAACCAAAATCTTTTTTGGGAGATCCTAAAGTTTTCTGGGGAATTGCTTTGATTTCTGATATCTGGAAGGAGCTTGGCTGGTCGGCTATTATTTATCTGGCAGCCATTGCCGGAGTAGACCAGCAGATTTATGAGGCAGCTACGGTGGACGGTGCCAATAAGCTTCAAAAGATATTGCTTATAACCTTGCCCTGTATTACCGGAACGATTGCAATTATGCTGATACTTCAGATTTCCGGTTTGCTGAATTCGAATTTTGACCAGATATTAATTCTTAAGAATCAGGTCAATATTTCCAGGAGCCAGGTTATTGATACTTATGTTTATCAGGTGGGTATGACACAGGGGAATTACTCTTATGCGACAGCTGTGGGACTTTTTAAATCCGTTATCGCTTTGTTCTTATTGCTGATAGCCAACAAATCCAGTAAAAAGTTGCTTGGCAGGTCATTATATTAGGGAGGTATGGATGTGAAACAGACAGGTGGTATAAGAATCAAACGTTCCAGAGGAACTGTAATATTTGATGTATGCAATACGTTATTAATGATTATTATTTGCTTTTTATGTATTTACCCAATCTGGTATGTATTGGTAAACTCGCTGAATGATGCAAAGGATGCCATGATGGGTGGGATTTACTGGTGGCCGAGACAATTTTCCATGAAAAATTATCAGACGGTATTTGAAAACAGCAGTGTGCTGCAGGCTTTTAAAATTACCATAGGAAAGACACTGCTTGGTACTACAGTGAATGTTTTATTTACGGCCTTGGTAGCTTATCCGTTATCCAAGAATCATCTCATCGGAAGAAAATATTATATGGCAATCGGAACGGTAACTATGTTCTTTGCAGGCGGTATTATACCGACCTTTCTATTATTTAAACACATGTATTTATTAAATAATTTTTTGGTCTATATCATACCTGCAGCCTTTAACTTTTTTAATCTGCTGATATTTATCAACTTTTTCAGAGAAATACCGGTGTCTCTGGAGGAATCAGCGAAGATTGACGGTGCGGATGATTTTAAGATTTTCTATAAAATTATAATACCTTTATCCAAACCTGTGCTGGCGACCATTGCCTTATTTGCAGGTGTGGGACAGTGGAATGATTACTTCGGCGGTCTGATGTATATGACGGCCAGGCCGGATTTGGAACCGATACAGACCTATCTTTACAGAATGGTGGCCCAGGTACAGTCCAGCCAGGCGGCAAATTCCATTTCCGCCTCCAATATTACGGCGGCGGATACCACTTCAACCTCTATTAAGCTGGCCGCTATGATTATTACAACAGTGCCTATATGCTGCGTATATCCTTTCCTTCAGAAATATTTCGTAAAAGGAATGATGGTAGGTGCAGTTAAGGAATAGATCAATATTTTCAGGGAGGAAGCAAAAATGAATAAAAGGTTTACAAAGCTTATGGCTCTTGCTATGATTTTTATCATGGTTCTGAGTATGGCGGCATGCGGAAACAAAAGCAAGCCATCGGACGCTGTCGCTACACCGGAGGCAACAAAAGCCCCAGGGACAGAAGACACTGCAACACCCACAAAAAGCGGTTCAGACGGAGAAACAGTACCGGGCTGGCAGAAGAATGCAGATGACAAGGTAACCTTAACCTGGTATATCAATTTTTCCTGGTTTACGACACCTTGGGGGGAAAATTTAATTTCCAAGACAATCACCAAAGAAACCGGCGTTAACATTGAATTTGTAGTTCCTGCCGGAAATGAAGCAGAAAAATTGAATTCACTGATTGCATCGGATACCCTGCCGGATTTAGTAACACTTGGCTGGTATGAGCCTCAGGTAAAGGATATTATTGCCGATGGCATGGTCTACGCTTTGGATGAGCTGGCAACAAAATATGATCCCTATTGGTTCGATGTTGCAGATCCCGGCCGTGTAGGCTGGTTTACCCAGCAAGACGGGCATATCTACGGATATCCTAACTCCTCATTTTCACCTGCTGACTATAAAAAATATGATAACATATCTTCTAATCAGACCTTCCTGGTTCGCAAGGATATTTACGAAGCAATCGGAAGCCCTGATATGACAACTCCGGAAGGCTTCAAAGCCGCTGTCAAGGCTGCGGCAGCTAAGTATCCTGAAATTAACGGTCAGCCCATTATCCCTATCGGCGCCCATGAGTTTGCAGCAAACGGAAATAATTCATTTGATAACTACTTATGCAATTTCTTGGCCGTACCCTATGAAAAGGATGGTAAGGTATATGACAGATTTACCGACCCTGAATTAATAAAATGGTTGAAGACCTTCAGGGAATTAGGCCAGGAAGGCTATCTGCTTGATGATATTTTCATCGATAAGAGAGCTCAGATGGAAGAAAAAATCGCACAGGGACGTTACTTCTGTATGTTATATCAGAGAACAGATCTGGCAACACAGGAAAAGATTCTTTATGAAAATGATCCTAACAGCATCTATATTGCCGTAGACGGACCTAAGAACAGCAAGGGTGATGCTTATACATTACCGGGCACAGGTATCAATGGATGGACCTTAACAATGATTTCTAAGAATTGTAAACATCCTGACCGTGCAATTCAGTTATGCTCCTACCTTATGAGCGAGCATGGACAGCTGATGACCTGGCTGGGCGTAGAAGGTGTTACCTGGGATTCTGTTGACGGTGTTCCTACTATGAAAAAAGAGGTTAGAGATTTATTAAACTCTGACAGAAATAAATATGACAAAGAATATGGTTCTGATTCCGCATACTGGATGTTCCAGGATAATGCCATGGCATTAAAGTGGGCGGTACCTACCGCTGAACCTCTTGGACAGATGGAGAGATGGACGTATCCTTATGTAATGTCTACCTCTCAATATGACCTGACATTGACGGCAGGCTCTGAGGAAGCAGAAATCCAGCAGAAAGTTGATAATGAATGGGGAGTTGTCCTTCCGAAACTGTTATTGGCTTCTTCGGATAAAGAATTTGATTCTATCTGGAGCAAATTCGTTCAAATGAGAACGGATGCCGGAATGCAAAAGGTATTGGATAAGAGGACGGAAATGATGAAGGAGGCAAAGGAAAAACTCGGAATCCAGTAAGAATACACTGCGTGGAAAGACAGCCTGGTGAAATACAGGTTGTCTTTTCGCGTAGTGTTTTTGTGATTTTTTAAAATATTTTTTGCTTGTGCATTTTCAAAGCTTGATATGCTGCGGAGGTATGATGAAATTTATTAAAAGGCACTTTTCTGTATTGAAATTAAGTCATAAATTTACTTTCCTTATTATGACCATCGTAGTTTTCCCGCTGGTTATTTTTTCTATTATCTTTTTTGATAATATCAGGGATTCCAGGATTAAGGAGAAATTAAAAAGCGTAGAGATTAATTTTACCCAGAACTGTGAACAGATTCAAAAAAATGTGGAAATGTGCCAAATGTCTACCCAGGTAATGCTGAACAGCCAAAACTTCTGGAATTATGTAGAGAGGTTCTGTTCGGGGGAAAAGATAAAAACGGAGGAATTGCTTGAATTTTATCAGGGTGAAATCAAGGCCCTGGAGAAGATCGTTAATTCTAATCCCTACCTTTATCAGGTCAGAGTATATGCGGACTATCAGGGGATTCCGGAAATGATGCCCGTGCTCTATAAGATGGATAGGGTGAAAAGGCTTGCCTGGGCAAAAGAGGGGCTGCCCGAATCCGGTACCTGGCAATTTGATTACGAGGATGAGATACTTCCTTCCTTCTATGCTTCGAGAGACCAGCATCTGGTCGCCCTGGTAACCTATAAAGAACTGGAATCTGGGAAAATTGCCCTTATTGAAGTATCTACCAGGATGGAATTATTATTTGCCAATCTTTATTCCGGAGGAGATAATGAATGGACCTGTTTTGCCAGTGATAACGGTAAATATTATTTTGACCTGGAGAAGAAAAGCAGATGGATGGATAATATTGATGAAATATTAAAACAGAAACCAGAGAGCTCTGGTGATACGAACTATGTTCTGATGACCCTTGATAAGGAACCGGTCATAGTGTGCTTTAAATCTGTAAAAGAAATAAAGGGAACACTGTTCCGGGTCATATCCTTAAAGGAAGATTATGCTGCTGTTTCAAAGACCAAAAATATTTTCTGGGGCTGCTTCTTTGTTATTGTAATTATGCTGTTGCTCTTTTCCGATAAGATAGTCAAAGTAATATTAAGGCAGTTCTATGAAATTATGAACACCATTCACAGGGTGCAAAAAGGGGATCTGGATGTTCGGGTAAGAGTGTCCAATGCCGATGAAATCGGAGAATTGGGCCAGCAGATTAATAAAATGCTTGAACATATCACCGAGCTCATGGCAGACAATATTAAGAGAGAAATCCTAGTAAAGGATTCGGAAATCAGAGCCCTTCAGAATCAGATAAATGCACATTTTATTTACAATGTTTTAGAATCCATAAAAATGATGGCAGAGATAGAGGAAAAGTTCGAAATATCGGATGCGGTAACAGCTCTTGGAAAATTACTGCGCTATAGTATGAAATGGGTATCCCAAAATGTTACGGTATTAGAGGAAATTGATTATATTAAAAATTATCTGGCGCTTATTAACCTGCGGTTTGATTATGAAATTTATCTAAGCCTGAATATGCCGGAGCGGATATATAAACAGGAAATACCGAAGATGTCCCTGCAGCCTATTATTGAAAATGCTATTTACCATGGCATTGAGGAATTGGCGGAAGATACCAGCATATATATGAAGGGGATTCTGTATGAAAATTACTGCATTATAGAAATCACTGATTCGGGAAGGGGAATGAGTGATGAAGAAATAGACAGACTGCAAAAGAAAATCCAGGGGGAAATTGAAACCACAGGAAGTTCAGGGAACGGTATTGGGTTAAAGAATGTCCAGGACAGGATTAAAATCAGTTTTGGCAGTGAATATGGGATTAGTATAGCTTCCAAAATAGGCTGCTATACAAAAGTAATAGTAAAAATCCCATTGGTGTAGACAGTAATGCAAAAGGGGGATACTTAATGAAAAAGCTTTTAATTGTGGAAGATGAAAAGATGATAAGGCAGGGCATCGAATCCATTGCAAGACGCTCCTCCGTACCCATTGAAGAAATATTGCTTTGTAAAAACGGAGAAGAAGCCTTAGAAATCGTCAAAAATAATCAAATCGATGTAATGATTACGGATATCCGTATGCCTAAAAAAGACGGCATAACCCTGGTAAAAGAGATTCAAAGCCTGCCTCATATCCCTAAAGTAATCGTAATAAGCGGCTATGATGACTTTTCCTATGCGGTGGAACTGCTTCGGTATGGGGCAAAGGAATATTTATTAAAACCAATTGAGCGTGAAAAAATCAATGCCATACTGGAAAAGCTGGAGCAGCAGATTCAGGAGGAGGCAAGGCAGGTGGAAGATTCCGCCCGGTTTGGAATCCAGCAGTTTAAAGCTTTACTGCTAAATCCGGGAAATGCCAGAGAAGATACCTATGCAATTGAAAATTATTTTAGAAAATACTTTGTAAAGGATGACTATGTTGTTTGTTGTACGAATGGAAAATCCGGGCAGACAGTATCAATATCTGATTCACAGATCATTGCGCTGGATGATGTGAACGGGCAAAGTGTTTATTTCATTCATGCGAACATAAAAGAGGAAGTTTTAAGTAATTTATTGAAAGATTACTTTGTAGGTGTCAGCAAAGAGCATAAGAGCCTGAGTGATCTGCGGATTGCTTACGAGGAAGCTTTATATGCCAGAAAATACACCTTTGCTACCGGGAATTTTATAACGGAGTATAATAAAACAGAAACTGCCAAAGAAACCATATCCGACGAAATCATCGATCAGATGGTCCAATTGGTGGGTACGGATAAAATTGACGAAGTAAATAAGTTTTTATTCAGGATATTATATAAAACAAAGCAGGGTCAGATTGAACCGGATGATTTTATGAAAATTATGAATGACCTTGTGGGTAAAATATGCAGCAGCTATAAAAATGTTCTGGACATTGAAAGCGAAGAAGCTGCTAATCTGAAAAATGTGTATTCTTATGATACCGCAAGCATTTATTACGAAACGGTCCATTTGTGGATTGAAAGTATAAATGAAAAGCTGCTGGCAGAATATGACGACTACAAAAACAAACAAAAGGTCCAAAGTGCAATAGGGTATATACAGGAGAATTATTCAAAGGATTTGAATATGGCAGTTGTTTCAAACTATATTTCCATGAACTATTCCTTGTTTTCCTTTGCATTCAAACAATATACGGGAATGAATTTTGTGGACTATATAAAAGCCATACGCATGAAAGAAGCCAGAAGGCTGCTGAAGGAAACGGATGAGACAATCATTGGAATCAGCAATGCGGTGGGATATAAAAATGAAAAGTATTTTATGAAAATATTCAAAAGCACTGCCGGAGTTTCTCCTACGGAATTTAGAAAAAATGCCCAGGCAGGAAAAAGGATTGCCGGAACTTAAAGTAATAGGAATCATTGAGTGAGCAAGGTCAAAGCACAATAAAAAGCCAGCGGGAGTGAATGAGTGAATCGTGCCTGTCAGACAGGCAAAAAATAAAGAATTATATTATTTAATTGTCTGCCTGGGGAGCATATCAGAGTTCGCCTGCTGGCTTTTTTTGAATGCTAAAAAGACCGGAGCTGATATTTGCCTATAAATAAGTCTGATTTTAAATTTCTTTGCGAAAAAGGGAAACAAGGGATTTATAGAATTACCAGCTTAAAGGGCGAGCTTTGCAATTCTTTCGCAGAGTTCTTCATAGGAGATACCGTCGGCCTTGGCTTCCTGGGGCAGCAGGCTGACAGGAGTCATACCGGGGAGGGTATTGGCTTCCAGGCAATAAAATTCGCCATCTTCGCTTAGAATAAAGTCTACCCGGGAGTAGGTTCCAAGGTACAGGGCTTTATGGACTGACAGGGCAAGGGACTGTACTTTTTTTACAAGCTCCTCAGACAGGGCAGCAGGACAGCATTCCGTGGTAAGTCCCTGCTGGTATTTGTTCTTATAATCATAGAAGCCTTCCTTCGGTATGATTTCTATTACCGGAAGAGCCCTTTCTTCCAGGATGCCGACGGAAAATTCCCTTCCCTTAAGGAGCTTTTCCACCAGTACCCTTTTGGAACCAAAGGAGGAGAGCTTATCCGTTGCAAGGGTCAGAGCAGAGGAAAGCTCTTCCTTGTTATGGGCAAAAGATATGCCGATGCTGGAGCCGTTGCTAATGGGCTTAACCACACAAGGAAAGCCAACCGAGGTAGTGATTTTCTCCGGAGTAAGGCTGGCCGCATCATCGGTTATCCAGGGGGCTGTGGGAATGTTATCATGGCATAGGAGCCTCTTTGTAATGTCCTTATCCATAGCAAGGAGGCATCCGGTGTAGCCGGTGCCGGTATAGGAGATGCCGTTGCAGTCAAGAACTGCCTGCAGCTGTCCGTTTTCACCCATAGAGCCGTGAAGAGCGATGAAGACCACATCTGCAAGTCTGCACAGGGAAAGGACATTGCTGCCGATCAGCTCTTTCCTTCCATTATTCTTACGGACAAGTGCCTCCAGGTCCGGTGCGGTATCCGGTATATGGTACTCATACCGGCGGTTATCCTCCTTTGTCAGAAACAGGGCGGGAAGTGCTTCCTCCTCTGCCTTAATACCTTCATATATATCTGCCAATACAACGGCGTGGCCGGAAGCCATCAGGGCATTGGCAATTAAACTGCCGGAGGACAGGGACACATCTCTTTCCGGGCTAAGCCCTCCTGTTAAAACTACAATTTTCATAATAGGGAATCCTCTCTTTTTTACCAAACATTATATTCGCAAGAAATACAGAGTAATAGCAGTATAATGCTTTCTAGTTCTTAGATAGTGCTGTAAAAAAAGAATGGTCTAACAGTAACCTACCGGGACAAACCACCAAAACAAAGTCATGGGTCATCCGGGTATCTGCATTATATCCCATGCAGCACGTGCAAATAGTTGACAAGAGGTTATGGGGATGATACGATGAAGGCACTATGAAAGAACGAAAGTTGGTTAATGCATGTTTTATCAGGAGCTTAAGAAAAACAGCTATTATATATATTCGGACGAGCTTGAGCTTATGCTGGCGGCTATTAATATCCTGGAGGGGGAAAAGGGACATGGCTTATGTATGCAGGTATATACCAGAAAGAAGCTGGATGCCCTGAAGAAAAAGTACGCCTTTCTTACGGAGGTTTTTCAAGCGGCAGGGTGTCCCTATGGAATGCTGGAAGCCCTGACAGACTATCCCTTGGCGGATTTTAGCCTGGATACATACTGTGCTCACCTCCTGCATATGGATACGGCAGGCTTTTTGTCCGGCTATTTTAATATTTTCAATGAAAAGCTTGTCAGGGAAGCTCTTGAGAAGGAAGAGTGCTTTGAAAAGCTTTACAGGGAATATTCAAAGCTTTTGGGAAATTATCTGGGCTGTAAGATGCTTTTTAGGGAAAGCCCGAAAATAATCTGCGATTTTTTTGCCTTTGTAAAGGAGCTGGCTGCCGATGGTTTTTACAGGGAAAATGAAAGAGTAAAGGAAGTCCTTGAAAGGGAAGCAGGAAAGACCGGAGAGGAGCTTAAGCATCTGGAACCCCTGGAATATTCACAGAAAATGATGGGGAAGATCTTTCATAACAGAGGGCCTTATCAGGAATTTTACTTTTCTCCCAGCTTATTTTTGACGCCCAGAATGATTCGCTTTTTTGGGAAAAACCAGGTGCTGTTTTATTCTATCCGAGAGCCCCAGCAAAATCAGGAAAAGATATTAAAGCAGCTGAAGGCCGTGGGAGATGATACCAGATTTAAGATTATCGCTCTGCTGAATGAAAAGGAACCCTTAAGAGGGCTTGATATAGCGAAGGAGCTGTCCATGGCACCCTCCACCATATCCCATCATATGGAGCAGCTGAAGAGCTGCGGCCTTCTAAATGAGGAGCAGGATAAAAGCTCCAAATATTACAGCATTAACAGAAATTCCGCAAAGGAACTGCTGGAAGCGATGGAAAAGCTTTTATATAAGCTGAATTAATTATAGGGCTATTTAAGCCAGCCGGTTTATCCTTCTATTGGCTGCAAATCTTTGCAGACATCTATCCAGCCCAAGCTGTTGGAGTACTTTTCAAGCTCCGCAGGAGTTAATTCAATGGCGCTGTTGGAGCTGCCGCAGGCAGGAAATACTGTTTGAAAACGGTTCAGGGACACATCCAAATAGACTTCTGCATTATCGTTTACCGCAAAAGGACAGACACCGCCCACTGCATGTCCTATAAGGGACTCTGTTTCCTCCGGGGCAAGCATTTTTGCTTTTTTCCCAAATCGGGATTTGTATTTTGCATTATCAATCCGTGCATCACCGGCAGTTACAATCAGAACGATTTTTTCACCTGCATGGAAAGATAATGTTTTAGCAATCCGGCATTCTTCACAGTTTAAGGCCCTGGCGGCAAGCTCAACTGTTGCACTGGAAACATCGAATTCCAAAATCCTGTCATCAATCCCTAATTCTTTAAAATAATGTCTGACTCTTTCTATTGACATTCTTGTATCCATCCTTTCCTATCGATATTTCTTTCTCATATCACACCCTATCTGCGCATTTGCACATTTCTGCAAGGTTGTACCAAATTATAGCATAAAGAAAGTAATATAACAATTTTAACGCTCAATAAACGCTCATTTAAATACCGCATTTGTTAAAAAAATAAATTCGGCGTTGACTAACGATATATTATTCGATTATAATAATATTCGATATATATCGAATATTGAAAAGGAGAATTCTATGGAATGTGTGATTGACGTTGAAAATTTACATCGCGAATTTGTTACAGCAAAGGGATGGATTCACCGGAAGAAGGAAAGGGTCCGGGCGGTTGACGGGATTTCCTTTCAGGTAAAAAGAGGAGAAGTATTTGGACTTTTAGGGCAGAATGGAGCCGGGAAGACAACCACCATTAAGATGCTGATTACGCTGCTTGCACCAACAAAGGGAAAATGTGAGGTATTGGGTTTTGATACCTTTTCCCAGGAGAAGAGGATAAGAAACCGCATTAATTTTATTTTTGGAGGTGAATTAGGGCTTTACAGGCGTTTGTCCGCAAGGGACAATCTGAGATATTTCGCCTGCCTGTATCATATAGGACAGGTGGAGGCCGCCGGCAGGATTGCCAGGATACTCCAGCTGGTGGGGCTGAGTGAAAAGGCGGATATTTTGGTCGAGACCTTTTCCAAGGGAATGATTCAGAGGCTGCAGATAGCAAGGGGACTCTTAAATGACCCGGAAATTCTCTTTATGGATGAACCTACGGTGGGACTTGACCCTCTGGGAGCCAGAATGCTGCGGGATATCATAAGGAAGCTAAAGGAGGAGGGAAAGACAATACTTTTGACCACCCACTATATGTATGAGGCAGATGAGCTTTGCGACCGGATAGCAATCCTAAACAGGGGAAAGCTGATAGCCCTGGATACCCCTGCTAACCTGAAGAAACTGGCAGGCTTGGAGGAAGTAATAGAAATCCGGCTGGAATACCCTCCGGAAAATAAGGTGAAGGAGATAGAAATGATACGGGGCGTAAAGGAGGCTGTATTGCAGCAGGAGGAAAAGGACTGCCTCCTTACGGTAAAATTCAGCAAGGGGGCGGAAGTGATTGAAGGGGTTATGGAGATTTTAAAGGGGGTAAGGGTACACTCTTTTTCCAACAGGGAAATAACCCTGGAAGATGTCTACATAAAAATGCTGGAGGAGCTGACATGAAAAGACTGCGGGTAATTTATTATACGGCATTGCTGCAAATGAAATGCTCCTTTGCCAGGCCGATGTTCCGTTTCTGCCTGATTGCAAATCCTATGGTCAACACCATACTTTTATATGAAATGTTCAAAAGCTCCGGCCGGGAGGATTTTGCCTCCTATGTTGTCCTTGGCGGTGGTCTTATGGCACTCTGGAGCTGTATCTGCTTTTCCTCTGCAGGTGACATCAACAGAGAACGGTATGATGGGACCCTTTCACTTATCTATGTGGCTCCGGCAGGCTTTTCTGACATTGTAACAGGAAAAGTGATTGGGAATACAATACTGAGCCTGGTCACCTTTATTTTGTCTTTTTTAACGGCAAAGCTTTTGTTTCGGGTAGAAATAAAGGTAAGCCATCCTTACTTCCTGCTGTTAGCCATTCTTTGTGCGGTTGTCAGTTTTTCCGTGATTTCAATTGTTGTTGCCTATTTGCTTACCCTGTCCAGAAAAACACAGTTATATATGAATTGTATTGAAATTCCTGTTATTCTTGTATGCGGCTTTGTTTTTCCGGCAGAAATACTTCCCCAGTGGGTAAGGCCGGTCAGTTATATCCTTTCTCCGACCTGGGCGGTGAAATTAATCCGGATTAGTGTATCAACGGCCTGGAGTATAAAGGAGTTTTATACAGTGCTTTGTATACTGGCATTAGTTACTGCCATTTACCTTGTCATAGGGTACTTTCTTTTGAAATTAATCGAGAGCCAGGTAAGGGTCCTGGCAACCTTGGAGGTGAGCTGATGAGGATGAAGAGGTTTTTTACATTATCGTGGTTAAGCTTTAAGAGCCGGAAATCCATGTTCAAGATAGAAGAGTTTCTTTGCTATGAGACCTTATATCCCCTGCTTACATTAATCTTTTACTGTGTTCTTGCGGGATACAGCTATCAGACATCGAATCTGGCAAGATGGGTTGCAGGTAATTCTTTTTTACTGTGTATCAATACCTGTATCTTTACACTGGGTAGTACGTTTATGGCGGAGAGGGCCTATGGATGCATCAGAAGCCTGATCGTGTCCCCGTCTCATAAGCTTGGAATAATACTGCATAAGGGATTTTTTACCTGCATTTCCGCCATGGTTACGGTTATCCTTGGTTTTCTGGCAGGAGGGCTGATATTTTCTGTAGATTATTCAGGAATTAACTGGTTCTTTTTTTTCACAGCGGTTGTTACGGCAATGTTTGCGGCAGCAGGCTTTGGAATGTTCATTGGCATTTTCGGACTGGTTACGGACCAAATGCATTTTGTACTGAATTTTATGTCATATGTGCTGATGATTTTCTGCGGTGCAAATTTCCCCATAGAACAGCTTCCGCCTGTTGCCAGGATAGTGTCCGGGTTCCTTCCGCTTACTCACAGTATTGAAGCGGTGAATATGCTGTTCGGGACGATAAGCAGATTTCAATTTATACGGCTTTTGCTGCAGGAAGCAGGAATTGGGATTCTTTATTATCTGCTGTCCTTTTTCTTGATAAGGCTGATTGAGAAAGCTGCTATTAAAAAGGGAGCGGTTGAGGTGTTTTAGTATAAAACAAAAACCGGATATGCTGTTTTCTCTGATGAGACATACAAAGCAGCATATCCGGTTTATTTGTTGTAAAGAAAAGGATGCTGCCACCTGTTCAGGTACAATAGTGCCTTACAGTTTAATATCTATGTTGCTTCCCAGACTTGGGTTGACAGACATCTCCATCATCTTAACGATTCCGTCTCCGGCTTTTTCCACGGTATCCAGGGACATACTTAATACTGCGGTGCTAACGGCTGCATATGTATTCTGCATTGACAGGGCTGTAGACAATTGTGCAATATCCATAATATTCACCCATCCTTTCTTAATGTGGCTAGACCCTGTGATAAGAGTTTTACAGGGTTTAGGACTACTGAAAACAGTCACAAATAATATATCGGTATAAAACTGAAATTTTCTTAGGATTGACTTTCCCGGGAATCTGTTTGCAGTCCGGGAAGGACTTATGCTATAATGAGGCAAATAAAGATAGTTCCAATAGACGGATGAATAAAAAAGGAGGCAGTTATGGTATATTTATTCTTAGCAGATGGATTTGAAGAAATTGAAGGACTTACGGTAGTGGATTTACTGCGCCGTGCAGAAATTGAGATTACCACGGTTTCTGTGACGGGCAGCATTAAAATTGCAGGTGCCCATGGCATTCATGTGGAAGCCGATGGATTGTATGAAGATTTTGATTATAAGGATGCGGCCATGCTGGTGCTTCCCGGAGGCATGCCGGGGACAAAGAATCTGGCAGCCCATAAGGGCCTTGTAAACCTCCTGAAAAATTTCAGAGAGGAAGACAAGGCTTTGGCAGCTATTTGTGCGGCACCCAGTATTCTGGGTGAGAATGGGCTGTTAAAGGGAAAGGAAGTTACCTGTTTCCCGGAGTTTGAAGAAAAGCTCATAGAAGCAAAAGTAACGGGAGCAAGAGCGGTTACGGACGGAAATATTATTACCGGAAAGGGTATGGGTACTGCCATTGACTTTTCTCTGGAAATCATCCGTTATCTGAAGGATAAGGAAACCGCAGACCAAATAGGTAAAACTATTCAGTACTTTTAATCTCCTTTCGCAGCAGCCAGAGGGTTAAGACATTGGGCAGTATCATGAGAGCATTGATGAAGTCCGATAACTCCCAGACGAAGTCCAGGGACAGGACGGCACCGACAAATATCATAACGATATAGCACAATTTATATGTGCCGATTCCCTCCTTGCCAAAAAGGTATAAAACGGCCCTTTCACCAAAATAGGACCAGCCAATCAAAGTTGCCAATGCAAATGCAACAATGGAAAAGCCAAGGATGTACTCACCGTAGGGAAGCTGCATAAAGGCAGCAGTTGTCAGGTCGGAGGCAGGTATCCCCTTTACGGAAGCCGGATTTTTTAAAATATTGGCAACAATTACGATGCCTGTAATGCCGCACATTACCACAGTGTCCCAAAAGGTCGCGCTCATGGATACAAGGGCCTGGTTATGGGGATTGTCTGTTTTGGCACTGGCTGCTGCTATGGCAGCGGTTCCGATTCCCGCTTCATTGGTAAAGAGGCCCCTTGCGATTCCGTATCTTGCTGCTGTTTTAATGGTGCTTCCGATAAATCCGCCCACCATGGCACTTGGCAGAAAGGCAGAACGGCATATTAAAACAATGGCAGGAAGAATATAATGGTGATTCATAACAATTAAAACCAGGCAGGCCGCTATGTAAAAGAATCCCATGGCAGGGACCAGCTTTTTGCACAGATTGCCGATTGAATCAATACCTCCCAGAATAACAAGACCGGTAAGTACTGCAACGGCGATTCCCACTGCATAAGGAGAAAGTCCCCAAAGGGAAGAGGTAACATTGGTTATGGAATTGGACTGGGTGGAGCATCCTACGCCATAAGAAGCGCAGAGAGTTAATAAGGCGTATACAACTGCCATAGGCTTTGACTTAAGACCATGCTCCAGAACATACATGGGACCGCCGGAATAGGTACCGTCCTTGGCAAGAGTACGGTAGCGGATACCAAGATAACATTCTCCGTAGGTTGTGGCCATGCCCAGGATGCCGGTAAGCCAGAGCCACAGAATAGCACCGGGACCGCCCATGGCTACTGCTGTGGAGACACCGATGATATTTCCGATACCGAGAGTTGCGGCCAGTGTGGTGGTAAGAGCGGCAAAGCTGCTGGTCTGCCCTTTCTCATCCTCGGAGGATTTCGTTGAAAGGCGGATACCCCTAAAAACCTTTTTTTGAATGAATTTTAACCGGAAGGTCAAAAAAAGATGAGTAGTAATTAAGAGCACCAGCATAGGACCGTTCCATAACAGGCGGTTTAAGCTTTTAATAAATAACAACGTATTTTCCATAGAAGGCACCGTTATATGAGTTTTCTATAGTATATGCTGTTTGTTGGACATTAAGTATCCAGAATAATAGGTATTCGGTCAAAAAAGTATAAAATAAATAGAAAGCTTCCACAACTTACCATAATAATTTTCGAAATATTGATAACAATAATATTACGATAACTGATTCAAAAGAGTCGGTTGTCGGTAACTACAGGAACAAAAGTTCCTGGATTAAACAAATATTTTCGGAGGTGAAAATTATGGCTAGTAGCAACAGCGGATCAAACAGAACAGAGGTTCCTCAGGCTAGAGAAGCTCTTGACAGATTTAAAATGGAGATTGCTTCTGAAATCGGAGTACCTTTAAAACAAGGTTACAATGGTGATTTAACCAGCGCTCAGAATGGTTCTGTAGGCGGAGAAATGGTTAGACGTATGATCAAGAGACAGGAAGAATCTATGTCCGGTCAGGGCTCATCTTTTTAATTTCTGAAATAAAAAAGATCTAGCCGTCAGCTTAAACTATAAGACAAATGCCTTATAGCTGCAATAGGTACGGCGAATAAAACATCATCTAATATATATGACCAGCCGTTCCTGATGGAGGCAGTCATGCATATAAGATGATGTTTTTTATATACACGGGGACAAATGGTGTTACATATATTGGGAATGAAGTGGGATACGGAAGTTTATAGGGGGCGGACGATGATTTTGGATGCATTCCTTTGCTTTCCTGTTCAGGGTTCCAAATTCCACTAAAATGGCGGTAACTGTTCCTGGCAGATGAAATTATACCAAACTCGCTGGGACGTTGTTTTTGTGGAAGGTTGAGAGCTCGGACAGTGGTATAATTTTATCTAGTCACAGTTGCCGCCATTTAAGTGTCATTAGGAACCCTTCAAGGGAAAGCAAAAGAACGCATCCAAAATCATCTGGCTGTGCATATATATTTGTATTTACAGAAAGAGGTTAATGGGTTGCGATTATAATTGGGTTATGGTACAATCGTTTTTGAACTGCTTAAATTGAGAGGTTTGTTGCGGCTTGTTATATTATTTCATGGAAAAAACGAAAGTTCTGATAGAATGGTACATAGAAAGTATTATAGAAAGAAAGGATAGCTGGCAGGCAGATTGTAAGCCGGGTTACAGGGTATAGTCATGGGTAAATATTTTGGTACGGATGGTTTCAGGGGAGAAGCAAACGTTGATTTGACGGTGGAGCATGCTTATAAGGTGGGAAGATTTCTCGGACATTATTTTGGGAAGGAACACAGGCCTAAAATTGTTATTGGAAAGGATACCAGGCGTTCCAGCTATATGTTTGAATATTCACTGGTTGCGGGACTTACGGCCAGCGGTGCGGATGTTTATTTACTGCATGTAACCAGTACTCCCAGTGTTTCCTATGTGGTACGGAGTGAGGATTTTGACTGCGGTATTATGATTTCTGCCAGCCATAATCCCTATTATGATAATGGAATAAAGGTTATCAACGGCTGTGGTTATAAGCTGGAAAGCGATGTGGAGGAACTGATTGAGAACTACATAGATGGGAAGGGTGAAGAATTACCCTATGCTACGAAAGAGAATATCGGAAGAACGACGGACTATGTAATAGGAAGAAACCGTTATATTGGATATCTGATTTCACTGGTATCCAACTCCTTTAAAAATATGAAGGTGGGCCTTGATTGCGCCAATGGTTCTGCGTCCAGCCTGGCAAAAGTGGTTTTCGATGCATTGGGAGCCAAAACCTATGTAATCAACAATGAGCCCAACGGGACAAATATTAATGAAAAATGCGGCTCCACCCATATTGAGCATCTGCAGAAATTTGTAGTGGAAAACCAGCTGGATGTGGGATTTGCCTATGATGGTGATGCAGACAGATGTTTAGCGGTGGACGATAAAGGCAATATTATAGACGGAGACCTGATTCTTTATGTTTGCGCAGTTTATATGAAGAAGAGGAATGAGTTAAACAACAATACGGTGGTGACGACCATCATGAGTAATTTAGGACTCTATAAGGCTTTGGAGGAAAAGGGAATCGCTTATGAGAAAACCGCAGTAGGTGATAAATATGTATATGAAAATATGATGGAATATGGTCATTCCATCGGCGGTGAGCAATCAGGACATATTATCTTCAGCAAGCATGCTACTACAGGGGATGGAATCCTGACTTCTTTAAAGATTATGGAAGTTATTCTGGAAACCAAGATGAAGCTCTCCGAGCTTATAAAAGAGATACAGATATATCCCCAGGTTCTTAAGAACGTCCGTGTGAAGGATAAAAAAGCAGCAAGGGAAGATGCCGTAATCGTAGAAATAGTGGAAGAGGTTACCAAAAAGCTTGGAGATAACGGCCGAATTCTTGTAAGAGAGAGCGGCACGGAACCGGTGTTACGGGTAATGGTGGAAGCACCTACCGAAGAGGAATGCGAGAAATATGCGGCCCTTGTTGTTGAGAAGCTGAAAGCCCAGGGTCATGCAATTGCTTAATATAAAAAAATATGGTATTTACAGAATGGCTATGATATAATATACTAATGTCAAAACGTCAAAATGGGAAGTTATACAATTGCGTATTCATAAGCGTATTATAGTTTCACATATTTTAAGGAGGAAATTTTAAATGAGTTTACAGGTAGAGAAGTTAGACAAAAACATGGTTAAGCTAACCGTTGAGACTGCAGCAGAAGAATTCGATGCAGCAATCGAGAAAGCTTATGCCAAAAATAAAGGAAAATTCAATATTCAGGGCTTCCGCAGAGGTAAGGCTCCCCGTTCATTTATAGAGAAGATGTACGGTTCAAGCGTTTTTTATGAAGATGCTGCTAATCTTATTATTCCTGATGCTTATGAGAAAGCAGCAGATGAATGCGGTTTAGCACTGGTTTCAAGACCTGAAATTGAAGTAACACAGATTGAAAAGGGCAAGCCTTTTATTTTTACTGCAGAGGTTGCTGTTAAGCCTGAAGTAACACTTGGCGAGTATAAGGATATCGCAGTAGAAATCCCTTCCTCCGAAGTAACAGCCGAGGATGTGACAGCAGAACTTGATAAGGTAAGAGACCAGAACGCTAGAATCATCACTGTAACAGACAGACCTGTTGAAGATAAAGACCAGACCGTGATTGATTTTGAAGGCTTTGTTGACGGTGTTCCCTTTGAAGGCGGAAAAGGTGAGGACTATTCCCTGACCATCGGTTCCCATTCCTTCATTGATACCTTTGAGGATCAGTTAATCGGAAAGAATATCGGAGAAGAAACAGAAGTAAACGTTACCTTCCCGGAAGAATACCATGCAAAAGAACTGGCAGGAAAACCTGCTTTATTTAAGGTTACCGTAAAAGAGATCAAGGCAAAGGAATTACCTGCAGCTGATGATGATTTTGCACAGGATGTATCCGAATTTGATACATTGGATGAATACAAATCTGACATTGAGGCAAAATTAAAAGAAAAGAAAGAAAAAGATGCAAAGAGAGCAAAAGAAGATGCTGCCGTTGATAAAGTAGTTGAAAATGCAACGATGGAAATTCCTGATGCCATGCTTGATACACAGGTAAGACAGATGGCAGATGATTTTGCCCAGAGAGTTCAGTCTCAGGGACTTACCATTGAACAGTACTTCCAGTTTACAGGCACCAATGCAGAGCAGCTCATTGAGCAGATGCGTCCTCAGGCATTAAAGACAATCCAGGTAAGACTTGTATTAGAGGCTATTGTAAAGGCTGAGAATATTACCATACCAGACGAAGATTATGAGAAAGAAATCGCTCTGATGGCTGAAAATTATAAAATGGAAGCTGATAAATTAAAGGCCTTAATCGGAGAAAAAGAAAAAGAACAAATTATTATGGATATGGCTGTTCAAAAAGCAGTTGATCTGATTGGAGAGACAGCCGTAGCTGCACAGTAAAAGCGGATTTTATACGCGTGCTGAAGCACGCAGATGGGAGCCAACTATGAGTTTAGTACCTTATGTCATTGAACAGACAAGCCGCGGTGAAAGATCCTACGACATTTATTCCAGATTATTAAAAGAAAGAATCATCTTTTTGGGAGAGGAAGTAACAGATGTATCTGCCAGTGTTATCGTGGCACAGTTACTTTTCCTGGAATCAGAAGACCCCGGAAAGGATATCAATTTATATATTAACAGCCCTGGCGGCTCTGTAACAGCAGGTATGGCAATTTATGATACCATGCAGTACATTAAGTGTGATGTTTCAACCATTTGTATCGGTATGGCAGCCAGTATGGGTGCCTTCCTGTTAGCAGGAGGAAAGAAGGGCAAGAGATTTGCTCTTCCCAATGCAGAGGTCATGATTCATCAGCCTTCCGGCGGAGCGAAGGGCCAGGCAACGGATATTAAGATTGTTGCTGAAAATATTTTAAAGACAAAAAAGAAATTAAATGAAATCTTAGCAGCTAATACAGGAAAACCTCTGGAAGTCATTGAAGTCGATACGGAAAGAGATTATTATATGACAGCTGAAGAAGCAAAGGCTTACGGACTGCTTGACGGTATCATGGTAAGCAGGTAAATTAAGTCAGGTAGGAAGGGAGTTGGTAAAAAGAGTGGCGAACAGAACCGATGACAGAAAACAATTAAGATGTTCCTTTTGCAATAAAACCCAGGATCAAGTGCGAAAGCTCATTGCGGGACCCGGTAATGTATATATTTGTGACGAGTGTATAGAAATCTGTTCTGAGATAGTGGAAGAGGAATTTGATGATAAAGTACATGATACTGATATCAATTTATTAAAGCCCGTAGAGATTAAAAACTTTCTGGAGCAATATGTTATTGGACAGGAAGAAGCAAAAAAGGTACTGGCAGTATCCGTATATAACCATTATAAGAGAGTGTTGGCAGGAAGAGATTTGGATGTTGAACTGCAAAAGAGCAATATTCTTATGGTAGGACCTACCGGTTCCGGTAAAACCTTTCTTGCACAAACCCTGGCAAAGCTTTTAAATGTGCCCTTTGCGATAGCGGATGCTACTGCTTTGACAGAAGCAGGCTACGTGGGTGAAGATGTTGAAAATATTCTGCTGAAGCTTATTCAGGCAGCGGAGTTTGATATCGAAAGAGCAGAGCATGGAATCATCTATATTGATGAAATTGATAAAATAACCAGAAAGTCCGAGAATACTTCCATTACCAGAGATGTATCTGGTGAAGGTGTTCAGCAGGCTTTACTTAAAATATTAGAAGGGACAGTTGCTTCTGTTCCCCCGCAGGGAGGAAGAAAGCATCCCCATCAGGAATTTATACAGATCGATACGACCAATATCCTCTTTATCTGCGGAGGTGCCTTTGACGGTCTGGAGAAAATCGTAGAAGCCAGAATCGGTCAGAAGTCCATCGGCTTTAATGCTATGATTTCAGACAAGGCAAAGGAAAATATCGGTGAATTATTCCGTCAGGCTATGCCTCAGGATTTTGTAAAATACGGACTGATTCCGGAGTTTGTAGGACGTGTTCCGGTATGTGTGGCTTTGGATGCTCTGGATGAAGAAACACTTGTACGTATTCTGACAGAACCTAAAAATGCTATCATAAAACAGTACAAGAAGCTGTTTGAGCTGGATGGCGTAGAGCTTGAATTTGAAGAAGAAGCCATACGCACCATAGCAAAGCGTTCCCTTGAAAGAAAAACCGGCGCCAGAGGCCTGCGTGCTATTATGGAATCTGTTATGATGGATTCCATGTATAGAGTCCCCACAGACACTCAAGTTTTAAAGTGCATCATAACAAAAGAAGCTGCAGAGGGTCAGAATCAGCCTAGATTAATCAACACGGAAGATAATCAGCCCAGAAAAGCAATATCAAAACGAATATCCAAAAAGAACAGCAATGAGATTGCGTAAGCAAATAGAGAGAGTTGCTTCAAGAAGATTCGATTGTTATAGGGACTGCCTTAAAATATCTCACCAGAGGTTTTAAGGCAGTTTTTATCTTACGAAAACAGGGAGGTAAGAATGAGTGATTACAGCAGAAAAGTGCCTATTGTAGCACTGCGGGGAATGGCTGTGCTGCCGGGAATGCAGATTCATTTTGACGTTAACCGTCAGATGTCCATAGAGGCCATTGAAAATGCAATGGAAAATGACCAGTTGGTACTTTTGCTGACGCAAAGAGATCCGGATACGGAAGAACCCGGGCAGGAGGATTTATTTTCTGTGGGCACCATCGCTCTGGTAAAGCAGATTATCAAGCTTCCGGGCAATGTAATCCGGGTGCTGGTTACCGGCACGGACAGAGCCAGACTTGACAGTATCGTTGAAGAAGAACCCTTCCTTATGGGCGAAGTTGCTATGATAGAGGAAAATAAAGAAGAGCTTGGCGAATCTGAAAAGAAAGCAATGTTAAGGGGATTAAAGGATATCCTGGAGGTATACTTTACTGAAAACCCTAAGATAGGCAAAGAGGTCATAAAGACTTTGGGCAAGCTTGAGGAAGTGGGCGAGCTGATTGACCAGATTGCCATTAATCTTCCCATAAGCCTTGAAGATAAACAAACCCTTTTGGAAGCGGAAGATACTTATACCAGATATGAAAAGATAATGGTAATCCTGACAGAGGAGATTGACATTATCCGTATCCGCAAGGACCTGCAGCTGAAGGTAAAGGAAAAAGTTGATAAGAACCAAAAGGAATATATCCTGAGAGAACAGTTAAAGCTGATCAGAGAAGAGCTTGGAGAAGCCGGAAGCGGAGCTGATGCGGACAGTTACCTGACAGCGGCAGAAGAGCTGGAGGCTTCAAAGGAAGTAAAAGATAAGATAATAAAAGAAGTCGAGCGCTTTAAAAATGTTTCCGGAAATTCTTCGGAGGGAGCCGTTATCAGAGGCTATATTGAAACACTCCTCGCACTTCCCTGGGACAAGGTAAGCGAAGATAAAAAGGATATTGCCCAGGCGGAAAATATTTTGGAGAAGGAGCACTACGGACTGGAAAAGGTAAAGGAGCGTATCCTGGAATTCCTGGCAGTCAGAGTGCTTACAAAGAAAGGTGAAAGCCCGATTCTTTGCCTTGTGGGACCTCCGGGAACCGGCAAGACCTCCATTGCACATTCGGTAGCCAAAGCGTTAAATAAGGAATACGTCCGAATCAGTCTTGGCGGTGTAAGAGATGAAGCTGAAATCAGAGGACACAGAAGGACCTATGTAGGTGCCATGCCGGGAAGAATTATTACCGGACTTAAAAATGCAGGAGTAAAAAATCCGCTGATGCTTTTGGATGAGATTGATAAGGTCAGCAGCGATTACAAGGGAGACACCTCAGCGGCATTGCTGGAGGTGCTGGACTCGGAGCAGAACAAAAAGTTCGTGGACCATTATGTGGAGATACCGGTGGATTTATCCGAGGTATTGTTTATAGCCACGGCAAATTCCCTGCAGGGAGTGCCAAGGCCCCTTCTTGACAGAATGGAGATTATAGAAGTCAGCAGCTATACCGGGAATGAAAAGTTCCATATTGCCAAGAAGCATCTCATGCCCAAGCAGATTCTCCGGAACGGACTCACTACAAAACAGCTTGCCGTATCGGATAAAGCTCTGGCAAAGATAATTGCCGGCTATACAAAGGAAGCCGGGGTACGTAACCTGGAACGAAAGCTTGGAGCCATTTGCAGAAAGGCTGCCAAAGAAATCGTAAGCAGCCAGGCAGCCAAGGTAAGAGTGAATGAAAAAAATCTGGAGAAATTCCTGGGCAAGGAAAGATACTCCTTCCAGCCGGCCAATGAAAAGGACGAAGTAGGAATCGTAAGAGGACTTGCCTGGACCAGCGTAGGTGGTGATACTCTTCAGATAGAGGTCAATGTTATGCCTGGAAAAGGAAAATTTGAACTGACAGGCCAGCTGGGTGACGTCATGAAGGAATCCGCAAAGGCAGGTATCAGTTATATCCGCTCTGTCAGCAGGGATTACGGAATTGCAGACGATTATTTTGAAAAGAACGACATCCATGTCCATATACCGGAAGGTGCCGTACCAAAGGATGGTCCTTCTGCCGGAATAACAATGGCAACTGCCATGCTGTCAGCCATTACAAAGAAAGCTGTAAGGGCAGATACTGCCATGACAGGAGAGATAACCTTAAGAGGAAGAGTACTTCCTATTGGAGGTCTTAAGGAGAAAATACTGGCAGCAAAAACTGCCTATATGAAACAGGTGCTGGTACCCCTTCAGAACAAAAAAGATATTGAGGAAATTCCAGCAGAAATACTGGAAGGCATCGAACTGAAATATGTGGATTCTATGGCGGAAGTATTGAAATATGCTCTTGCTTAAGAAAGGAGATACTGAATGCATGTAAAAAGTGTAAATCTGGAGACTGTCTGCGGTATTACCAGCAAGCTTCCCGAAAATGAGAAGCCGGAGATTGCCTTTGCCGGAAAATCAAATGTTGGGAAGTCCTCTCTGATAAATGGGCTGATGAACCGTAAATCTTATGCCAGAACCAGTTCCCAGCCGGGAAAGACACAGACAATCAATTTTTATAATATCAATGATTTGCTGTATTTCGTGGATTTGCCGGGATATGGTTACGCAAAGGTATCGGAGGAGCTAAAGGCGAAATGGGGAAAGATGATTGAAAAGTATCTGAAAACCTCAAAGCAGCTTAAGCTGGTATTTCTTCTGATAGATATCCGCCACGAGCCCTCGGCCAATGACAAAATCATGTATGACTGGATAGTGCATCAGGGCTATGAACCAGTGATTATAGCAACAAAGCTTGATAAGATTAACCGCAGTCAGAAGGACAAGCAGCTTAAGCTAATAAGAAGCGGCCTGGGAGCAAAAAGCGATACCAGAATACTTCCTTTCTCCGCCCTTTCAAAGCAGGGACTGGAAGAGATATGGGCCTGTATGGAAGAAGCTCTGGGATTTGAAACCGAATAAAATAAAAGAAGAAGCCCCGGCCCTTTCGCTTAAATACAAGACACAGTGTATTATAGGAAAGGCAGGGAGCTTCTTTTCTGTTCAAAGGCTATCCTTTTAAAAGGTGGTTCAAAACATAGGAGTATATTTCCTGGCTTTGTCCCCGCCAGTTGCTGCAGATTTTAGCTGCATCCTCCTCCGTGGGGACAGAGATGCTGATATCGATAATCGGATTTTTCTTTTCCATGACACGCAGGGAAACCATGTAATCTTCTTTGCTGATCTTATGATATTCGGATAGGGTGGAGGTTTCGTCCCTAAGGCTGTATTTATTCTCCTTCAGATAAGTCAGAATCTCCTCCTGAATAGGCTGGGATATCATATTCTGAAAAAAGGAGAGAGTTTCTTCACCGGAGGGGGTTATCTGATACAGGGAACTGTGACCGACAGTTTCCACCACTATGAATTCTTCTTCCGTTAAGTCGGATATGCATTGCTGCAGGCTGAAATAATTGGTGTATTCCTTATCCAGTATAAAATTTGATATCTGTGCATTCGTCAGTGAAAAATCCACTTTATCCAATAGAAACAGTATAATCAGTTTATATAAGGTTAGCGCATCTGTCTGCATAAAAAGCCTCCTCTCAAAAAAGAAATTACAACGCTTTTCCCTGCCAGGAATCCCTGGCTTTCATTTCCTTGTGAATAAAATTTAACACATGCTTTTTGTTGCCGCTCCATAAAGGCGCAAGCAGGAGCTTTTTCGGCCCGTCACCGGTAAGCCGGTGTATTACCATATCCTGAGGGAGCCTTTCGATACAGGAAATTAAAATATCCGTATACTCCTCTAATTCAAGTGCTTTGTAATCCATTCCGGCAAGGGGGGTGTCCTTTAATACGTGCAGCAGCTGCAATTTGATGCCCTGCACCGGCTGGCTCCTGATATAATCCATGGAAGAGAGCACCTTGGAGGCATTTTCACCGGGAAGTCCTGTTATCATATGTACAATGACCTTGGCGCCGATATTGTTTAAATCCTTTACCGCTTTTTCAAAGACAGGCAAAGAATAGCCTCTTCCTATCAGTTCTGCCGTATCCTCATGGCTTGTCTGCAATCCCAGTTCCACCCATAAGGGCTTGATGCCGGCACATTCGGCCAGAAGGTCCAGGACCTCTCCGCCCAGACAGTCAGGCCTTGTGGCAATGGATAAAAGGGCGGTATTTTCATTGGACAGGGCTTCGTGATAGATTTTCCTTAGATAGGATATTTCTCCGTAAGTATTTGTGTAGGCCTGGAAATATGCAATAAAGGAGGGGAGTATATCGCCCTGGGGATTTTTTAAGCTTTCGGGGAGCTTTTGATATACCCTTCCCTTTGCTTCTTCAATCTGTTCTGAAATAGAGAGGGCTGGAGAAGCTCCGAAGTCTCCGCTGCCGCCTGCACTGCAAAAGATACAGCCGCCGGTCCCAAGGGTGCCGTCTCTGTTAGGGCAGGTCAGGCCGGCATTTAATGAAATTTTATAAAGTTTTCTGCCAAAGGTTTCTTTTAAGTAATAATCCAGGGAATAATAGGGCTTGTCACCCCACATTTTTTTCTCTGTCAACAGCAGCTCCTTCCTGGTTTACAGGGTAGTGGCGTTAGCTATTACAGCGTTGCTGACAGCTTCACATACCCGGGGGTCAAAGGGCTGCGGCAGTATATTATCATCATTCAGCTCTTCCTCAGCAACAAGGCCGGCAATTGCCTTTGCTGCGGCCAGCTTCATTTCTTCTGTAATCTGGCTTGCTTTTGCTTCTAAGGCTCCCTTAAAGATACCGGGGAAGGCAACCACATTATTGACCTGATTGGGAAAATCGGACCTACCGGTTCCAACGACCCGGGCTCCGGCTTCCTTTGCAAGGTCAGGCATGATTTCCGGTACGGGATTTGCCATAGCAAACAGGATGGAATCTTTATTCATGGAGGCTACCATTTCCTTTGTTACAATTCCGGGAGCTGATACGCCAATAAAGATATCCGCACCTTTTAGGGCATCACTTAAGGAGCCTTCCTTCTTTTCTATATTAGTAACAGCCATAAGCTTTTGCTGCATCCAGTTCAGGCCCGGAGTATTCTCTGAGAGCATGCCGGTTTTGTCACAAAGCACGATATGCAAAAAGCCATAGTTTAACAGCAGTTTTGCAATGGCTATTCCTGCGGAGCCGGCTCCGTTAACAACAACTCTGGAAGCTTCCTTTGTCTTGCCGGTTACTTTCAGGGCATTTATTACTCCGGCCAGTACAACAATAGCGGTTCCGTGCTGGTCGTCGTGAAATACAGGAATGGAAAGGCGCTCCTTCAGGCGTTCTTCAATCTCAAAGCATCTTGGAGCCGAAATATCTTCTAAATTAATGCCGCCAAAGCCGGGAGCAATCCGGACCACCGTTTCAATAATCTCTTCTGTATCCTGGGTATCCAGACAAATAGGGAAAGCATTGATGCCTCCGAATTCCTTGAACAGGACCGCTTTTCCTTCCATAACAGGCATGGCTGCATAGGGTCCTATGTTTCCGAGACCTAAAACGGCGCTGCCGTCGGAAACAACTGCTATGGTATTGGCCTTTATGGTATATTGATAGGCAGCATCCTTATCCTTCGCAATTACATTACAGGGCTCTGCAACTCCGGGAGTATAGGCAAGAGCGAGATCTTCTCTGGTTTTTACAGAACATTTCGCATTTGTTGAAATCTTTCCCCGCCACTGCTCATGCAGAAGCAATGCTTTTTCGCTGTTTGTCATATAATAACCTCTTTTCGTATTGTTAGTTTGTCATACATAGCTGCATCATTATTATAGATTTAGCTGGTCTCGTAAAATCAGGCATAGTTATTCATTCACAATTGCATATAATTTCACGAACCAATAGGATAAAGACATCATATCACTGAAAGAGAGGTAAATCAAGTGCGTAGACAGGACCAATTTATTATAAAATCCCACTTTATTTTTTTCGTACAATGCTGTATAATTAAGAGTAGCAGTATATTTTGATGATATTCATACGAACTTCTATATCAAATCGAAACCCATCCCACAAAATTATTAATTTTATACTTGTAAAGGAGCAAGAATTCATGGAAGTACAAATTAGTGAAATGTCCTTGGCTGAGCTGAGAACATTAGCCAAAAGCAGAGGTATAAAGAGTGTATCCACACTTCGTAAGCAGGAGCTTATCGATATATTGGGTGCAGGTACGGAATCAGAAGAAGTGAATACGGACATTGCTGGGAAGGGTGAGACTGTAAGAGAAGTTGAACTGAATAAACCGGCAGAACAGGAAGAAAAGGACAGAAAAGTCCATCATGAAAAAGCACAGGAGGAGAAAACGACCTCCACGCAGATAAGAAGAAACAAGGAGAAGGATACGGAAGCAAGAAGTTCTTTCGGTCAGGAGAATGCAGGAAAGAGGCCCCTTCAGAGTCAGTCGGAAGACAGCAGAAAGAACTCTTACTGGCAGGCAAACGGCGGTCAGGAGAATGACAGAAGAACCAGCGGGCAGGAAACAGAGAGAAGAAATGGTCCCCAGCAGGATGCGGAAGCGTTGGACAGCGGTGAGACCAAGGAAGGTATCCTGGAAGTTATGCCGGATGGTTATGGCTTTATACGCTGCGATAACTATTTACCGGGTGAGAATGATGTTTATGTGTCACCGGCTCAGATAAGGCGTTTTTCCTTAAAAACAGGAGATATTGTTGTGGGAAATACCAGAATTAAAAATCAGGGAGAGAAATTCAGTGCGCTGTTATTTGTTAAGAGCGTAAACGGCTTTCACCCTGCCGAAGCTCAGAAGAGAAAGAAATTCGAAGATCTTACTCCGATTTTTCCTAATGAGAGAATTCACCTGGAAACGCCGGGCGCCAATGTCTCCATGCGTATGGTGGATTTGATATCCCCCATCGGAAAAGGGCAAAGAGGTATGATCGTATCCCAGCCCAAGACAGGTAAAACAACCCTGTTAAAGCAGATTGCCAAAGCAATAACCATAAATCATCCAACCATTCATTTGATTATTTTGTTAATAGATGAAAGACCGGAAGAAGTTACGGATATTAAGGAATCCATTGAAGGAAAGAATGTTGAAGTTATTTATTCTACCTTTGATGAGCTGCCGGATAACCATAAGAGGGTATCAGAAATGGTAATCGAACGTGCGAAACGACTTGTTGAGCATAAACAGGAGGTTGTAATCCTGCTGGACAGTATTACAAGACTTGCCAGAGCTTATAACCTTACAGTGCAGGCAAGCGGCAGAACTCTCTCCGGTGGTCTTGACCCGGCTGCTCTTCATATGCCAAAGAGATTCTTTGGTGCAGCCAGAAACATGAGAGAGGGCGGAAGTCTTACCATCCTGGCCACTGCCTTAGTGGATACCGGTAGCCGTATGGATGATGTGGTATTTGAAGAATTTAAGGGAACCGGTAACATGGAACTGGTATTGGACAGAAACCTGTCCGAGAAGAGAATCTTCCCTGCCATTGATTTGACGAGGTCCAGCACCAGAAGAGATGATTTGTTACTGACCAATTCAGAGATGGAAGCGACCTACCTGATGAGAAAGGCTTTTAACAGTATGAAGTCCGATGATGCGGTAGAGAGAATAATTGATATGTTTATTAAAACAAAGACAAATGTGGAATTTATTGAAACTGTAAAAAAGACGAAATTAATTAATTAGGACTTGCAAAGCAGAATAACCTATGCTATAATGAAAAAGCTGTTTTGTTTTTAAAATTTTTATTTAAGCAGTACCGCAGGCAGACCTGCGATATCCATAGGGATTAATTTGACGTTTGTCAATTTTCAAAAAATTATATTTGTTTGTAAAGAGGTGAAAACATGAAAGAGGGAATCCATCCGAAGTACTATCAGGCAAAGGTAGTTTGCAACTGTGGCAATGAATTTGTTACAGGTTCAACAAAGAGTGATATCCACGTAGAAATCTGCTCTAAGTGCCATTCTTTCTATACCGGACAGCAGAAGGCTGCTGCAGCCCGCGGTGCTATTGATAAGTTCAACCGCAGATATGGTCTTAATCAGGAACAATAGAATGACAAAGCTTACTATGTGTTAAAAACAGGTTGAGGTTTAATTATCTCAACCTATTTTTAGATTTGTAATTAATAGATAACCAGGTCGCAGACATGGATTATCAAGGAAAGGAATAGCATATGAAGCCATCAGGAATCGGAGGACAGGCAGTTATTGAAGGCGTAATGATGAAGAACAAAGATCATTATGCCGTTGCGGTAAGAAAGCCGGATAACGAAATCGTAATAAAAGAGGATACCTTTAACAGTACCTCGGAAAAACATAAAATATGGAAACTACCCATCCTAAGAGGTATGCTTAGCTTTGCTGAATCCATGGCGATTGGGATAAAAACCTTGAATTTTTCAGCCAGCTTTTTTGAAGAAGAAGAGGCAGCGAAGGAATCCAAGGTTGATAAAGCCTTCTCAAAGGTCTTTAAGGACAAGGCAGAAGGCATTTTGGCTGCAATTACAATGATTATTGCCGTTATACTGGCGGTGGGGATTTTTATTATCCTGCCCACCTATGCAGCAGGACTTTTAGGAAAGTCAATTGCTTCTGACAGTCTGGTAGCCTTTATAGAAGGAATTATCAGAATTGTCTTATTTATATTGTATGTCTTTGCCATATCCCAGCTTAATGATATAAAAAGGGTATTTATGTATCATGGAGCAGAGCATAAGACCATCAATTGTATTGAAAATGGCCATGACCTTACAGTGGAAAATGTCAGAGGACAGTCCAGAGAGCATAAAAGATGCGGAACCAGCTTCCTGTTCCTTGTCATGTTTGTAAGTATTATTTTCTTTATGTTTATAAGAACAGATATCACCTGGCTTCGTTATGCCAGCAGAATCTTATTGGTACCCGTAATCGCCGGCGTTTCCTATGAATTTATCCGCTTTGCCGGAAAAAACGATTCCATCCTTGTAAGAATCTTAAGTAAGCCCGGTATGTGGCTTCAGAGAATGACCACCAGGGAGCCCGATGATGACATGATTGAAGTTGCCATCAAATCCGTAGAAGCAGTGTTTGACTGGAGAGTTTTCTTAGGAAAAGAAGCAGAGACCGTGGAAGACAGGGCAGAAGCTGAAAATAACGGCAAAAAGGACAGCAGGGAAGTACAGCCAGAAAAGAGAGAAACAAGGCAAAGCAGTAACAGAAAGACAGCGGGGAATACCCAGGGCAATAAATCGAAAAACACTAAGCCCGGGAACACTCAGAGCAAAGCCGGATTAAACGGGAAAACAGCAAAGGGTGAAAACACGGCAAAGAGTGAGAACACTGAAAAAGGCGGAAGCACTGCAAAGAGTGAGAACACTGTAAAAGGCGGAAGCACGTCCAAGGGTGAGAACACTGTAAAAGGCGGAAGCACTGCCAAGGGTGAAAACACTGGGAAAAGTCGAAATGCTGCAAAAGGTGATAATACTGCAAAAAACCGAAACACTGCAAAAAATGATAACATTACAAAAAATGAAAGTGATGACGCCGTAAATAATACCTCTTCTAAAACTGGTAACAATAAAAATAAAAGGACCGCTGCAAGCAGTAACCAAAGTAGCGCACGTAATAAGTCCGCAAGGGAAACAGCAGCAGCAGCCTCCACAAGAAGGGAACCCTTAAGGGCTATGGACCTTTTTGAGGAAGATGATGAGATATTAAAGGCAGTGGATGATTTTGTGGCAATTACGGATGAAGAAGCTGCTGAAAAGTAATTGGGCTTTGCAGATGTAATTGATTATAATCAGTTGAAATTTTACCAAGAATCAAAGATAGTAATACACATAAATAAAATAGTACCATAAACAAAATTTGCGGTATGCTGCAAGGGAAGTATTTTGAAAAATACACTACATTTTTTAAGTTTCCTGTTTGGACAGTATCGCAAGTAAAATTGTGGTATGCATGGGTAATAATATGATAACCTTACAGGATGCTTTAAAAAAAGGAAAAAAGAATCTTATCGAAAACAAGATAGAGAATGGGGAGCATGATGCGTGGCTGTTGCTGGCTTTTCAGTTTAAAATAAGCAAAGCTGTGTATCTGGCAGAGCCTTTAAAGGAAATTTCTCAGGAAGCATGTGACGCCTATCTGAGCTTAATTGAGAAGAGAAGCAGACATATACCTCTTCAGTATATTACCGGAGAACAGGAATTTATGGGTCTTGATTTTCTGGTAAGGGAAGGGGTACTGATACCAAGGCAGGATACGGAAATCCTAGTTATGGAAGCTTTAAAGGTAAGTAAAGGGAAAGAAGTGCTGGATATCTGTACCGGTTCCGGCTGTATCCTACTTTCTCTTATGAAGCTTGGCGGCATAAAGCAGGGAACAGGAGCAGATATATCCGAGAAAGCTTTGGAGACAGCCCGTGAGAATGCAAAAAGGCTGGAAGTCACAGCAGAGTTTTGCAAAAGTGATATCTATTCACATATAAATAAAAAGTATGATATAATAATATCAAATCCTCCCTATATACCTACGGGTATTATCCCCACTTTGATGGAGGAGGTAAAGGATTACGAGCCGGTAATCGCTCTTGACGGGAAGGAAGACGGATTATACTTTTACCGTGAAATATGCAAGGGATTACAGGAATTCTTAAATACAGGCGGATATGTCTTTTTTGAGATTGGCTACGACCAGGGAGAGGCAGTGAAAGAATTGTTATTAAAAGCAGGTATGGATAACATAAAGATCATAAAGGATTTGGCAGGGCTTGACAGAGTGGTTACTGGAAGATGGAATGAGAAAAAAGGGGAACCCTTCACTTAGCGTCTCAGACATTGAAAGAATAAAGGGATATAAGAAATGGAGGAACCGAAATGTTTGACAAATTAGAAGATTTGCTGATCCGTTACCAGGAGTTAACGGATGAATTAAATGACCCGAATGTGGTAAATGATCAGGCGCGTTTTAGAAAGCTTATGAAGGAGCAGAATGACCTTGCGCCTATTGTAGAAAAATATACGGAATATAAACAAACCAAGGTAAGTATAGAGGACAGTCTTACCATGTTGGATGAAGAAAGCGACGAAGAACTCAGAGAGCTTGCCAAGGAAGAATTAAACGAATGCAAGGAAAAGCTTGGGGTAATTGAAAAAGAGATTAAGATACTTCTTCTTCCCAAGGACCCTAATGATGAAAAGAATGTAATTGTTGAAATCAGAGGCGGTGCAGGTGGAGATGAAGCAGCTTTGTTTGCAGCAGAGCTGTTCCGTATGTATTCCAAATATGCAGAGACCCAGAACTGGAAGATAGATATGATGAATGTCAATGAAAACGGACTTGGCGGTTTCAAGGAAGTTGTTTTCATGATAAACGGTAAAGGTGTATATTCCAAGATGAAATACGAGAGCGGTGTACACCGTGTACAGCGTATACCGGTAACCGAATCCGGCGGACGTATTCATACTTCAACCTCCACAGTGGCAATTATGCCGGAAGCGGAGGAAGTGGATGTGGAGCTTGATTTAAATGACTGTAAATTTGATGTATTCCGTTCTTCCGGTAACGGCGGACAGTGCGTTAACACCACTGACTCGGCAGTACGTCTTACCCACATTCCAACCGGTATCGTAATTTCCTGTCAGGACGAAAAGTCCCAGTTAAAGAACCGTGATAAAGCCTTAAAGGTATTACGAAGCAAGCTCTATGAATTGGAGCTTGAAAAAGCCCATAACGCTGAGGCCGAAAACAGAAGAAGCCAGGTAGGTACTGGTGACCGCTCTGAGAAAATACGTACTTACAATTTCCCTCAGGGCCGTGTAACAGACCACCGTATCAAGCTGACCCTTCACAGGCTTGATAATATCATGGATGGAGACCTGGAAGAAGTAGTAGACAGCCTCATTGCCGCCGACCAGGCAATGCGCTTAAGTAAGCTTAATGAAGATATGTAAAAACCCTTGATTTTACTGGATTCTAGCGATTTTCATATGTTTTAAATTGAATAATTTTTATAAAAATATCGGTCTTTCTGCCATTCAGAGAGACCGATTTCAATTTTTATGGTTCTTTAAATAGCTTTACACCCTCTAATAAATTCGCTTTATTGCCCATTAAAATATTCATAGCTAGTTTGATATCCTGTTTTTGAAACTCATCCTTTCATTTCTATAAATTTGTTGATATGTAATCGAATTATCCACATATCAGGATTATAAGAATTCCTTGGTCATTATTCCTTTGAAAATAACAAAACACCACATTATAAATTTCGTACTTCTGTCTATACGGTGTTTGAGCTTTACCGATAGAAGAAGTTTATATGCAAAAGTTTGACCCTGTATTCACTAAATCATATAAAATGGAATAAAAATACATTATTTACTAAATACTATTGACGGATTGTATAATATGGAATAAAATTACAGTGTTCTTAAGAATAGTTCTAAAAGCATAAGAATCATAATTAACCTAATTAAACCAAGGAGGAAGAAAATGAAAAAGATACTTGGATTATGTATTGTATTTTGTATGGTGTTTTGTAGTGTAATTAACGTAGATGCGAAAGAAAAGACTAAGGAGAAAGTATTTACCACTGATGAATTAGCAGAGTTTGATATCAACGATTTAGATGAGAATTTAAATCTTGCTGATGCGATTAATGAATATCCAATTATCAAGGAAATTTATTATATTGGTTTAACAGACGAAGAAGCAGAAGAAATGAGTATAGACATTTCTCAAAAGGATGAGAAGACAGTTAGAGTTGCAAGCAATATTAAAGCAAAAGAGTTCCTATCCTATCTAAATGCCATGAGACCTAAAGCTGTTGAAGCAAAAATGATTAAGGGAAATAATGACAGAGTCGCTGAAACTGAAGTTGAAGCTGTTACATCATCTATTTCTGCTAGTGCAAGTTATGGTGTAGCTTGGCCATACATAACGAATACAAGTACTACAACGAATTGCTATGGATATGCTTTAGGTTGGAATGCGTTCAAAAACCCAGGAGACATATACTATCACGATGGAGCAACGTATACAACTAGCAGCACTGTTACAGATGTAGCTAATAATATGATTAGAGATGCCAATAGAGCCCAATTAACACCACGCACAATTAGTAGTGCGACTGCATCAATAAATAGTAATGAATATAGAATTGTAACAAGAGTAGGGTACCATTATATTTCAGGGATAGGTTGGGTTTGGGATTACCATTGGATGAGACAGAATAGTACGGGTGGATGGTGCCACAAACCAGGACAAACCCCATCAGCAGACCTTGGAAACATAAATCCTTCAACTTATAGTTGGAATTTGGGAACATATTATAATAATTTTTATGACAGTACACCTGTCTATATTGCTACCCCCAAGTTACCTGTTTGTATTTATTAAATAAAATAAAACATTAACCTCAAGTATACATATTTGAGGTTAATGTTTTCTGGATTAATTGATTAACTTGCATATATGCAGTTACTATTTTCGATTTATTGATTACAGAAAAATAGAAATCGGTAATAGTGTGAACCTAACAGAGCATGAAGTACACAGTATAACCAATTTCTATTATTAGTACTATTCTGAAGCTAGTCTATTAACGTATGTTTTTGCTGCAAAAGGATATTTTACGAGAGTTTATTATCGTACTAGGGAGGTTGATAATGCAAAGAAAATTAATCAGTACTATCATGCTAATTGGTGTAATTTCAATAAGTTTATTTTTTGTGGGCTGTAAATTTGATAATAAGAATATAAACAAGTCAGAAAAAAAAATTTATGGTAAAAGTAAAATTCAAGACATAAAAGATTTGTTAAAAATGTATCCTCTGGATTACAATAGTGATGAAGCGATTAAGGATGGGTTGTTTGTTATATCTGACAACTCTATCGTTGGTGGAGAAGAAAATTGGAATGACTTTATTTCCAAGGTGGGTGATAAAAAAAATGATAGTATTATCGTTGCAACGATATCTAACAAAGGTGATATGAGATTAATGTATCTATCATATCTGGATAACAAATTCTTTAGTTATTTTGATATGACAAGATTTAAAGACAGTGGTATAGATTATTATAGTTCGGATGAATATAAATTTCTCAAAATCTATGATGTTTTGGGTGAGTCAAATATAGCGTTGGTAAATGATGAGTCAATAACATATGAAGAAATTGAGAATGATCTGGCTAATGGACTTGTTACTAGTTGTAATTTATTTACTTTTAAAAATGACAATGATTAACTTGCCTTTCCCAGTTTAACATTTCTCATCGATGATAATGCAGAAGTTAAGTATGAAAGTAATTGTCAAATAACTGGCGTGTAGCAATCTATCTCGAATTGTGCGATAATGCTCCCGATTACATATTGGGAGGAAAAAAGAAATAATAGAACCTAAACGCAATGTATGTGTACACCCTAAAATAAAGAAACATATGTGTTGGGAAGACGACCAGCAAAGTGCTTAAGCAGATTAGACAAACAATGATAAAAATCCTTGTATTTACTGGATTGCAGCAACTTTTGTTTTAACTTAAAATATAATTTTATAAAAAAATCGGTTTATCTGGCTAACAGGTAAACCGATTTTTATTAAAAAAGTGGGTATGTGACGGATTATACAATATATGGAATACCTATAAAAAGCAAGTGCTTGCTTGACATTACAATGTCTATCAATTATAGTGAATACAAGGTGGTTAAGCTTAAATAAGCCAACCAGCCATCAAAATTTATTCCGGAGAGTCATCCGATAACTTTCACACCATCCATAATGAGATTATTTTGAACAGAATAGGGAACCAGTTGTACTGTTAAATGATTCTAAGTTTTGCATGCCCAGGAGAAAGCAGCTAATGAAATGACTTTCCGCATTGCCTATATTGCAGTCATTTTGCATGATCAGAGTGACAGGTAGTACAGGTGTTTTACCAGGAAATAGCTTTAATGCAATGTACCGAATGGCAAGATTCCCCTCTCTGCCACAGGTGAGACACAAAGAGGCTTGTTGGGTGATTCAGACCTCCGAAGTGAGAGGAACCCGTCCCCTCTAATGATTCAAAAGATTAGAAAGACAAAAGAAAAAGGAGACAGGAATTTATGAAAAGAGTGTTAAAGAGACTAGGCGTTTTATTATTGTTAATCGTAACAGTAGCCAATTTGGAAGGCAATAGTGTAGCAGCAGCTACAAAACTCACAGTGAAATCCATCGAAAAAAGAGAAGATGCAAAACCTGTGAAGATAGGCAAGACCTATACTGTTACCGGTCTTAAGAAAGATGTTGAGACCTGTGTCAAGTTTACTTTGAAAGAAGAAAGCAAAGTAAAAGTAAAAGTCAGCGGTGTTACAAAAGGAACTCTTTCTTTTAGAATCCGTTCTCAGGATAAAAGTATTTTAATGTATGGATTTGCTTCAGAAATTTATACACACTATGATGAAACCAGTGGAGAGATTTCCACTGATAAAGCCTTACCGGCAGGCAATTATATTGTATTGTTTGAGGCTAGAACGAATTATTCAGATGTTCCCGGTTATGCAAAAAGCTGCACATTAAAAGTTACATATATTGATTAATTCAATAAAAGGATAAGGCATGGGGATTAGGTTGAAAAATAAAAACCTTTTTACAACTACTTATTCAGAAATATCAAATCAAAGATTTGATATTTACGATAGAGGGATAAAATGAAAAACAGGCTGGGTGACATGGGATTATAGTGAAGGACTGTATTGATGGTGGAATCAGGGAATGTGATTGTTTCGTGATGCATTTTCTGCAGAGGGCAGTATACAATCCTTGGCGTAAGTGGGGAAGGCCTGCGGAAATGTTATTACTTCCGCAGGTAGCCCTGTCATCTGAATTTATGAAAAAGTATTTATATTAAGTGAAGGTTTCATTACAAGCTTAAAATAAAAGGTATAACAGAAGACTGGGTAACCGGGACTTTCTGTTATACCTTTTATTTTGTATCGGTAACTGCCAATAAAAAAAATTTATTTTACCCGACATAATTGAATAATTGTTTGACAAGGAAAAAAGAGTGAATTATAATAGCATAAAATCTTATATAACTAAAAGTGATGAAAAGAAAAGTAAAAAACAAGGAAAGTCACAGAGAGTCCCGGAGGGTGGAAAGGGATACGGAAGGTGTTTTTGAAAATGGTCTTGGAACTGCGTACCGAATGCTGAAGTTTTGGCACAAGGCTGCGACGGGCGCACCCGTTATTGTGCCGGGCTGTCGATATCTTTATATATCCGCAGCTGACAAGGTCTCTGCTGTGAAGCAGAGGTGAATTTGAGGTGGTAACACGAAGCTTGCAGCTCTCGTCCTCGAAAATATTTTTTCGGGGGTGAGGGCTTTTTTTATGTGCAATGCTGGCATACAGCTATGCAAGCGAGTCAAAATAACGTGAACGAAATCAAATTCAGAAAGTGAGGTTTTATAATGAAGCAGAAAATATTGATTGGAGGAGCCTGGCCTTATGCCAATGGCTCCCTCCATATTGGACATGTAGCAGGCTTATTGCCCGGAGATGTTATAGCAAGATACCACAGGGCCATCGGCAATGATGTATATTATGTATCCGGCAGTGACTGTCATGGAACGCCGGTCACGATTAGAGCCAGGCAGGAGGGAAGAACCGCAGAAGAAATCAGCAGTCAATACCACAGAGAATTCTGCCGGTGCTTTGAATGGCTGGGCTTTTCCTATGATGTATATGGAAAGACTTCCGATGAACTACACAAAGAGTTTGTCAGCAGCTTTCACAAAAAGCTGTATGAGTCGGAATACGTATACGAAAAGGCATCACCCCAAAGCTTTTGCAGTCATTGTAACCAGTTTCTGCCGGACCGTTATGTGGAAGGCAAATGTCCTGTGTGCGGAGGAGAAGCAAGAGGTGACCAGTGTGATGCCTGCGGAACAGTCCTGGATACGGAACGGCTTTTGGAACCAAGATGCATGATTTGCGGCAGTACACCGGAGCTTCGGGAAAGTAAACATCTTTATCTTAGGGTTACCGGATTGAGAGACCAGCTGGAAAAGCTGCTGGTAACCCATCCTAATTGGCGGAAAAATGCCATTGCAATGACAGAACGCTATCTGAAAGAGGGCCTGAGGGACCGTGCGCTTACCAGGGACCTTGATTGGGGAATTGATGTACCATATAAAGGGTATGATAAGAAAAAGATTTATATCTGGGCTGAAAATGTACTTGGATATTTGTCCATGAGCAAGGAAGCTGCCCGGCTTCGGGGAGAAAGCTTTGAGGAGCTTTGGGGCGAAGGAGCAAGGCATTATTACGTTCATGCAAAAGATAATATCCCCTTCCACACCCTCATCCTGCCTTCCTTGTTAATTGCTCAGGGCGGCGGCAGCCATCTGCCGGATGACATTATTTCCAATGAATATCTGACCCTGGAAGGCAGGAAGATTTCCACCAGCAAGAACCATGCTATCTGGGTAAAAGATATTATAGGACAATACAACCCCGATGCATTCCGCTATTTTATGATAGCAAACGGACCGGAGAAGCGGGACACGGATTTTACCCTCCATGAGTTTACCAAAAGCTGTAACAGTGAATTGGCAGGGGCATATGGGAATTTTGCAAACAGAACCTTCGTATTCCTTCATAAATATTATGAAAGTTCCGTTACAAAAGGAAATATTGAGAGTGATGTGAAAGATAAAATTACGGATACTTTCGATATGGCAGGAAGACTCATCAATCAGGGAGCCCTGAAAGAGGCGTTGGAGTATATATTTCAGCTGGTACGGTTCTCCAATAAGTATTTTGACAGCAGGGCGCCCTGGATTACCAGAACCCAAAACCAGCCGGATTGTGAAAATACCCTTTATAATTGTATACAGCTGGCCGGAAATCTCGGGATTCTTCTTGCACCCTTCCTACCCTTTTCATCTGAAAAAATTTTAAGCTGGCTGGGTCTTGAAACAGCCTGGAAGATACAATATACACAGCCGGGCTATCGAATTCCTGAAACAGAGATATTATTCAGTAAGATTGAGTAAGCTTAGAAAATCTGTAAGAGCCGCGGCCGCATATATACTGCTGTTTCCAATGGGGAGAGAGGCTTTAAAATGCTTGCAGCCTGACAAAAGATACGTTAGAATAGAAGGAAGGTTCCCTCCTGTGACCGGATATAGGAAGGGAAAAGCCAGGGACGTAAAATAGAAGAAATACCTTAAGTGGGAGAAAGAGTAAAATATGATTAGCAGCACATCAAATCCGCAGATAAAGAATTTAATTCAGCTGCAGGCCAAACCAAAAGAAAGGCTGGAGCAAAATGCTTTTGTGGCAGAAGGCATTAAGATGTTCGAGGAGGCCAGGGATGGAGGACATCTTATAAAGGCTTATGTAACGGAAGAACTCTATGAAGAAAAAACAGGGGAGGACCCGGATTATTTTAAGGGAGCAGCCTGTGAAACGGTAACAGAGCAGGTAATGAAGGCAGCAAGCGATACCCTGGCTCCTCAGGGAGTTCTGGCAGTGGTTAAAAGAAAGGGATATAATCTATCAGAAATAATAAAGAAGCAGACAGTGAACCTGGTGCTCCTGGAAGACCTCCGTGATCCTGGAAATCTTGGGACCATTGTAAGGACGGCAGAAGGAGCCGGGGTTACCGGCATAATTCTAAGCCAGTCCTCCGTGGATATTTATAATCCCAAGGTAATCCGCGCCACCATGGGAGCAATTTACCGTATGCCCTTTGTCTATGTAAAGGATTTTTATGGGGCACTGGAGGAGATCAAAGCGGCCGGTATATCTGTTTATGCCGCACATTTAAAAGCAGCTGTGGAATACGACTCCCTTTCCTACCCTGAAAAGTCGGCGGTTCTTATCGGAAATGAAGCAAAGGGCTTAAGTGAGGAAGCTGCGGCACTTTCCACCTGTAACATTAAAATCCCCATGGAGGGAAAGGTCGAATCCTTAAATGCCGGAATTGCAGCCGCTCTGATAATGTATGAAATCTACCGCCAAAAGAGGCGGTAACAAACAGGTTGAAAGCTTCCTGCCGCTGATTTTATCCAGTAAACAGCAGCAGGCAGATATTTATAGGATGCTGTCAGGTTAGAGAAGGATTAAAAATCACTTAGAAAGCTAAAATCTGTAAGGCAAAGGTTGTCATTTTATAAAATATGAAGTAAAATAATTATATAAAACTTCGGAAGGAGGAATAGTTCCGTGGATTCCATTTATTGGCTGGTCGCACTTATTATCCTGCTGCTTATCGAGATATTTACCTTGGGGCTGGCATCTATATGGTTTGCCGGTGGAGCTCTGGTAGCCTTTTTCATCTCTTTGTTTTCAGATAATATCATATTGGAGATTGTGGTCTTTATCATAGTATCCTTTGTACTGCTTTACTTTACAAGGCCCATAGCGGTTAAATATTTTAATAACAAAAGAGTAAAAACCAACTACGAAAGCTTGGAAGGAAGCACAGGGAAGGTTCTTGAGACAATTGATAACTTCAACGAAACAGGAGTTGTAATGTTAAACGGTCTGGAATGGACAGCCAGAGCCTATGAAGATTCGGCTGTTATCAAAGAAGGGAAAAAGGTTCTCGTTAAAAAAGTGTCCGGTGTAAAATTAATTGTAGAAGAGGAAAGAGAGGGAGTTTAAAATGCCTGTAATTATTGGCCTGTTAGTCATTATACTGATTGTTGTAGCATCTTGTGTACGTATCGTTCCCCAGGCACATTCTTATGTAGTGGAAAGACTGGGAGGATTTCAGGCAACCTGGAATGTTGGTATTCATTTTATGGTGCCCTTTATTGATAAGGTTGCGAAAAGAGTACTTTTAAAAGAACAGGTAGTAGACTTTGCACCTCAGCCTGTTATCACAAAGGATAACGTAACCATGAAAATTGATACCGTTGTATTCTTTCAGATAACCGACCCCAAGCTTTTTGCTTATGGTGTGGAGCGTCCTCTTATTGCTATTGAAAACTTAACAGCTACCACCCTTCGTAATATTATCGGTGATCTGGAGCTGGATCAGACCCTGACCTCCAGAGAGATTATCAATACCAAGATGAGAGTATCCCTTGATGTGGCAACTGACCCCTGGGGTATTAAGGTAAACCGTGTAGAATTAAAGAATATTATACCTCCGGCAGCCATTCAGGATGCCATGGAGAAACAGATGAAGGCAGAACGTGAACGAAGAGAAGCCATCCTCCGTGCGGAAGGTGAAAAAACTTCCCAGATTCTTGTGGCAGAAGGTAAGAAACAGTCTGCTATTCTGGAAGCAGAAGCAGAGAAAGCAGCAGCTATCCTTCATGCAGAAGCCGTAAAGGAAGCAACCATAAGAGAAGCAGAAGGCCAGGCAGAAGCTACTCTTACTGTCCAGAAGGCAAATGCAGACGGTATCCGCTTCTTAAATGATTCAAGCCCCAGCACAGCAGTGCTTCAGATTAAGAGCCTGGAGGCATTCCAAAAGGCAGCTGACGGTAAAGCTACAAAGATTATTATACCTTCCGAGATTCAAGGAATTGCAGGTCTTGCCAAATCCATCACGGAAGTAATAAGCGATAAACAGTAATAAGCTGTAAACCATGCCCTGTTCTGTCTATATTAAGTGGATAAGAACAGGGCATTTTCTATGTGGAAAAAATCTTTTATAATTAAATTAGACATTGACATCAGGGGTCAGGAATAGTAAGGTTAATAGTTAGGCGGAGCTTTGTTGTATTCTATAATTCCAGGAAAAGGCAGCTGTAAGGAATATGGAAATAAAAAGCTGATTTTTAAAGGTGATAAGGTAATTATGATTTAAAATACCTGAGTTTGGGAAATAATGAAGCCAAGGGAAAGGATGTTTAATATGAGTGAAAAAATACGTGTAACAGTATGGAATGAGTACCGTCATGAGAAGGCGGAAGAAAAAATAGGGAAAATATATCCGGAGGGAATACACAAGGTTCTGGCAGATTACTTTGACGGCGATGATAAGTATGAAGTGAAAACAGCTACCCTGGACGAACCGCAGCATGGTTTAACGGATGAGGTATTAAATAATACCGATGTTTTGTTCTGGTGGGGACATATGGCACATGATGAAGTAGATGACCAAATTGTAGAAAAGGTTCAAAGCAGAGTCTTAAATGGAATGGGACTCATTGTGCTGCATTCAGGACACCACTCCAAAATCTTTCGTAAACTCATGGGAACCTCCTGTAATTTAAAGTGGAGAGTAGCAGATGAAAAAGAACGCCTGTGGGTCGTGGAGCCCGGTCATCCCATCACCGAAGGAATCGGAGAATATATAGAACTGCCCAAGGAAGAAATGTACGGAGAGCAGTTCGAAATACCAAGCCCGGATGAACTGGTTTTTATAAGCTGGTTTGAAGGAGGAGAGGTATGCAGAAGCGGCTGTGTATTTAACAGAGGAAGAGGAAAGATATTCTATTTCAGACCGGGACATGAGGAATATCCTACCTTTTATAATGAAGATATAAAGAAGGTGCTTATCAATGCAGCGAACTATGTAGCACCGGTAAAACGAGGGGATTCAAGGCCGGAATATGCGGTTAACGTTTCAGAACCTTTAGAAAAAATAAAGGAAAAAGAGTAAAAATTTTGAAATCGTTAAGATAAACTTAAGAATTCCCTTCTTGATAAAAAAAACCCAATGAGCTATTATAAATTAGAGTTAATGTTTGTAAATGATTTGTAAGGTTCTTATTAAGGAGAGGATGTAAGTGAAAAAGTTAAAGGAGATTTTTAAGTCTCCCTATATGATTTTATTGTTTTTTGCATTCAAACTGGTCGTATATTATAAACTGATTGATGTAGATGTTTCCGATATTGTCTTTATTCTGGTCAGTGTTACAGCGCTGGGGCTTATATTCTTAAGCTTTATAAGGAGCAGGTTAAAAAGGAAGAATATCACATTCCTGATTATTTACAGCTTGTTAAGCCTCCTTATGTTTGCAGACACCATGTATTATAATTATTATAACCAGACGGTATCCATAAAACAATTGTGGCAGGCGAAAAATGTTGCCGCGGTTCCCGAAAGTTTTGTTGCGACCCTGATACCGGCAAGCTTTTTGTTGTTTGCAGATATCCCGATAATTTATTATTATTTTAAGAAGTTTTTAAAGGATAACAGTAAGCGGGCTGCCTGGAGCTATAAGAGGGAGCTTAAATACATTGCCATAGGCTTTGTAAGTATATTCATTCTGCTGGTCGTTAATCCGTTTGAAAGCAAAACAATTGATAAAGTAAACAGTGTTGAGTTTTTCTCAAACCATGTAAATGATATTTATAATGCCATTGCTGAAAGTGTGGTAACGGAGGAAGTGCCGGAGAAGGAAGTACTTGATACGGTAAAAGAGGTAACTCCTCAGGTCAGCGGGCCAAAATATAAGAACATAGGGGAAGGCAAGAACCTCATTGTGATTCAGGTGGAAGCCCTGCAGAATTTTGTTGTCAATGCCCAGTACAATGGACAGGTAATTACACCTAACCTGAATGCTTTCCTTCAGCAGGATACGGTTTATTTTGACCGTTATTACACCACCATTGGAAAAGGAAATACAGTAGATGCTGAGTTTTCTACCTTAAACAGCCTTTACCCGGTAATTGACAGGGAATGCTATACCCTGTATCAGAACAATACCTTCGATGGGCTTCCCTGGCTGTTAAGGGATAAAGGATATGATACTCTTGCCATACACGGCTACAAGGGAGAATTCTGGAATCGTGAAGCGGCTTATCCCGGACAGGGCTTTCAGAATTTCTACAGTATGGAGGACCTGGATCAGAGCGACATCATTGGCCTGGGTATTTCTGATAAGTCCATGTTCCGTCAGGCAGCAGATATCCTGGAAAAACAAAAGAAGCCGTTTTTCAGCTTTATTATTACCCTTACCTCACATCATCCCTTTGTAATAGAAGATAAGGATGTTACCCTGAAGATAAAGCCGGAGGATGAGGGTACGAAATTCGGTTCCTATTTAAAAACAGTACATTATTTTGATGAGGCTTTCGGTCAGTTTATTCAGGAATTAAAGAATGAAGGACTGTATGACAATACGGTAATTGCTCTTTATGGAGACCATCATGCATTGAACCTCAATATGGACAATAACAAGGAAATGATGGAGAAGTATCTTGGAAGAACCTATGATTATGATGAGATGCTTCGTATACCGCTTATGATTCATGTTCCCGGCAGTGGAGTAAAAGAAACCATTCACACCACCGGCGGACAGATAGATTTCCTTCCGACCATTGCCAATATTATGGGCCTTAAGTTTGACCAGCCCTATATTCTTGGACAGGATTTATGCAATGCAACCGACGGCTTTGCCGCTTTTACAGCATATCTGTTCAGAGGTTCCTTTATCCATAACAATGTGATGTTTGAAATCTCAAGAGAAGGCGTGTTTGACGGCAGCAGGGCCTGGGATATTAAAACAGAGACTCCTTTGGATGCCTCCCAGTATGAAGAGGATTATAACCGTGCCATAACGGTAAAGAAGACCTCGGAAGAAATACTGAACCAGGATTTAATCAAGAATTATATACACAGGGATACTGCCCCAAGCAGTACCCCAGACAAATAAATTATAATCGCCATACTTGGAATAACTTCGTAACTCTATTTATTTATATGCAGGAATGGTATGAATTTGAAAAATGCGTCGCATTTTTAAATATCTATTTAAGCAGAATCGCAAGCAGGCTTGTGATATGCTTAAGAGTAGTTTGAAAAATGTGACGCATTTTTAAACTTAGCAGTATGCAATGGGAGCTAGTATGAAAAAAGCGTTTGACTTTGATAAGGAATATGGAATTGTTCTTGAAGGCGGAGGAGCAAAAGGAGCCTACCAGATTGGTGTCTGGAAGGCTCTTTTAGAATGTAACGTTAAGGTAAAAGGGGTATCAGGCGTATCCGTGGGAGCCTTAAACGGTGCCTTGATGTGCATGGGTGACTATGAAGCAGCAGAGGAGCTGTGGAAGAATATCACCTATTCGGATATTATGAATGTCAACGACCAGCAGATGCAATATCTTATAAAGAAGGATATTAAAAACCTGGATTTAAAATCCTTTACCAAGGATACCAGCCGGGTCGTGGCGGACAAAGGAATTGACATTTCACCCTTAAAGACACTGCTTCAAGAGAAAATAGACGTAGAAAAGATAAAAAACTCACCCATTGAATTTGTTTTCGGTACCTTTCATGTCAATAAGCTGAAGGAACTGGAAATTACCGCTCAGGAGCTGGAGGAGGACAGTCTGAAGGATTATCTTTTAGCCAGTGCCCTTCTGCCAGCCTTTAAAAATGAAAAGATGAACGGGCAGCGGTACCTGGACGGAGGCATGTTTAACAATGTACCAGTGGACATGCTGGTAAACCGGGGCTATAAGAATATCCTGGTTGTCCGTATTTTTGGCATAGGCCTGCAAAAATACGTTAAAATACCGGAGGATGTCCACATAACCCAGATATCACCCAGAATACAGCTGGGCGGAATTCTGGAATTTAATGCGGAAAAGAGCAAGAGAAACATTGACCTGGGATATTTTGACGGCCTGCGCTGTCTGAAATCCTTAAGCGGTAAAATTTATTATTTGAATATCCATCTTCCGGAGGAGGAATGTATAAACCGTTTTATTCATGTAAATGAAGCGGTAAAGATGGCATTACTGGAATATTATAAGCTGGATTACGGTAATCCGGAAGTTTATACAAGGCGTTTCCTGGAGGGAATCTGCCAGAACCTGGCCGCAAGCTTAAGGCTTCAAAAGGACTGGACCTATGAAGAGCTATATATCAGCCTTTTGGAACTGGCAGCCAAGACTCTGCATATATCCAAATTCGCCATCTATACCGAAGAGGAATTCATTGAACGTATACGGACACAGTACGAACGCAGCCAGAAAAAAGGCTATGAAATTTCATTATTTCTCACTCTAATTATTAAGCTGGTTATCTTGGTATAATTAAGATAACCAGCTATTTACGTTACTTCATACTATTGAATTGACATCTTTGAATGAACTCCTGAATGGCTATTCTGCCAGCTCCTTAAGATGCTTTGTTAAAATGTAATCAATCTGCTCCGGAGATATTTTGTCCGGGTAGATCAGCCGGTGAATTGACAATCCATCGATAAGTGAATGCAAGCGTTGAGCCTCGAATTCAACATTAAGATTTGCTTTTAAGCGATGAGCTGCATTTAAATATTCAAGTATGGTCAGAACAGCCTGATACATTAATCCATAGATATCATGACTAAGCTTTTTTAGTGAAGGATCACTAAGGGATTTAACGGAAAAGGAGAGCCAGACTTCCATTTCCAATTCCCGTTCATAATCAAAGGGAAGCAGATTAAGAAGTATATTTTTCGCTTCCTCCAATGACAGGCTATCCACTGCCACATCAATATTTAAAAACCGCTTTTCAACTCGATCCAGGACCATTTTCAATGCAAATTCCAGCAGTTGCGCCTGGCTGTTGAAATAATGCCGTAATGAACTTGAAGGTAAGCCTGATTCTTGTGCTATTTTCCGTACTGTTGCATGTTCCATTCCATCATTTTGTATTACTCTCCATGCAGCTTCAGCAATTTTCTCTTTTTGACTATCATGATCTACGATTTTAGGCATTGATTTCACCACCAACATTCTGATTTTATATGCTTTCAAATTATAACACAGCCGAACAAATTAAAATAGTTCATTTCAAATTGGTATTAGCTGTTTTTTTGCTTGCGAGGCCATAATGTATAACTGAAGCTTATGAAAAAATCTATCAAAAGTATCATTTCCCAAAAGCGGATTGTTTGTACTAAATTTGCCGTTTTATCGCTGTCATTCACAAATAAAACCATTCCATATAGTAATAGGCTGCCAATAATCCATGCACGCATGTGAATATACCAGCCTTTGCGTTCATGCCGTGCATGTTCCATTCCATATTTAGGAGGCTGACTGGGTACAGGGCCATGGGCAAAATGATAAGCAAACTGTTCATCTGCCCAATGAATCATTTTTCGTCCAAAGGATATAGAAACACCAATATAAATGGCCGCAAGCCCGTGAAAAGAACTAGCTGCAGCGCCATTGCGCAAGTCAATTACCGTAGCAATCAGCAGTACTATATCCACAACAGGAGTCAAAAGCAAAAGGAATGTTCCGAGCTTTTTATGTTTAAAGATATAACGTGTAACAAGTCCTGAAAGCACGAAAACCCAAAATCCGATTTCGCATGCTATGATTAAAGTAATTATCAAAGGTATTCCCCCTGGCATTTTTTAATGGCACAGATGTGCGATATAAACATAATAGTATAGTTGTATCTTAATGTCAAGCGTTATTAGACCCTATCATGCGTGGTTAAAAGCCAAGCATGTTTTTTGTGTTATCGCACATTAACTGCCTCTGCTTTGTATGAACAGTGCTAAATGGATAGCGCTGAATTAGTAGTACTGAATAAATAGAACTGAATAAATAGAAATGAATAAATAGAACTGAATAATTAGCACTGGATACACAGTATTAAGAGGACGGAATAAAGAAAGCCAGGCCGCTTAATTGCTTATTGTCCAGTATGAGAAATCTCCTTGACATATGAATAAAAATAAAGTAATATGTATAAATAAACATAACGATGGATTGCAGTAAAATAGAAGAAGGAGGATTGCCCTGTCCTGCGTAATGAGAATGCATGACAGATATTCCACCTGGATTTAACCGACGGGGGAGTTGGCAGAGACAAGTATGAATTTAAAAGGACGCAGTTTCCTGACCTTAAAGGATTATGCACCGGAAGAAATCGATTATTTAATAGACCTGGCAAAGGAATTAAAGCAAAAGAAAAAACAAGGAATAACCGGCACCAGTCTTAAAGGAAAAAATATCGCTCTGATATTTGAAAAGCCATCTACCAGAACAAGATGTGCCTTTACCGTAGGCTGTGTTGATGAAGGCGGGCATCCGGAATATCTGGGAAAGGATGACATCCAGCTAGGGCATAAGGAGAGTGTTGAGGATACGGCAAGAGTATTAGGAAGAATGTTCGACGGAATAGAATTTCGCGGCTTCAAGCAGGAAACCGTAGAAAAGCTTGCAAAATACAGTGATGTACCCGTATGGAACGGCCTAACGGACCTTGACCATCCCACACAGATACTGGCTGATTTTCTTACCTTAAAGGAACAGTTTGGCACCTTAAAAGGGCTTCATCTGGTTTATGTAGGGGACGGCCGCAACAATATGGCAAACAGCCTTATGATAGGCAGTGCTAAATTGGGGCTTCATTTCACCGTATTGTCCCCCAAATCCTTATGGACGGAGGAAACACTGGCAGCTGAATGCAGGGAGTATAATAAACTCTCTGGAGGAACCATTACCATTACAGATAATATCGATGATGTCACCGGGGCTGATGCCGTGTATACGGATGTTTGGTGCTCCATGGGAGAAGAAGCATTAGCAGGGGAAAGAATAAGCTTGTTAAAGCCCTATCAGGTAAATGCACAGCTTATGAACAGGATAGGAAAGGAAAATACCGTGTTCTTACATTGCCTGCCGGCGGTCAAAGGCTATGAAGTGACAGAGGACGTATTTGAAGCTCATGCAGATGTAATATTTGATGAAGCAGAAAACAGGATGCATACCATAAAAGCGGTTATGGTGGCAACCCTTGGCAATATATAAAGGTAAAGACAAGGCGGAAAGATAAGCATATCTAGGAAGCGTAAGAATACTAAAAATTGATAAGAAATATTCAATATAACTCAAGATGCTCCAGGGGTTTCTATAACACATTGTATTTCAATTATGTGGATAAGAAGCTTTTGGAGCTTTTTTTGTGTTTCTTTTATTAAAACAATAAAGCTAATTAAGCCAGCCTTAAATATAAACACTTAAAATACCGGACATGCTGATATAAGACTATTTTTGTGTAAAAGATAACGGTCCTATCCATAGTCTTTCGTATTGCGTCATATAGTTCGGTATTACTTCGTGTAGTTCGGCATTGCCTTGTTTTGTTAAAGGTGTGGAATAGGGGCTGCTTTGATAAAATCGTAAAATTACCTCAGCAAAATTGCTACTTGACGGAGGGATAGCCTTTCTATATGATAAATAAGTAAGAGCTTATCCGATAACTGGATAATTACATAAATAAATAGGACAGAAATAAATGATTTATAAGCTGTAAGGGATGTATTTCAAATCCGATAGAAAATGAATTTTTACATGTAGATTTATGCAAGAGTTCCAAATTCTGCAGGTACCGGAAAGGGCATGGTTATTAAAATGCAAAAGTGGTTCAAAATAATAAAGGAACAAAAGTTAGCTCTGGATATTATAAACGTTGTAATGGGAATTCTTTTAGTACTACTTGCCATTGTATATTTTCTGCATCCGAAAAACTATCTTGTTATGATAATTGTTCTGCTGCTTGCAGGCACTGTTAATGTATTAAACGGAGTGAAACGGGTAAGGGACCATAATAAAAAAGCGAGCATTGGCTTTTTTGCTGTTGGTGCGTTCGTGTATTTGATAGCAGTTTTTCTTTTCTTGCAATTGTAGTATATGGGCAGCTTTAGAAAAGAAGCTGTTTAATAATTAGGAAAGTAAGAAAATAAGAAAGCAAGAAAATAGGTATATGGGAAAGTAAGAAAATTGAAAAGTAAGAAAAAAGAATGTAAGAAAAAAATAGTAAGAAAAAAAGAAAGTAAAAAATTGAAAGTAAAAAAATAAGAAGATAAATAAGTAAGAAAGTAAGTGACAAATATGGAAGAAAATTCTGATAAGATAGACAAAGGGGCTTTGGAAGAAGCACTGAAAACCAAATATATGGGAAGAAAAATATTCCTTTATGAACAGCTTGATTCTACCAATGCACAGGCTAAAAGAATCTTAAAAGGAGAAACAGAGGAAGGAACTGCAAAAGGATATAACATAGATTTGCAAATGGTACCACAGGATTCTCTTCACGGAGTACTGGTTTTAACGGAGGAGCAGACGGCGGGAAGGGGAAGACTGGGAAGAGACTGGAGTTCGCCTAAAAGGGGCGGAATCTGGATGTCCTTTTTGCTAAAGCCCAGCCTGCCGGTCAATAGCTGCCCCATGCTAACACTGGTAGCAGCGGTGGCTGTTAATGCTGCGATACGAAAGGTAACAGGGCTGGAGTCTTTTATTAAATGGCCGAACGATATTGTGATTAACGGAAAAAAGGTATGCGGTATATTAACAGAAGCCATGGGACTTTCAAATGAAGAGTTAAATATAGTCATTGGTATTGGAATTAATGCCAATAGAAAGGAATTTCCGGAGGAGTTAAGACAAAGTGCCACTTCCCTGTCACTGGAAAAAGGGTGCAATATTAACCGCAATCTGCTGATTGCTGAAACTTGCAGCAGTCTGGAAAGATATTATGAAGAATTTGAAGGTCAGGGTGATTTATCATTACTGAAGGAAGAATACGAAAAATATCTGATTAATAAAGGAAAACAGGTCCGCGTACTGGCCACAGAAGGTGAATACCTTGGCAGAGCTATTGGAATTAATGAGCAGGGGGCCCTTATGGTTGAGGGAGTGGAGAAGGAGATTCATACTATTGTTTCCGGAGAAGTGTCGGTAAGAGGTGTGTTAGGATATGTATAATGTGAATTTCAATCGTGACCTTATCGGTAGTCTACCGGCAGAATGCATCATGCCAAAGCCATCACCAGAGGCAGCGCTAATAACTATTAAGCAGCACCTGGGCTTTACCTAATGTTAGTGGGCAGTCCAATAAATTTTTAAATTTTATGTCGAGGCACTGGCTTGTTCTATTAAAGAGTAAACGTATGTAGAAACAGAAATCAGGCTTTGCAGGGCTTGTAATTAGAAGACCTGCAAAGCCTGGTTTTATTCCAATGACAAGGAATGCCTGGTATATTAAAATAAGTTATGCAAAGAGTGTTTATCTTAAAGAGATGCAAGGGTTATTCCAATATAAGTTTTTTCTTGAATTATTTTTAATTATTATATATGATATAGGGAAGAACTCCCTGATACTAAATATGCGGGAGTTTATAAGGTAAAGGGGCTTTATATATGAAGAATAATATGTCAAAGACATTGTGGGGTGTCTTTTTTCTAGGACTTGGGCTTATATGGTTTGGCACCAGTCTGGGAATAATAAAACAAAGTGCTTTTTCAGGGCTGATTTTTTCGTTTATACTGATACTATTTGGTATTAGGTTTATTTTACGGGGAAATTATGGAGAAGAGGATAAGGATAATACCATAGAGGATAATTCTGACCAAAATAATTCCGGAGAATATGCAGAAAAAGAAGATTACTATGAGGAAAGTACCCAGAGAGGGAATTACTATGAGGAACCCTTTCAGGCAGATACCTCTAATAACGGCAGCTCAGAATATGAGAATATGAAATCAGCGGAATCGAGTCCGGGCAGAGAAAATTATACCAGTATCTTTTCCTCTCATAATATCCAGTGTACGGAGGAATTTACAGGAGCAGAGATTACTGCTGTTGCGGGAAGCGTAGAGCTGGATTTGCGCAATGCTGTCATTACAAGGGATATTGTAATTGATGTTAACTGCTTTATGGGAGGCATAGATATCTTCCTGCCTTCCGGCGTGGAGGTGTCTGTCAGTTGTGTTCCCATTATGGGCGGTGTTGAGAGTAAAATAAATGGTACTTCAAACAGGAGAGAGAATAAAGCAACGGTATATATTCGTGGGACATGCATTATGGGAGGAATAGAAATCCGATAGAAAAGAGGAGTATTATGTATCAGGAAAATATTATTTTATGTGCCAGCAGTGCCTACGAGCAGAAATATTATCTGAATGAAGATTTTAACAGTCTGCCGGAGAGCATTAAGGAGGAATTAAAGATTTTATGTGTTCTTTTTACGGAGGATGTGGGAGGAATACTGACTCTGGAATTTGATGAAGAAGGAAATCTTTTATTTAATGTAAGCAGCGATGAGGGAGACCTTCTGTTTGATGAAATCGGAAGCGTCCTGAAAATAAAGGAATTACAGAGAAGCAAAGAGGAACTCTTGGAATCTCTGGAATTATTCTATAAAGTATTCTTCTTAGGAGAAGAGATGCCAGAGTAATCGGACAACTTTAGTTTATTGCATTAACTGGCGGGAAAGGAGTTAATATGTTATTAGTAATAGATGTAGGCAATACCAACATAACCTGCGGAGTTTTTAAGGAAGAAGATTTAATTGGCAGCTTTCGAATAACGACAAAGCAACCGAGAACTTCGGATGAATATGGCCTTGCCATATGTGAATTGTTGAATTACAGAGGAATTACAGCCGCTGAGGTGGAAGCAGTCATCATAGCAAGTGTGGTACCGGGAATTATGCATTCCTTAAAAAATGGAATTATGAAATATCTGAAACGAAATCCTATAGAGGTTGGAATCGGAACGAAAACCGGTATCAAGATAAATGTTGCCAATCCGAAAGAAGTCGGTGCTGACCGTGTAGTGGATGCGGTCGCAGCCTATGACCTCTATGGCGGACCTTTGATTGTCATTGATTTTGGAACGGCGACTACCTATGACCTGATATCAAAGGATGGAGCTTTCCTTGCCGGTATTACCAGCCCCGGCATACGAATCTGTGCAGATGCACTTTGGAATGAGACAGCTAAGCTTCCTGAAATTGAGATTAGAAAGCCGGAGTCCATCCTGGCGACAGAAACCATATCCAGTATGCAGGCAGGACTGGTATATGGGTATATCGGACAGACTGAATATATTATCAGTAAAATTATAGAGGAATCTAACATACCAGATATTAAAGTTATAGCAACGGGAGGCTTAGGTAAGATAATAGCCGATTCCACAAAAACTATCCATATTTACGACCCGCAGCTCACTATGAAGGGGCTCAGACTTATCTATAATAAAAATAAAAAATAAATGCATTATATGGAGATATGAAGTTTGTGATATGCAATGGCTGTTAGTGTGAAAATTAAAAGGCAATTTTCACGCACAAGATTGAGCCTGCGAAATCCTCGGCCCAATCTTGCGGCGCGTTGGGAGGGCATGGCTGTTAGTATGAATCAGTGAAATACAAGGAGTTAGTGTGAATATTAAAATGAATTTTAAAATAGGGAACGTTGAGATAGGGGGGAATCTGGTACTTGGGCCAATGGCTGGGGTAACGGATTTACCCTTTCGTATACTCTGCAAGGAACAGGGAGCCGATTTGATTTATACCGAAATGGTCAGTGCCAAGGGTATACAGTACCATAATAAGAACACAGAAGAGCTTCTACGTGTAAACGAAGAAGAGAGACCGGTGTCTCTGCAATTATTCGGAAGAGATCCGGTAATACTAAGTGAGACCGCCAAGGAAATTGAATCCAGGAATTTTGATATTCTGGATATCAATATGGGTTGTCCAGTCCCCAAGGTAGTAAATAACGGAGAGGGCTCTGCTCTTATGAGGGAGCCTAAGTTAATCGGAGAGATTGTTTATGCCCTGACACGGGCTATAAAAAAGCCGGTTACCGTTAAAATCAGAAGGGGCTTTAATGAAGCGGATTTAAATGCCGTGGAGGTGGCAAAGATTGCAGAGGCCAGCGGAGCCGCTGCCATAGCAGTCCACGGAAGGACCAGGGAGCAGTATTACAGCGGCAAGGCTGACTGGGAGATTATCAGAAAGGTAAAAGAAGCCGTATCCATACCGGTAATAGGTAACGGTGATGTGACTTCTCCCGAAGAAGCACTTAGAATACAGCAGGAGACAGGCTGTGATGCTGTTATGATAGCAAGAGGAGCACAGGGAAATCCCTGGATATTCAAGCAAATCAAGGAATATATGAATAATAATACACCGGTCCCGAAGCCTTCCATAAGGGAAGCCGTTGACATGATGCTATATCATGGAAGGCTGGCAGTGCAATATAAGGGAGAATATATCGGTATCCGGGAAATGCGGAAGCATGTTGCGTGGTACACGTACGGATATCCCATGGCTGCCAGATTCAGACAGAATGTAAATAAGATAGAAACCTATGCCGGGTTGGAGGAACTCCTGCTTACTTACCAAAATCTGGTGGAAACCATGGAAAATAAGTAACAATGACCGACTTAAAAAAGGAAGCAGATTCTACAGATTTTACAATAAATGAATATTTAATAGAAAAAGGTTGATTTTTATAGATTGAAATAGTAAGATATTTATTGGAGCGACAGATGTCCGCGGTGCGCGAACACACACATTTACATCTGCCGCATAAATATGGAATAGGCAGAATTGGTTATTCACAGACGCTAAGACAGGAACCAATGTTCCGCACTTCTTATTAGGGCTGTATCGCAGGTATGCGATATGCATAGGTGTTAGTACAAGGTGGATTGCCGGAAAGAGGTATTTATGAGTAAGTTAAGAGTTGGTATTCTTGGCGGTACCGGTATGGTAGGCCAGCGTTTCGTATCACTATTGGAGAATCATCCATGGTTTGAAGTAGCTGTTATCGCTGCAAGTCCCAGAAGTTCGGGAAAAACCTATGAAGAGGCTGTCGGTGACAGATGGAAAATGACTACTCCAATGCCTGAGGCTGTTAAGAATATTATTGTAAAGAATGTAAACGATGTGAAGGAAGTCAGCAGCCAGGTCGATTTTGTATTCAGTGCAGTGGACATGACCAAGGAAGAAATCAAGGTCATTGAAGAAGCATATGCCAGGACTGAAACACCGGTAGTTTCCAATAACAGCGCACACAGATGGACTCCTGATGTACCCATGGTAATACCGGAATTAAACCCTGAGCATTTAGAACTGATTCCTTATCAAAGAAAACGTTTGGGAACAGAGAAGGGCTTTATCGTTGTCAAGCCAAACTGTTCCATTCAAAGCTATACACCTGCCCTTTACGCTCTGAAGGAATTCGGGCCCAAGCTTGTAGTAGCCACCACTTATCAGGCAATATCCGGAGCGGGAAAGAATTTTGCCGAATGGCCGGAAATGCTGGATAATGTCATTCCCTTTATCGGCGGAGAAGAGGAAAAGAGTGAGCAGGAACCGCTGAAAATCTTTGGAAAGATAGTGGACGGTAAGCTTGAGAAAGCTGTAAATCCCGTTATCACAACCCAATGTATCAGAGTGCCGGTGTCAGACGGACATACCGCTGCCATCTTTGTGAATTTTGAGAAGAAGCCTGCCAAAGAGGAAATCTTAAAGGCATGGAAGGATTTTAAGGGCATTCCCCAGGAATTAAACCTTCCTATGGCACCAAAACAGTTTATTCAGTACTTAGAAGAGGATAACCGCCCCCAGACCAAACTTGACAGGAATTATGAAGGCGGAATGGGAATCTCTCTGGGACGTTTAAGGGAAGACATTGTATTTGATTACAAGTTTGTCGGACTTTCACATAATACCTTAAGAGGAGCCGCAGGAGGAGCAGTATTGATTGCAGAGCTTCTGACGGCAAAGAACTATATCACAGCAAAAGAATAAAAATAAGCTCCATACTTTTAATGTACACGCCGCTGTCTGAATAACAGGGCCGCGTCAGAAAGGTATGGAGCTTATTTTTTATCCCACAAAAAAACAACTGCTTTATTTCTTGTAATCATATAAATATTTGATAAATTCAACGCCATTATCCTTATGCTTGGAATTTACCAGGATTCCAAGGACAGGTCTGTCTGAGGTATTGGAGACATCCTTAAATAATGCCGTATTGTCCAGATAGATTCCATAAGCACCGGAAACGGGGTTGTCCGAGGTGGTTGAGTTAAAGATGGAATCGGTAAAGCTGGTTATAAACTCTGTAGGAAGGACTTCAGTTAATTTGTCTAAATAACCGGAGGTGGCAAAGGTCTGAAAGACGGATTCCGGTGCAATAACAACATCAATCTCTCCGGAAAACATGTAGGTCTGCAGTCTCTGCTGGCTTCCCATTGTATATTCCGAGGTGTCAGTTCCGTTACCCAGATAAAAGGAGGCATCAATGGTGATATTTTCTTTCTTTGGATCCTTTACCAGCATTTTGTTCATGTCCTCAGATACCTTATTTATCGTTTCATCGGAGAAAGTATAGTTGACAATTGCCGCATCCAGAAGGGTTTCGGGCTTAGGAGTCACGACTGTGTATATGAAATATGTGGCAAACCCCAGGACTGCCAGTCCGATAATAGTCTTTACAAGGTAATAATCCTTAAAGTAAGAGACCTTTTCCTTAAAATTCATCTCCTTTAGCTTCTGTTTTTCACTTTTTTCCTCTCTGGGAACATAGATGGCAGCGTTATCATCCAGTGTGGAATCTTTTTTTTTATATTCATTCATAATGGCTAATCTCTCCATTCCGGATAATATATTAATAGAATTACTATGGGTAGTTTACCACAATTTTATCAATAAAAAAAGAAATTAATTCTAAAATATTCGTGAAAAATGAATAGAAATAATGGGCGGCTAAGCAGATATCAGGCGATTTTCACATTCAAGAGATAATAAGTCATATTACCATACCTTTACGAAAGTTTCGCAAATTGTTTCATCGGATAGGCCGTATTGCTTAATGTAATTGTTGCAATAGCCAGTTCTATAAGCTATAATGGGTGTATAGTGGGTTTATGAATTTATGATTTAAAAAAAGTAGTGCAGATACGAAAGTTTAGTGACTATCGCTGCTAAAAAAGGATTAATGTAAAGGAGTGTACAGCATGCAGTACGGATATTTTGATGATGCCAGGAAAGAGTATGTCATTACCACAGAATCTACCCCCTATCCCTGGATTAATTACCTTGGAACACAGGATTACTTTTCACTTATTTCAAACACAGGGGGAGGATACAGCTTTTACAAGGACGCGAAGTTAAGGCGAATCACGCGCTTTCGTTATAACAATGTGCCTTTGGATTTAGGCGGAGGACGCTACTATTATATCTATGATGACAAGGATGTATGGTCACCGGGATTTGCACCGGTAAAAAAGAAGCTGGACCGCTATGAATGCCGCCATGGTATGGGCTATACGAAAATAACCGGCAGCAGAAATAACATTGAGACAGAAATAACCTTTTTTGTACCCATTGATTTTAACGGAGAGGTACATAAAGTTGTAGTTAAAAATACGGGGGATTCCGATAAGAATATAACCCTGTTTTCTTTTGTAGAATGGTGTCTGTGGAATGCCCAGGATGACCAGACCAATTTCCAGAGGAACTTTAATACCGGTGAAGTGGAGATAGAGGGTTCTACCATTTATCATAAAACCGAATACAAGGAAAGACGCAACCACTATGCCTTCTTTTCCGTAAATGCTCCTGTCACAGGCTTTGACTCCGACAGGGAGAGCTTCCTTGGAACCTATAACGGTTTTGATAATCCGGAAGCCGTACTAGAAGGAAAGTCCAGAAATTCAGTGGCTGACGGCTGGTCACCCATCGCCTCCCACAGCCTGGATATAAGCTTAAAGCCCGGCGAGACAAAGGAATTAGTCTTTATTTTAGGCTATGTGGAAAATGCTTTGGAGGATAAGTGGGAATCCAAAAATGTAATCAATAAGACGAAAGCCCACAAAATGCTGGAAGAATTCGCAACGGCAGAGAAAGCAGACGAAGCGTTAAAGAGATTAACAGACTACTGGGATGATCTGCTTTCCAGATATACACTGGTTTCCGGGGAAGACAAGTTAAACCGTATGGTAAATATCTGGAACCAGTATCAGTGCATGGTAACCTTTAATTTATCTAGAAGTGCTTCCTATTTTGAATCCGGAATCGGAAGGGGAATGGGATTTCGTGATTCCAACCAGGATTTACTTGGCTTCCTCCATCAGATACCGGACAGGGCAAGAGAGCGTATTATAGACCTTGCGTCCACCCAACTGGAGGACGGCGGAGCATACCATCAGTATCAGCCTCTTACCAAGAGGGGAAATGACGAAATCGGCGGAAACTTTAACGATGACCCTCTCTGGCTCATTCTGGCAGTGGTCGCTTATGTCAAAGAAACCGGAGATTACAGTATTCTTAAGGTATCCACTCCCTTTGATAACGATGAAAGCAAGGCTGCTCCTTTAGCAGAACATTTAAAGAGATCCTTTGACCATGTCATTAACAATCTGGGGCCTCACGGACTGCCGCTTATCGGAAGAGCAGACTGGAATGACTGCTTAAACTTAAACTGCTTTTCCATGGAACCTGGTGAATCCTTCCAGACAAGTACCAGTAAGGACGGCAGGGTAGCGGAATCCGTTATGATAGCGGGAATGTTTGTCTATATCGGTAAAGAATATGCCGAGCTTATGAAGAAATCCGGCAGCGTGGAAGAGAGCATAAGGGCAGAAAAAGAAATAAGCAGGATGGAAAAGGCCGTTATGGAGCACGGCTATGACGGAGAATGGTTCTTAAGGGCCTACGATGACTTTGGGAAAAAGGTCGGAAGCAAGGAATGTGAGGAAGGCAAGATATTTATTGAATCCCAGGGACTCTGCATTATGGGCGGTCTGGGGCTTTCTGACGGCAAGGCCATTCAGGCACTGGATGCGGTAGAGGAGCGGCTTGGAACCAAATACGGCCTTGTACTGAATAATCCTGCCTTTACCAAATACTATGTAGAATACGGCGAAATATCAACCTATCCTGCCGGCTACAAGGAAAATGCCGGAATCTTCTGCCATAACAATGCCTGGATTATGTGCGCGGAAGCAGTTGCGGGAAGAGGGGATAAGGCCTTTGATTACTACACCAGAATTGCCCCGGCTTATACGGAGGAATACAGTGAAATACACCGTATGGAGCCCTATGTATATTCCCAGATGGTGGCTGGCAAGGATGCAAAGCGCTTCGGCGAGGCAAAGAATTCCTGGCTAACCGGTACCGCTTCCTGGAATTTCGTAGCCATTACCCAGTATATCCTGGGAATCAAGCCGGATTATGACGGCATCCTGGTTGACCCGGCTATTCCGAAGGCTTGGGATACCTATCAGGTAACCAGAAGATTCAGAGGAGATACCTATAAGATCACTGTTAAGAATCCTGAGCATGTATCCAAGGGTGTTAAGAGCCTTTTGGTAGATGGGAAAGAGGCCGCTTCAGCCGTAATCCCTTATGCAGGTGACGGAAAGGTACACGAAGTTACCGTTACTATGGGGTAAGTATATAAGTACTGTCTGACAACAATATAAAAAGCCCGGAAGCCTTTGTTAAAGGACTTCCGGGCTTTTTTGCAGCTTTGCCGGAAGGGTTTGTTTTATATAAGAATATTAAATGGCGCAGCAGTTGTATCAAAGTAATAAAGATTTATTTGACAATTCTACGGAAACTTGAGTAATATAGTATTTAAAAATCAAATAATATTACTAAGAAATTATTAAGCAGGGAATGTCCCGGTAAGGAGGCGGATGGAATGGAATTATCTTTTTTGCAATCGGAGGAATTCAGGCAGTCTGTGGTCCAGCAGCAGGAGAGGATACAGGCAGCAGCCGGGAAGAAGCAGCCGGACATGATTTTAAAGGATGCCGGCATTGTAAATGTATTTACCGGAGAGCTGGAATTTGGGGATGTGGCTGTTTATAAGGGAAGGATAGTGGGAATCGGTCGGTATGCACAGCAAGAATTACCGGATAAATCTCAGACAAGGGTTATTGACTGCCGCAATAAATTTATTGCGCCGGGCTTTCTGGACGGACATATTCATATTGAAAGCTCCATGCTGTCACCGAAAGCCTTTGCAGAGGCTGTAGTTCCCCATGGTACTACTTCCGTTATTACCGATCCCCATGAAATTGTCAATGTAGCAGGAAAAGCAGGTCTCCGGTATATGCTAAAGGAGTCGGAAGAGCTTCCGGTCACGGTCTGCATCATGCTTCCGTCCTGTGTGCCGGCAACCCCCCTGGAGGAATCCGGAGCAGTGATACAGGCAGAAGAACTGTTGGAATTCATGGGTGAGGAAAGAGTACTGGGACTTGCGGAGGTAATGGACTATTTGGGAATTGTGAGAGGGGACAGGGAATTAATAAAAAAGCTGGAGCTGGCAAGGCGGTATGGGAAAATAGCAGATGGGCATGCGCCGGGTCTGAAGGGAAAGGAGGTCAATGCTTACTGCACCGCCGGAATTGAATCGGACCATGAATGCAGTGAAAAAGCAGAGGCCCTTGAAAAGCTCAGAAGAGGCCAGTGGATTATGATAAGGGAAGGCACAGCGGCCAGAAACATGGAAAGCCTGAAAGACCTTTTAAAGCCCCCTTATTCAAACCGCTGTATGTTAGTAACGGATGACCGGCATCCGGGAGACCTGATACGCACCGGGCATCTGGATTATTTACTTCGTAAGGCAGTGGAATACGGAGCCAATCCGGTTACGGCAATACAAATGGTAACCCTGCACCCCGCTCAGTATTTCGGCCTTAAAAACAGGGGAGCCATCGCACCGGGCTATTATGCGGATATGGTAATATTAAAGGATTTGGTTCATTTTACTGTGGATTCGGTTTACAAGGAAGGGAAGCTTGTCGCAAAGGAAGGGAAGCTTATTGAAAAGGAAGGAAAGCTTGTCGCAAAGGAAGGGAAGCTCGTTGAAAAGGAAGGAAAGCTTGTTGCAAAGGAAGGAAAGCTTGGCGAAAAGGACGAAATATTTATTGAAAAGGACGGAAGAGCAGTAGGTGAAGGAGGTCCAGGAGAAGGTTCTTCTGGAAAGCTTTCAGGAACCGATAGCCTTTTGGCGGAAGACAGAAAGAAAATCTTCCAGTCCATTCATTGCAGGGAATTAAAGCCCTCGGATTTTTATTTTAAGGGTGAGGGACGCTTTAAGAGAATCATGGAGCTTATTCCCGGTGAACTAATAACTAAGGAACTGATACTCCCCTGTGAGGAGGAGGAAAACTACCTCTCAGGAATCAGGGTACCGGAGGATATTATCAAGCTTGCGGTGATAGAACGGCACTTAAATACCGGGCATATCGGTATTGGACTTATGAAAGGGTACGGCTTGCAGGCAGGAGCTGTTGCCTCCAGCATTGCCCATGATTCCCATAACATCATCGTAGCAGGGACCACAGAGGAGGATATGAGCCTTGCGGCTAACCGTGTCAGAGCCAACAACGGAGGGCTGGCGGTAGTAAAGGCTGGAAAGGTACTTGGTGAATTACCTCTTCCCATCGGTGGATTAATGAGTGAAGAAAGTGCTGTGGCTGTGGATAAAATCCTTGAAAAGTTAAAGCAGGAGACCTATAAGCTTGGCATCAGGGAAGGAATCGACCCCTTTATGACCCTGGCTTTTCTCTCCCTCTCGGTAATTCCCAAGATTAAGCTTACCACCAAGGGTCTTGCCGATGCCGAAACCCAGGAAATCCTGCCTGTGTACTTTTAAAGAGCATTTACCGGACTGCTGCCGGAATAGAAGAAAAAGAGGACAAACATGTACGATCGTTGTCCTCTTTCTTAGATTTTAACAGTATATGCCAGAGGCTTCCTGCCTTCCTGTTAGATGGAAACAGAAAACCATCTATTTGTTGTCAAAAAAATATCTTGGCTTGTTCTGCGTCTTTTTTTTGTACTCAATTGCTTCTGTGGGACATCTATGAAGACAAGCCATGCAATGGGTACAGTGATTTCCCCATAGGGGCTTACCATCAGTTAACGTAATATTGTTCAATGGGCATAGCTCTGCACATTTGCCACAACTAACACATTTCGCTTCTTCAATATGAAATCCTTTGGCATTTACCAAAAACCTATAAAATATGCCGTTTATGAAACCACTTTTCAATCGGCTGACAACACCGTTTTCATCCATTGCAGAAAAATGATTTCCATTACGGATATCCACTAAGATCTGATGGATCAAAGGTTCCGCTTTTTTATTTATTTCTTTTGCCGTTGCCTTATCAACACCAGGAAACAGGAGAAGGTAATTATCCGGCATCATGACTTGTGCATACCCCAGTAAATCCCAGCCTTTATATTGGCAAAGTTTTTTCACATGAATGCTTGCACTTGCGGTTTCTCCTCCGTAAGTCAAAACAAAGTATACTTTGCGGCTTCCCTTAAAAGTGGTTTTTCTTATATATTCCTCCACTACCCGTGGTAACCTCCATGCATAGGTGGGACAAACAAATACAAATGGTTTGGTATCTGAAATAAGGTCATCTTGTTTATTTTGTTTCATTAATAGGTTTAATGAAACGATTTCATCCTTTGTTTCCTTCGCAATTTGCTCTGCAACATATTGACTGTTACCTGTGGCAGAAAAATATAAAATCATTCAATACACTCCTTTCAAAATAGGCACTTAGAAGCTCTTATCCCAGGGCACTCTTGACAATTTGGAATAATAAAATTACAATAACATCATGGTGTCGTTTTTGCAACCTGCAGATGTTTTAAATCTGTTGTGTTAGCAACAAATTACTCCTATGTGTCTGTTTTGCATGCAATTATATAAATTAATTTGATAAGATTAGGAGGTCGCTTATGAAGGAATTAAAACAGAGCAGAAAAACTCAATATACACAGATGGTTTTGCGAGACGCGCTAATGGAATTAATGGAGCAAAAGAACATTTCTCAAATAACCGTTAAGGAGCTTTGCGTAAAAGCGGATATTAACAGGACAACATTTTATGCGCATTATACCGACCCAAATGACCTTCTTCATAAAATTGAAGCGGATGTTCTGTTATCGGTAGGCAATGCTGTCAGCAGCCTTCACGACCCAATAGACAAGAGCAATATCATAAAGATTATCCAGGAGCTTTTGCAATACATTGCGGACAATAACAAGTATATTCAGATATTGCTTAGCGAACGGGGGGATGTTCAGTTCCAAAAAGAGCTATTTATGATGATATATGAGAAATGCGAATTAATGGCTTTGGCACCACCTTCATCTACAAAGGAGTTTTATTTTATATTTGTGCTAAATGGAAGTGTCGGTCTGATACAGCACTGGCTGAAATCCGGATTAAACAAATCGGCAAATGAAATGGCCGAAATAATCTTTAATATGGCAGCACAAATTAAGTAAAACAAGCAACCTTGAACCGCCTTATGGCGGGCTGGAATAAAAATCGTTATTCGGAAACTCGAATTAGCTTACAGGAGGGAAACCCGTGCAAAATAGAGTTTTAATTATTGATGATGACAATAATATTATAGGATATATCAGCAAACTGTGAAAACAGATAGAGCCTGACCCGAATAATCCAACCTATATACAAACAGTGAAAGTGAGAAAAGACTATGATCCGATACTTGAATAAAATTAGAGCAGTAAACAAGAATGTGCCCATCGGCAAGAAAATAGTACACTCAATAGGAGTATTGATTATTGGCTTAATCTTGGGTGTTTCAATAAAACTATTAGATATTCATACAAACAATCTCGGAAATATTTTTTCTCAAATGTCGGTATGGATACTGTTTGGAACGATAATTGCGGTATATAGCAGTACCCCGAAAAGAGCAAGTGTTAATGCTTTTCTGTTTTGTATAGGTATGCTTGCAACGTACTATCTTACAGCCGAGTTGACAGGCAGTACATATTCGTGGGCTTTTATCTATGGATGGAGCGTGTTTTCTTTTTTCTCCCCCATATTTGCATATATCACATGGTATGCCAAGGGGGGCAGATGGGTAGCAAATCTATTAGCGATTGGAATCATACTCGTTATGTTAACCGTTTCTATCATGCTGTTTGATAAAATCAGACTTTCAGATATTATTATTGCAATCTTAACAGCGGTTGTTTTATTCACTGGGAAGCCTTTAAGAACGAAAGACACAAACAAGCGGAAATAAACAGGACGGAAGATATTTTATTTTGTTTGTAACGGAATTAGATCTTGATAGTCTTATAAGAAAGCGAGGTGGTGAAGTGAAAGAATTTGACGCAATATACTCCGAGTACTATTCGGCTGTTTATAAATATGTCCTGACTTTGTGCCATGACAAAAATGTAGCCGAGGAAATTACACAGGAAGCCTTTTTTAAGGCATTAAAAAATATTGATAAATTTAGAGGCGAATGTAAATTAAGCGTATGGCTTTGCCAAATCGCAAAAAATACGTTCCTGACATTGGAAACTCAAAATCAACGCCGCAGCGAACAATCTACGGACAACCTTGAAGCGTGCGGCGATTTTGAACAAGCCTTGGTAAATCACGACACCGCCTTTGCTATTCACAAGATACTTCACACATTAGATGAACCTTACAAAGAAGTATTCTGGCTGCGTACTTTTGGAGAACTATCATTTTTACAGATTGCATCACTGTTTGAAAAAACAGAAAACTGGGCCCGCGTCACTTATCACCGGGCAAAAATAAAGATTAAGGAGGAACTGTAATGAAATATCCATGCAGCATCATATTAGACCTGCTTCCGCTATACCACGACGGAGTGTGCAGTACGGAAAGTGCTGACGCGATAAGAGAACATCTAAATGAATGCGAAAGCTGCCGGGCTTATTATCAGAGCCTGCAGGCATCCGATTCTTTGCAGATTGGACATAACAGCAACGAGGAAGAAGTGCGAAAAGCAGCTTCCCTGAAAGCCGTCAAAAAGAAAATTTTATGCAAGAGGGTGTTGACCGCTGTCCTGTCTATTGCAATCGTTCTATCCCTGTCTTTCTGGACTTTCGTATATATGGAAAACAAAACAGTAGTGATTGAATATAAGGATAATATTAAGATTTTACAAAAAGACGGCGATTTAATCGCTCGTCTTTCGGGGAATACCTACACACAGGCAAGTTCTATCCTTGTTACGGTAAATAAAAACGGACAGACCGAAACCAATGTGTATTTCTACCTTTCCACATCCTTGTGGGATGATGTGGTCGCGTCCAATTCAAGAACTTTTTCCGAATACGTATTGGCCTACGAAGAAAAAGGGGCGGGGGAAATTGATAATATTTATTACTTCACAGGAGAACACAACGGTTTAGAAAACTTATCGGCAGAAGAGTTAACTAAGGAAACGCAGGGTTCCGTTCTGCTTTGGAGCAAGTAAATTACGGATTTCTTTTAAGCGTGCCAAAATGGCGCGCTTATTTTTTAACCTTTTTTGTAACGAAACCTATTTTCACCAGTCATATCAGTGACCATTGCAGAAGAGCCAGACATGGTTTTAGCAGACGAGCCTACGGGTGTATTAGACCATAATACTGGCACAGAAATCATGCGGTTGTTCCCGTTGCTGAATAAAGAAGGTACAACAATTATTTTGATTACACATGACGAGGCTGTATCCTGCCGGTATTCTGCGTCTCGCCCATTCGTCCGCTTTTCTGAGAAGTTTCTCCATAACCGGAAGCAATTGAAACTTTTTATTCAAAGTCCTTATACATCAAGCTTGGCTGAATTCCGTTATTATTCTGATATTTTCCGCTTTTATATAAATCATAGTCCCCGGTAATATCGTGATAATATATCTGGCATATTTCAACACCGGGATATATTCTTACCGGCTGTACGCAAAATATTTCAAGGGTCCAATAGCCGGAAAAACCAATATCACCGAAGCCGGCGGTTATATGTATGAACAAACCTAATCTGCCCGTTGAGGAGCGCCCTTCAAGCATTGGTATGTATTTATCGGTACTGGTAAATTCATTAGTCCTCCCCAGGTATAAACGGTTGGGCTCTAAAAGTAAGCCTTCCTTTGGAATAATCAATCTGGAGGTGGGATTTGGTTTTTTCATATCCAGAATGTCATTTTCATATACTAATAACTCATTGGCAAGTGTCAGGTTATAGCTGTTGGGGTTGATTCTTGCTTTATCGAATGGTTCAATGATGATATTTTTTCCTATCTGCTTTAGAATTTCTTTCCCTGATAATATCATGATATCGTCTCCTTTTTATTTACTGCACAGAATTCCATTTACAGAAAAATTATTTAATGTCATGCTTACATTGATGTTAAATAACCTCTTTTTACAATTATAAATTACAATCACTGTCCTTTAAAAAGGGTGCGTCTATATCATGCTGTGCCAATATGGGCTTATCTATGGGATATTTAATATTGATATCCGGGTCATTCCACGCAATCCCTCTTCTGTATTCCGGATTAAAATAACAGTCGATTTTCATTACAACATTTGTATCATCCTCCAGGGACAAAAAGGTATGGCCGAATCCTTTTGGAAGATACAGCTGTTTTCGGTTCTCGGCAGATAATTCCACGCAGATCCATTGTTTATAGGTTTTAGAAGCCTTTCTTAAATCCACGGCATAATCAAGGCCCCGCCCCTTTGTGCAATACAAAAGCTTTGCCTGTGCCATGGGATTATTTTGAAAGTGAATTCCATAAAGTGTGCCTGCTGTTTTGGGACAGTATACGTTTTCCTCTATAAAGTCTGTTTGTATTCCGGCCTCCTTTAATTCCCTTTGCGAGAAATTTGAATAGGAAAAGCCCCTGGATTCAATATACTTTTCGTATTCTAATACCATAACTTCCGGTAAGTCTGTGGGTGTGATTTTCAACATTTGCCATTCCTCCGCTGGTCAGATTTTTTAATGTAATTTATAAGGCTAAAATCATAGCCGGGATTATTCATATTAACCTTATGATATCCCATAGCCAGGAAGGATCTCCTGCTCCATGGCAAGTAAAGCAATATCAGGGCCTTCCCCGGTATCTGCCAGATAGGTTATCATAAGCTGCTGCTGGGGAAACACATAGCACCTTTTTCCCCATTTGCCGCTGATGCGGTAGCCGTTTTTGTATTTCCAAATAAAATAGCCATAACCGCCTTCCCGGTTCATCTGATGGATTGCAGTGGCATCTTTCACCCAGTCTTCCGAAAGGATTTGAGTTTGGCCGTATACTCCGTTCTGCAGGTATAACTGTCCCAGCCTGCTCAATTCATTTACCGTCAGGCACATGCCGGAGGCACCGTAAAAGTGACCCGAAGGGCAATTCATATACTCCGGATTTTCAATGCCAAGGGGCTGGAATAACCGGGTATCCAGATATTTTATAAGATGTTCGCCAACAGCCTTTTCCACAGCGACGCCGGCCAGATAGGCCGGTATATTGGAATAATGAAAAACCGGCGGTTCAGAAATTGGAACAGGACAGGCTAAAGAAAAATCCAGCCAGTTATCCCCCTCCGGTCGGAAGGGATATCCGGGAACCGACATGGTGAGCAGTCTCTTTATGCTGATTCTGCGCAAGGTATTTAACTGCTCCTCTGTGATATCCTCCGGAAGCTCATCCTTTATGTAATCATAGATAGGAGCCTCTATTGAAAATTTTCCTTCCTCTGCTGCTATACCTGCCGCCGTTGAAGTAAAGGCCTTAGTTGCAGAATAGATGGGATGGCGTATTTCCGGAACAAAATCATATTTATCCACAACTTGTCCCTGATAAAAAATTTCTATTCCGTAAACAGGACAAGTATTTTCCTTCACCTTTTGGATAAAATCTTTAAACATGGCAACCTCTTTTCTGAATTTCAATCCATGAATCTAGGATTGTATCTTATTAATATGCAGAAAAAGCAATGATTCAGCCTGATACCCATATGTACCTCAGGTTTCCTTTACTTACTGTTCGTATTGCTGTCATTATACATTAATTGGCTATAAAACACCATCGGATTTATTCGAAAATATTTTGTATTTTTCATTAATTATTGATTCGGGTATCAAAAGTTAATCTCAGCTTCCGCCTATGTATACTTGGGATATAAAAATGCAACGAAGCGACTTTCATGGAGCTGAGTGTATTTTTATATCCCAAGTATACATTCAATAAACTTGAAATTTAGATATCCGAATTAATATTTTTACTTGCTATTTTTATAAAATGCGGATAAAATAAAAGAACAAAAATAGAAGGAGGAGCTGACATGGAAGAAAGGGTCACACCTTTTTCCTGTTATTCCATTCTGAAACCGTTCATTGTACCCGGCAGCCGGGGCGGTAGAACAAGGGCAGGATTGGAAGGCACTTCTGTTTATTGTTTTAGGAATCTTAACAGTCTTGACCGGGTGATAAGTACGGCGGGAACTAAAGGAAAGCTATTAAGTGAATTTTTAGTTTCTGCTGCTGCGCCTTGGCGTAAACAGCAAAGTTACATAAATAGAAAACGCTGTTATGCCTTAAGGTTACCGGTAATCCCAAGGGCGGACAGCGTTTTTTGCTGTTAAAAAGCAGGATGAAAAAGCAAGGATATTTTAAAGCCAATTAAAGCAGAAAATAATCGGAAGGCAGGTTGATTTTGCAGGAAAGACTGTGAGCTTCATGGATGTTAAGATAAAAATAAAACAATAACAGAGGACTGGGAAACATAATTGTTAGAAAAACGAAGAATAATAAGAGAATCAGGAGGAAATCTTATGAGAACAAAAACCGGAGTAAATATACAGAAATTAACCCAACTGGCAATACTGACTGCCATTATTCTTTTAATGGCATTTACACCTATCGGATATATTAAAACCTTTGGTCTGGAAATAACGCTCATTGTCATACCTGTTACGGTAGGAGCTATTGTGTTAGGCCCTGCTGCCGGAGCATTTCTTGGCGGAGTATTCGGCATCACGAGCTTTATCCAGTGCTTTGGATTGAGTCCTTTTGGGGCGGCCCTTCTTAACATCAATCCGTCAGCTACCTTTATCGTCTGCCTGATACCCCGCCTTCTGATGGGATGGCTTACAGGCCTTATTTTTAGGGCCTTGAGAAAGGGAGGCTTAAAGGAAACAGCGTATCCTGTGGCAAGCCTCTGCGGTCCTTTAATGAACACCTTATTCTTTATGACAGCCCTTCTGGCATTTTTCTACCGCAGTGATTATATCCAGGGCATTGCAGAAAGCCTTGGAGGCGGGAATGTAATCCAGTTTGTGATTGCATTTGTAGGAATTAACGGTCTGGTAGAAGCAATTACCTGCTTTTTAATCGGAACAGCAATTGCAAGGGCACTGGATGCCTTTGTTAAAAGAACTGCCAGAGAGAGCAGAGTATAATAGAAGGTAAGTTAGTTATAACCTATCCTTTCAAAAGAGCCTGGCTGCACAGCCGTAAAAAGGCAGTTTCAAAATGGAGATCGTCTTCTTTTGAGCGTTTTTTTATGGTACCGGTGCGGCTGCCGGCTCTTCTTTGTTTTCCGGCAAGATGGCGTTCAAACAGCATAAGGTCGATATTATCTTCCGTATAATACCTGCCGTTCTGATTGATGGCAAAGGCCTTTTTGCCGAGGGCCATAGTGGCAACGCCATAATCCTGTGTTACCACGATGTCGCCCGGCTCCGTGCGGTTAATAAGAGCAATGTCCACCGCATCAGGAGCTTTACTTACCTGTATTATCTCACAATAACCCGGTTCCAGTATATGACTGGTATCAATGACCATAAGTACCCTTATATTAAGGCTTTTCGCCACATTTTCTATGATAGTCTTTACCGGACAGGCGTCCGCATCTACTAATATCTTCATAGCAACCTCTTTCCGACAGCAAATCTTTAAAGTACCCTCCGTTATCCGGATGGCTTGTATTCTTTGCCCTTACGGCATATCTACAATATTATATCCCTCAGACTCTGACAATATTACTGTGAAGGTCTTGAATCAGGAGGATAATCTGACTACTGTCATTGTATGATGAATATGGGGAAGGATTTTATCTGTTAAGTCAGTTGTCTTAAGCTTAAGGCTTGTGGTATTGATACAGGGATGGCAGCCGAAATATTCTTCCTTCAGCACATCTTCATCTACCAGCAGCTCTACCCGGTTATCCGTATCGTTCATCAGGCCCATTACACTGACAGAGCCGGGCGTGATGTCAAGGTATTCCTCCATATATTCAGCCGGTGCAAAGGAGAGTCTAGGACTGTTAATCTGCTTTCCGAGTTCGGAAGTCTTAAACTTTTTATCACCTGGCATCATTAAGAGATAGAACCTGGTTTTCTGGGCATTGCATAAAAATAAATTCTTGCAGATATTGATGGCAAGGAGCTTATCAATATCATGACAGGCCTCAATGGTAGGCGTAACATCATGGTCCAGGCGGGTAAAGGGAATATGTAACGACTCCAATAAGTCATAAACCTTCAGTTCCTTCTTTAGCCTTCCTTCTGCCTCTGGCCTGATTGTATATAAATTAGTGTTTAAATATAAATCTGTCATAGGGCATCTCCTTCCATAGACGATAAGCATATATTACTACAATTCATTTTTCATAGCAAGTAATGGAAGCTGATTCAAATAGCTTCGGCGTATTTTGGGGGATGGGAAATTATTACAGAACCGAAAAAGGTAGAAAATTTACAAAAAAAGACTGTTTTCTACATTTAAAAATGGAAAATAGTGGGTTATAATAGGTGAAGCTAATGATACCAAGGCAGTTAAAATTTAAAGCTTATGCTATTCCAGAATAAGCAGAAAGTGGTTCAGTAGCAGAAACAGTTGTCTTTCATATTTATTTGTTGAAATCAGGTGAGACGAAAAAACTTGAGGCAGTTCTGATTTTACGAAAGAGGGGTGAATGGGAAAACAACGATAGCATAGAAAAACCATTTGGGGAGGTGGTAAGGTAACAAATTGAAATTACAGTTAAGAATATAAAGGTCTGTCCCCAAAAGCTTCTATTCATAATTAATTATGGGGTATCACATAGTTTGCAGCAGTGATAGAAAGGGGAAGTTAAATGAATAAATATATATCTGTCAGAAAAAGAGATATTTTACTGACAGGAATATTGCTGATATTTACATTGTTTTTCAGTGCTTTGCTGCAAAAAGTTTATGCAGACGGTGCAGCCGAAGTTTCCGGCATATATGTTACCGAAGTTCACGTAGATAAAGCCTGTTACGGTCTAGGCGATACGGTGACGGTTACAGCAGTAATCAAAAATGCTTCTGCCGCAGAATGGAGCGGTAAAATTTATTTGAAAATTTTCCATAATGATGAATTAATGGATACTAAGAATACTGCCTTATCGTTGTCTGCCGGAACTACAGCTTCTAAAACCTTTACATGGACTCCTCCAATGGAGGATTATAAAGGGTATCTGGTTCAAGCCTATACGAAAGACAGTGATAGTAAAACCACTGCTATTGATGTATCCAGCGAGCCATCCAGATTCCCCAGGTACGGTTATATACAGAACTTTGATGAGGAGATTAAGAAAAATACAATTGAGGATCAGGTTAATACGTTAACACAAGATTATCATATCAATCTGTTTCAGTTTTATGACTGGATGTGGCGGCATGAAGTACCGATCAAAAGAAGTGATGGCACCCATCCGGACAAAAGCTGGCTGGATTTATTTGACCGTACCATTTCCTTGGACACTTTAACCGGCTATATAAATGCAGTACATAATAAAAATGCCGCTGCGATGGCTTATATGATGTCTTATGCTGCCAGAGAAGGATATACGGATTATAAGGTATCACCTTCCTGGGGAATGTTTAAGGATACCGGCCATCAAAGCCAGTTTGACGTGGACTTTGGAAACGGCAGGTATTTATGGATGTTTGCACCGACCAATGCCTTATGGCAGGATTTTATTTCTAAAGCCTATACCGATGTGGTGAATACAATGAATTTCGATGGGATACAAATGGATCAGATGGGGCAGCGGAACAATGTTTTTGATTATAATGGGAACAGCTATGACCTGAAAAATTCATTTTCCAGTTTGGTAAATACAGCAAAAAAAGCACTTCAAACAAATAATACCGGTAAAGGTCTTCTGGATTTTAACATTGTAGATGGTACGGTAGATGGCTGGGCATTAGAGGATATTGCTAAAAATGCAGATACGGATTTTAACTTCAGTGAAATCTGGTGGCTTTCCAATAATTATAATCAACTGCGGAATTACATAGAGCAGCTTAGAGGATTAAGCGGTGGAAAAGCTGCTGTGTTAGCAGCTTATATGAATTATAACATGAATTATGGAAGGTGCTACGAAGCAGAGGATGCCAGTTACAACGGAGTGGATGTTGCAACGGATCATCCCGGTTTTTCCGGCAGAGGGTTTTTACAGAACTTTGCCCAGCAGGGAGATTATGTCCAATTTACCATTCATACGGAAGAAGCCATGACTTATGCCCTGGTTTTTCAATATGGAGATAAGGATGCGGAAGCGACCAGAACGATTTACCTTGATGGAAATAAAATTGGACAGGTTGGATTTCATGCGAAAGGAAATTGGGATACTTTTGCACATGATGCTTATATGAACACCTATCTGGGTTCCGGAAGCCATACCATAAAAGTTTCCTATGATGCGGCCAATAAGGGGGCTATTAATCTGGACTGCCTGACATTAGGCGAATTTGAAGAAAGTTCCATACGGCTTGCTGATGCGGCGATTGCTGCCAGCGGAGCTTCCCATATTGAACTGGGGGCAGGCCTTGATGATGTTACCATGCTTGGAAGTGAATATTATCCCAATACCAGCAAAGTGATGTCGGGAGATCTGAAAACGGCGATGAAGGAATATTACAAATTTATTACTGCTTATGAGAACCTGCTTTACGATCCGGAGATTACCTACTCGGATCAGGGAAATCAATATATCAGTATAAACGGGCAGAATATATCCGGAGATGGAAGCCCGGGTACGATCTGGCATATGACCCGGATGACGGAGGAGTATGATATTCTGCATCTAATTAATCTGACCGCCGAGAGGGATTCTGAGTGGAGAAATCCTTCTGCTGCTCCCGGAAACCTGACAAAGCTTGAAGTAAAATACTATCTGTCACCGGATGCACATATTTCCGGAGTTTATACAGCATCCCCGGATTACAACGGGGGCGGCAGCCAGGAACTTAATTATGAGACCGGAAGCGATAACACCGGAACATTTGTAACCTTTACACTTCCATCCCTGGAATATTGGGACATGGTCTACATCAGGAGAAGTGTAGCTGCTCCCAAGGATGACATTTATGAAGCGGAAAAAGCTGTGAAAACCGGAGTAACCGTCAATACCAACCATGCAGGCTATACCGGAACGGGATTTTTGGATTCCTTTGCAGAACCGGGCGATGAGGTGACTTTTCAAATTCTTGCACCTTCGGATAAGCAGTATGCCCTGAATTTCAGATATTCCAACCATACGGGATATTCAGCTTCAAGGCATGTTTACATCGACGGCAATTATGCAGGAGTCCTGAAAATGTCTGATTTAAGCAGCTGGGATACTTGGGAAAATGCAGCCTTAAGTGCCTATTTGAAAAAAGGTGTCCATACGGTAAGTATTTATTATGATGGATCGGACAGCAAGGGGATTAATCTTGACAGCCTGAAGGTTAATTAAGAAGTAAAAACCTTTTTAACAACATGAATTAATATCATAAGGAGGAATCTATGATGATAAACAGTAAGAAAAAGAAATCTCAAAAATTTATCAGCCGATTGCTTGCATTAGCTCTTACCGTGAATTTATGCGCTCTTTCATGGACAGATGTTTTTGCGGCAGATTATACTAAGTCAGTTTATGAAGCGGAAGAGGCAACCCTTCACAATGTCAGTACGGATACCGACCATAAAGGGTATACAGGAACCGGATTTGTAGGTTCTTTTGGTGAGACGGGAGATTTTGTGCAGTTCAATATTTCTGTTCCGGAAAGTAAGCATTATACCCTGCATTTCCGTTACGCGAACAATACCAGTAATACGAGTATCAGGGAAATCTCTGTGGATGGTACCTATATCAGCAATGCTTATTATGCAAATACGGGAAGCTGGGATACATGGAAAACCGCCGATGTGGGCACTAACCTCAGCTCCGGAACCCATACCGTTAAGGTATATGTGGGGAACAATTCCGAAGGCTCTATTAACCTGGATAACCTGGTGGTTACGGATCAGCCGGATTCTGTCAGAAGCTTGTACATGTCCAACTGGAAGGATGCCATGGCTATCTGGATGGCAAGCAAATTATGCAACAATGATAATAGCGGAACCTATGGACCCAGAATAGCCGAATTCAGATATTCAGGGGATTGGTCGGTCAATCAGATTGTTGACTATTCCGGATTTTTCAGAGATGAGACCAACGGAGTGAAATATGATCAGACTCATAATTTTAATTCAGAAGCCTATTATGATGAAAACGGTGTTCTAAATACCAATTATCTGGAATATGGCGGGAATAGCCTTCCCGGTATGAAGATTTCCAAGGATTATGTTATGGTACCGGAAAAGGACCTACTGGTAGCCAGATATTCCCTTACGAATACCGGAAATAAGGATTTAACTTATAGTATACTGGATTCTCTTCATGTAAAAAATACTTCTTCTAACGACATCTCCGCAAGCTACGATTCTGCAAGAAAAGCGCTGATCGTAAACAGAAGCAGTTCCAGACAGCCTTATCTGGCCCTGGGAGCCTTTCAAACACCCAGTTATTATCAGGCGGCAAAAGACGGTGACAGTAATTTATCAAGTGCAACCTGCTCTCCCTGGTATACCTTTGACAATAACGGTACCTTAAAAAACAATACAAATGTAACCGGAAACGACCTTACTATTGCTTTTGAGCAGAAAGTCAATGTGAAAGCAGGGGCAACGGAGTATGCATATTTTTATATGGCAGTGGATCCCAGCTTAAGCGGTTTACAAAATTTATGTGGGGAAACGGCTTCCCAGAGCGGAGACGATTTGTTTCATCATACCGCAGATATTTATAAAAACTGGTTTAATAAAGTGGTTATTCCGACATATAACGATGAGGGGCTTCTGGCTACCTATAAAAATAATCTGGTAATGATCAAAAATGCTATCCGGCCGGGCTCATCAGATTCCGACGGAGCCATGCCTGCAACAACCAACCCTTACAACTATGGTTATAAGGTATGGGCAAGAGATTCCGCAGTAACCGCACTTTCTTTGGATGCGGCAGGGCTTACCGAAGAGGCAAAGACCTATTGGAATTGGCTTGCGGCAAGACAGGCAGCAAACGGAACTTTTGAAACCTGTTATGGATTGTGGGATAATACAGATGCCAATTTTGTTGAGCCGGAATATGACTCCATGGGCTTCTTTTTAGTCGGTGTTTATAAGCACTATCAATTGACCAAGGATAAGAATTTCCTTAATGGAATTTATAATAAGGTTAAAAATACGGCAAACTTTATTATGAACAACATGGATCAGTTAAAAGGATTCGGACCCGCAGACTTTAGTATCTGGGAGGAAGGTAATGCTACGGAATATTATACCTATACCCAGGCGGCCTATGCGATGGGATTAAAGAGTGCGGCAATGCTTGCAAAGATTCAAGGAGATACAGCACTTGCAGATAACTATAACGGAGCCGGAAGCACAATCTTAACTGCTATTGGAAAGGATACAAGTGCGGGAGGATTGTGGGATGCTGCAAATAAATACTTTGTAAGGAGTGAAGCCCCAAGTGGTACTATTAATTCTTTGGTAGACAGTTCAACAGATATCCTGTTTGCATTAGGGGCAGTAGATGCTTTATCCTCAAGGGCAGCCAGCCATATCAATAAAGTAGAAAGCACTTTGGCCAGCGACATCTATGGTCTGGCCCGTTATGACGGAGATACTTTCTATTACACCTCCCAGTGGAGTCCGGGAGGCAATGAGGCACTGGAAGCATCCCCTTCCTGGCCGCAAATGACGATGTGGGACAGTGTATTTCAGACAATAACCGGAAATACTCAGAAAGCATATGAAATGCTGAAGTGGTTTAAAGACAGGACTGCTGCCGGCTACATGGTAACTGGAGAGGCAGTCAGTGATGTAACGGAACAGCTCCTTGCCAGTACCGCAGCAGAACCTGTTACCGCAGCCTCCTATATCCTGGCAAGCCTTCAATATTCTGGTCTCAATGATACCAGGGTTTATGCATCAGAAAATAATGCAGGCTGCTATAAATCCATTTCTGTAACAAATGGTGCAGAAAAAGACTGGAACCAATATACTTATGTACCTTATTATTTAGATCAAGCAGGGGATACGGCGGTTGAAGACAAGGATACGGATATTTCCAAAGCGTATATCTGCAATGATGAAAAGAATATTTATATCAGAATCAATAATAAGTCAGGTTCCCTGCCGAATACAGCGGCAGAAGATAAATTCCGCATCTCAGTATATACGGAGGATTTTATCAATAAAGCGGCAACAAAGACTGCAACGGTAAATGGAACGGAGATTGGAAGGAATATGGCTTATCTGTTTACGAAAAAGAATACGGAGCAGGGCTATCATAAATTGACCGTATTAAATGGTAACTGGACCTTAAACAAAGAAATCTCATCTGTGATTGCACCTCAATGGGATAGCCGGACAGGCGGGATTGAAGTGGTAATACCAAGATCGGAAATCGGCTCACCTGCCAACGATGCATGGGGGCATATAACGGTTGTATTGGAAACCTACAGGAATGGAAACTATGTTGATCAGGATATTCATAATTTCAACTATAATCTCACCAGCAGCAGCGATTCTTGGTTCTATGGCAATTTCGAATAATTAATATAATTTATCTGGTTATAGCATCGGCTCTTTCTTCTCCATAGGAAAGAGCTGGTGTTATTTTGCTATCTTCGAGTATTGGAAGTAAGCCGCTTATAATATACGGACTTTGCTGGCAAAAGAAGAAATAGCATTTTAATGAGAGAAAGAAGCCATTTGTGAGTGTAATGATGTAAAAATGCCATAAAAAGCTATATAAATATTAAATATTTTATATAAAATAAACGATAAAGTAGTTAAAATACAAAGAAAATCTCCGCTATTCATTGGAATTCAGACCTCTATTTCCTATAATTACAGTATCGGAGCCGGTAATCAATACGCATGCAGTATTTTAATTGGAGGAAATTATTATGAAATCAAAAATCGGGAAATTTATTCCCTGCTTACTCGCCATCCTGGTAGCGATAGCTGGAACTACAGGATGTCAGGGCAAGACAGAAAGAGCGGTAAACAGTCCTACTGGCAGCAGCAATGCTTCCGCAGAGGAGGCTTCCCTTCCGGAAGGAAATATAACCTTAACCTTCTGGCACACGTATGGGGATAAAGAGGAAGCACAGTTAAAAGAGGTAGTGATTCCAAAGTGGAAGGCTTTACACCCGAATATAGATATTGAACCGGTACGTCAGGACAGCAGCCAATATCACCAGATGATCGTCACTGCCTTTGGCACGGGACAGACTCCTGATGTTGCAAGGATTGATATTGTCAATACAGCTTCCTATGCACAGCAGGGAGGAATCATATCTATGGATGACAGGGAAGGTTTTGCAAAGCAGAAAGATACTTTTCTGGCCGCGCCTTTATCCACTAATTATTACAAGGGTCATTATTACGGTCTTCCTCTGGATACCAACTGCAAAGCTGCTGTAATAAATAAGAATACATTAAAAGCCATAGGACTGGATCGCACGCCTCAGACTATGGAGGAATTTATCAGTGCCGCGAAGAAGAACGGTAATGGTAAGTATCTCCTTAATGTATCCGGAGTAGGTGACTGGGATATACTGCCATATTTCTGGTTATTCGGCGGAATGGTGACGGATGACAATTTCACATCGGCCAGTGGTTATTTGGATTCGGATGCCAGTGTCAAAGCAATCCAGACGATGCTCGACCTGCATAAGGATAAAATATTTACCATTCGTGATATCGATGGCTCGGCGGATGCCTGGGATGGGATATCCACTGGAGAATATGCTATGTTTTTAGAAGGACCCTGGTACTTTGGATCTTATGAGGATTCGGAAGCGAAAGGGATTACTCCGGCTTTGATTCCGACTTATCATGGGAAATCTGCTTCAGCCATAGGAGGAGAGAATATCGTAGTATTTCAGGCTGGTAAAAACCAGGAGGCAGCTTATGAATTTGCCCAATTTATGACCTCTGAAGAAATTCAATTGGATATGCTAAAGAGCGGGCAGCTTCCTGTGCTGAAATCCCTGGTTGATAATGCTGAAATAACCAGTAATCCCGTATGGTCTGTTTATATGAAACAGATGGAGTCGGCTAAGGCAAGGATTCCTTCTCCCTCCCATACGCAGATTGGGGAGATATGGAGCGATGCTATGACTGAGATATTTACAAATCATGCTGATGTCAGGGAAGAGCTGACAAAAGCTGCCGGGCTTATTGATGAACAGCTGGTAATTGGCGGGCAAGGACATTAGTTTGAAAGATAAGACATTTCACACCCTGATTTGTGGCAATGCCGTATCTGCAAGCAGACGCAGCATGCAATGAAAGCTAGCGTGAAAATTACATGATTAAAGAAAAGCAGAAGAGGCTGCCTCCTGTATTGGGAGGCAGAACTGTTCTGACATAAAAAGGGGGTTTTACTGTGTTATTTATGGTTATGCAAAATAGAGCAAGGGAGAAAGGCTATGTTAACGACTAGAAAAAGGTATCTGGAAACAGGTGTAAAAAATTGGCTTACTGCCCTGCCCTTTGTCCTGCCCGGATTGATATTGGTTGCAGTTTTTGTTATATATCCTATGTTCTTTACCATTTGGATATCACTGTCAGATTATCAGATCGTACAGGGAAATATAAATTTTATTGGTTTAAGAAACTATATTACTATATTTACAGAAGCTTCCTCCCGTTTTTGGTATGCATACCGGAATAATTTTCTGTATGCTTTTGTTACCACACCCTGTATTATTTTCGGGGGAATGGTGTTTGCTTATCTGATTAATAATCTGCGGAAGGGGAAAATGTTATTTAAATTAGGGTTTTACCTGCCAGTCATTACCTCATGGGTAATTGTGAGCCTGGTATTCACCTATATGTTCAACAATTCCAACCGGGGGCTTATCAATTACATACTTGTGGATTTCCTTGGACTGAGGAAGGAGTATGTGCCGTGGTTATTGCGGGAATGGTCGGGAAATGCTGCAATATGGATTATGGGTATCTGGAAGAATATCGGGTGGTCTATGCTGATATATTTAGCAGCCTTACAGGGTATACCATCTGAACTATATGAAGCTGCAGGTCTTGACGGGGCAGGCAGTTTGAAAAAATTCCTCCATATTACCATGCCGTCCCTAAGACCCACTACTTATTATGTCCTGATTAATATGATTATCGGTTCCTTTAATGTTTTTATTCAGGTAATGATGTTGACCGGAGGAAAACCAAACGGCAGAACCTCCGTACTGCAGTATCTCCTTTATGACCGTGCCTTTAACCAGTTCGCCTTTGGGGAAGCATCAGCAATTGGTCTGATTACGGCAGCTACAATCCTTCTATTGACGGTATTTTTAAATCGTGTTTTTCGGCTTGACACCGTAGAGAAGGGGGAATAGTAAATGAAAAAAATTATTCATGTAAAAATTAAAAAGGGAAGTCCGGCTCAGATTCTGCTCTGGATAATATTATTTCTTGCCCTGCTTGTTTTTTCCATCCCCTTTTTATTCATGATTACAAACTCCTTTGAGAAATTCAGCTATGCCCTGCCTTATCCGCCAAAGCTGTTTCCCTCCAGGCTTAACTTTACCGCATATCAATATGTGTTCCATCTGCCGGTTTTTATGACGGCAGTGAAGAACAGCCTGATTAATACTGTGGTAACGGCCCTTGCCGCAGTATTTGTATCCACCCTTTCGGCTTATGCTTTTGCAAGGATATCTTTTCCCGGGCGGGATACAATTTTTCATATCTATCTATTTACTTTGATGATGCCGGGATTTTTAAATATTATCCCTCAGTTTATCATCTTGAGTAAGATCAGCCTGCCGGGTTTTTCAGGAGGATTAGTGGGAACCCGTTTTGGACTGGTATTGGTTTATGTGGCAGCCGGTGTATGCGGAAACACTTTTTTCTTAAGGAATTTCTTCCGTTCTATGCCCGATGCCCTTTCAGAATCTGCAATTATGGACGGCGGAGGCCATGGTACCATATTTTTTAAGATCATGCTGCCACTTTCCAAGCCTGCTATTGGAACTATGTCCATACTGGCCATTCAGGGTTTCTGGGAAGAATACTTTACGGCTAAGGTTTTAGTAGGAGCGAAAGAAAATATGATTACACTGCCGCTGCTTTTACAGCGGTTAAACGGACAATATGCAACTCGATGGGAGTGGGTCTTTGCAGCATCTATCATTTCGCTGATTCCCATAATAACCCTGTTTATCCTGTTTCAAAAGAAAATGGTAATTGGGGGCCTTACGGAAGGCTCCGTGAAAGGATGAAAGAACTATGACACCTGAATTATTAATGATAAAGCCTGACTGCTGGACAGAAAAGGCGCAGTATCTATTGGGAGAACCCATTACCCTAACCCTTCTCCCTCCAGGGGAGGAAAGAAAACTGCCTGTTTTTAAACTGTTTTCGCTGGCCAGAGAGCTCACCTGTGAACCAGTATGGGAACAGATGGAAGAGGCGGATGGCTCGATTTATTTTAAGGCATCCATCTCCGGTCTGGGGGAAGGATATTATGGTGTGGAGGCGCATTGGGGGGAAGGTTTTGTTTCCACTGCTTTTGATGTTGCTCCAGACCGGAGAAAAGATATCCGTTACGGATTTCTGTCTGATTTTTCTTCAGAGGATACAGAGGATGAAGATATAAAATTTGCAGCGAAACTGCATTTAAATACCTGCCAGTTTTATGACTGGATGTACCGGCATGATAAACTTATTGCAGAGGAGGATAAGTATACAGATCCTCTCGGACGTGAAACAAGTCTTAAAGTAATAAGGCTGAAAATAAGTGCCTGCAAAGAGCATGGAATCCGACCTTTTGCTTACGGAGCCGTGTATGCGGCTACCGATGCCCTGTTCAGCCAGCACCCGGAATGGGCGGTGTATACCCTGGACGGACAGCCTATGCGCTTTGCAGATTGGCTTTATTATATGGATACTTCAAAGGAAAGTCCCTGGAGCGATTATATTGTGGAGCAGTATTCGGATGCGGTGAAGCAATTAGGTTTTCAGGGAATCCATATGGACACCTATGGTTTCCCGAAACATGTCTGGAACAGTAAGAAGGAACCGGTTTCTCTTGGGAAAACCTTCCCGGTCCTGATTCAACATGCCTCCCAGGCTGTTAAAGAAGCCGATGCAGAGTCCGGTGTCATATTTAATGCCGTAAATAACTGGCCGGTGGAAGAAGTTGCTGCCGCACCCCAGGATGCGGTATATATTGAGGTATGGCCGCCCCATGACACCTATCACGACTTATACAGCTTGATTCACAAGGCAAAACAGCTGGCACAGAAACCAGTGGTACTGGCGGCATATATGAAGCCCTTTCTTAAAGCAGAAACCATAGAAGAGCAAAAAGCTGCAGAAACTGCTCTCTTATTAACCTATGCGGTCATCAATGCATCAGGGGGGAGACATCTGGTTTTCGGTGAGAATCGAGGCGTGCTCTGTGACAGCTATTATGCCAAATATGCTGTGATGCGGGAAGAATTTCTGCCGGAAATACGCGCATATTGTGATTTTGCCGTCCGTTATGGTGCGCTTTTCGTGACTGAAAATACCCTTGATATATCCATGACAGCCACCGATGGGATTAATGAGGATATTGTATTTTCTGCTGCAGATGGTGTATACTTTTCTTCAGACGGAGAAGCAGGTAGTGTTTGGACCATAATAAGAGAAGCGGATAACCGCTTGGTAATACAGCTCATCAATCTGGCTGGCATCTCCAACCGCTGGAATGAGCCAAAGCCTCTGAGACCCGCTCTCATAAGCAATTTACGGATATGCATTCTTTTAGACCGTAAGGTAAACGGTGTATATGGTGCAGCTCCGGAAGCTGACGGCGGCCGGGCAAAATCCCTTGACTATCATATGGAAATCCGCAAGAACGGAAGATATTGGATCATTGACATTCCGTACCTGAATCTTTGGAAATCAATTTGGCTGGAACTTGATTGAAAATTATTGCCTGTTTAAAAGCAGCCGGAAAGGAGTTACCATGCTGTTCTCTTATGATGCTGACGTACTTCCGCAGGTACGTCTTATAGGCCGTATCCGGTATACGGAGCCATGGATACATTTTTACCGTGTGATTGATGAATATATTCTTTATGTGATAAGAAATGGGGAAATGTATTTGAAAGAGGGAAATATGCGGTATACCCTGAAAAAAGGTGATATGTTCTTATTGGAGCCCAATCTGCCCCATGAAGGTTATCAAAGAGCAGTGTGCGATTATTATTATGTTCATTTTAAACATTCTGCCCTGAAAAATATTTCCCAGGGGGAGGAAAAAAAAGCCTTGCAGGACTTATCCGAAAAACGGATGATTTCATTGGCAAGCTTTAATCTGGATTCCGGTAATGTTACCGATTCCCTTACCTGCCTGCCAAAGCTTTTTTCCCTTCCGAATCAGGAATTCCAGACAACGTTAAAGCAGGCGATAGATATATATAATAAAAGGGAAGAACATTATAAACGCATTGTCTCCACACAATTTCATCTGTTTTTGCTTCAAGCCGCCCATGAGCATCTTATGAACAGCGGTACCGGGCAAAATCCTCCCCATATACGCAAATCAGAAACTGTTGCAGAAAAAATCCTCCGGTATCTGAACTGTAATTATTCACAAAAAATCAACAGCAGTTTAATTGAAAAACAGTTTGAAGTAAACTTTGACTATATTAACCGCATTTTTTCAGAATTGACGGGAAATACCATATTCAGCTATCTGAATTCACTCAGGATTGAACATGCCAAAGAGCTTTTGGCAACGACTTCACTGCCTTTCGGTGATATTGGGTACCTGGTAGGAATTGATGACCGGTATTATTTTACCAAGCAATTTAAAAAGTATACGGGTATGACGCCGACCGAATATTTTGAACACATACACAGAATGAAAAAAGATAGGGAATTCCAAAGCTGGGTACATTATAGGAAACAGGAGGTTTCTCCTACATAATGAAACAGGAGTGAAAAAACTGCCATTATGGCAGTCCACAGGCTGCTTAACCTAAAAAGGTGCGCCCCTCCATATCCTCTGTAAAACGAAAACAATTATCAAAATAATATTCCATGGCACCGGTAAAACAGGCATCCTCTCCCAGAGCAGAGTAGTTGATCTGTACTTCCTCTACCATCCTCTGAAAGCCATGGCTTTTGACGGTATGGATCAATTCCTCCAGAAATTGTATGCCAAGGTTTCTGCCGGAGCCGCCAAGAATAATCCTTTCAGGGCGAAAGAGGCTGATGAGATTGCTCAAGCCTGCCGCCAGGTTATCCGCAATATAATGGATAACGCCCAGAGCGGCAGGGTCACCCGAAAGTGCCGCCCTTCCGATATCAGAATAACCAAGGGAGTATTGGACTTTCAGAGCTTCACTGCCTCCGCATTCCGTAAGGAGTCTTTCCAAAGCCCTTTCTCCCACCATAACCTCCAGACAGCCGCGGTTACCGCAGGCACAGGGGATTCCATTTGTATCCACAGAATAATGCCCGAACTGGGTATTGGTGCCGCTGGCACCTCCTAATATCTTTCCGTCCACAAACAGGGCAGCACCGATTCCCTGATCCAGATTGACATAGGCAAAAGTATTCTCCTCCTGCCTGGCTAGGAGTTTTTCCGCATAAGCAAGGCAGGCAGTATCATTAAAAAAAGCAATGGGAAGCATTCCAAATTCCTTCCGGATATTCTCAATAACGGAAGTATCATTCGTATCATTCTCTAAGGAGAGTATCGTAGAGAGAATCCTTTGGTTCTTCTTATCTATCATAGCAGGCATAATAATGCATAATCCAATAACCTGGCAGGAAGTTCTATCCTTTTTCACCAGAGCCTGAAACAATTGGTACAGCTCCTTGCTGTATATTGAATTATCCCCAACAGTCCGGCTCTGTCTTTGTATCACGTTGCCGCTTAAAGAGACAAGAGTGCCCCGCATGCATTCAGGCTCCCAGTAAATAGCCGCCACACAATGCCTGTCTCCGGTCAGGCTTAAATGGCTTGGATTCCTTCCCACCATCCCGCTGGCCGCCACCCCATTATCAGCCACAAATTCCTTTAGTATCAGTTCATCAATCAAAGAAGACACAGTAGTCTTACTTAAGCCGGTTTCCCTGGCAAGACTGGCTCTTGAGCCATCGGTATTATTCTTAAGTACTGAATAAAGCCTCTTCATATTGGCATTTTTAATATATTGCTGGTTTATTTTCATGTACATTCCCCATTCCCTGCTACCACAGCTCTGCTCCAAGTGCCTTTGCCCTGAAACGCCAGAGTCTTAATTAACATTACTATAAAATTCCCCAAAGAAAAAGTCAAGCCATCATTTCTTCGCCCAGTAAACATCACTTTTACCCATTTAAAAAGTACACCATATATTTCAAACTAATCAAAAGAAACTGCAAACATGGATATACACAGATGACCAAGGGGAGGTTTTGGAGTTGTGCCTCGAGAGGTTCCTTATGACACTTAAGCAGCAGGAAACGTAACTAGGTAAATCGGTGCCGCTGTCTGAGCGCGGGAAACTGACGGAGCCATATCTGCTACAGCGAGTTCGGCACCGTTTTACCTGCTAGTTACGTTTTCTGCTGCTTTAGTGGAATAAGGGTTCTCGAGCAGCACAACTCCAAAGCCTCCCCTTGGTCATCGTCCGTTCCCATAACCTTTCTCAGTATCACTTGACAACCCCCACCATTTATGTTATTTAATTAGTAAAGGCACTGGACTAATTAAACAAGAAAGGGAATGGAGAAGATGAGAGTAGGAATTATCGGTTGTGGTGGAATGGGTGTTACACATATGCTGTCCTTAAAAGCACTTGCAGCGGACTATAAAATTGAGGTCGCAGCCATTGCAGATGTACGGGAGGCTGCCAGGGAAAAGGCTCTTTCCATATGGACAGAAGCTGTGGCCTTTCAGGAGGGAATGGAGCTTCTTGAAAGGGCGGAAGTGGAAATGGTATTAATCTGCCTGCCCTCCTATTTACATACCAAATATGCCGTTCAGGCAATGGAGAAGGGGCTGAATGTATTCTTGGAAAAACCCGTATGCCTGAAGGAGGAAGACTGCAGACTGCTTCTGAAAGCACAGGAAGAAACCGGCGCCAGGGTTTTAGTAGGCCAGGTAGTCCGCATGATGGATGAATACCGTTATTTAAAGGAATTAATTACGAGCAAAGCCTATGGAAAGCTGCAATCGCTTACCCTGTGGCGTTTAAGCGGCATGGTAGACTGGGGTTTTGAGAATTGGTTCAGGGATTTAGAGCGCAGCGGTTCTGTGGTCTTAGACCTGCATATACATGATGTGGATTTCTTAAGGTACATCCTTGGAGAACCGGACAGTGTCCAGGTAAATGCCAGAAAGAATCAAGAAGGCATGCCGGAGCAGATTGTCACACAATACCGCTTTGGAGAGGTGATAGCATCGGCAGAGGCTAGCTGGGATAATCCCAAGGGATTCCCCTTTGAAGCAGGCTACCGGGCAGTTTTTGAAGAAGCCACCATACTATTTAACAATAACGGGAAGGATAAGCTAATAGAATACCATAGGGACGGTGAAGTGAAGGTTCCCCATCTCAGCAGTGAATATCAGGCAACGGACAGCACAGCCGGAATCAACATTTCGGAGATAGGACCTTATTATACGGAAATGAAATATTTCCTTGATTGCCTGACAGAGAAGAAGGAGATAGAAGTACTGCCCCTTTCCGAGGGAGTAGGCTCCGTAAGGCTCTGCCTGAAAGAACTTGAAATGGCACTTAACAACAATTAAAATAAAGGCTGGGTAAAGGAAGGTAACGCTATGAGAATCGGTGTATTGGTACAGCTAAGGGAAGATTTTCCGGCACAAATGGAAGAGTTAAAAGCAATGGGGATGAACAGCTGTCAGTTAGTCTGCTGGGACCAGCAAAGGATGACAGAGGAAACAGCCGAGGAGATAAATGCGGCAGTCGAAAAGCTTGGCATAGATATTACTGCCTTCTGGTGCGGATGGCCGGGACCTGTCACCTGGGATTTTTACGAAGGACAGCGTAATCTGGGGCTGGTTCCGGAAGAATACAGGCAAAAGCGCGTAGAGGCTCTTATAAATGGCTCTGAATTTGCAGCAAGGCTCTCTGTCAGGGATTTCGTGACCCATGCAGGCTTTCTGCCGGAAAATCCTTATGATGAAAACTATCGGCTGGCAGTAGAAGCGGTAAAGCAGGTGGCTTTGGTGTGCAGAAAAAATAAGCAGAATTTTCTTTTTGAAACCGGACAGGAGACCCCTGTGACCTTAAGGCGTGCAATTGAGGATATTGGGATGGACAATATCGGAATTAATTTTGACCCGGCAAACCTTTTGATGTATGGAAAGGCCAATCCGGTTGATGCTCTGGATATCCTGGGAAAGTATGTTAGGGGTGTCCATGGAAAGGACGGCCTTTATCCAACAGACGGAATCCACCTGGGAGAAGAAAGGCCTCTGGGAGAGGGACGTGTGAATTATCCTGCATTTATCAAAAAGCTGAAGGAAATCGGATATACCGGAGATATTACCATTGAACGGGAAATCGAAGGAGAAGAGCAAAAAAGGGATATTATAAAGGCTAAGGTATTTTTGGAGCAGCTGCTGTAAAGGTAAGGCTTGCAGGCTGAAGAATTGTTTATAAATTGTAATATAAAAGGAGGAATGATATGAGCGACTGCAGAAGGGCGAAGGCAGAGGAATATGAGGATATCATTGATTTTATCAATTATGTTTTCAGTCAGAATGAATGCCCCCATGATTTTAAGAAGATTCTTCCAAAGCTATATGGTGATGGGAAAAATTATGCAGAGTACCACTATCTGATTACGGAGGCGGGAAAAATCAAGGCATTGGTATGTGCCATGCCCATTTCATACCAGGTTGGGAAGAGTAGTATAAAGGCCTGCTGTATCGGAATGGTATCCGTACATCCCTATGCCAGAAGCAAGGGCTATATGAAAGAGCTTATGAAGTATGTGATAGAGGAGGTTAAGGCCCAGGGCTGCCAATATATTTTCCTGGGAGGGCAAAGGCAGCGGTATGAGTATTTTGGATTTGAACCCTCCGGCACCAAGGTGGAATTTACAGTTACAAAGACAAATATCCGCCATTGCTATAAGGAATTGGATATCTCCTCCGTAAGGCTTGTACCCTTAACGGAGGAAGCTCTGCTTCATAGGGCTTACTCTCTTTATGAAGCCCAGGGAAACAAGGCACTGCGGGAAAAGGAAGATTTTTATGATATTCTGTGCTCCTGGCAGGGTAAACCCTATGCCGTACTTTTAGGCGCAGAATTTGCAGGATATTTATGCTTAAGCCAGGAGGGAGCAGTCACAGAGCTTTTACTTGACCATGCAGAGCATTATCCCAAAGTATTAAAAGGGCTCTTTTCCTTTACCGGAGCGGAAAGTCACAGCTTTCAGGCGGGGCCTCTTGAAATAGATAAGATGAATTTTCTTATGCAGATGGCAGAATCCTTTCAGATAATAACCTGTGAGAATTACCTGATACTGGACTGGAAAGCGGTTCTTCAGGCGTACTTAGAAGCAAAGGCTGCTACGGAGACACTGGCAGAGGGCTCTGTTATCCTTGGTATTGGTGAAAATGTATGGGAGCTTACCGTAAAGGATAACACACCCTTTGTACAGACAACAGAAAAAGAATCCGACCTCACCTTTACGGCTCTGGAAGCAACCGCCCTGTTATTTTCATGCCCTGGGGAATACAAATTAGCACAGTATGGTAATAAACTTAATGGGGACAAAAGAAACTGCATTAAGAGCTGGTTTCCCCTGCCCCTTACCGCACTGTCCAATGACTGCTGTTAGATAGATCAGGATACAGTCTTGCCATACCAGTAATAATATATTAAAAATAACGCTGCACTTTGCTAAAGTGAGGGCGTTATTTTTTATTTTAAATTTTTTCATAGGAGATAAGACAGCCATATGCTGTACCCTCACGATAAACTCAAGAAAAAAGTTTATGGAAGCGGACGATGACCAAGGGGTTTGTTTTTACCCGGGTTTATTGCCAATCCCCAGATGATTTTGGCTTACCTTTCGTAATTTTCTATTGAGGAGTTCCCTAATGACACTGAAAGGGCAGCAGCTGTTCCTAGGTAAAATTATACCACTGTCTGAGCTCACAGC
>NZ_FRAC01000025.1 GCF_900142215.1 Anaerocolumna jejuensis DSM 15929 | reverse complement strand
ATAGCTGGTGGCAGGATATTTGTCAATAGAATATAATACCACGATATAAGTAAGGGGGGATTGGGAACGGACGATGATTTTGGCTTACCTTTCGTGATTTTCTCGTTCGGGGTTCCGAATTCCACTAAAATGCCGGCAGCTGTTCCTGGCAGGTGAAATTATACCAAACTCGCTGGAGGGCTGTTACGGTTTGAAGCTGTGAGCTCAGACAGTGGTATAATTTTACCTAGGAACAGCTGCCGCCATTTAAGTGTCATTAGGGAACTCCTCAATAGAAAATTACGAAAGGTAAGCCAAAATCATCTGGGGATTGGCAATAAACCCTTGTCAGAACAAACCCTTTGGTCATCGTCCGCTTTCATAAACTTCCTTCGTGCGTTTGTCATGATACCAAAACCAAAATACAAAGTCAGACTAATTTACATATTCAGAACTAAAAGTGCATATTCAGAACTAAAGTACATATTCTGAACCAAAGTACATATTCAGAACCAAAGTATATATTCAGGACCAAAGTACATATTCAGGACCAAAGTACATATTCAGAACCAAAGTACAAATTAAAAACCGAGGTACAAATTCAAAACCGAGGTACAAATTCAAAACCAAGATAAATTTAAAAACAAGGTACTGTTGGGCTAAACAGTACCTTGTTTTTTTGTACTTTATTTGACGTTATTCATAAACTGCCTGCTATAATACTGACGTATGGAAGATGGTCCTTTACTCTGTAATCTCAGAGAAAACAATTCTCATGAGCGGACCAGCGATTATAGTCCATTAAATTTATAGCTCTGCGAGGTATTTTACGGTACGGACCATCTGGCTGGTAAAGGAATTTTCATTATCGTACCATGCAGCGATTTTTACCAGGGTATCTGTTCCGAATTTTGACACCTTTGTCTGGGTTGCGTCAAATAAGCCGCCGTAAGTCATGCCGATGATATCGGAGGAAACAATGGGGTCATCGGTATAGCCGTATTCATTGGATTGGGATTGTTCCATTTTAGCGTTGATTTGCTCGACTGTAACAGCTCCGTCCACAACTGCGGTCAATTCGGTCAGGGAACCTGTCATAACCGGTACCCTTTGAGAGGTGCCATCCAGCTTGCCTTCTAAGGCGGGGATGACCAGTCCGATAGCCTTTGCTGCTCCGGTTGTGGTCGGTATGATATTGCCGGCTGCAGATCGGGCCCGGCGCAGGTCCCCTTTGGCGTGAGGGCCGTCAAGGGTATTCTGGTCGTTTGTGTAGGCATGTATGGTTGTCATAAAGCCTGTTTTGATAGGGGCAAGGTCGTTTAAGAAATAGGCCATGGGAGCAAGGCAGTTGGTGGTGCAGGATGCAGCGGATACAATGGTGTCCTCTTTCGTCAGCGTGTCTTCGTTGACACCGTAAACAATGGTGGGAACATCTTTTCCCGCAGCGGTGGATATCAGGACTTTTTTGGCTCCGGCGCTAATATGGGCAGCAGAAGCTTTTTTGGAAGCAAAAAATCCTGTACACTCCAAAACAACATCAATTTGTAATTCCTTCCATGGAAGTCTGCCGGGGTCTTTTTCGGCATAGATTGGGATGTCTACACCGTTTACTGTTAAGCTGTTTTCCGTATAGCTGACCTTTTTGTTATAATGTCCCTGGGTTGTGTCATACTTTAATAAATGTGCAAGCATCTGGGGATTTGTAAGGTCATTGATAGCTGCTATCCGGTATCCTTCCGTTTCAAAAAGCTGACGGAAGGCTAACCTTCCAATTCTGCCAAAGCCATTTATTGCTATATTAATTGCCATAAATAACACCTCTTTCTTTATTTGTAGGATAACAATATTGTATCCCTTGCATTTTTCTTGTACAATGTTATAAGTGAATCATTTAACTATACTATCTGTCAGGAGGGAATTATGCCGCAAATTGACCGCCATAAAAACAGAACTGTAGATATTGAATTTGTTGCAGCCGAGGATTTTAATCAGCTTCCCTATCCGGAGCGGTACACGCTGATTTTTATTACCAATGGAAGTATAAGCGGACAATTAAATCAACGCCCGATTAAAATTTCAGCCCCGGGAATCCTTTGCCTGTCTGAAGAGGATACAATAGAAGTTTTTGATAAACAGCAGGCCTTTGGACAATCCTTTTGTTTTCATCCGGACTTTTTTAACACCGTCCGGTTTACTGGTGCACAGGAATTGATTTCAACTAAGGTGAGAATACAAACAGGCCTTTCCCTTTTTCACAGGAATAGTACACATACCGGCGTGCCTCCTGTAACGGATAAGGCATATCCTCAATTATTTGAGTGGTTTTTTGTGCTTGGAACAGAAGTGTATGCACAAAGTGATGAACTCTGGGTATGCAGGGTAAAAAAATATCTGATACAGATACTGGAACTGCTTGAGAAGCTGGACCGCCAGGGGGAACAATCGCCTGTTGATATAGTATTAGAATATATTTATACAAATTATTCAGATAAAATCAGTTTGATAGATTTAACCAACTGCGTGCATTTGAACCGGGTCTCTCTCAACAAGCTGTTTCAGGAAAGATGCGGATGTACGGCAATGGGCTACTTAGTGCAATACCGATTAAAAGTGGCTGGGGATCTTTTGACCCATACAAACATGAGTTTGAATGAAATTGCGCGCTCTACCGGATTTGAATATGACACTTACTTTATAAAGCAATTTACAGCCAAAAGAGGAATGACTCCTACCGCGTACCGGAATGCAACCCGTGAACATGCCGCTTCCATATAAGGAATTGTTTCAGGTTCTTTTCGAAATGAAAGAGAGATCTTTAAGGATTAAATAAAATAGATTTATATAGATTTTGAAAAGCCAAGCAGATACAGTATTTGCTTGGCTTTTTTGTTAACTGAAAATTATTGCAGTAAAATCATTGACTTACATAGGAAATCTAGGTATAATAATGCATAGAAAATCTAGGTATGAAAGGATAATACAGATGGATAAAAAACTTATGAATATCAGTATATCGATGATGCTCCTGAGACTGCTGGAAGAGCGGGATATGTATGGCTATGAGATGATAAAAGAGCTGGAGACCAGAAGTGAAAATGTATTTTCCCTGAAGGAAGGAACGTTATATCCGGTTTTACATGGATTAGAAACGGACGGAGCAGTCGAAAGCTATGAAAAGGCAGCGGAAACAGGAAGAATGCGTAAGTATTACCATATCACGAAAAACGGGACTAAAATATTAACAGATAAGACGAAGGAGTGGAAGGTTTATCAGAAAGCGGTAAACCGCGTGATTGGGGGGAATGAGTATGGGACAGCAGCCTGGAGCAACTAAGGAAGTAAACCGGTTTCTGGAAGATGTGGCTGAGCAGATTCAATATAAACCAATCCGTAAGGAAATCAAGGAAGAATTGGAAGCACATATAGAAGACAGAAAAGAGGAATATACTCTTCAGGGAATGGATGAGGCAGATGCCTGGAATAAAGCAATTGATCATATGGGGGATGCTGTAGAAATCGGTGTTCACTTAAATGAAGTACGTAAGGTGCAAAAAAATCCTTTAACAGTGATATTAGTGATAGCTTTAATGGTGATTGGATTGTTAGGAAATATAAGGGCTGGCATGGTTGAGAAGAGTGGTATTTTCTTCCTGGATTCTTTTTACTTTCTGTATGGATTTACTATTTTTCTGATAATGTATTATTTCGGATTTGAAAGCATGGTAAAGCATTTAAGAACAAAGTTTAAGGTTTTTATGGGAGCCTGGCTGTTCATATTGGTTTTTTTCATGATACAAAGAGTATTTGAAATACATATATACAGAATGACAAAAATAACTATTATCTTTGCAGGAGAACTTTTAAGTATTCCAATCATCATTGGGATGGCGTATTTTAACAGGAACAAGAAATACAAGTCAATCCTGCTGACGGCTGCTGTAGCGGCAATAGTTATTACAAGCATATCAGTACATTTCATGGATGATTATTTTCTGGCATCCAATCTGATATTCCTTCTAACAATATTTACTGCACTATTATACATGATAATGAAGGGAATGATAAAAGGAAAAATAAGAAACCAGCTATTCTCCTGGCTTTTAAGTCTTGGAGTTGTACTGGCGGTATTTGCAGTATCTTTTGAAGGCAGTTGGAAGTACGAGTTCCAGCAGTGCTTTTACCCGGAAAAATTAGCGAGTGATTATTTTGATGACTCCTATAATAGTATATTGATAAAGAATCTGCTGGGTAAAGCGGAATTGACAGGGGCAATAAAGCTTAGTCAGGAGGAGCTGAAGAGTTATTATACCAGTGAATGGTATTTTAAAAGCTTAGGTGAATTCGATTATGAATATAAAATGCAATCTGTAAAGGAGGGCGAAGTAAAAGCACTGGAAGATGTACTGCCGGAACACTATCAGAGTAATTACAGAATTGCATATTGGATATTTAAATACGGATGGCTTCCGTCAATTGTGCTTATTTTGATGGCAGCAGCTGTTTATGGAATGCTAATACGAATGGTAGGCAGAATGAAGAATAATATTGGAAAGGTATTGGCATTTTCCTGTACAGTGGCATTATTACTGCAATTTATATTATATATCCTTGGAAACTTTGGATTTCAATTTGGACGGTTCTGCAATTTCCCCTTTATATCAGAAGGCAGTGCCAGTATCATCGTAAATGCGGTTCTGGTTGGATTGGCGTGTTCTGCTTTCCGTTATGACAGAGTTTTTAAGGAAGAAAAAAGAAAGGGTATAATAATATAATCTCTATGAGTCTTGTAAACATCGTGTTTGCAAGACTTTTTAGATGGTGAAAAAATATCTGGCAGTTATTTGGGCTTTTTGGTATGATGGATTTAATAAATATGACATATAGGTGTCTTATTTAAATTGGTATAATAAAGTATGGAGAGATTTCAAGAAAGATTGCAAGTAAGATAATAAGAAAGATTATAAAAAAGATTACAAATAAGATTATAAAAAGATTTCAAGAAAGATTATTAACAAATTACAGAAAAGATTGCTAGAAAGATAAAAGACAGATTATAGAAGGATTAGAAGAAAGATTACAAGACAGATTATTTAAATCTAAGGCAGGAAAGAGCAGTTTATATGGTGGCAGTGCCATCAGCCTGAGATTGGAAAGAAGGGAAAGAATGAAAATTGACAGGTTAATAGGAATCCTTTCCATTCTTTTGCAGCAGGAAAAGGTGACTTCCCCGGTACTTGCAAAGAAGTTTGAGGTTTCCAGGAGGACTATTCACAGGGATGTGGAGGACTTATGCAAAGCCGGAATTCCTATTGTGACGAAGCAGGGAACTGACGGCGGTATTGCAATTATGGATGGGTACAAGATAGACAGGACACTTCTGACAACGGCAGAGATGCAGGCGGTCTTAAAGGGACTGCAAAGCCTTGACAGCATTTCGGGAGGGAACAAGTATCAGACCTTAATGGATAAGCTGTCAGTAAATAATTCGGATATTCTTTCAACCAATAACCATATCCTGATTGACCTCTCCAGTTGGAATACGAAATCCCTGGCGCCTAAGATAGAGCTGTTCCAGGGAGCAATCGAAGGTCACAAGCTGGTATCCATCCGGTATTTTTCCCCGGGCGGGGACAGTGAAAGAACCATCGAACCTTATCTTTTGTTATTCCGGTGGCACTCCTGGTATATTTGGGGATATTGCAGATTACGGGAAGAGTTCCGCTTATTTAAAATAGGGCGGATGGATGAAATAAAGGTATTAAGGGAGCAGTTTGAACCAAGAAAGGTAGAGGAACCGGTAGACTCCCAAATGGAGACATTTTACCAGGAAAGCCTTCGGATAACAGCTGCCTTTGATCATTCCGTGAAGTGGCGGCTAATGGAGGAATTTGACCTGAAGAAGCTGAAATTAGGAGAAGACGGCAGAATATACATTGAATTTGTGTGGTGGGATAAAGAGGCCTTATTCGGCTATCTGCTAGGCTTTATGGACAAGGTCCAGATCATAAAACCCGAGGAGCTGCGGGAGGAATTTCTGGCAGTGGTGTTGAGAGTGGCAGGGAAGTATAAGGAATAATACAGTGCCCGGCAGGCAGGGAATCGTATCAATGGAAGATGGCAGGAAAAACGTAAGGAATAATACAAGGAAGGGTATAAGGAAACGATACTCATTTCTTTTGGCTGGCTAAGGAGAATGAAAATGCATGAGAAAGAGGTTAAATCCATTTTATCTGCCCAGAATGGCATGAATATTTACAGGGGCTGTACCCACGGCTGCATTTATTGTGATGCAAGAAGTACCTGCTACCAGATGCAGCATGAGTTTGAGGATATCGAGATTAAGTCCAATGCAGTGGAGTTATTAGAAAAATCATTGCGGAGCAAGCGCAGGAAGTGTATGATTGGCACCGGGGCCATGAGCGATCCGTACCTCCATGCAGAGAGCAGGCTGCAATTAACGAGAAAATGTCTGGAATTAATTGATGAGTATGGGTTCGGACTGGCTATCCAGACAAAATCGGATTTGATTTTAAGAGATCTGGATTTATTGCGAAGTATCAACCGAAAATCAAAGTGCGTTGTTCAAATAACCTTAACCACCCATGACGAAAATCTATGCAAGGTATTGGAGCCAAATGTATGCACAACAAAGCGGCGGGCTGAGATACTGAACATTATGAGGGATGAGGGAATACCAACTATCTGCTGGATGACGCCCATGTTACCCTTTATCAACGATACGGAGGAAAATATTCGCGGAATTTTAGACTATTGCTTCAAAGCCAAGGTTTATGGAATCCTATTTTTTAATATCGGAGTAACTCTTCGGGACGGGGACAGGCAGTACTTTTATCAGAAGCTGGAGGAGCATTTTCCCGGCTTGAAAGAAAAATACATAAGAACCTATGGAAATGCCTATGAAATTCCGTCACCAAATAATAAATACCTGACCGGGCTGGTAAGGAATGAATGCAGAAAGCAGGGAATTGTCTGCAACACGAAGCAGCTCTTTGATTATATGCACCAATACGAGGATAAGCAGGCAGGAGAACAGTTAAGCTTATTTGACTTATAAGTGGGGCAGCTGCTTCCATGGCAAATTGGATGCAGCAATGTTTCATATTGGTGAAGTGAAGGATTACAGTGAAGTTAGCATGTACACAGATTAATTGAATACGGCAAACCCATGAGACCAAATAATGAATATACACAGATGACCAAGGGGGTGTTTGGGAGTTTTGTCTCAAGAGGTTCCATATGACACTTAAGCGGCAGGAAACGTGACTAGGTAAAGCAGTGCCACTGTTTGAGCTTCATAACTGACATAGCCAAATCCGTTACAGCGAGTTTGGCGCTGGTTTGCCTGCCAGTCACATTTTCTGCCGTTTTAGTGGAATATGGGTTCTCGCGTAACAAAACTCCCAAACACCCCCTTGGTCATCGTCCGCTTCCATAGACTTCCGTCATTCGTTCTCCGTGATTAATTGGAAGCAGAGTATTGACATAATTGTAAAAATCGAATAGAATCTTAAAGGAAGCTTTACCTGTTTCTGTATCAAACAGGCGAAGCTTTTTCATTTGTGTATATCCAGCGAAGCTGGATTATATCACGCCTCGTACAACTGAGAAATAAAAAAATGCACAAGGAATGAGGTCAATCATGAAAAAAGTTTTTTATACGGAAATCGCCTATCTTCTGGGGATTATCGAACTGGCACTTGGCGCCGCCTTTATGGTGAAAGCGGACTTTGGAATGTCCATGGTCGTAGCACCTGCCTATTTAATATACCGAAAGCTTTCAGAAGTTTATGCCTTTGTCACATTTGGCATGGCAGAATATATTACACAGGCCTTTCTCTTATGCTTGCTGGTAGTGGTGCTTCGCAAGTTCAAGGTCTATTATTTGTTTTCCTTTATTACAGCCGTTTATTATGGTTTTATGCTGGATATCTGGATGAGGGTTACGGAAAACCTCGCTGTCTCATCCATTGGTATCAGAATATTTTATTTTGTGCTCGGTGTTGCTTTGTGTGCCAACGGTGTAGCCTTTATATTCCGTACTTATATTGCGCCGGAGGTATATGAGCTTTTTGTAAAGGAAGTTTCGGGGAAAATAAATATTCCCATAACCCGTTTTAAAACAGGCTATGATTGTGTCAGCTGTCTGATCAGCATCCTGTTATCCTTTTTATTCTATGGCTTCATGCATTTTGTGGGGGTAAATATAGGTACGGTCATATGTGCGCTGACTTTTGGCTGGACAATCGGAGTATTTGGAAAGGTATTGGATAAATACTGGCAGTTTACAGATGCGCTGCCCTTGAGAAAGTATTTTGAATGATAGTGCTTGGGGTTATTCATTGAAAAACTGTTCGCAAATACTCTGACAGAACCCTTTAAAGTTCCCGGAGGCAGTATAGCCTGCCGGGAACTTTTGTACTTACGGCTAAGGAGCATGGAATTGAAGAAGAAATGCTTTTGCATGAAGGTATTAGAAAAACTTTCGTCCAAATGAATGGAAGCTTGCAGAAGACGGGCAGTGTGTTATAATTGAAGATAATAGATAAAAAAGTAATGATTAATAAGATAAATAAGTAGGTGATGTAAATGTTCTGCCATTGTATGCTTCTCTTAAATGCATCACTCTGTACAAGGTCCGGTGAAGGGACGAAGCCTGTACAGAGTTTGTAATTCGTCCCCATTGGAGCTTGTACTTATAAAATAATCAGAAATCATATTTTATAAGGAGAGAACCAGTGAGTGATAAAAAATTTCGTAATTTTATAATATTTTGGCTTAGCCAGTCTGTATCCCAGCTGGGAAGCGCTATGACCGGCTTTGCGCTGATTATATGGGCTTATAAACAAACAAATTCCGCATTGACAGTTTCACTTATGTCATTTTGCTCTTATGTGCCCTATGTATTTGTCAGTATATTTTCAGGGCCTTTGATAGACAGGCATAAAAAGAAGACTATTATGGTCATAACAGACCTGATGGCAGCTTTGTGCTCCCTTGGCGTACTTGTATTATATTTAACAGGAAGGCTTCGGATACAGGATATTTACCTTGTAAATTTCATAATTGGCTTTATGAATGCCTTCCAGGCTCCGGCCGCATCAGCGGCAGTAAGCATAATGGTGCCTGAAAATAAATATGCAAAAGCAAGCGGTATGGATTCCTTTACAAGCAACCTGGTTACCGTATCCGCACCCATGCTGGCTTCTGTTATTCTGGCAGCCGTGGGAATTAAGGGAGTAATCCTGGCAGACCTTGTTTCCTTTTTGTTTGCTGTCCTTGTTTTGACCGCAGGTGTTTCCATGAAGGAAGATGCGAAAATCCTGAGAGAAGAAAGAGAGCCATATTTAACACAGCTGCGAAGCGGGTTTCTCTTTCTGGGACAGAATAGAGGACTTCTGGGGATAATGCTGAGCCTTGCCTTTATGAATTTCTTTTCCAGGCTGACCTATGAAAATATCCTGTCTCCCATGTTAATTGCAAGAAGCGGCGGCAACAGCGGGGTTTATGGCTTTGTAAGCGCAGTGCTCGGCATTGGCGGCATTATCGGTGGAATATGGGTCTCTGTGGGAAGGGGATTTAAAAGCAATAGAAGGATGATTTATCTTCCTGCAGCCTTTAGCTTTCTCTTTGGGGATATACTAATGGGAATTGGCAGAAATGTATATATATGGTCCCTGGCAGGCCTGGCAGCGAGTATGCCAATGCCTTTTATCATGGCAGGGCAGCGGGTAATGCTGTATGAGAGAGTGCCAAAGGACATGCAGGGCAGAGTGTTTTCCGCCAGAAATGCCATACAGTTCTCTACCATACCAATAGGGATCTTATTAGGCGGGATACTTGCAGATCGTGTATTTGAGCCCTTTATGGCCTCCGATAGTCCGGCTGCTAAAATTCTGGGAACAGTAGTTGGCAGCGGAAGAGGCAGCGGCATGGCTGTGATGTTCTTATGCAGCGGGATATTGGGCTTTTGGGCAAGTCTGTTTGGATACCGGAACAAAGAAATTAGAAAACTGGAACAGATGTAAGGAAGAAACGCAGTATAGAACTAAAACAAAGAGCAGCAAAGGTGTCGTTACACGCAATACCTCTATATTGCAGCTTGAGAAAGAGAGGAAAGAACTCACGGCCGGAGGGTCATGAGCAGCTTCCAATATATAGTAAAGAAGGTGCCACATAATGTTAGAAGTTAGATTCTATGACACTGTCCCGGACGATAAGCTTAAGTTTGCGGTAATTCTGTCAAAGACCCGGGAAAAATGGGTGTTCTGCAGACACCGGGAGAGGACAACCTACGAAATACCGGGTGGACACCGGGAAATAGGTGAAAATATCCTGGATACGGCAAAACGTGAGCTATATGAAGAAACAGGAGCGATAAAATACAGCCTTTATCCTATCGGAGCTTATTCGGTAACCGATACGGGAGCCGAGGAGTCCTTTGGCATGTTCTACTATGCGGATATTGAGGAGTTTGAAAAAGAACTCCACAGTGAGATAGAGGAGATTATCATTACGGAAGAATTGCCCGGAGCGTGGACCTATCCGCTGATACAGCCAAAGTTGATGGAATACGCAAAAAAGGCAGGCTTTTTCTAAAGCTGTGTCAGAGCCTTAGTGGTTAGCAGAGAAAACTTATAAAGGGGACTGAATATGTGCGTAAAACCGGAGATGATTCTATTTGATTACGGGCAGACTCTGATAGCAGAAGAGAAATTTGCCCCCCTGAAGGGAAATCAGGCGCTATTGGATATAGCGGTAAAAAACCCGAATAAGGTTACAGCCCGGCAGGTACAGGAATTAGCCAATGCTTTGGAAAAGGACTTAAGGGATGTCCTGGCAGGAGAAGACAGAAATCATAAAGTTCTGGATGTGACGCATCATGCATTTAACAGATATTTATATGATTATTTCGAGGTTGAATTTGCAGAAAGTCCGGATTATTTAGAGTGGCTGTTCTGGAGCAAGGCGGCACCGGGGCATCCCACAAAGAATATTGAAAAGCTGCTGTTCTTTCTTCATCAAAAGGGTATCCGGACAGGCGTTGTCAGCAATATGATGAATACCTCGGAATCCCTTTCAAGAAGGCTTAATACTCTTTTAGAAGAACATCACTTTGAATTTATTCTTGCCTCCAGTGACTATATGTTTCGAAAGCCCCACCCGAGGATATTTGAGCTGGCCCTTGCAAAGGCAAAGCTTACACCAGAGAAGGTATGGTTTTGCGGGGATAATCCGGTCTGTGACATAGAGGGTGCATATTATGCAGGCATGAAGCCTGTATGGTATCCTGTTTATAATGAAGGGAATCATAGGATTGCTGCGGATATACCACATATTCAGATTAACGACTGGATGGATTTGATTGGAATGCTGGAAGACAGCACCCCAAAGAGAGCAGGAGAAAAAGAAAATGAAGAGGCAAGTAAATCTTAACGAAATATCGGACGGCGGCCTGTATGGTTCCAATGATCTTGTGGAGGTTACCTGCAATGGCTGCAAGGGAAAGGCATCCTGCTGTCATGGCATGGGAAGTTCCATTATTCTGGACCCCTACGATATCTACCGGCTTACGTCAAATCTTAACCTTACCTTTGAAGGTCTGTTGACAGACAGGCTTGAATTGAATCTGGTAGACGGTATCATTCTTCCGAATCTTAAAATGAAAGGCGCACAGGAACAATGCTCCTTCTTAAACGAGGAAGGAAAATGCAGTATTCATGGGTCCCGTCCCGGAATATGCAGAATCTTTCCCCTGGGAAGAATTTACGAGAACCATAGCTTTCAGTATTTTCTTCAGGTAAATGAGTGTGTGAACACCAGCCGGACAAAAGTTAAGGTCAGCAATTGGATTGATACAAAGGACCTGGAAAAGAATGAAAAATTTCTCGTAGACTGGCATTACTTCTTAAATGCTGCGGAAGAAGCCGTGAAAGAGGCAGGAGATGAGAAAACGGTAAAGAATATTAATATGTTCCTGCTAAATCTTTTCTACCTCATGAAATATGAGCCGGACAGGGACTTTTATCTCCAGTTTTATGAAAGGCTGCAAAAAGGGAAGGAATTGCTTGGGCTCCGTTAAGCTGATAGAAAAAAGGAAAGGTTCCCGTCTAATATGCAACGCTTGTAAAGTGTTTACACATTAGACGGGAACCTGTTTGTATTTAATGATTCCCTTTAAACTGTGACATAATGCCTGTAACTTCCTCTGTATATTCAGGCTTTAATAAAGCTGTCATTCTGGGAATGAAGGATGACATATAGTCCGCATCAAAGGTTTTGTCAGTTTGCTTTTGAAAGCTCTCCGCCAATAATGCTTTTGCTTCCGCCTGTTTATCTTCCTGAACCCTTTCCAGGATAAAATGGAAAAAGTTTTCTTGACCTACGTTCATGAATGCTTTCCTTTCTTGAAATATCTTGTCCTTTTGAAATTGTAGCATAGGATAGCAAGGGTGCATAGGGGCTTTCACTGATTTTTTGCTGTCACTTAATCAATATTAAACCACATTGCCGGTATGGCTTTGAACTCATCACTGGTTACGGTATAACCGTAATCCATAATCAGTCCTTTCTGCGCAATAAAGGCAGCACTGTTAGGATTGCCTCCCGGTGTGCGCAGCCAGCTGGTTCCTTTATAGCCTTCAAAGACAGATTTGTATTTCTGCGCCTCATCAATGCTTAAAAGAAACAGATAGTCAAGCGTATCCTTTCCGCCGTCGGTGCCATAAGCAGCATTAGCACTGTTTTTTACGTTGGTTTGAAGAATATTCTGTTGTTCTTCCGCCGAAAAGTACCCTTCCAGAAAGTCCTTATTCAGATATTGGCGAAGAGTGGAGGTCTCCCAGGTTACATTATTGGAAGCACTGCTATAGGCCCTTTTGGAAAGAGCCGCTTTCTTTAACAGTAATACCTTATTTTCTTCTATCTCCAATACCTTCCAGTTGTATTTGCCGACTTTAACAATACTTCCAATTTTACTGTTCTTAAGAACCAGCTTTAGTGCCTTCACTTTTCTGACATCACTGTCTTTATAATCTCCGGCAGCAGTAAAGGCTTTTTTGGCAGCTTTATAATCACCCCTGGCTTCCGAATCCAATCCGACCATATACTGGCATTTGATAATCTTTTGCTTGCTGTCCTTGTAATCACCGGTCCTGTTGTAGAACTTTAAAGCATAGTTATAAGAATCAGCCTTATAGAGAACATTTCCTATACCATACTTGGCAACAGGGGAAGCAAAAAGAAATATAATGGCAAGGATGCCAAGTATAATACCGCCTGCTGTCAGGAAAAGATTGCTTACACCTTTCCTTTCAATACGTGAGGAGAATTTGTCACATTCCAAAGCCATAGCATCTGCATCCTGGTATCCGCTTGCCTTGCGGAATTCTTCGGCTGCCAGTTTGTAATCGTCTGTGCTTTTGGCCCTGTCTTTTTTCGCTTTTGCACGGTCATAGATTTTTTTAATCAATTCATTATTTGTCTGTTCGGCCATTTGTCTACATAACCTGATATATTCTTCACTGTCCTTATAACCCTCCAGTTCAGAAAATTTATTTGCCGTGCTTAAATATATTTCTGCCCTGGAAGGAGTAACAGTCATGCATTCCAGGCTTTTCATCATGCTGATTAATTTTTGATAGCCTTGCTCCTTTTCTTCCTCTGCATCATCCTTACTGATGCTTTCCATGCTTTCGATGTTTTCCTTATTTTCCATAACGAATCCTGTTCCGTCCTTTATTCTGTACTTTTAGCATATAATTTTTACACCTTATATTATCCCATTGTAAGCCGGATGTAAATACATAATAAAGAGCAATTTCTTAATTATTTTTAAGGTTTTTCTTTTAAATTTCTTATGGAAGTATTTGAAAAAAAGATTGACAGGGGCAGGGGAAATGCTATAATGATAGCAATAACATAAGAAAAGCCATGACGGAAAAGAGTAGGCTGAGGAAAGTATACAGAGAGAAGAACAACAGGTGGAAGTTCTTTATATGGAATACAGCCGAAAACCATTCCCAAGCTGCAGTGCTGAACGATTGTATTACAACCGCTATGTCCTGCCGTATGTCTGCGTTAAAGAATAGGATTTGATAGAATCTGAAGTAAAAAGTTAAGGTGGAACCGTGCATTAGATTTCATGCACCCTTATATAAGTGGCAGCTATGCCAGTTATACAGGGGTGCTTTTCTTATGTTAAAAATCATATAAGGAGATCATAAGAAATGAAAGTAAGTGAAAAGGACGGTTCCATCAGGGACTACGCATCTAACAGTGAAAGAGGGAGAGAAGGCTTCTGCCGCACCGCAGGGCACATTCTGGCCCAGGCGGTTAAGCGGCTTTACCCGGAGGTAAAATGTGCCGGCTGCCAGACGGTGGAGGAAGGCTTTTATTATGACTTTGACTTTGAATTTGACTTTACCATGGATTATCTGGCTTTGGTGGAAAAGGAAATGAAAAAAATCACAGGCGAGAATTTGCCCCTAAAGCGATATGCCTTAGGGCAGCAGGAAGCCCTGGAGCTTATGGGGCTGAGGCAGGAGCCATATAAGGCGGAGCTTATCCGGGAGCAGCACAGCGGGGAGGAAGTTATCTTCTGCCAGCAGGGAGAATATATTGACCTGTGGGAGGGGCCTCAGGTGGCAAATACAGGACTTATTAAAGCCTTGAAGCTTACCCTGGTAGCAGGCGCCTACTGGAAAGGGAAGGAAGAAAATAAAATGCTGACCAGGATTTACGGGACAGCTTTTCCGAAGGCCGGTGACTTGGAGGAATATCTGGCAAGAATAGAAGAAGCAAGGAAGCGTGATCACAGAAGGCTTGGCAGGGAGCTGGGGCTCTTTGTGCTCATGGAGGAAGGGCCGGGCTTTCCCTTCTTTCTGCCGAAAGGCATGGTGCTGAAAAATCTTTTGACAGATTATTGGAGGCAGATACACAAAAGAGAGGGCTATGCAGAAATATCCACACCCATTATGCTGGAAAAGAGCCTTTGGGAAACATCCGGACACTGGGAGCATTATCGGGAAAATATGTATGTTTCAACTATTGATGAAATGGATTTTGTGATTAAGCCCATGAACTGTCCGGGAGGAATGCTGGTATATAAATCACAGCCCCGTTCCTACAGAGAACTTCCCATCAGGATGGGGGAATTGGGCCTTGTCCACCGGCATGAAAAGTCAGGGGCCTTGCACGGGCTTATGCGGCTTCGTATGTTTACCCAGGACGATGCCCACATTTTTATGGCAAAGGAACAGGTGACGGATGAAATTAAGGGAGTAATACGTCTGATAGACGAGGTATACAAGCGGTTTGGATTTCCTTATCATGTGGAGCTATCCACAAGACCGGAAGAAAGTATCGGCAGTGATGAGGACTGGGAATTGGCTACTGACGGATTAAAAAATGCCCTGGAGGAATTGGATATGCCTTACAGTATCAATGAAGGAGACGGAGCCTTCTACGGGCCAAAGATTGATTTTCATCTGGTGGATTCTATGGGAAGGACCTGGCAGTGCGGTACGATCCAGCTGGATTTTCAGCTTCCGGCGCGCTTTGGGGCAGAGTATACGGGAATAGATGGCAGGAAGCACCGCCCTATTATGCTGCACAGAGTGGTATTCGGCTCCATGGAACGTTTTATGGGAATTCTGATTGAGCATTATGGGGGCAAATTTCCCCTGTGGCTGTCTCCGGTTCAGGTAAAGCTCCTGCCAATCTCCGAGCGCTTTCTATCCTATGCCTGCAGCCTTGAGAAGGAGTTATCACAGCTTGGGATACGCTGTGAAGTGGACAGCAGGGCAGAAAAGATCGGCTATAAAATCCGGGAAGCCCAGCTTGACAGAGTGCCTTATATGCTGATACTGGGGCAGAAGGAAGAGGAAAACAATTCGGTATCCGTCAGGAAAAGAGACAGCGGTGATTTGGGAGAAATGGGCAGGGAAGCTTTTGCAGAGATTTTTAATACGGAACTTCTAAGTGCAGAACCTCTCAAAGGAGAGTTTTATGAAAATTAAAATGCAGTTTTCACATTTTATTTGGGCAAATGGGCAAGTAAGCTTGCAGAAGGAGGGGTGTTGAATTGAAAGCAACCATCGCATATCTTGCTGATGCAAGTACGGAAAACTATGGAAAGCAGCTGATGCTGTCTGCCCACAAAATCAGCGGTACAGGCTTTGAAGCAGCAAGACTGCCCCTGCATGTATCTCTAAAGCAGCCTTTTATCATACCGGGACTAAAGGAGATGGAAAGCTTTTTTGATGAATTTGCAAAGGGTCTGGGGCCTGTTGAATTTGTGTTCGATTCCCTGCAGATTTATAAAAGCAATGTCTTCGGATATGATTCCGGATGTTTGTCCCTGGCTGTCCGGCAGGAACGAAAACTTATGGAAATACAGAATAATTTGTTTTTAAGGCTGGAGAAGCATTTTGGAGAATGTCCTGCGGACCATGATAAGGACTATAGCTTTCATATGACCATTGCTATCGGAGGCACACCTTTTCAGGAGTATGGAAGAGCGTATGAGGAAATGCGCAGGCTGGATTATACAAAAAGAGCTGTATTTGACAGGCTGGGGCTATTCTATTATGACAGCGATGAGATAAAACAGGGAACTTATTTTTGCTATAAGACCGTTGAACTGGAAGAAAAGGGATAGATGCACCATATAATGATAACATTTCTCAATAGAACCCTTTTTTGAAAAAAATTAATGTTATTTCAAAAAAGATGCTGTATAACAGTGTTAAAGCATTGACAATGTACCCTCCGGGCAACCGGTTAAGAAAACAAAATTATGACTGCGTAACCACGATAAGTTAAGATATTGAATAATAGGCGTACGCGGGAGGGAGGCAACCTTTGTATTTAACACTGAAAAATGTAGAAAAGGTCTATGGAGAAGGCGGTAATGCCGTAAAGGTCCTAAAGGGAATCAGTACGGATATTGAGAAAGGACAGATATGTGTTCTGCTTGGGCCGTCAGGCTCCGGTAAATCCACACTGCTGAATATTATCGGCGGTATTGAAACCATGGATGGGGGAGAAATTACCGTAAACGGACTGAATCTGACCGGAAGCAATGAAAAGCAGGTAGCGGGATACCGGCGGGAAAATCTCGGATTTGTATTTCAGTTCTATAATCTGGTGCCGGATTTAACGGCAAAGGAAAACATCGAGGTTTGCGCCTATCTTAGCAGGTCACCTCTGGATATGGATGAGCTCCTTAAGATGCTGGGATTATGGGAGCATAAGGATAAATTTCCGAATCAGCTCTCCGGCGGGCAGCAGCAGAGGTGCGCCATTGGCCGGGCTCTGGTGAAGAATCCGGGGCTCCTTTTGTGTGATGAGCCCACGGGAGCCCTGGATTATAATACCTCCAAGGAAATTCTGGGGCTGATTGAAGATATCAACCGCAGATACGGGAATACCATCATTATTGTAACCCATAACGATGCCATTAAGAATATGGCCCATAAGGTTATGAAGATGCACGATGGCAGGATTGTGAAAGAATATACCAATGAAACCCCAGTCAGCGCAAAAGAGCTGGAATGGTAAGGAGGCAGTCATGAAAAATCCCTTAAACAAAAGGCTGCCAAGAGAATTAAAACACAACCTGGGAAGATACCTGGCTGTATTCCTGATGATGGCAACCGTCATTGCATTCATATCAGGGTTTCTGGTGGCAGCAGAAAGTGCCAAACGCTTATACAAGGACAATCTTCAAAAGTCCGCTGTGGAGGACGGAGGCTTTATCACAGCCAGTCCCCTGGACAGCGCAGCTATAAAAGCTCTGGAAAAGCTAAATATTAAAGTGTATGAAGATTTTTATCGGAATTACAGCTTTACCGGGAATTTCTACAGTGCAATATCAACCGCTAAAACCAAAACAGCCGCTAAAACCAAACCGGACTCTAAAGCCAAAGCCGCTTCTGATTCCGGTGTAACACTAAGGCTTCTGCATGAGAGAAAGGAAATCAATCGGATACAGCTAATAAAGGGTACTATGCCGGAAGCAGATTCCCAAATCGCACTTGACCGTCTCTTTGCAGAATATCATGGGATTCAGACAGGGGATACCCTGGTACTTGACGGTAAAAAATATCAGATCAGCGGTCTTATCGCCGCATCGGATTACAGTTCCCTTTTTGAGAACCGGACTGATATTATGTTTGATGTTTCGACCTTTGGCATAGCAGTAGTAAAGGACAGCACATTTCAGACCTTTCCGGCGAAGGAGCTGGTAAGCCATTATTCCTTCCGTTATTTGGATAAACCCCGCTCACAGGCAGAAAAAAATAAAAAGTCCGATGAGATCATAGCAAAACTAAATACGAAAAATGCCGTCCTTGATTATTCTCTTGCGGAAAATAATCAGGCAATTTCCTTTGCAGGAGATGATCTGGGCTCCGATATTCCAATGATGAAGACTCTTTTATATGTTATCATTGTTATCATGGGCTTTGTTTTCAGTGTAATTGCCGGAAATACCGTTGAAAGCGAAGCTCCTGTTATCGGAACCCTTCTTGCTTCAGGCTACCGAAAGCATGAGCTTATCTGCCACTATATGGCCCCGGCAGTTATCATATCGGTGCTTAGCGGTTTGTTCGGAAATCTTATCGGATATACCATAACGGTCAATTTTATAAAAAGTATGTACTACGGGAGCTACTCCCTTCCGCTTTACAGGACCTACTGGAATGGAGATGCTTTTCTTTATACAACCGTAATTCCTGTTGCTTTGCTGGTATTGATAACCTACATATCCCTTCGTAAGAAAATGTCTTTAACACCTCTGCAATTTTTGCGGAAGGAGCTTAAAGGCAGGAAGGAGAAGCATGCCATTAAGCTTCCGAACTTTTCCTTTCTGAACCGTTTCCGGCTGAGAATTATATTTCAGAACAAATCCAATTATCTGGTGCTGTTTGTCGGAATATTTTTTGCAAGCTTCATATTGATGTGGGGTTTATGCATAAGGCCAACCATTAATAAATATGAAGAGGAAGTGGTGAATTCGGAAAAAAGCGCTTACCAGTATATTCTGAAGGCACCGGTTGAATATGAAAAAGGAACCGGCAGCCAGGCAGCCTCTGCAGAGAAACAAAAGACTGCACCCTCTTTAAAAAAAGCACCGGAGAAGTTCACACTTACCAGTATGGAAAGCTATTACAAACTGGCCGGAAAGAACATTGCGGTGAGCGTATACGGAATTGAGGAAAATTCAGATTATTTTCAGGCCTTGCCTGTAAAAAAGAATGCCGAAGGCGTTTATCTGTCAGAGAATCTCTTGAAAAAGCTGGGAAAGAAAAAAGGAAACACCATAACCCTCTATGATAAATTCAACGATAGATCCTATCAAAAGAAAATCCTCGGAACCTATGATTATGCCGGAGCACTATCTGTTTTTCTGCCCAGGGAAGGATTAAATGAACTTATCGGTAAGGACACTGCTTATTTTAACGGCTATTTTTCCGATGAACAGTTAAAGCTTCCAACAGAATATACGGCCTCCGTTATTACCAAGGATGATATGCTAAAGCTTGGCAGGCAGATAAATAAATCCATGGGCCCTATGATATATATTATATTTACTATGTCAATTATCATATTTCTGGTATTGATGTATATCCTGACCAAGGTGGTAATTGAAAAGAATGCTGTTTCCATCTCCTTTATGAAGGTGTTTGGCTATGAGAACAAAGAAATCAACCGGATTTACCTGAATTCCATCACCTACACGGTATTGGCTTCCCTGCTTATAAGCCTTCCCCTTGATACTCTTTGCATGAAGGAAATCTTTAAGCTCATATTCATCAAAATGGACGGTTATTTTGAATTCTATATGAAGCCCTACCAGTATGCTGAAATCGTACTTATAGGAATGGCCGCTTACTTCACCGTAAATGCACTGCATATAAGGCGGATTAAGAGAATAAGGATGGCAGATGCCCTAAAGAACCGGGAGTAAATTGTCCCAGGTATTGCAAAAATTGCGGAAATGGGGTAAAATGACAATAGAAACAGCCAGAAAAGTACGAAAGGGGCTTACATTTTATGAGAAAATATGTTATCAATGCGTAGCACCGGCTATTGCATTTTTAGAGGATAAAATTGTTGTAGCCGCTGCTAATCCTAATAGCAATTATTTTAGGAGGGCGCAATGGGCTATAGAAGAGCAGAACAGATTCTGCCAAATGAGATTATTGAACTGATTCAGAACTACGTGGACGGGGAGTGCATCTACATTCCAAGGAAAGAGAATGCCAGAAGGAACTGGGGAGAGAATACCAATATCCGAAAGGAATTAAAAGAGCGGAATTTAAGTATTTACCTTGATTATCAAGGCGGAATGAAAGAAACCCAGATTGCGGAGAAATATTTCCTGTCCGTAAAAAGCATACAGCGTATAATAGGTCAGATGAAATGAAGAAAAGGGTATAGCCCAGGGTAAAACCTGCAGTTGCTGTACTCTTATTTTTTTATAAAAAAGTATAAGGTAGAGAAAACAGGCAGGGCCGTGTATCCTGTATGAAAGGGAAAATGAAAAAGAAAAGCTCTTTCACACTCCATTATTAATAACAGTGCCGCAGACAGGTCTGCGGTATGCAATAGATATAAGAGCGAATTCCCAGTTCTTTGCAGGAAGGGAGATTTATATGGATACACCCTATCGTTTTGCATAGCAAAGGCTATTGCAGACAACATAATTAAAAATAGCCTTTGCAGATCCATAAATCCATTATTTATAAAGGAGATGCAAAATGAGCTATTATTTGATACAGCCCAGGGAATCCTATGGAATCCTTAGAAATTGTCCCAAATGTAAGGGAAAATCACGTTATAAAAATACAGACAGCTTCCGGGTAAATGCAAATGGCAAGCAAATAGACGTATGGTTGATATACCAGTGTGAAGCCTGTAAGAATACCTATAATCTTACCATATATGAACGCGTAAGGGCATCCGCCTTGCCGGCAGGGGAATATGAAGCCTTTCTCAGGAATGACAAGGATACGGCTTTTTATTACGGAAGGAAAAAATCAATTTTTACGAACAACAAGGCAGAAATTAACATTGAAGATATTCCCTATGAAATTATTCCTTTAAAGAATTACGGGCAGGAAAAAGAGGGGACAGAGACCGGAGAGGGAGAGAACCTGGATTTTACCCCGGAAGGACTGGGCAGCTATAGCTATGGAGAAAGTGCCTGCCAAAGGGAAGAAATCATTATACAGAACCCCTATGGGCTACGGATAAGAGTGGACAGGGTAATGGCAGAAATTATGCAGATAAGCAGAAGTGCCGTGAAGGAGCTTTTTCAAAAAGGGATTTTAAGCTGTGCGCAAAATTATGCCGGGGAATATAATATTGTTACACGAAGGAAGGAGAAGGCCGGTGATAATAGAAATTAAAAATAGTTGCCAGGAGAGATATTTTATGCTATGGTAGAAATATCTTCTGAAAGCAGAGGTTGAAATAAGAATAATGTTAATTCACCTACTTTTTAACAACAGTAAACTGCGCTAATCCTATTAAGGATGACAGCCCTCTTGAGAGGGCGTTATTATTGCGCGGTTTACCGGGGTTACTTATGCGGACGGCATCCGTCTGAGAGTAATCCGATAAAAGGTAGGTATTTTTATGCCCATAAACGGATTACAAAAGTACGGAAAGATAATGGAAGGAGGCTTGTACATTATGTGGATATTTATTCGATTAGGTTTAACGGCAGAGTCAGTGTAGGCCCGGAAGGCAGTGGCTTTATCGGGCCTGTCCTGACAATTGACAGCAGTCAGGAAAGGAAAGGGATACTATGTCACAAATAAGAATAAATGAAATGAACTTTAGCTATAAAACTTTTTATGAACCGATTTTTCAGAAGGTAACACTGAATCTGGAAACAGACTGGAGGCTTGGTCTAATTGGCAGGAACGGAAGAGGAAAGACGACTTTTCTAAAGCTTCTCCATGGAGAACTCTCACCGGACAGCGGAAAAATTAGCATGGATACGGGAACAGAGCTATTTCCCTATGAAAGCAAGGTAATATATCCTCTTACCATGGATGTCATAAAAGAAAATATCGGAGGGTTAAGAACATTAGAAGATAATCTGGAAGATATGGAGACCCTGGGGCGGTATCTGGAGCTTGACGGTTTCTCCATGGAAAGCAGCATCAGAAAGGAAATGTACCGTATGAAGTTATCGGAAGAATTACTTACCAGAGATTTCTCCCTCCTGTCGGAAGGGGAGAAAACCAAGGTGCTTCTGATAGCGTTGTTTTTGCGGAAGGACACCTACCTGCTGTTGGATGAACCAACCAATCATCTGGATATCCGCGGGAAAAAGGATGTGGCGGAATATTTAAGAAGAAAAAAAGGCTTTCTGGTTGTATCCCATGACAGGAGCTTTCTGGATGAGGTGGTTGACCACATTCTGGCAATCAATAAATCGGATATTACAATCGAACAGGGGAATTTTACTACCTGGAAGGAAAATAAGGACTTAAAGGATGAGTTTGAAGCACGGGCAGGAGAGAGATTAGGCAGAGAGGTAAGGCAGCTGGAGAGGCATGCCAAGGAAAGCAGGCTTTGGGCGGGAAGTGCCAATACCCAGAAGTATCCCTTTGCCAGCCATGCAAGGACCAATGGTGCCAAGGCCTATATGGGGCAGGCAAAGCGCTCGGAGCAGCAGATAAAGGATAAGATCGAAGAGAAGAAGTCCCTGCTTCTAAATTATGAAACAGCGAAAAATCTTGATTTCCAGCAGCTGGAAGCTGAGGGCACCTGGCTGGTAAAAGGAAAGGATATCATGTATTCCTATGGCAGCAGAGAATTATTCTACGGATTGTCCTTTGTGATTAAAAAAGGAGACCGTATCTGGGTTAGAGGCGGGAATGGAGCAGGTAAATCCACCCTGCTGAAGCTGATTGCAGGACAGCTGTCCACCAGGGGAATCACACGGTCAGAGGGGCTTAAGATAACGGAGGCCCTGCAGGAGCCCTACTGGAGGGAAGGATATGTAAAGGAGCTTATGAAGGATGAGGGAATAAACCCAGAAAGCTTTGAAAAGCTGTGCCGCCTTTTTGACCTTCCGGAATCTCTTTTTGAACGTCCTTTCGAGACTTTCAGCAAGGGTGAGCAGAAAAAGCTGGAAATTGCAAGAGCCCTTTCCATGGAAAACCATCTCATACTTTTGGATGAACCGCTTAACTATATGGATATCTACTTCAGGGAGCAATTGGAGAAAGCAGTCCTTGCCGTAAATCCGACACTTGTATTTGTTGAACATGATGAGTGGTTTGGGGAAAGGGTGGCCACCAGGGTAATTCCTGTGGGAGAGTAAAATCAACACCTGAGAGTTTGACTTTAAATCCGAAGTTTGCTAGACTTAATAATAGAGTACCAAGGTGGGTGGAATAGCTTGAAAAATGCGGTGCATTTTTCACTGAAAGGAAAGAAAGGTGGAAATGGTTATGAAGGAGCTTACCAGACCGGTAAATTTCAGGGATTTGGGCGGACTAAAGGGCAAAGACGGTAAAAAAATCCGTCCATTCAGTATTCTTCGTTCGGGAGAGTTGGTAAGAATTCCGGCAGAGGATAAGGAGATACTGACAGGAAAATATCAGCTGAAGACCATTGTGGATTTACGGGGTGAAAAAGAATACCAGGAGAGTCCGGATGAGAAAATCGAGGGAACCAGTTATCACAATGTCGATATCCTTCAGAAAATCCACGAAACCGGCGCAGATTTGGGAAGTCTGGAATCTGTACGGGATGTCCACGGTGCAAATTTCCATATGAAAAAACTTTATGAACAGATGGTATTAAATGAAGGTGCACAAAGAGGCTTCAGAGAATTTCTTGACCTTTTGCTGAAGAAAGAAGAAGGAGCGCTCCTTTTCCATTGCTTTGCCGGTAAGGACAGGACCGGTCTGGCTGCGGCTATTACTCTGACGATTCTTGGTGTGGGAAAAGAGGATATCCTTGAAGATTACTTAAGGACCAATGAGCAAAGAAAAGAAGAAAATTCACTTTTACTGGGAAAGCTGAAGGAACAGAACTTCTCAGAGGAGCATTGCAGCATTGTTGAAATTGCCCTTACGGTAAATGCAGAATTTCTTGAAACCGCATACCGGGCGGCAGAAAAACAGTATGGTTCCTTTTCACAATATATTAGCAAAGCCTTAAAGGTAACAAAAGAGGAAGAAGAGGAATTACAAAGAAGGTATCTGGTGGAAGCGTAAAGCTGGAAACAGAATTTTCTGTAAAAAATAGAAGCAGAATTACCTGTAAAAAGAGGAGGGGCCGGCAGAAATTTCTGCCGGCCATTTATGAAAAAAAGTTTATGTCAACAAGGTTGGGGAGCCTTGATTTACGCTAATTTGTTGCTTTTATGTCTGGGTTGTTTTTCTTTCTTTAACTTATGAATTCATTATAACGTTCACATGTGTATAGAGTTTGAAGGAATATTGAAGATATTGTGAACATTTCAGAAAGAGATTATAAATTTTAAGAACAAAAAATAAACAGGCATAAACATGGTATAGTGTGGTAGAGGGCAGAGTTGAAACACAGAAAGTGGTTATATGAAAAAACAGAGGCAGAAATCTATAGAGGACAAGGAGTACAAGAATCAGACGCTTATCCATGTAATATATTGTATAAAATGGGTTGAAGGGTTTATACTATAAAATTGTAATTTTACGTAATAAATCATTGGGAGTTAATTTTCTGACCTTCCAACTATTGCCTGCCCAAATGACACATGAAAAGAGCATCAGCTTTTGGGCTGATGCTCTTTTCATGTGTCATTTGCTCAAATTAGATGCTAACTTCTAATAATGCTCAGAAGCTCCCGGCCTTTCGTTCTTTCCAGACCATTTCCTGTGCTTTCATTGCACATATTTCTAAAGTATCATAAGCAAAAGGCCCCCGCTCCAAAACGGATATGCTTGTCCTTCTATGCGAACGAGGCGACATATTTATCAATCATTTTCAGATACTCTTTCTTCTTATCCTCTAAAATCCATGCGATACCAAATGAGTTCTTTGCTATCTGGACCACATCATCCTGGGATAACTCATACTTCTGAGCCAACGCATAGAGATCATCCGAGATGTAGCTCTGAAAATAGGCCGGATCATCCGAATTCACAGTAATCTGAATTCCCTGATGAAGCAACTCCAGCATTTCTTTTCCCTTCATGTCATCTACTACAAAGCTATTGGATACAGGGCAACAGGTCAGCCCAATGTTGTGCTCTTGTATGTAGGCTATCAGGGAGGGATCCTCTACGATATTTGTACCATGGTCCAACCGCTCTGTGCCAATTTCCAATAAGGCTTGCCGAATATGCTCAATTGAGTTTTCCTGATCAATATCGCAATGCATGGTAATATGGAATCCGTCTTTCTTGGCAAGAGCAAAAACCTCTGTAAATTTCAGGGGCGGATTGTTTCGCTCATCCGAATCAAGACCAATGCCAATAAATTTATCCCGATAAGGCAACGCTTGCCGGTAAGTCTCCATTGCCGATTCCGCCGGCATATCGCGCAAGAAGCACATGATCAGGTTTGCCTCCACCCCAAATTTACGTGCCTGCAACGTCGCCTCGTAATATCCGTTAATCACAGTTTCAAACGGAACACCACGCGACGTATGCGCCTGAGGATCAAAAAACATCTCTGTATATTTGACATTGTGTTCCTTGGCTTTCTTTAAATAATCCAAGGCCAGGGCACAAAAATCTTCCTTATCCTGTAAAACATTCATTGCGGGATAATAGACCTGCAAAAATGAGGTTAGCGAATCAAACTGATACGCGGCTTTTACTTCTTCAATGGTTTGCTGGCCGATGTTAATGTGATTTTTTTGGGCCAAGCGCAATTTTAGTTCCGGCTCAAGTGTTCCTTCCAGATGTAAATGAAGCTCTGCTTTGGGTAGACCTTGAATAAACTCTTTTGTAACCTTCTTATTAGACATATCTCTCTTCCTTCCTAGCCATATAGATACCTTGATTTTCTGCTTTTCTCTTAAAACACATAGTGTTCCATATATTAATAATACGGTATCAATAGAGCAAAGACAAGTGTTCCACAAGAAAATCTTCTATGGAGTAAGTTCGTCTTCGTTAATCGCAAGAAATCACGCAAATCCCAATTAGCCCTGAGTGATTACAGCGGCATTATCTACGCTTTGATTCGATTAATTTCATTTACTGTTTAAACAATCCGAATCCCGTAAATGTAAGAATAGAATGAAAATTCCATGCAGCGGATAACGGGAATCGAACCCGCAGCACAAGCTTGGGAAGCTCGAATTTTACCATTAAACTATATCCGCAGATTGCTATGTGTATTCCTATTATATTTCTCTCAACTGGAAAATTCAATATAAAAAATACAAAATTAATCACCGCTAGCCGATTGCCAGAAAAAATTCATTGAAAAGTTTTTTATGTTTTCATTGACAGGAAGCTTTGTATATGATAAATTAAAAACTAATAAATATACAGTCCAAATGCAGTGACAAGGAGGAGTACATACTCACCGGGATTTCAGAGAGAAGATGTTTGGTGGAAGTCTTCATTCAGGAAGTATGGAAGTAGCCTTTGAGCAGTGAACCCAACGGGAAGAGCCTGTTTTAACGGAGAAGGGATTTTAGCCCAGTCCGGACACCGGTAGGAAGAATAGGTGTTCAGGTGATTCTTCAGTAGACTTCAACGGAAGTTTCCGCCGTTACACGGAAAACGGTATCGACATTTCTGCATAAATATGACAGGGGTCCGTAGCGGAGTGAGTGCAGAGATTTTTCTCTGAATTTAGGTGGTAACACGGATAATTATCCGCCCTAAGCTAAAACTTTAGCTTAGGGCTTTTTTTCACCCATTTTGCAAGAGGTTTAAATGGACAGGGAATGTGTCCCATGCAGTTAAGAAGGAGGAAGACCATGGAAATAAGAGGAACAGAGCTTTTTGTAAAGGCATTAAAGGAAGAAGGTGTGGATACGCTCTTTGCCTATCCGGGAGGACAGGTAATTGATTTGTTTGATGCCCTCTATGACACTGAGGGCATCGAAGTAATCCTGCCAAGACATGAACAGGGTCTGATACATGCGGCAGATGGTTATGCCCGCTCCACAGGAAAGGTGGGAGTCTGTCTGGTTACCAGCGGTCCCGGTGCCACTAACCTGGTTACAGGCATTGCCACAGCCAATTATGACAGCGTCCCGCTGGTTTGCTTTACCGGGCAGGTGCCGACCCATCTTATTGGAAATGATGCCTTTCAGGAGGTGGATATCGTGGGAATTACCAGAAATATCTGCAAGCATGCCATAACGGTAAGGGACAGAAAGGATCTTGCCAGAATTATAAAGGAAGCCTTCTTTATTGCGAAATCCGGGAAGCCGGGCCCTGTAGTGGTAGATCTGCCCAAGGATATCCAGCAGGCCATGGGAAGTGATGATTATCCGGCGGAGGTATCCATCCGGGGTTACAAGCCCAGTACGGGAGTGCATGTAGGCCAGGTCAGGAGGGCAATGAGTATCTTAAGCCAGGCAAAAAGACCCGTGCTTCTGGTAGGAGGAGGTGTCAACATATCCGGTGCCGGCAAGGAGCTTACCCGGCTGGCAGAGCTTACGGGTATGCCTGTTATTACCACGATAATGGGAAAGGGAGCCATTCCTACGAACCATCCCCTCTATGTAGGGAATATCGGAATTCATGGGAATTATGCTGCCAACCGTGCCATCAGTGAATGTGATGTACTCTTTTCCATCGGTACCAGATTCAACGACCGTATAACCGGCAAGATAACGGAATTTGCCAAGCTGGCAGCTATTATTCACATTGACATAGATGCCGCGTCCATCTCAAGAAATATCCAGGTGGATATTCCCATTGTAGCGGATGCCAAAACAGCTATCCTGAAAATACTGGAGGAGGCAAAGCCCCTTCCCATATCCGGGTGGACCGGTGAAATCATGAGCTGGAAGAAGGAGCACCCTCTTGAAATGAAAAAATATGAGGGTATGACTCCGGAAATTATTATCAATGAAATCAATAAAAAATTCAAAGAGCTTATCGTAGTAACGGATGTAGGACAGAATCAGATGTGGGCCACCCAGTATGTGGAATTGGACCATGACAGGAAGCTTCTTACTTCAGGGGGCCTTGGCACTATGGGCTACGGTCTTCCGGCAGCCATAGGAGCAAAGCTTGGAAACCCGGATACTCCCGTACTTTGCATATCCGGTGACGGCGGTATGCAGATGAACATTCAGGAGATGGCAACGGCAGTAGCTCTGGAGCTTCCTCTCATACTCTGCGTTTTTAATAATTCTTACCTGGGAAATGTACGCCAGTGGCAGGAAATGTTCTATGGAGGACGCTATTCCTACACCTGCCTCCGTTCCAGAAGGAGCTGCATGAGGGATTGCAAGAATCCCGAAAAATGCTGTCCGAAATATACGCCCGACTTTGTAAAGCTGGCAGAAAGCTACGATGCGGTGGGAATCCGGGTTGAAAGGACAGAAGAGATCGGGAAGGCCCTGGAAGCTGCCATAAAGAGCAAGGACACCCCTACCCTGATCGAATTTATCATAGAGCCGGAAGCCAATGTATATCCAATCGTACCCGGCGGAAAACCTCTTAACGAGATGATAATGGATTAACATGAATGCAGAAAGGAAGCAGATATGGGAAAAGCAATTGAAAATATAATCAAGAAAAGATGGATTTCCCTTTATGTGGAAAATGAGATAGGTGTACTGGCTAAGATATCGGGCCTCTTTTCAGGAAAATCCTATAACATGGACAGTCTTACCGTTGGGGAAACAGAGGATGAGACCATCTCCCGCATGACCATCAGCGTTACCAGTGACGAGAGCACCTTTGAACAGATAAAAAAGCAGCTGAACCGCTGTGTGGAGGTAATCAAGGTAGTGGATTTTACCGATATTCCCATCCACATGAAGGAAATACTGTTTGTCAGGATAAACAGCCTGAATGCCGGAGAGAAGGAAGAGGTCTTTCGGATTTCCGAGGTCTACGGCATAGCTGTAATCGATTGTGACAGGAATAGCCTGCTTTTGGAATGCGTCCAGACAGAGAGCAAGAACAATTCCATCATAAAGCTTTTGCAGAATTCCTTTCCCAACCGTATTGAGGTGGTAAAGGGCGGAAGTGTTGCCATTGAGGCCATCAGTGTGGCGGACAGGTAGGAGAAAGTTAAAAAACTATGTATTGACAGGTCTTTCAATCTATGCTACCATTTGGGAAATTAAAAAATATAAAGGCAATGAAGAGAAGAGTACATTACGGTGGATGCTACAGAGAGCCTCTGGCAGCTGAGAAGAGGTGCAAAAGCCGCAATGGAAAAAAGACTTGGAGCCGCGTACCGACGGGAATTTTCCCTGAGGCTGCGATGGGAGCGCCCATTACAGCGCCAGAGTATCAACAGCAGCCTGAGATGGCCTGCCGTCCGTACTTGCAGAGGTCCTTATTGTGAAATAGGGGTGAAACAGGGTGGTAACACGAAGCGACAGCTCTCGTCCTTGAAAAATCAAGGAAGGGGGCTTTTTTTATTGGAAAAATACAGAGAAGGTAAACAATGGTGAAGCTTTCAGAAAGCGGAAACGGTATTGCCGGTAAAATTACTGGGAAAAGATTTATTGTAGCAGATTAATTGCAACAGTGCAGCTCCTGCAGACAATGTGCTGACAGTGGGGGCTTGCAGTGCAATCAATAGTACAGCTTAAAGGAAAGAGAGGAAAATCAAATGCTGACAGAGCAGGAAAGTATAAGAAGAGAAAAGTTAAATCAAATAAGGGAGCTGACAAATCCCTATCCGGAAAGATACGAAACCAGTCATACCCCAAAGGAAGCGGCAGCTCTTCCTGACGGGGTGACGGACGTCCGTGTTGCGGGAAGAGTTCTGTCCGTCAGAAGGATGGGGAAGCTTACCTTCGGAGCAATAGGGGATATAACCGGAAGAATACAGATTGCATTTAAGAAGGATATCCTAGGGGAAGCTGCCTATGAATTTCTGAAAAAGCAGGTGGATATCGGTGATTTCATCGGTGTGCAGGGGGAAACCTTTACGACCCAGGCCGGAGAAAAGACGGTAAGGGCGGAGAATCTTACATTTTTAGGCAAGGCCCTTAAGCCGCTGCCGGAGAAATTTCATGGGCTGATTGATAAGGACAGCTGCTACCGGAGAAGATATCTGGACCTGATAATGAATGAGAATACCAGGAAAAGATTTCTGCTAAAGAGTAATTTCATTAAGGCAGCCAGAAGATTTTTGGAGGAGGAGGGCTATGCGGAGATAGAAACACCGGTGCTCATCAATAAGCCCTCCGGTGCTTTGGCAAAGCCCTTTATTTCCCATCACAATGCCCTGGATATGGAGGTCTACCTTCGCATTGCGCCGGAGACCTATTTAAAGCGGGCGGTAGTAGGAGGCTTTACAAAGGTATTTGAATTTGCCAGATGTTTTCGGAATGAAGGCATTGATGCTACCCATCTGCAGGATTTTACAATGCTGGAATGCTACCTTGCCTATGCCAATTATAAGGACAATATGAAATTTACCCAAAGACTTCTGGCACAGGCAGTGGAGACGGTCTTTGGGAGCAGGACCATTGAGGCAGGAGGACGTACCCTGCATTTTGAGGGAGAATGGCCGGTGGTGACTTTCAGAGACCTGATTGAAAAGGACTGCGGAATAGACATCGAAAGCTTTTCTACGGCAGAAGAGCTTCTGGCAGAGATTATTAGAAGGGATATAAAGCTTGAAACGTCGGAGGACCTCCGGAAGCTGGGCAGGGGAAATCTGATCGACCAGCTCTATAAGAAGGTCAGCAGACCCAAGCTTACGGGCCCGGTATTCCTGACAGAGCATCCCATCGCCCTTTCTCCGCTGGCGAGAGCAAAGGATGATAACAGGGGCATTACCGACCGTTTTCAGCTAATCATCAACGGAGCGGAGGTCATTAACGGGTATTCGGAACTGGTAGATCCCATAGAGCAGTATAACAGGCTTCTGGTGCAGGCTGCCAGCCATGGCAGTGGGGATGAAGAAGCAATGTTAATGGATAAGGATTACATTACAGCCATGGAATACGGTATGCCTCCGATATCCGGCTGGGGCATGGGCATTGACCGGATATTGCAGGTATTAACGGGAGAAGAAAATTTAAAGGATTTGGTGCTCTTTCCCCTTATGAGGCCATTGGAAGAAGAATAATAAATAAAAAAAGGTTTGACATTTTTCTAAATACGTTTATAATAGCTAAAAACAACCAATAATGACCTTCCAGGATGTATGTAAGATATAATCGGGTATGAAGCCGGTATTTTATTAATAGCCGGGCTTAATGCCGGAAAGAGGCGAGAAATGGAAAAAGTATTGTTAAAAGCAATGGAATCAGCAGCTGCCATGAGCTGGAGTTATCAGTATAACGCCGGATACTTTTTTGCACCATCAAATCCAGAAATATCACATACGGATACCGGACCAGGCCATTAAAAGAAATTTTATTTCAGGCAGGACTATTCCTATATTTATAAACCGGTGTTTGTATTTGATTATACAGGCACCGGTTTTTTCTGATTTTATAGTAATTCATCTAAGATAGCACCAGGAGAAGAATTTATTAAGTCCGGAGGCTGGAGATGATATAGTTCTGCAAGAAGGGAGAGGAGCATATGGATACAGTGAATTATGTGGAAGAGTATTACAATAACTATGACGAGGAGGGCAGGCTTCTCAGAAGGTATGGGCAGGTAGAATATATAACGACCATGACCTATATTCATAAGTTCTTACCGGAAAGCGGCAGGGAAAATTGCAGGATACTGGAAGTGGGGGCAGGAACAGGACGCTATTCCATTGCTTTGGCACAGGAAGGATATGCAGTGGATTCCGTTGAGCTGGTAGAGCATAACCTTACTATTTTAAAGTCAAAGATTACGGCTGATTACAATATTACGGCCAGGCAGGGAAATGCTTTGGACCTATCAGCCTATGGGGATGAAACCTTTGACATGACGCTTATCCTTGGGCCGATGTATCACCTTTACACGGAAGAAGACAAGAGGAGGGCATTAAAGGAAGCTATCCGGGTAACGAAGCCGGGGGGCCATATCCTGGCAGCATACTGCATGAATGATGCCACCATACTGCAATATTGCTTTGGGGAAAACAAACTGGGGGAATGTATGCAAAAGAATATGCTGACAGAGGATTTTCACTGTATCTCCAAACCGGAGGATTTGTTTGAGCTTGTTAGAACGGAGGATATCATAAGCCTTACCGAAGGGATGGGCGTAACGAGAATCAATCTGGTTGCATCAGACGGAGCGGCAAATTATATGAGAGATATCATAGATGGCATGGATGAGGAAGTATATAAGGAATTCATAAGATATCACCTGAGTGTTTGCGAAAGACAGGATTTAATAGGAGCGACAAATCATAGTCTGGATATATTAAAAAAGGAGTGACGGAATGAAAACACCGGTTTTGGAAACACAGAGGCTTATCCTGCGGCCCTTAAGAGCAGAGGATGCAGAGGAGATATATACCAATTGGGGAAGCAATCCGGAGGTAGCCAGATTTATGAGCTGGAGCACTCATGCCAATGCAGATGTCACCAGGGAATGGCTCATAGGGGCAGAAAAGAACATAGAAGCAGAAGGCATTTATGAGTGGGGATTTGTAAGAAAGTCCGACCATAAATTAATTGGAAGCGGAGGAATCTATTACAAGGAAATCAGAGGGATGTATGACCTGGGCTATAATATTATGAAGGAGTGCTGGCATCAGGGCTACACCTCAGAGGCAGCAGCCAGGATAGTGGAGTTCGCCGTTCAGGAGCTGAAACAGAAATACCTTTATGCCTATCATGCAAAAGATAATCCGAATTCCGGTAAAGTAATGGAGAAAGTGGGCTTTCGTTACATAGGTGACAGGGAGTATGACAGCATGGATGGAACAAAGCATTTTGAGGCAAAGGAATACATATTGAAAGCATAGCAGGAAGAGGCCCTGACGGCCCCTTAGACCCATGCCCCATCCAGTGGAATAACCTGTCCGTTCAGATAATCATTGCCGCTGGCCAGCTGCCATACAAATTCAGCTACTTCCTCGGTCTTTCCCAGGCGGTTGGCAGGAATCTCCTCTGTCAGGGATTCTCTGTCTGCCCTGGATAAGAAGGAATTCATGGAAGTATCAATGGCGCCGCAGGCAATGGCATTAACCTGTATTTTGCTTGGGGCAAGCTCCTTGGCCAGAGCCTTTGTAAAGGCATTCATTCCGCCCTTGGAAGCAGAGTAGGCCACCTCGCAGGAAGCACCGCAGATGCCCCATACGGAGGAAATATTGATAATTTTACCTTCCTTTGATCTTACCATATCCGGTACAGCCTGACTGCAGCAGTTGTAAACGGAGGTAAGATTGGAATTTATAATAGTATTCCAGGTATTGATATCCGTTTCAGTAAACAATCCTATGTGGGAAATGCCGGCATTGTTGACCAGAACATGAACCTGTCCAAGAGTTTTATTAATTAATTGAAAGAGCTCTGCTACAGCAGGATAGCTTCCCATGTCTCCCACATAGGCAAGACAAGGTGAGCCCATGCTCTCAATCTCAGCCTTTGTACGAAGAAGTTCGCTTTTACTGCTTTTGCAGGTAATGGCAATACGAAAGCCCTCCCTGGCAAAACGCAGTGCGATGGCTTTTCCGATACCCTTCGAAGCACCGGTTATTAATACAGTTTTGGAATTCATAAAACCTCTCCTTAGATTTCTTAAAATCTTTTCTCATTATATCGGAAAAAAGCAAGGAATGCAAATTTTATGGAAGTCTTAAGGCTCCTGACCTGACATATGCTTTAGTAAGAGAGTTTATTAGACAGAGGTTAAATTGGATGAAATAATTGTTGATACAGAAACCTACTTCAGACCATCAAAACTGCCGGCTTTAAATACCCGTTTTGACTGGAATTTTTTTGAGACTTACATGTTTGATAATGCTTCGGAAATTAAATTGCCCTCCTGGCTTTTTTCCACACCGGAGGAGACGATACTTAATTATTTCAGTATATTGCGGGAAGCAGCCAATCCTGTAGAGGGAAAAGGGGCAGGCTGCGGAACCCTTGGGAATGGCAGGGCGCCCTATCCCATAGCCTACAATTTTCTGACCAAAGCCTATCAGGAACAGCTGACCTATGAGCAGTACTTAAGGAAATTTGAAAACATTCTGCATATCAGCCTGTTGAAATATCACAATGTACCCTTGTATGAAAACCCCGATAATATCCTGCGCTATTTCGTAGAACTGGAAACCATAGAGGGCACCGAAAGAAATCAGGGAAGCTTTGTCTATTATTACGGGTTTGTGGATTTGCTGAAGGAAAATGGAGAATACAGGATTTCCAACCTGGAATTCCATGGAGAAAATTATTTGTGTGCACCTTATCACGGCTGGGCCTATGATGCCGAAATGTCTGTTCCGATCCGGTACGGAGACTGGTGCGATATGATAGAAGAAATGTACCCTTTCAGGCAGGAGGGGTATATAAAGAATATTTCCTTCCGGGGGAAGGACGGAATGGATTATATCATTGTGTTTTATCAGCTGGCCAATGGCACGGATATCGAAATTGCCCAGTACCGGAAGGGAAAAACAGGAGAATGGGAATTGATAAAGCTAAATCCGGAGGATTGCATCAGGGAAAAAAACACACGGCAAACGCATGAAGGATAATTATGTAAGCTTCCGATGAGTTTGGCTTACATTTAAGAATTTTCCTGTTCAGGGTTCTAAATTCCACTAAACCGGCAGCGGTTGTCCCTGGCAGCAGAAAGGATACCAAACTCGCTGAAATACGCTCAAACAATGGTATCCTTTCTGCTAGGGACAACTGCTGCCAGTTAAGTGTCATTAAGAACCCTTCAATGGAAAATTTTTAAATGTAAGCCAAACTTTATCTGGTTAATTACAATTAATTCCTTCATGCGCTTGCCGTGGAAAAAACAAAACATCCCTTGCTTCTGCCCGTGAGCTGTGATACAATACATCCAATACGAAAAGGCTATGAAAGAGGATAGTAGCTGTTACTTTGCTTTCAGAGAGAAGATGGCTGGTGCAAATCTTTAAGAAAAGTACAGGGAAGGCGCTCTTAAGCTGTGGCTTGAACCGGAAATCAAAGTAGAGACCAACGGAAGTTTCCACCGTTATCAGGGAAAGCGGCATAAAGTGCATGCTCGTGCCGTAACAAGAGTGCAGGTTATCCTGAATTTAGGTGGTACCACGGACAGATATCGTTCGCCCTAAGCAATCATTGATTGCTTAGGGCTTTTTTATTTATCTGAAAGTCTGACATTATTGCATCCTGGCTTCAGGCTTCGTAAAAACAATTAAAAAGGAGGCTTTATAATGAAGAAATTTACCATGGAGGATTTAATGGCTTATTGCAGCCAGTACGGTTTTATTTTTCGGGGAAGCGAGATTTACGGAGGGCTTGCCAATACCTGGGATTACGGCCCTTTGGGAACGAGGTTTAAGAATAATATAAAGGATGCCTGGCGGTATTTCTTTATTCAGACCTGGGATAACAGCTATGAACTGGATTCGGATATTTTAATGAATCCGGCGGTTTGGGAAGCAAGCGGGCATCTGGCAGGCTTTTCGGATCCTCTCCTTGACTGCAGGAGCTGCAAGACCAGACACAGGGCAGATAATCTCATAAATGAATATAACAGTGAGGCTAATGCCGATACCATGACCCAGGAGGAAATGCTTCATTATATAAAGGAAAATCAGATTCCCTGTCCCAAATGCGGGAAATCGGACTTTACCGATATCAGACAGTTCAATCTGATGTTTGCCACCCAGAGGGGAGTGACGGAGGAAGGCGCAGCTGCCATTTACCTAAGACCTGAAAATGCCCAGGGAGAATATGTGAATTTCCTGAATGTCATGCGAACAATGCGAACAAAGCTGCCCTTTGGTATCGGCCAGATAGGAAAAGCCTTCCGCAATGAGATAACTCCCGGTAATTTTACCTTCCGTACCATTGAATTCGAGCAGATGGAATATCAGACCTTTTGCAGAAAGGGAGAGGATGAAGCCCTGTATGAGTATTTTAAAAGCTATGGAATTCAGTTCTTTGAATTTTTGGGGATTAAAACAGAACATCTAAGGCACCATGATCATGAAAAGCTTGCCCATTATGCCAAGGCAGCCTGCGATATCGAATATCTTTTTCCCTTTGGCTGGGGTGAAATAAACGGAACCCATAACAGAACGGACTTTGACCTTACCAGGCATCAGGAATACTCCGGAAAGAGTCTAGAGTACTTTGAGGAAGAGACAAAGGAAAAATATATACCCTATATCATAGAATCTACCTATGGACTGGACAGAATTGTTCTTGCACTGCTGTTTGAAGCACTGGAGGAGGAAGAGCTTGAGAAAGGGGAGACCCGGCAGGTATTAAGGCTGTCCCCTTCTCTGGCGCCTGTTAAAATCAATGTCCTTCCTCTCATAAAGAAACGCCATGCAGAAAAGGCCCTGGAAATATATAAGGGCTTAAAAAGAAAATATATGGTTTCCTATGACGATGCCGGTAATATCGGAAAGCGCTATCGGAGAGGTGACGTAATCGGAACACCCTATGCAGTCACTGTAGATGATGATACCCTGGAAAAGGGAATCGTGACGGTAAGGCAGAGGGATACCATGGAGCAGATAAGGCTGCCTTATTCAGAGCTGGAAAGCTACTTTCGTGATAAATTTCAATTTTAGACAGTAATTAATTTATAATATCTGAACGGCCTACCCTGATATGCAAAACGGGACAAATCAGGGTGCCGTTGTACTTTCTGATACCCTTATGCCTGATATCCTTATGCCTGATAAAGGCTTGTTCTGCGGAAAATTCTACTGTATCTGCTTTTGTTAGATGAAATTCAAACATTGTTACTTGTATCATAAGCTAATATCCAAATCAACTTTTTACCTCAAGCCAACCGCCTTCTCTGACCGTCTTTTTATTTCCCCTAAAATTAATGGTTGTTAATTTCAAATAAAAGGATATAATATATATATCAATATATAAATGATATGTGACGTGTAATGCGTAAGTCATGCAGGAGGGTTGATATGGTAATGTTAAAAGAAAGGATAGGAGGTCTTGTGAGGCACCTGTCCGGCTTAAGCGAAAGAGATGCACAAAAAATAAGCGGGATTGAGTATGTCATATTGAAAGAGCAAATACAGGATTTGACGCTGCTGGAAGAAAAGGAGTGGACTGAATTTCCTGGCTCCATGGATTGCGGCGGAGAGGATGCGTACTATTATTTCAGAATGCAGGCAGAACTGCCGGAGGCCTATGAAGGGCAAAAGGTTATCTTTGCTATTAATAACTACGGAGGGGTCAGATGGGATACGGTAAGCCCTCAATTCCGGATATATGTAAACGGCAGTCTCCGCCAGGGCATGGATGAGAACCATGAGACTATAACTCTGACAGAACTGGGAAAAGGCGGCGCTGTATATAATATTATACTATGTGTGTATACGGGCAAAATGCACTTCCATTCCATGATGGATGCCAGAATTGCAGTGAGGGACAGGGAAACGGAAAAGTACTATTATGACGTAAAAATTCCTTATGATGTGGCAGGCTTAATGGAAGGAGACGAAAAGGAATTTCATGAAATCCTGCTGACCTTGAACGAATCCTTGAACCGTTTGGATTTTCGCAAGGCTTATTCTGCGGAATATTATGAATCTCTGGCAGAGGCACAGGACTATTTGGATAAAGAATTCTATGAAAAGAGATGCAGCAGAAAGAAAGAGGAAGTCTGGTGCGTGGGTCATACCCATATTGACATCGCATGGCTGTGGACCCTGGAGACAGCCAAGGATAAAGCCGTGCGCAGCTTCGCTACGGTGCTGAGGCTGATGGAGGAATATCCGGAATACCGCTTTATGTCCAGCCAGCCCCATTTATATAAGGCTGTAAAGGAAAGAGAGCCGGCTGTTTACGAGGAAATAAAGAAGCGGATAGAGGAAGGCAGATGGGAAGCCGAAGGAGGCATGTTTGTAGAGGCAGACTGCAACTTGACCGGAGGGGAATCCCTGGTCAGGCAGATTGTAAAGGGAAAAGCATTTTTTAAAAAAGAATTCGGGAAGGAAAATGAGGTTTTATGGCTGCCGGATGTATTCGGCTATTCTGCCGCACTGCCTCAGATTATGCAAAAATCCGGTATCCGCTATTTTATGACTACAAAAATCAGCTGGAATGAATTCAATAAAATGCCCTATGACACCTTCAACTGGATTGGAATTGACGGAAGCAAGGTTCTGACGCATTTTATTCCGGCCAGTGATTACGATAAGAGCCTGGTATCCAAAAACTTCTTTACTACCTATAATGGAATGCTGGAGCCTGCCCAGGTAAAGGGTTCCTGGCAGCGTTACCAGCAGAAATACCTGAATTCAGAGGTGTTGATGGCCTACGGCTACGGAGATGGAGGCGGAGGGCCGACCAGGGAAATGCTGGAGGCCGGCCGCAGGATGGAAAGGGGAATTCCGGGATGCCCTGTGACGAAGCAGTCTTCGTCAAATGAATTCTTTCATAAGCTGGAGGGTGAAGTAAAAGGAAAGCAGTACCTGCCGGAGTGGAACGGAGAACTTTACCTGGAATATCATAGAGGAACTTACACTTCCATGGCGAGAAATAAGAAATACAACAGAAAAGCAGAATTTCTTTTACATAACATTGAATTATTCGGAGCGATGGACAGCAGGCTTAACGGGGCTGCTTATCCCAGAGAACAGCTCGATGACTTGTGGGAACTTCTGCTTCGGAACCAGTTCCATGATATTCTGCCGGGCTCCAGTATTGAAGAAGTTTATGAGGTCTCAAAAAAAGAATATGAAGATTTATTCTTAAGAGGGAACAGGCTTTTGGAAAGGGCAGTAAATTCTCTGACGGACAGTATAGGGGCAGATAAAGGTGCTATTGTCGTATTCAATCCCAATGGCTTTCATGGGACGGGATATGTATTGGCAGAGGCAGAAAACGCTGCAGCAAAGGGACAGCTCACAGACGGAGAAAATCTGTATCCTTATGAAAAACTGGCAGATGGCAGAATTTTATTCAGGGCATCAGCAGTACCGGCAGCAGGGTATAAGGTATATACCCTGGCTGATGGCAGTGTGCCGGAAACCCATCTTAGAATTTCAAAAGACAGTATGGAAAATTCACGGATACGGGTAACTTTTAATGAAAAAGGCCAGTTCCTTTCGATTTATGACAAGGTGAATGAGCGTGAGATCTTAAAACCCGGTGAATGCGGCAATGTCATCATGTCTTATGAAGACCGGCCCCACAACTGGGATGCATGGGATGTGAATAATTATTATACGGAAAAAAGCTGGGAAATAGACAATGTAACGGAAATGAAAGTGGTGGAAAGCGGAAACTTAAGAGTCTGCATGAAGGTGGAAAGAAAATATCTGGATTCTTCCATAACACAGTATATATTCCTGTATCATGACAGCGAAAGAATTGACATTAAGACGGAAATTGACTGGAAACAGGATCATATTTTCCTAAAGGCTTTGTTCCCTGTGGATATACACAGTAATGAAGCAGATTACGAAATACAGTACGGCAATGTAACCAGACCCACACATTATAATACCTCCTGGGATTCTGCGCGTTTCGAGGTGTGTCACCACAAATGGCTGGATATTCATGAAAATAATTATGGTGTAAGCCTGCTCAATGACTGCAAATATGGGTGTCATGTCCATGATGGTGTTATCGGGCTGTCTCTGTTGAAGTCCGCAACAAGCCCCAATCCATCCGCTGATAAAGAAAAGCATGAATTTATCTATTCATTCTATCCTCATAAAGGTGATTTTCGTACCGGCGGCACGGTGAAGGAGGCCTATGAACTGAATAATCCTCTTTTTGCAGGTGTCAAGACCAAGCAAGAGGGGAATAAGCCGGTTGTTTACAGTATGGCTGTGCCGGACTGCGAAAATGTTATTTTGGAAGTGGTGAAAGCTCCGGAGGAAATGGAGGAAAATGTGCAGATATTACGTCTGTATGAGTATTACAATCAGCGCAGTGAACTAAAACTGACCCTGCCGGAAGCAGCGGAGAGGGTGGCGGTATGCTCTATGCTGGAGGAAGAAGAACAGATAATTGCACAGAATACAAAACAGGTCACACTACCTGTTAAGCCCTATGAGATTATAACCTTAAAGGTTGTTTATAAAACACAGTCCTAGGAAACCTGCGAAATACATTGGTTTTAGGCTGGGAATGAAAATAATTGTAAGAAATGGTTACTTGTGCTAAAATGGAAATATACGTTTCGTTAAAATATGGTATCACATTCCTCAAAGTGTGTGATGTGAAAAGGGTTTAAGAAAGGATTTCGAAATAAGAAATGAAACAGTCGCCACTTTATGAACAGATTTATATTGACATAGCCGGTGCAATTGCTGGAGGAAAGTATAAGCCGGGAGAAAGAATCCCTTCTGAAAAGGAGCTGACCGAGCAGTATAATGTCAGCAGGATAACGAGTAAAAAGGCCCTGGAAATGCTGGCAGAAGAAGGGAAAATTGTGCGGATGGCCGGAAAGGGTTCCTTTGTGACCGGACAGGATGAAGCAGAAACGGTAAAAGAAAAATCGGATATCATCTATGGAAATCCTGGTAAGATACGCTTGATTGGGGTTATTTTAGAGGGCTTTGGAAATGGTTTTGGTACTCTGCTGCTAAACAGTATTGAGCGTGAATGCCGGAGGAAGGAGCTTACAATGGTCTTGCGCTGCAGTGATGGCTCCATTGAAAATGAATCTCGGGCGATTGATGATTTTTTGAAGCTGGGAGTGGAAGGAATGATTATAATGTGCTCCCAGGATGAGAATTATAATCCGAAAATCCTGCAAATGGTAGTAGAACATTTTCCGGTGGTAACGGTGGACCGGCAGATGAAAGGAATTCCTGTCCCTCATGTTGGCACTGACAATATAGCGGCAGCAAAGGAATTGACGAAGCACCTTTTAGACACGGGATACCGTGGTATTTGTTTTGTGAAGCCCGATGCGGATGAGACTTCTACTCTGCAGGAGCGGCAGAAAGGTTTTGTTTCGGCCATGAACGAATGCGGCATTATTACGGATGATAGTAACTGGATTACGGATTTAAGAGCTACCTTGCCCAGCAAGCATTTTGAAGAGCTGATGGAGGAAGACATGGAAAAGATATTCCGCCATTTGGAAAACCATCCGAATGTTGAAGCATTTCTGGCAGCAGAATACGGAATAGCGCAGATTTTGCATAAATGTCTTTTTGATAAGGGTCTGGATAAGAAGTATCCAATCGTATGCTTTGACTGTAATGATAATATAGTCGGCCAATACTCCTTTACCCATGTAAAACAGGGGGAAGCCGAAATCGGGCAGCTTGCAGTAGATACCTTAATTGAAGTAATGAATGGCAGTGGAAGCTCCAAGACTATTATGGTACCTTACCAGATAGTGGAACAGGAAGCTGTATCAAAGGATGACAACTGTCTGTGAATGATGCAGCAGCGTTACAGGAGGCCTCTCCTCCGGGATAAAAGAGAGCCGGATAACACGCAAGGCAGGCACTGATATTGAGGTGCCTGTTTTGCGTGTTATTTCTTCCCTCCAAGGATTCCATCTCTTGGGGGGGAATATTTGCCTAAACCACCCTTGGTCCCCAGGTAACCCTCTTTCATTAATTGGATTTACATCAATTGAAGGCTTTTATATGCTGTTTCTTCCGGTATTTTTTGCTCTTTCTCTTCTAATAGTTGTTCGATACCCTCGGCACTCTTGCTTTTTCTGATCTCTTGAATTCTCTTGATTTCAATATTGATTTCCCGATAAAAATTTGTTGTGCAGCAGTGGTTGAATTCTTATATTGAAAAGCTTTTGTAAAAAATTATTACCATAATATCGCATATTTTATTATTTTTCTTTATTCGGTATGAATGCATAGGCAACTAACATGGCATGAATGCACGGACATCCTCTTTTTGCTCGATTACATTTATAACAATGCCTTGAGCTACCCGGTACCTTCAGCTGCAGAAAAGAAAAAAGCGATATTAATAAATATGGCATCGGGGGTATAGATAAATGTAACGCAAAAAGTTGGAATTATAATAGGCGCTGCCTGCAGCCGGGTACAGTTCTGCAATTTAATGTAACATAAATTTAAATTTAGATGATATATACAATATGAGCGAATGATATATACAACATGATTGAATGATATAATATATTGAAAAGTGATACTATGAGGAGGCGAAAAGTGAAAAAAATATAGATAATAATACTTGAAGATAAGCTTAAACAACATATAATCAATAATAAATTTCAAAATAGCAAAAAAATTAGAGCATAATTTGTGCAGTATGTATTGACATAATATTAAATAGTATATATAATATGTTTATACTAATTAAAGAAATGACATAATATCATTTATGAAAGGAGCCGGTTAAGATTGGAGGAGAAAAAGAGTATGAAAAGAAAAGGGAAACCTTTTTGGAGAAAAGAGGGCTTTCAGGCGTATATGTTTATGATACCGACTTTGATAGGGTTTCCTGTACTGTGTGCATATCCGATGCTTTATTCCCTGTACAGTGCCTTTTGTGACTGGGATGGTATCAATTCACCTGTCTGGCGGGGGTTGAAAAATTTCAAGTATTTGTTAACGATTGATCCGGTGTTTTGGAAATCCATTAAGGTGACCTTCCTGTTTGCATTGATCAATGTACCTGTTACATTGGTTCTGGGACTTGCCCTGGCAGTGCTGTTAAATAAAAAAATACCTGGAATCAAGCTGTTCCGCGTAATTTATTATTTGCCTACCATTGTTCCCGGAGTGGCAGCCATTATTTTGTGGCAGTTTATTTTTAAGTCCGATGTGGGATTATTGAATGGATTACTGGGACAACTTGGAATTGGACCGGTGGGCTGGCTTACCAGTGAAAAAGTAGTGCTGTTTTCCCTAAGTATTATAAAGTGGTGGGGAGTAGGCGGTATGATGATTATATTCTTAAGCGGTCTCCAGTCTGTGCCTGCGGATATATTTGAAGCTGCATCCCTGGATGGGGCAACAGGGTGGGCACAATTTAAATATGTTACCCTTCCTATGATCACACCGGTTATTTTCCTGCAATTGATTACAGGCTTAATCGGCTGCATGCAATCTTTTGCAGAGGCGCAGATCATGACGGGAGGAGGACCTAATTATTCGTCGAATTTTATTAATTATGATATTTATGTAAATGCATTCAGCAATCAGAAATATGGACGTGCCTGTGCGGAATCATGGATACTCTTTTTGATTATTCTGGTATTTACAGCTTTAATCTTTAAAAAGTCTGAGTCTTTTGTTTATTACGAAAATGATTAGCGGAGGTAACTGGAATGGGAAAGAAACGTAAGCAGAAGATAAATCTAACTGCTCGATATGTATTGATACTGGTATTCTGCATACCTATGCTGTTTCCGCTGCTGTGGATGCTTACAACCGCCTTGAAGGACAATGCCGCTGTGTTTAAAGTACCGCCTCAGCTGATACCATCTGAGTTCCATTGGGAAAACTTTACGGCAGGCCTGGCAAAGGTGAAATTCGGAAGAAAGTTTTTGAATTCCCTGTTTATATCCGTCATTGTCAGCATCGGCCAGATATGCAGCTGTATGAGCGTGGGATATGCTCTTGCCAGATTGAAATTTAAGGGGAAGAAGTTATGGTTCTACCTGATCGTTGGTTCCATGATGATTCCGGGAATGGTAACAGTTATCCCGGTATTCCGTCTTTGGGCAGCCCTGGGGGCTTATGGAACCTGGTGGCCCATGATTATTCCGGGCTTTTTGGGTGCACCGTTTCAAACCTTCCTGGCAAGGCAGTTTATGACTACCATACCGAAATCCTATGACGATGCGGCAAGAATTGACGGAGCGAACAGGCTGCAGATTCTGGTTCACATCATAGCGCCCATGTCAAAGCCGCTGATTACGGTAATTGCCATCCAGGCGTTCCAGGGAGCATGGAATGATTATCTCACTCCCCTTCTGTATGTAATCAGCAAGCCGGAGAAATGGACTCTGGCCTTGGGAGTAGGACGTATGACCAGCAGTACATACGGAACACAATGGAATTTATTTATGGCTGCGGATATTATGTATATGCTGCCGATACTCATTATTTTCTTCTTCTGTCAGAACTACTTTATGGAGGGGCTTGGTTCCATGAATAATTCCGGAGTAAAGTAAGCCGGAGCTTATAGGGACGTAATAGCATTTATGCTAGTTAAAAATAAAAGTATATTGGAGGTTTCATTATGAAAAAAGGAAAAATGAAAAAAGCAATTGCTCTTGGATTGTGCACGGTTATGACTGCTGCCATGCTGACGGGCTGTAAAGGAAATGGTAATACGGCAGCAACAGGTAATGGCAATTCATCTGACAAGGGCGGTACATCCGAGGCAAAATCAGTCACTTTGAAGGTGGTGGACTGGGAAAGTGATGAAATGAATGCTGCCATACAGGATGCATTCGATAATGTATTTACCAAGGAACATCCTAATATTAAGGTTGAAATCGTAAAGGGTTCCTATTCGGATTACGGACAGCAGCTGGCGGGAATGATTACAGCCGGCGAAGCTCCGGATGTATTCCAGGGCGGATATGATATGGCAGCTTCTTTTTACCAGAAAAACCTGTTGACAGACTGGACTGACAAAGTGGCAGCGGAGCCGGACTTCACAAAATCCCTTTACGAAGGTACTATGAGCGGATGGCAGCTTGACGGAAAGACTTACGGTTTTCCGAGCCTTGTAAATGTATACGGCGTTTTTTATAACAAGGATTTACTGGCAGCAGCAGGAATCAAGGAACCTACGGCAGATTGGACATGGGATGATCTGTGGACAATGGCTGAAAAGCTGAAAAAACCGTCAGAAGAGAAGTTCGGTCTTTATGGCCTGGATACTTCCGGCTTTGGAATTGCCAATATCAGTACCTCTTATGGCGGTGCTCCTTTAATGGATAAGTTAATGGGAACGACCAAGGTGACAGTGGATGATAAATTCATGGAGCAGGCTACGAAGATTCAGGGAATGATAGCAGACGGTACCTTACCCAAGAGAACCTATGAGGTGACGAACCAGAATTCCATGTTTGAAGCTGGTGAAATGGCATTATTATATTACGGACAGTGGGAAGTTGATTCCCTGCTCAAGAACTGCCCTGACTTGAACTGGGGTTATGCTCCTACTCCCCAGGGTCCTGATGGAAGAACTACAACCTACGATACGGTAGGCTGGATGTCCCCTAAGAATCTGGCCCATCCGGAAGAGACCTGGGAGCTGATTAAGTTCATGTCCAGCGATTTATATCAGACAGTATTAAAGGCTACACCTGTTGCACCTTGCGCACATTCTGCATCTGCATCTGTTTTCTATGATGTAATGAAGGAAAAAGGACATCCGGAAGTAGCGGAGGCGGTCCAGACTATGATGGAAACAAAGACAAAAAATGGGGTACGTTATGCAGCTGACTGGTCTTCCGATGCCGGAAAGGTTTGGGACCCTACATACAATGATATACTGGATGGTGTAAGCAAAGAACCGGTAACAAAACTTCAAGATGTTGCTAACCAGATTAATGCAATTATTGCAGGCAATTAAAAATAACCGGGTAATAAGTAAACTTAAGATGTTTCTTAAGAACATTAAGAAACACCCGGCAGCAAGATAAACCCGCTGCCGGGTGCTCTTTTTAATATAAAAAGGGGTGAGAGAATTTATGAAAAATATACATTTAATCGCAAATGCCCATCTTGACCCTGTATGGTTGTGGAGGTGGCAGGAGGGCTGCTCGGAAGCGCTTTCTACTTTTAAAACGGTAGAAGAGATGACCGAAGAATTTGAGGAATTTGTTTTTAACCACAACGAGGCTATTTTATATGAATGGGTGAAGGATAACAGCCCGGGCTTGTTTCAAAAACTGCAAAAAGCAGTAGAGGAAGGCAGATGGAACATAATGGGCGGCTGGTATCTGCAGCCTGACTGCAATATGCCCTCCGGTGAGTCCATCGTACGGAACATAGAACGAGGCAGGAGATTTTTTCGGGAATATTTTAATTCCCTGCCAACTACGGCAATTAATTTCGATTCCTTCGGGCATTCCCGGGGGCTTGTGCAGATATTAAAAAAAGCGGGCTATGATTCTTATATCATATGCCGGCCGGCCAAGAACGGCTTTTCCTTTGAAGAACAGGATTTTGAATGGGAGGGTCTGGATGGCTCGACTATTCTGGTTCACCGGTCAGATGAAAATTACAATAGCGTTTGGGGGCAGGCGGCAAAAGAACTGATGGAATTTCTGCCACTCAAAGTAGAGGAGGAGGTAACACTTTTTCTGTGGGGAGTTGGAGATCACGGTGGAGGCCCCTCCAGAAAAGATTTGCAGGATTTGAAAGAGCTTGCAGAAAATAATAAGGATTACAACCTGATACATTCGACTCCGGAAGCCTATTTTAAGGAACGAATTACAAAGGTGAAAGAATTCCCAAGGGTATCAAAAGGACTGAATCCGGTAGCAGAAGGGTGCTATACATCCCAGATCCGCATAAAGCAAAAGCACCGTGAACTGGAAAATGAGCTGTATTCCGCAGAAAAGATGGCGGCAGCAGCCTGGCTTCAATGCGGCAGAAGCTATCCGGAAAAAGAGATAAAAGATGCCGCAGGGGCATTGATTTTCAGTGAATTTCATGATGCACTGCCAGGCTCCGGCAGCCCGCTGGTAGAAACGGATACCTTGCGCCTGCTGGACTATGGGCTGGAACTGATGAGCCGTGTGAAGCACTCGGCAGCACTTGCACTGGCCCAAGGGGAGAAACGGGTGAAGGAAGGTACCTCTGTAATCCTGTTCTATAATCCCCACCCCTTTGATATAACAGGAGTATTTTCCTGTGAAACGGGGCTGCCGGTACAGAACTGGTCTACCGACTTTATGTATCCGAAGGTAATGTTTGAAGGAAAGCAGATACCGGCGCAGGCAGAGAAAGAATCCAGTAATTTCAATTTGGACTGGAGAAAGAAAATAGTGGTGCAGGCTACTCTGAAAGCAAGCTCCATAAACCGCATGGATGTTTATTTTGAGCCGATACCAAAGCGTCCCGTATTTGCTGAAATCGTATCCCGGCCCAAGTATATTTTAGACAATGGCAGTATGAAAGTCGTAATTGATACCGCTACAGGATTATTAAAGGAATATTCCGTAAAGGGTGTGCGCTATCTGGAGGAAGAAAGCTTACAGCTGGTATGCTTTGAGGATACCCATAATCCTTGGGGATTCGGGAAATGGGAATCCCGCAGCAGAAGGGCTTTTCAGCTTCTGACACCTCACGAAGCAGCTGAATACTGCGGGTTAAGTGAGAAGGTAATTCCTGCTGTAAGAATTATTGAGGACGGTGAAGTACGCACCACTGTGGAAGCTGTTTTTGGCTTGCATGACAGCAAGGCTTATATCCGGTATCATATTCCGAAAAAGGGCAGCTGCTTTGATGTTGAAATCGGCGTTCATTTTCAGGAGAAGGAAAAGTATCTGAAGGCTATTCTCAAAACACCGGAGGAGTATGAAGCTCTTCATGGCCAAATTATGTTTGGGCGGGAAGAACTGAATAAGGATAAGGAAACAGTATCCCAGAAATGGACCATGGCAGTGGATGGGACCATGGACAAAGCCCTGGCAATTATCAATAACGGCACCCACGGAGCCAGCTATACCGGCCGGGAGTTCGGTATCACACTGCTTCGCAGCGCAGGGTATACATCGTCTGATTTTATAATGGGAAAGGCCCTGCAGGAAGAGCAATGGGCACCGAGAATGGAACAGGGAGAACGCTTTTACCATTTCCGTATACAGGGTGGTGCTGCGGCGGAAGTTGAAAGGATGATAGACAGGGAAGCACTGGTATTCAATGAAGAACCTTACGGCTTTTCCTTTTGCCCGCCGGAGGAAGGGGAAGCAGCCGGTCAGTTTATAACCATTGACAACCCTCAGGTAATAATATCAGCTGTAAAAAGAGCTGAAAATTTTGACGGATATATTCTCCGTGTTTATGAAAGTACAGGGAAAAGTGCAAAGGCCAATATCAGGATGCTGGACGGAAGAATTAACCAGGAAGTATCCCTGGGAGGCTTTGAAGTGAAGAGCTATAAAATTGACCTGGCAGAGGGCAGGCTTACAGAGACCGGACTGATTGAGGAGTATCAGGCGGAAAACAGGGACGAAGCAATCAGAGATTAAAGCGATATCACAACAGGAACTGAAATAAATGATGCGAGGAGTAGAAAATATGCTGAAATCAATTCCAAAGACACTAATCAACAGAGCAGAAAAACTTGAAGAATATTATAAGCTTGCTTATCCGAAACTGGCACCTATGGTCAAACAGTGCTTTTTAAGCACCATAGAAACTACGGTAAAGCAATTGGAGGACGGCAGTTATTTTGTGATTACGGGTGACATACCGGCCATGTGGCTGAGGGATTCCGGCGCACAGGTAAGGCATTATGTGAAGTTCGCCAAAGAAGATAAGGAGCTTGACGAAATTATAAGAGGGGTACTTGAAAAGCAAATGGAAATGGTGCTGCTGGATCCTTATGCAAATGCCTTTAATGAAGCTCTTAACGGTTTGGGCCACAAGGATGAAACAGAATGCAATGACGGAGTATGGGAAAGAAAGTATGAAGTGGATTCTCTATGCTCACCGCTTTACCTGGCTCACAGCTATTGGAAGGAAACAGGAAGAACGGATATTTTTGATAAGAATTTTTTGAATATGGTGAAAAAGATTCTGGAGGTATTCCGTACCGAGCAGGATCATGGGGCAAAATCGCCCTACAGCTTCCAGAGATTTGAATGTGTTGAAACAGATACCCTGCCCATGGAGGGAAAAGGAAATCCGGTAGCTCCCTGCGGCATGACATGGTCCGGCTTCCGTCCTTCTGATGACCGCTGCATTTACGGATATCTGGTGCCCGCCAATATGATGGCGGTAAAGGCATTAAGCTATGCAGCAGATATAATGAATACTTTTTACAGTGCTGAGAATATTGGAACTGAGTGCAGTAAACTGGCGGAAGAAATCAAAAAAGGGATTGAAAATAATGCAATAGTTAATTATCCTGAAATTGGAGAGATTTATGCCTATGAAACAGACGGCAGGGGAAATTATGTGTTAATGGACGACGCCAATTCCCCCAGTCTTCTGGCAATACCGTATCTGGGCTATGCGGATGCGGAGGATGAGATGTACAGGCGTACAAGGTCGTTTGTCCTTTCAAAAGAAAATCCTTATTATTTTGAAGGAACAATAGCAAAGGGCGTGGGAAGCCCCCATACTCCCGATGGTTATGTATGGTGCATCGGCATTATTATGCAGGCTCTGACCTCTTTAAGCAGAGAGGAAATAATGAATTGTCTTGAAATGTTAACCGCAACTCATGCAGGCACTAATTTTATGCATGAATCTTTTGATCCGAACAGGCCGGAGGTGTATACCAGGCCCTGGTTTGCATGGGCAAATTCCCTGTTGGGGGAATTGCTGGATGATTTGATGGAAAAAGAATTTTTCTAAGAGAAGGAAAGTAAAGATGCCATTATTGGCTGCGTTCATATAAATGATAGGGTAAACTACCGGAAGGTCAGCGGAAAGGAGTAAGCATGAGTATCCATATAAACAGATTGCCGGATTGTGTGCGGCTGGTCACAGAAACGGGAAAGTATTTCTGCCGGCAGGAGGGCAGCAGGCTGGGGCTATGAACTGATTAAATATGATTTTGCCACATTTGAGTTTGAGGATGGACGGCCCACCCATTTGTTCCTGGCTACCGGGAATGGTGATGCCCCTTATCAATTTACCCATACATGGAATATGGTTATTCCCATAAAAAATGATTGATTATAGAAGTCAGGCTTCCTGCTCAGCGGATGGCCTGGCTTCTATTTGTATATCCTCCAGATTAATCTTTATGAAATTCTGCAAGGTATCCTTTATAAAATCCTGTAAGTCAGTCATTATGCAACCATACAACCGCCTTGTCTTTGCAGAAAGATTCTGTTATACTATTTCTTGGACTTTATGGATGATTTCTCCATTAATGCCCTTTCGAATCTTTTGGAAAAGTATAGTATAAAGAAGAAGCAAAAAGCCAAAATAAAAGAAACTGGAAAAAATAATACAGAAAAATAATACGGTAAAAGAATACAGGCAGAAAAGGCGGATGTAACATGGAAGCACATCTTTATAAAAATAAATTTACCCACTATATCCTTATTATAGTAGGAACCATTCTTATGGCAGTATCCGTTAACCTGGTATATGAGCCTTTGCAAATGGTAACAGGGGGCCTGTCGGGACTTGCCATTGTAATAAAGAAGCTGACAGGTGTATTTATCGAAGGCGGAATACCATTATGGATTACCAACCTGGTATTAAATATACCCTTGTTTATTACCGCGGTCATTGTCCGGGGAAAGACCTTTGTAAAGCATGCCCTGTTTGCAGAGGTAAGCTTTACCATAGCCCTTGCTCTGGTACCGACGGAGTTTAATTTTGTAGGACAGGATTACCTCCTGGCAGCAGTTTTCGGAGGCGTTATCGGAGGGGCTGGAATCGGCCTTGTGTTTGCGGCCAATGCATCCACCGGAGGCACTGACCTGCTGGCCATGATTATCCACAAATTCAAGCCCTATTACACAGTGCCGAGAATCCTGACAGTGGTAGACGGTGTTGTAGTAATAATCGGTATTATGAGCTTTGGCATCGTTAAAGCCCTTTATGCCATTATTGCGGTATATATTACCGCAAAAATATCCGACAGCATCCTGGAAGGACTTAAATTTGCTAAAATGGCCTATATTATATCCGATGAATATGAGCGGATAGCGGACAAGATTATGGCGGAGCTGGACAGAGGGGTAACAGGCATATCGGCAACGGGCATGTATTCCAACCGGGACAAAAAAATGCTTTTTTGCGTGGTTTCCAAAAAAGAAATCGTTGAATTGAAAGAATTAGTAGCGGAAGTTGATCCCAAGGCTTTCATCATTGTGAGTGATGCAAGGGAGGTCATGGGGGAAGGTTTTAGAGAATATAGACAGTAATTTTGGCAGACAATCAGCGAAAATCCGGTAAAAGTACTTATTTTCGAGATGAATATACAAAGTACACAAAACGGCAAAAATTAATTTGTTGAATTGAGATATGGCGCTGGGGGTGCTAATAGTGTATAGTAAAACATATAGTAATAGTACAAGACAGAGCACATGATGGCATAAAAATTTAGGGAGGAAATTATAAAAATGGCAAGTCTATCTTTAAAGAACATCAATAAAACATATCCTAATGGTTTTGTAGCTGTTAAAGATTTTAATCTTGAAATTGCTGATCAGGAATTCATCATCTTCGTTGGACCTTCAGGCTGTGGAAAATCCACAACATTACGTATGATAGCAGGTCTTGAGGAAATCACTGGCGGTGAATTATGGATTGGTGATAAATTAGTAAATGATGTAGAACCCAAGGACAGGGATATCGCGATGGTTTTCCAGAACTACGCTTTGTATCCTCATATGTCAGTTTATGATAATATGGCATTTGGTCTTAAGTTAAGAAAGACTCCGAAGGATCAGATTGATCAATTAGTTCGTGAATCTGCAAGAATTCTTGAGATTGAGAATTTATTAGACCGTAAGCCGAAGGCTCTTTCCGGTGGTCAAAGACAGCGTGTTGCTATGGGACGTGCAATTGTTCGTAATCCTAAAGTATTCCTTATGGATGAGCCTTTATCAAACCTTGATGCTAAATTAAGAGTACAGATGCGTATTGTAATTTCTAAATTGCACCAGAGATTACAGACCACTTTTATCTATGTAACACATGATCAGACAGAAGCTATGACACTTGGAACAAGAATCGTTGTTATGAAAGATGGCATTATTCAGCAGGTAGATTCACCTCAGAATCTGTATAATACGCCTAACAATTTATTTGTTGCAACATTTATCGGTTCTCCTCAGATGAATATTATTGAGTCTACCGTTGTAAAGAGCGGAAATACAGTTGCTTTACAGTTTGGCTCACATTCCATCAAATTGCCGGAAGCAAAAGGTAAGAAAGTACTTGAAGGCGGATATGAGAACAAGACAGTTATGTTAGGTATTCGTCCTGAAGATGTGAAAGATGAAGAAATGTTCATCAGCAGCTCACCTGACAGCGTTGTTAGCGCAACTGTAAGAGTATACGAATTATTAGGTGCTGAAGTTTACCTGTATTTCTCAGTAGACGAGTTCGATGTAACGGCAAGAGTAAATCCTCGTACAACTGCAAGACCTGGCGATACAATTAAAGTAGCATTTGATTTAACAAAACTTCATGTATTTGATAAGGAAACAGAGCAGGTTATTACACACTAATACCTGTGCATATCACAAGCCTGCTTGTGATACTGCTAAAATAGAAAGATTAAAAATGCAACGCATTTTTTAATCAAATAACGGAATAAAGTAAAATTCACATAAAAGAAACAGAGAGTCAATTGTATTGAACTCTCTGTTTTTTTGCGTAAAAGACAGAATCTTTGCAAATAATACATAATATTAACAAATATGATAAAAATTTACATCATAGATTGAAAAACCAGGAGAAATTAGGTATTATAGACTAGTGTATAAAAGCAATTTTAAAGAATAACTGACTGTTTTTATACAAATATAATATGGGTAAAAGGAGTACTTGAATGTATTGTGAAGAGTGCGGAACCAAAAATGTGGAAGGAGCGAAATTTTGCGAAGCCTGTGGTGCAAAAATGGCAATACCGGCACCAAAAATAACAGTAACGGAGCAAAAAAGAGCAGAGCAAAAAACCACGGAACCAGAGAAATCAGAGCTGCCAAAAACAGAGCCAACAAAAGCAGAACCAGTAAGAACGGAGCCAGTAAATGCAGTGGCAAATACGAAACAGGTCCCGGCAAAACCTCCTATGAAAACATGGCAGAAAGCAGCAATTGTATGTGCAATTGGAATAATTATTCTTATTTTTGCAGCTTTTAAGATGGGGCAGTCATATTACAGCCCTGAAAAAGTAACGAAACGCTATATGAGCAGCGTTCAGAAGGAAGATTGGAAAGAAGCCTTTTCCTATCTTGATATTAAAAAATCAAAATTTATTAATGTAAACAGCTTTAAAGAAGCTCTAAGCAGTGAGCTGGGATATGAAAAAGTAAAAAATTTTAAGGTGCTGCAAGGCATAGAAAAGGCTGGACGCACCGATAAGGACAGTATTGGCCTTACAAGAAATATGAAGGTTTATTACATATCGGACAATTCCTCAGAGCAGCAGGATATAACGGTAAAGCTCGTAAAGCTTAAGAAAAAGGAATTCCTTGTTTTTAATAAATGGAAAGTATCTCCGGAAACATTACAGGTTTCGGATTATTCAATTGCTGCTCCGAGCGGAACGGAGCTATTGGTGGATGGACAGAAAATATCTGCTAAAAATATTGAATCCACAGAAGATGGAATTGATTATTATACAATAAAAAGCATGTTAAAGGGAAAGCATAAGGTTAAGATAACTTCTCCCTATATAGAGGATGCGGAAGAAGAAGTATATCCTGAAGACGGAGGATACGAAGATTCCCTGGTTAACGAAATCACCATAAAGCCTGATATCGTAAAGGGCCTGATCAAACAGGCGGAAGAAGATTACACTGCTATTTATAAGGCTGCCTTTGAGAAAAAGGATTTTGACAGCATAAAGGCACTGTTCTCATCGGATAAAGAAGTACAAAGCCGTATCCGGCAGAATTATGAAAGCTTGCTGGGGGATATGGAGCATGAAGACGGAACAAGTATAACGAAGCTTACACTGCATGATTTTAGCGGAGAGCAGGAATATGTCCTGTATTCAAGTATTTTCCTTCAGACATTCAGTATGAAGGTAACCTGTGATTATGATTATACCTCCAAGAACTGGTGGACAGGAGAGCTGGAGGATCAAAGTGATTCCAATGAAGACAGCTATGAAGTTACCTATCAGCTGGAGGGGGATAAATGGGTAATCGCATCCATTTACCTTAATTCAATATACTATTACTAAGAGGAGGACAATTCTTATGGGAAAATTTTGTATACATTGCGGCAGAAAATTAGAGGATGGTGAAGTATGCGGCTGCCTTAACAGCCAGAAAACAGATACGCCCTGCAAGGAAGAGATATCGGACATAATAGTGCAGGAGGAATTACCCCTGCCCCTTGCAGCGGCAAAAGAGGCAAATTATGAGACAACTGGTATCGGGATACAGGAAGTAAAGGCTATGGCGGCAACTTCCAATGTCTATCTGAAGAAGCTTTTTGACATTATTATAAAAGTAATAAAGAAACCTGATACCGGATTAAGAAGCTATATAGAAAAGCCGGAAGTAAATATAGCGGTTGGGATCATTGTCCTTGAAAGTCTGCTGTATGGATTATACCTTACGCTGTTTTTTCAGAAGATGAATGCGGCCATCAGCTCTTTGATGGGACAGATGATGGGTTCCTTCGGAGGCCTGTTTGGAGGCAGCGGCGTATCTTTGAATTATAGTTTCCCCCTTGTGCGGATTTTTATCGTATCAGTAATATGGAGCATTGCGCTTAATGGTATACTGGCAGGAATCGTACTGATATTAAATAAGTTAATTTCCAATGGACAAGCTGACTATAAGAGTATGCTATGTGTAGTTTCCGGAAAAAGTATTGCTATGATACTGATAACCGCGATTGCTGTTATAATAGGCTTTCTTAACCCGATGTATGGCTTGGTATGCTACTCCGCGGGAGCCATCTTAAGCTGCTTATATTTGTATGCATCTGCAAAACCGGTTGTTTCAAATGCAGATAAGCTTATCTATATTGTATTCTTATCCCTGATTCTTATTGTAGTTGTAAATCTCATTGCATTTAAATTAGGCTATAAGCTATATCTTCCAAAGGATATAACATCTTCCCTTGGTGGAATGAGCGGGTTATATTAGATAAAATTTAAAGGGCAGCGTTTAGCGTTACTTTGTTGACGAAAATGCTGCCCTTCTTTTCGCTTTAATGCATTTTTACACCACAAATATATATGGATGGAAGCTCGGATTAACTTATGGTACCCGAGTTGACATTAATTTAATGAATAAACTATATGGAAAACAGGCTGATTTAATATTATTGTACGAAAAATAATATTAAATTTATATAAATTTTATTTACTTTTTACGAAATCGATGCTAAAATAGTGGTTATAAAAAAATATAAAATGAGAACGTTAAGAAAAAGGAGTGACAATATGATATCAAATCAAATCCTGCAAAGTACCATAGAAGGTCTGAAAGGCATTACCAGGATTGACCTTTGTGTGATGGATACGGAAGGAAAGACATTAGCAACCACTATTAATAATGCCGACGATTATGAAAATGCGGTTCTTAACTTTGTAGATTCCCCTGCAGACAGTCAGGTACTTCAGGGTTACCAGTTTTTTAAGGTGTTTGATGAGCATCAGTTAGAGTATGTAATCTTAGCAAAAGGTGACAGCGATGACGTATATATGGTAGGAAAGATTGCGTCCTTTCAGATACAGAACCTGTTAGTGGCTTATAAAGAAAGATATGATAAGGATAACTTTATTAAAAACCTTCTGCTTGATAACCTGTTGCTGGTGGATATCTATAACAGGGCAAAGAAGCTGCACATTGAGACAGATGTAAGAAGAGTCGTTTTTATTATCGAGACAAAGAACGAAAAGGATATCAATGCCCTTGAAACAGTAAGAGGACTTTTCTCCGGCAAGACAAAGGATTTTATCACTGCCGTGGATGAGAAGAATATTATTCTTGTAAAAGAGCTTAAGCCCAATGAGAACTATGACGATATGAATAAGACAGCAAAAATCATATTGGACATGCTCAATACGGAGGCTATGACCAAGGTTCATGTGGCATTCGGTACCATTGTCAATGAGATTAAGGATGTTTCAAGATCCTATAAGGAAGCCAAAATGGCTCTGGATGTCGGAAAGATATTCTATAGCGACAGAAACGTGATGGCTTACAGCAATCTTGGTATCGGACGTCTGATTTACCAGCTTCCCATGCCTTTATGCAAGATGTTTATCAAGGAAATCTTTGACGGAAAGTCTCCCGACGAATTTGATGAAGAGACATTGACCACCATCAATAAGTTCTTTGAAAACAATCTTAACGTATCAGAGACCTCCAGACAGTTATATATTCACAGAAATACTCTGGTCTACCGTCTGGATAAACTTCAAAAGAGCACCAACCTGGACTTAAGGGTTTTCGAAGATGCCATTACCTTCAAGATTGCCCTGATGGTTGTGAAATATATGAAGTATATGGAAACACTGGAATACTAGAGAGAAGCTTAAGATATCATATTGTTGGGATAAGAGGGTTAGGGCTTTCTCTTTTGGCTCTCCCTCTTTGTTTTTTTCGGATAAAGAGCAGGGTTTAGAAAGGTATAAAGCAGAATGAATTACAGCAGGAACAAAGAAATAGACGATGCAGATGCACCGGTTATTGTTTTTGACCGGGTATCAAAGGCTTACCAGAAAGGAATCCCTGCCATAAATAATATCAGCTTTCAGATAAAAAAAGGTGAATTTGTTTTTATTGTTGGCAGCAGCGGTTCGGGAAAATCGACATTGATCAGGCTTATCTTAAAGGAGATTGAACCGACAAACGGGAAGATTTATGTAAATTTTAAAGATTTGACACGAATGAAACACAGACAGGTGGCAAAATACAGAAGGGGAATCGGTGTAGTGTTTCAGAATTTCCGTCTGTTAAAGGACCGTAACGTATATGAGAATGTAGCATTTGCCCAGAGAGTAGTTGAAGTACCGGGAAGCACTATCAGAAGGCAGGTGCCTTTCATGCTTTCCCTGATGGGATTACTGGAGAAACAGAATTCACTGCCCACGCAGCTATCCGGCGGAGAACAGCAGAGAGTGGCGCTGGCAAGGGCACTGGTCAATAATCCGGTGATTTTATTAGCCGACGAGCCCACCGGTAATCTGGACCCGAAGAATTCCTGGGAAATTATGAAGCTGCTGGAGGATATCAATAAGCGGGGAACTACTGTCGTTGTGGTAACACATAACAAGGATATCGTTGACAAAATGCAAAAGAGGGTGATTACCATGAATAAAGGTGTGTTAATCAATGATGAGCAAAGAGGTGGATATTCCAATGCGTATTAGTACAGTAGCTTACAGCATGAAGCAGGGCTTTAAGAATATCCGCAGGAACCGCATGTTTTCTGCGGCTTCCGTTGGGACCATTGCCGCTTGTTTGTTTCTCTTTGGTATCTTTTATTTTGTGGTGGCGAACTTTCAGTATATGGTTAAGACAGCCGAAACTTCAGTGGGAGTAACGGTTTTTTTTGATAAAGGTATCAGCCAGGAGCAGATTGATAAAATTGGGGATGAAATCAAAACCAGAGCGGAAGTTGCTTCTGTTGAATTTCTATCCGCAGAGAAAACCTGGGAAAATTATAAGAAAAGATATGTGAACAAGGAGCTGGCCGAGAGCTTTGGAGAGGATAACCCCTTAAAGGATTCAGCCTCTTATTCGGTCCGCTTAAACGATGTTTCCATGCAAAAAACGCTGGTATCTTACATAGAGGGACTTGACGGAGTAAGGCAGGTAAATTATTCCGATGCCGTCGCCAATACCTTTAAAAGCTTTAATGCCCTTGTAGGGTATGTATCGGGAGCAATCATAATAATTCTCTTTGCCGTGGCAATATTTTTGATAAATACTACGGTTACCATGGGAATTGCCGTAAGGAAAGAAGAAATCGCAATTATGAAATTAATCGGAGCAAAGGATTCCTTTATCCGCGCACCGTTTATTGTAGAAGGAGTAACCATCGGCATTTTAGGCTCGGTCATTCCTCTTGGATTTTTGTACATAATGTATAACAAGCTGATCGTCTATATTTCCGGAAAATACAATAATATTTTCCAGACCTTTCATTTTATTGAGGTTAATGGTATATTTAAGACACTGGTACCCCTGTGCCTGATTTTGGGAGTGGGAATCGGTTTCTTTGGCAGTTTTCTGACAGTAAGAAGGCAGCTTCATTTAAAGGAAGGGAAATAGGAGCTGGACGAAAGAAAAGGAAGAGGTGCGGATGAAAAAGGAATTAAATACAGATGCTAAAAACCATCCTTTCAATAAGAAAAAATTTCTAATCAGAAAAAGCAAGCTTTTTATGGTTTTCTTTCTGGTCTTTATTTTTGCCGGACAAAGTGTTCTGGGCTATGCGGGAGAAATTGATAAGGCAAAAAATAATAAAACAGCACTGGAGCAAAAAAAGGAAGAAACAGAATCTAAAATAAAGGAATTAGAAAAAGAAAAAAATGATATACTTAACTATATCGAAAAACTGGATATGGAGTTAAACAAGCTGACTGGTGAAGTCGATAAGCTTGAAGGAAAGATTAAAACAGCAAACAGTAATTTAAAAGCAACAAAGGCAGAATTAGCAAAAGCAAAGGACAAAGAAAAAGAACAGTATTCCATTATGAAAAGCCGCATTAAGTATATGTATGAGAATGGAGATATAGGGATTTTAGAGATACTCATACAATCCGATAACTTTTCCGATATGCTTAACCAGATGGAATATAAGGAGAAAATCACAGAGTATGATAATGGGCTTTTAGAGAACTATAAGCGCCTGAAAGAGGAGGTAACCAAGAAGGAAAAGGAGCAAAAGGCCCAGTTAGAGGAACTTAAAAATATAAAGGATGAGAAAACCTTCGAACAGGGTACAATAGAGAAGCTGGTCAAGGATAAAGGGACAGAGGTCGCCAAATACGAGGGCAATATTGAGAAGAGCCAGACATTGTCCGCTCAGTACAGCCAGAAGATTGATGACCAGGAAAATGTAATTGAACAGCTTTTAGAGGCGCAAAGAAAGAGAATTGAAGAAGAGGAACGAAGGAAGAAGGAGGAAGAAGAACGCAGGAGAAAGGAAGAGGAAGAGAAAAGAAAGCAGGAAGAAGAAAACAGAAAACAGCAGGAAGCTCAGAACTCAGGGACAGATAATTCTTCAGCGGATAATAGTTCTTCTGACAATAATAGCGGTTCTTCCGATAATAGCTCTTCTGATAACGGTGGTTCTTCCGGGGCTTCAGTTCAAGGCTTTATCTGGCCTGTTCCTTCCAGCAGCAGAATTACCTCCGGTTTCGGGTACCGCAGCCAGCCTACGGAAGGAGCGAGTACATACCATAAGGGAATTGATATCGGAGCACCTACCGGAACGAAAATCATAGCTGCGGCAGGAGGCAGTGTGGTAACGGCAGCTTATAGTGTTTCAGGCGGTAATTATATTATGATTTATCATGGAAACAGTACCTATACTATCTATATGCACTGTTCCAAGCTTCTGGTATCTGCGGGAGATGAAGTGAGCCAGGGACAGGAGATTGCTTTGGTCGGCTCAACGGGTATATCGACAGGCTCCCATCTGCATTTTGCTGTTACGGTGAACAACGATTATAAGAATCCGTTGAATTATGTCAGCAATTAGAGCAGACAGAAATACAGAAGCAAAAGACAATAGATTAGGGGCAGCCCAGGACCGACTGACCCAGAAAAGAGGTTAAAAGCGATGAAGAATAAATTTCTCAACGGATTTTTATCCGGGTTGGCCGCAACATTTGTTATCATGGCAATTGTTGTTACAGTCTTTGCAAACAAGATAAATGAAAATCTCACAAGGGAAAATACAAATGTAAAGACAGAGAATACCAGTGCTGCAAAGACCGAGGTCACAGACCAGGATGTCATGGAAAAGATTGATAGACTGGAAGGTCTGATAAATAAATATTATATGGAAGATGTGGATAAGAACACCATGGCAGAGGGGATATACAAAGGACTGCTGTCAAGTCTGAAGGACCCTTATTCCGTATATTATACCAAGGATGAATATGCGGCTTTAATGGAATCCTCCAGCGGTATTTATTATGGCATTGGAGCAACGGTATCCGCAGATGCAAAGACTGGAATTCTTTCCATTGTGAAGCCCTTTGTGGGCGGTCCTGCTAACAAGGCAGGTATTTTGCCCGGAGATGTGCTGTATAAAGTAAACGGAGAAGAAGTAACGGGCAAGGATATTACAGAGGTAGTCGGTAAAATCAAAGGCGAAGAGGGTTCGAAGGTAACTGTTTCCATTATAAGAGAAGGTAAATCGAAGCCCGTTGATTATACCATAGTAAGAAAAAAGGTTGAAGTTCCTACCATTGAATATCAAATGCTGGATAATAAAATCGGATATATTGCAGTTTCCGAATTTGATGAAGTAACTGCCGAGCAGTTCCGCGCTGCTGTTGATGACCTTGAAAAGCAGGGAGAAAAAGGGCTTGTTATAGATATCAGAAATAATCCCGGCGGACTTCTTGATACCGTAGTGGATATGTTAAAACGTATGCTTCCTTCAGGAATGATTGTTTATACCGAAGATAAATATGGTAACCGTGATGAATACAAATCCGATGGCAAGGAAGAATTTAATAAGCCTTTGGCTGTCCTTATTAACGGCAACAGCGCCAGTGCTTCAGAAATCTTTGCCGGAGCTATTCAGGATTATAAGAAGGGAACTCTTGTTGGTACCACAAGCTTTGGAAAGGGTATCGTACAATCCATCCTTCCTTTAAATGACGGAACAGCCATTAAGGTAACGGTTTCCAAATATTATACGCCAAAGGGAAGAAATATCCATAAGATTGGTATTACACCGGATGTAACGGTAGAGCTGAAAGAATCACTTCGCCAGAAGGTAGTAATTGATAAGAGTGAAGACAATCAGCTTCAAAAAGCTTTACAGATACTGAATAAGCAGATTAAAGAAAAGTAATAGATGTGGTAAATTTTCTCTTCATAAAAATATAATAACAAAGCTGGAAAAAGCAGGAGCTGATATCAAGGGATTACTGTAAAAAGTAACAAGGAATCCGATATTGGCTGCCTGCTTTTCTATATCTGGATATAGAACAGACATTCGAAAAATTATTGCATTCAAAATTCAGATATGATATAATGACTTGAAATTATTCGATATTTGGAAAAACTGCGTCATTATGGGAAAGGGATGTTAAAGCATGCCTGGGAAGCCCATACTGATAGAAGAATAGAAGGATACAGTAAGACAAAAAGAAAGGATAGCAGCATGAGTGATTTTAAGCTAGTATCGGAGTATGCGCCCACAGGGGACCAGCCCGAAGCGATAAAACAGCTTGTAAAGGGTTTTAAAGAAGGAAACCAATTTGAGACCTTACTTGGTGTCACCGGGTCCGGTAAGACCTTTACTATGGCAAATGTAATCCAGGCCTTGAACCGCCCTACTCTCATAATTGCCCATAATAAGACTCTGGCGGCACAGCTCTATGGTGAATTTAAAGAATTCTTTCCTGAGAATTCCGTTGAATATTTCGTCAGCTACTACGATTATTACCAGCCGGAAGCATATGTTCCCTCCACAGATACTTATATAGAGAAGGATTCCGCAATCAACGATGAGATTGATAAGCTGAGACACTCTGCCACTGCGGCACTTTCTGAGAGAAGAGATGTTATTATTGTAGCCAGCGTTTCCTGTATCTACGGCTTGGGAGATCCCATTGATTATCAGGAGATGGTTATTTCCCTGCGTCCCGGTATGGTCAGGGAACGGGATGAGATATTAAGAAAACTGGTGGACTTGCAGTACACCAGGAACAACATGGATTTTAAGCGCGGAACCTTCCGTGTAAATGGAGATGTAGTAGAGATATTCCCCGTAACCTCCGATGACCGGGCAATCCGGGTGGAGTTTTTCGGGGATGAAATAGACCGTATTACAGAGATTGATGTTCTTACCGGTGAAATTAAATGTACGCTGGAGCATATTGCAATCTTTCCCGCCTCCCACTATGTGGTGTCTCAGGAGAAGCTGGAGGGAGCCATTAACACCATACAGGAAGAGATGGAAGAGAGGGTGCGTTACTTTAAGAGTGAGGACAAGCTCTTAGAGGCACAGAGAATTGCAGAAAGGACCAATTTTGATATAGAGATGCTAAGAGAGACGGGTTTTTGCTCCGGTATTGAGAATTATTCCAGACATCTATCCGGGCAGGCACCTGGCAGTACACCCCATACGCTCATAGACTATTTTCCTGATGACTTCCTGATTATTGTAGATGAATCCCATATCACCGTTCCTCAGGTACGGGGTATGTATGCAGGGGACCAGGCCAGAAAAAGCACTCTGGTGGACTTTGGCTTCCGTCTGCCCTCAGCCAAAGATAACAGGCCCTTGAATTTTGGGGAATTTGAAAGTAAAATCAATCAGATGATGTTTGTTTCTGCCACCCCGTCCGTGTATGAGCAGGAGCATGAGCTTATGCGCACAGAGCAGATTATCAGGCCTACCGGTCTCTTGGACCCGGAGGTTTTTGTAAGGCCGGTTAACGGACAAATTGATGACCTGATCGGAGAAGTAAATAAAGAAACCGCAAATAAGAATAAGATTCTGGTGACTACGCTGACGAAGCGTATGGCGGAGGATCTGACCGACTATATGCGGGATGTTGGCATCCGGGTAAAATATCTTCATTCAGATATCGATACACTGGAGCGTTCGGAGATTATCCGGGATATGCGTATGGATGTCTTTGATGTTCTGGTGGGAATCAACCTTTTACGAGAGGGACTTGACATTCCGGAGATTACGCTGGTTGCCATACTGGATGCGGACAAGGAAGGCTTCCTGCGCTCGGAGACCTCTCTGATTCAGACCATTGGACGTGCTGCCCGTAATTCGGAAGGAAGGGTAATCATGTATGCGGATAAAATAACGGAATCCATGCATAAGGCCATATCAGAGACCAACCGAAGAAGGGGTATTCAGCAGAAATATAATGAGGAACATGGAATTACACCGACTACCATCCAGAAGAAGGTAAGAGAGTTGATCCGAATCTCCAAGAAAGCGGATAAGGACTTCTATAAGATGGATAAGGATCCGGAATCCATGACAAGAAAAGAGCTGGAGGGTGTAATAAAGAAGATTACAAAGAATATGCAGACCGCTGCGGCTGAGCTTAATTTTGAGCTGGCAGCCCAGTTAAGGGATCATTTGCTGGAATTGAAGAAGCAGCTGAATTCAATGGACGAAGATTAAGATAAAAGGTGCTGCCGTCGTAATATACTGTCTGATGCCGTAAATATACTTTAATGTAGTAAATGCGATAATTGAAAAAGGTTATATAATTTAATTTTTATTTAAATGCACAGCTATGTAATTGCGGGGCAAATAAAATATAGAGAAAAGCTACAGGTTTCAGGCTGTATAGATAAGAAACAGAAGGACATTAGATGCAATATCCGGAAGAGAGGTAATAATGGCTGATAAGAAACATTATATAAAAATCAGAGGAGCAAAAGAACATAATTTAAAAAATATCAGTGTCAACATTCCGAGAGATGAATTTGTCGTATTGACGGGGCTCAGCGGCTCCGGTAAATCCTCTCTGGCCTTTGATACCATATATGCAGAAGGGCAGAGAAGGTACATGGAATCTCTTTCCTCCTATGCAAGACAATTCCTGGGGCAGATGGAGAAGCCGAATGTTGAAAGCATAGAAGGACTTTCTCCGGCCATTTCCATTGACCAGAAGTCTACCAACCGGAATCCCCGTTCTACGGTAGGAACGGTAACGGAAATATATGATTATTTTCGTTTGCTATATGCCAGAGTAGGAATTCCCCACTGCCCGAAATGCGGGAAGGAAATCAAGAAGCAGACAGTTGACCAGATGGTGGATGAAATCATGCGCTTAAAGGAAGGCAGCAGGATACAGCTTTTGGCTCCCGTAGTAAGAGGTAGAAAAGGAGAGCATGTAAAGCTCCTGGAACAGGCCAAGAAGAGCGGTTATATCCGTGTTATGATTGACGGACATCTTTATGAGCTGACAGAAGAAATCAAACTGGATAAAAACATAAAACATACGATTGAAATTATTGTGGACCGTCTGATTGTAAAGACCGGAATTGAAAAGCGGCTTTCCGATTCCATTGAGAGTGTGCTTAAGCTTTCGGAAGGTCTGCTGATAATAGATGTGGGCGGGGAAGAGACCTTAAGCTTCAGCCAGAATTTCTCCTGTCCGGATTGTAATATCAGTATCGAAGAAATAGAGCCCAGAAGCTTTTCCTTTAACAATCCCTTTGGTGCCTGCCCGGAATGCCATGGACTTGGAATTAAAATGGAATTTGCAGAGGAACTGATTATCCCGGACGGCTCCTTAAGTCTTGCAGAAGGGGCCATTGCAGTGCTTGGCTGGCAGTCGGCAACGGATAAGTCCAGCTATACAAGATGTACACTGGAAGCCCTGGCAAAGGAATATAAGTTCAGCCTGGACACTCCCTATAATGACCTGCCGGATAATATCAGGCATATGATTATGCATGGAACCGGCGGCAAGGTAGTAAAGGTCAAATACAGAGGGCAAAGAGGCGAGGGAATTTATGATGTTGCCTTTGAAGGATTAATCAAAAACGTGGAAAGACGCTACCGGGAAACCGGTTCTGAAGGTACAAAGCAGGAATATGAGACCTTTATGAAGACCACACCCTGTAAAGAGTGCGGCGGTAAGAGGCTGAAAAAGGGAGCACTGGCGGTTACTGTCGGAGATAAAAATATCGCAGAGGTTACCGGATATTCCATCAGGGATCTGAGCGTCTTTATGAATAATCTGGATTTGACACCTACTCAGCTTAAAATCGGTGAACTGGTGTTAAAAGAAATCAGAGCCAGAGTTGGCTTCCTGATGGACGTGGGCTTGGATTACCTGTCCCTGTCCAGAGCTACGGGAACCCTTTCGGGCGGAGAAGCACAGAGAATACGTCTTGCCACCCAGATTGGCTCCGGTCTGGTGGGAGTTGCCTATATTTTGGATGAGCCCAGCATTGGCCTTCATCAAAGAGACAATGATAAGCTGTTAAAGACCTTAAAAAATCTGAAGGAGTTAGGCAATACGCTGATTGTAGTAGAGCATGATGAGGACACCATGTTTGCTGCTGATTATATTATAGATATCGGACCGGGAGCAGGAGAGCACGGCGGTGAGGTCATAGCAGAGGGAACCGCTGAAGAGATTATGCAGGTGGAGGAATCCATAACAGGAGCCTATCTGAGCGGCAGAATCAAGATTCCGGTACCCGAGGAAAGAAGAAAGCCAACGGGATATCTCACTATCAAGGGTGCCAGCGAGAATAATCTTAAGAATGTTACAGTAGATATTCCACTTGGTATTATGACCTGTGTAACGGGTGTATCCGGTTCCGGCAAGAGTTCTCTGGTAACAGAGATTCTTCAAAAACGCCTTGCCAGAGATTTAAACAGGGCCCGCTGCATCCCTGGAAAACATGCCGAAATGCTTGGAATAGAGAGATTAGACAAGGTAATTAACATAGACCAGTCACCCATTGGCAGGACACCAAGGTCCAATCCCGCTACTTATACGGGAGTATTTGACCAGATAAGAGACTTATTTGCAGCAACTGCCGATGCAAAGATGAAGGGATATACCAAAGGAAGATTCAGCTTCAATGTAAAGGGCGGACGCTGTGAAGCCTGCTCAGGCGATGGTATCATCAAAATTGAAATGAATTTCCTGCCGGATGTATATGTGCCCTGTGAAGTCTGCGGCGGCAAACGCTACAACCGTGAGACCCTGGAAGTCCGTTATAAGGGAAAGAATATCTATGATGTCCTTGATATGACGGTAGAGGAGGCTATGAAGTTTTTTGAAAATATGCCTTCCATCAGAAGAAAGATAGAAACCCTTTATGACGTAGGACTTTCCTATATCCGCCTGGGACAACCCTCCACAACATTATCCGGCGGCGAGGCCCAAAGAATAAAGCTTGCTGCAGAGCTTAGCAAGCGCAGTACCGGAAGGACAATCTATATCCTGGATGAACCTACCACAGGACTGCATTTTGCGGATGTCCACAAGCTTATTGAAATATTAAGGAGACTTTCCGAAGGCGGAAACTCCGTCGTAGTAATTGAACACAATCTGGATGTTATTAAGACAGCGGATTATATTATTGATATGGGACCGGAAGGAGGAGACAAGGGCGGCACTGTTATTGCCAAGGGAACTCCGGAAGATGTAGCGGAAATGCCCAATTCCTATACTGGTTATTATATTAAGAAAATGCTTGAGGAGCACAAAGAGGCGGTGGTATAAATGGAAAGTAATTTCTATGCCATGATATCCAGAATGAAATATATCGAGCGCTGGTCCCTGATGCGTAACTCCAGGCCTGAAAATGTTTCAGAGCATACCCTCGAGGTAAGTATTCTTGCCCATGCCCTGGCCGTAATCGGAAATAAAAGACTTAAAAAGAACTTGAATGGGGAGAGAGCTGCTTTAATAGCTCTCTTTCATGATTCCACGGAAATTATCACTGGTGACATGCCGACTCCTATTAAGTATTATAATAGGAACATGCAAACTGCCTTTAAAGAAATTGAAGGTGAGGCAGCTAAAAGACTTCTTCAGATGCTTCCGAAGGATTTAAAAGAGGAGTATGAAACACTGTTCTTTCAGAAGGAAGAGGAAGTTTACCTTTGGAAGCTGGTCAAAGCTGCGGATAAGCTTTCGGCCTTAATTAAATGCATTCAGGAGGAAAAGGTCGGAAACACGGAATTTGCCAGTGCAAAGGAGAGCATTTCCAAAGCTATAGAAGAGTTGGGTGTTGAAGAAGTTAATATTTTTATGGAAGAGTTTCTGGCGTCCTATTATAGGAATCTGGATGAGCTGACAGGAGATACCGAAGAGAGTCCGCGGTGAGCTGACAGGAGATGCAAAAGAGGGTCTGCGGTGAGCTGACAGGAGATACCGAAGAGAGTCCGCGGTGAGCTGACAGGAGATACAGAAAAGGGTCCGCGGTGAGCTGACAGGAGATACAGAAGAGGGTCTGTGGTGAGGTGACAGGAGATACAGAAGAGAGTCCGTGGTGAGGTGACAGGAGATACAAAAGAGAGTCTGCGGCGAGCTGGTGACGATTGACAGGTGATTATGGGATTGCCAGCTTTCAGAAAGTCTGTTATAATAGTAAAATATTTTGGACTGGCATATGTGTAAGAAACACAGCCGGACATGAATGGTAACTTTTGAGAAGAAAAAATGGAAATCGTATTAGGAGGAAAAACCAGTGGATAAGGAAATGGTAATTGTCCTTGATTTTGGCGGACAGTATAATCAGCTCATTGCAAGAAGAGTCAGAGAATGTAATGTTTACTGTGAAGTATTGCCCTACAATACAAGTATAGAAAAAATTAAGGAAATAGCACCCAAGGGTATCATCTTTACAGGAGGTCCTGCCAGTGTTTATGCAGAGGATGCACCTCACTGTGAGAAAGAAATCTTTGAGCTTGGAATACCGGTACTTGGTATCTGTTATGGCTGCCAGTTAATGACTCACCTGTTAGGCGGTAAGGTAACCAGCGCAACAGTTAGAGAATATGGAAAAACAGAAGTAACAGTCAATGGAAAGTCCTTATTATTTAAAGGTGTTACCGAAACCTCCGTCTGCTGGATGAGCCATACCGATTACGTAGAAAAACTTCCGGAAGGCTTTGAAATAACAGCCACCTCTGCCTCCTGTCCGGCAGCAGGACTGGAAATGCCTGCGAAAAAGCTTTATGGAGTACAGTTCCATCCGGAGGTAGTTCATACCCAGGAAGGCACAAAGATGCTTCATAACTTCCTATACGAAGTATGCGGCTGCTCTGGAGATTGGAAGATGGATTCCTTTACCGAACAGTCCATTAAGAAATTAAAAGAGAAGATCGGTGATAAGAAAGTCCTCTGTGCCTTATCCGGCGGTGTAGATTCCTCCGTTGCTGCGGTTATGATAAGCAAAGCCGTTGGAAAGCAGTTAACCTGTATCTTCGTAGACCATGGTTTGCTTCGTAAGAATGAAGGAGACGAGGTCGAGAAGATATTTACCGAGCAATTTGACGTTAATTTCGTAAGAGTAAATGTTCAGCAGAGATTCTATGATAAATTAGCCGGTGTATCCGAACCGGAAGCAAAGAGAAAGATTATCGGGGAAGAATTCATCCGTGTATTTGAAGAGGAAGCCAAGAAAATCGGAACCGTAGAGTACCTGGTACAGGGAACCATTTACCCGGATGTTATCGAAAGCGGCTTAGGAAAATCAGCCGTAATCAAGAGCCACCACAATGTAGGCGGACTTCCTGACTATGTTGATTTTAAGGAAATCATCGAGCCCTTAAGAGACTTATTCAAGGACGAAGTACGAAAAGCCGGTCTTGAACTTGGAATTCCGGAAAAACTTGTCTTCAGACAGCCTTTCCCCGGCCCTGGTCTTGCCATCCGTATTATCGGAGATGTGACCGAAGAAAAGGTAAAGATAATACAGGAAGCTGATGCCATCTACCGTGAGGAGATTGCCAATGCAGGCCTTGACAGAAGCGTAGGACAGTACTTTGCAGCTCTAACTAATATGCGCTCCGTTGGTGTAATGGGTGATGAGAGAACCTATGACTATGCAGTAGCATTAAGAGCTGTTACTACTACGGATTTTATGACTGCGGAAGCAGCCGAATTACCTTGGGAAGTACTTGGTAAAGTGTCTTCAAGGATTGTAAATGAAGTGAAACATGTAAACAGAGTACTCTATGACTGCACGGGGAAGCCACCGGCTACGATAGAGTTTGAATAGCAGCAACGAGTCTGGGAAGCCTTATAAATAGGGCGTTCCCGGACTTTTCTTTTGTTTCTGCTACTACTTTGCTACTAACCGCAACTATCCTTTTTCTTAGTTCTCATGTGGCTTATAGTAGAATTTAGTGACAATACAGCGCATGCTTTTATTGTATGGCTGATATTAAAGTTGATATTATACAATGTTTCGAATTGGCATTTGGATTACCTTTCCAGGTACCTTTTCTTTTGGAACAGGACCAACTGGTGTTGGTGGAAAATTAGCTGTAACTGTTTCTTCCACGGTATCTTCAAAAATATCTAATGAAAAGATATCATCTGGTGAAGCCGGGGTAGGAATTGCTTTTTCACCTAGATTTTGAAGATTATCAACCAATTCTTTCTGTTTGTGTGGAAACATGTGCGAGTAAGTGTTCAGCGTTGTGGATACTTTCTCATGCCCAAGTCTGTTAGCAATCACAAGTGCATCGTAGCCCTCATTTATAAGAAGGGAAGCGTGTGAGTGCCTTACGTCATGAATTCGTATTTTCTTTACACCAGAAGCATTGGAACCACGTTTCATTTCATGTGCAAGAAATGATTTAGTAAAAGGAAATAATCTGCTCTTAGGATCAAGCATATACTGTCTATCCATATAATCCTTTACTTCCTGAAATAGAAAGTCTGGAATAGGAACAGTACGTTTGCTTTTCTTGGTCTTTGGAGTAGTAATAACATCTTTTCCTTTGCTACGAGAGTAGGTCTTGTTGATACGAATGCTCTTTTCAGTAAGGTTAATATCTTCCGCAGTAAGAGCTAATAGTTCACCTTCTCGAATACCTGTCCAGTAGAGAATTTCAAAACACATATAGGATACAGGTTTGTCTTTGATTGCGTCTCGAAAAGCAAGAAATTCATCCAGTGTCCAGAATTCCATTTCTTCGGCATTGCTCTTTCCCATGCTTCCTGCTTTGCCACAAGGATCAGTGTTAAGGTCATAAAAGCGTTTAGCATAATTCATAATGCAGCTAAGCTGATTATTGATAGACTTAAGATAAGTGTCTTTGTACTCGTGAGAGTCTCGCATAATCTGCGTCTGCCATCTTCGAATGTCCGTAGCTTTAATCTCATTGATTGGCATTTTGCCAAAGTAGGGAAGAATCTTTGTCTCGTAAATATTCTTCTTGTGCTGGATACTGCTTTCTTTTAGCCTGCCTGACATATCTTCTATATAAATCTCATATAGAGCTTGGAAGGTCATATCAGGATTGGTGGATTGCTTTTCCAGAAAGTCTCGTTCGAATGCAAGTGCTTCCTTTTTTGTGGCGAAGCCTCGTTTCCACTTTTGTCTGTTGACGCCTTGCCAGTCCTTGTAATAGAATTTGGTGTACCATTTACCAGTTTTGTCATCTTTGTAAGCTGGCATAAAAATCATCTCCTTTATCTAATTGTGTTATCGCTTGCAGACTGATAGAACATCAGTTTTGCAATGCATTTATCTAAAGGCTATGATATAATCTACTTGTCTAGGGTGATTATAATTGCCGTTTAGGTTAGATCACTTCAGCTCTGGTGTTAGCGCACTGGAGCTATTTTTTTGTTGAAATCTTAATTCTCATTATCCACTTTTACTATGTGAATTTTTTTCATAGAAATATCTTTTTTGCCTTCTCGTTCTCGTTTCTCTTTCATAATCTGAGCTGACATATTTGAAAAATAACTGTCGGAATAATATGCGATCATTTCTTTTTTCCAATCGGAGAAATTTTCTTCTGTCATCCTTTGAGATTGAACAAGCTTCAATTTATTCATCCAATTTTCCATGAATAAACATAAATCAGTATTGTATTTTGCATCTGCCTTGCCATCAACAGTCAGAGAAGAAGTCCAATTTGGATCTTCTGGTGGTTTCGTATTAGAAATACCAAAGGATAAGTCTTTGATTTTAGTGATTTCAAATAGTGCATTGATCACATCACCTAATGTATCGAATTTATAGTAACGATCAGGATCATTTCTATCTACAAGAGAAATAGTAGGAGTCTCAATACCTAGTAGTTCTTGCCAGGGAATATCGAGTTCATTAGCAATTTCTTTTATTGTAGAAACAGAAAAATCAATTTCGCCAGCCTCATATTTTTGAATCGTTCGTTCCGATTTATTTAATCTGTCAGCGAGTTCTTTTTGACTGACCTTTTTATCCTTACGTGCTGCTTGTATGCATTTGCCTATATCTGTGGCAGAAAAATGTTGCATTTTGTAAGCGTCAGAAGACATTTCTATCACCTTACCTTTCATAAAACCGTATTTAAAGTACATGAAATATGTACTATGTGTAAACTATAACATAACAAAACACGAATTACAAGTACATGTTTTTGAAAATATCTATTGACAGTACGTGAAAAAGATAATATTATAATAACACGAAATATAAATGCGTATTAAATTGGATTTTGAAATGAAAGTACGTATTTTAAATTCTATTATAGAAGAAGGAGGAGTTTTATGGTAGGTAGTAAAGAAGCATTTATTGATGTAGAAGAAGTACGTGAAGTACTAAGCATTGGGAAAACAAAGGCATATGCGATTATTAAATCTTATAACAGAGAGCTTGCCGCCAAAGGATTTCTAACCATTCGTGGCAGATGCCCTCGTAAGTACTTTGAACAGAAGATTTACGGATATGCAGACTACTACAATCCAGCTGAGGATTTAGAAAAAAAACAGCTGGTGGTAGACGAAGAAAGTAATTACCAGACAAAAGAAAAAGCCCTTACCGATTAGGAAAGGACTTGATTGTAACAAGCCAAAGCCTGCTACTTGTATCTCGCAAATACAGTATAGCTGAGTGCTCTGGCTGTTGCAATCAGAAAATATGTTTGGCTCAATTTGCAACTTGAAACATTTATTATGATGAAGCCGTAACGGCAGGAGGACGATTTATGTATTTTAAAGAACAAAACATTTTATTATGTGCCATTGACCATGGATTTTCAACAATCAAGACACCACATTTTATTTTTGACAATGGGGTTGAAGAAATTGGCACAGAAGCAACATTGGAAGCAAAGACAATGGAGTGCAAAGACACTTTTTATAAAATTGGAGAAGGCAGACTTCCGATGAAAGACACCAAAATAGAAGATGAAGATTATCTGCTACTAACATATGCAGCAATTGCTAAGGAAATCGAATATTATGGATTGTCTGGTGAAGATGAGGTAAGGGTAGTAGTTGCTGCAGGACTTCCGTTTACCAGATTTGGAGAAGAGAAAGTTAGCTTTAGCAATTATCTGAAACGAGGAGTTGTAACCTTTGTATATGAAGGGAAAACCTATTTCATAGAAATTGAAGAAGTTCTACTATATCCACAGTGTTATGCTGCGGTAGCAAATATTTTAGGTAAGCTGGCACCAAATCAGCTTATTGTAGATATTGGTTCCAAGACCATTGATATAATACACAACAAGAATTATGTTCCAGTGGAGCGAGAGTGTATCACGATTCCAGAAGCATTAATCAATTGCATGGCAAATGTCAATAAGGCAGTATTTCGGAGGAAAAACCGTTACCTAGACGAAAGTGATATTCAGGATGTGATGATGACTGGAACATCCAATCTTCCGAAAGAAATTACGGAAATTGTGCAGGATCAACTTTATATCTTTGCTGAAAATGTAGAAGCTCAGTTGAAAGAAAATGGGTTCGATCCAGAACTCACACCGATTGTATATGTTGGCGGTGGGGCTACTGTTATGAAACTCTTTGGACGAATCAGAGGAGCAAACATCTGCTATCAGGAAGACGTAAAGGCAAATGCTATTGGTTATGAATATCTGGCATTACAGAAAGTGTACAGGTGGTTGCATGAGTAATAAAGATATGTCTCAAACCGTTCCTTTTCGCCTGAATCTTAATCATGATGAAGATTCTCTGGTCTGGGGTTTGTTACTATCCATGGAAGAAGAACCGCGAAAAAGCCTCTTTGGAGATAGAAGCAAGTTTATCAAATGGGTTTTGGCTAAATATGCCAGAGAAGAACTTAATTTTGATGATGAGAAAAAACGGTTGGAATTATTGCGGAGAGATTTTGTTCAGTCAGTCCAGTATGAAATCAAAGTGATTGTTCAAAGAGAATCGGAAGTCATTATGGAATCGCTTGAAAAAGCAGTAGAGCTTGCAGTATCAAAAGCAGTGAACGAAGTTCTTAAGGCAGTGGTGGCTGGTGGGATTTCTGTGGGAACGCAGGCAGTAGTAACATCAGCAGAGCAGAAAAGCGCAGTAATTCCCGAAGAAGCAGAAGTTCCGAAAATGGGAGTTTTGCCAAAAGTGGATGTAGATAATGAACTTCCCACTTCAGCACTCAGTTTTTTGGATAGTTTTTAATGGATGTAGCTGCTTGGAATTGTTATAAATATCTGGATTTGTGGATGAAAAGCAGTGATACAAACTGTATTACATCCGCAAATCCATATCTCAATTTGTAATAACAGACCCAGTGGCTGTGATACAACTTGTAATAAGTACAGATGGGTTTATCACATTCTGTACTTACCATATATCAGGGGTCTTAGGGGGATACTATCCCCCTAACCAGACTTTGTTAAACGCCCTGCGTTTTACGAATCTGGCAAAAAGCAATCGTAACAGTTTCAGAAGGTGCTTAAATAGGCTTTTGGAACATTTCCATAAGACAGATAAAAGAAGGAGGAGATGCTTATCGGAAGAAAGAAACAAATGATAGATCCACGAAAAAACTTTACGGTTCGATTATCGGATACGGAAAGGGAACGAATCATGCAAGCGGCCAAAGAGAATGGACTGACACCCAGCGAATATCTCAGAGAATTAGTTTTGTATGGTGGTAAAGTGGACACGACACTTATGCTGGACAGGAGAGATCTGGTGAATCAGATTTCAAAGGTTGGAAATAATGTGAACCAAATCGCACATGTAGCAAACGCTAGTCAAACGGTGAGTGAGTACAAAATTATGCAGATAAAAGATTATATGAAGGATATTTATAATCTGTTGATGGAGGTATTGAACAAATGGCAATAACCAAAGTCATGCATATGAAGGCGAGCAAAAATCGTCAGATTGATGTTCATCTGAAACAAGCTATTAATTATATCTTAAAGCCTGAAAAACTTGGAGATGCTAATCTGGTAGGCGGTATTAACTGCCTGCCCGAAAAGGCATATGAAATGATGAAAGCAACAAAAAAGATGTTTCAAAAGACTGGAGGCAGACAAGGATATCACCTTGTGATTTCTTTAAGACCAGGGGAAGGAACACCAGAGCAGATGTATGATATTGCAATGCGGTTTGCTGAAGAGCTGCTACACAATGAATATGAGGCTGTTGTGGCGGTTCATACAGATAGAGAACATCTACACGCACATATTGTGCTCAACAGCGTAAATATTGTCAATGGTTACAAGTTTCAATATCATAATGGAGATTGGAAAGCAATTATACAACCAATTACCAATCGACTTTGTGAAGAATACGGATTGGATATTATGCCTGCGGAATATAGTAAAGATCCAAAAAACATGTCCAGACCAGAATGGGAAAGGGAGAATTCCTATACAACACTGATAAAAGATGATGTGAGCTATTGTGCATTACTGGCAGAAGATGAACGTCATTTTATTTACCTGTTATCCAGGCTTGGGTATGAAGTGAAGGAAGGAAAGCACATCGCAGTGAAAGCTCCAGGAATGAAACGATTTAAGCGAATTGATACGATATCAGAAGACTTTTCAAGAGAAAATATCAATGCTCTTATCCGTTATGGAGATAGTAGTAATGCCAGACCGAAAGTGTATACCTTTAATCCGATTTATGTGAAACGGGCGAAGCTGTCAAAATTTCAGAAGAAATATTATGCGAGACTGTATCGCTTGCGTCTGATAGAGAAAAAGCGTTTTCATTATAAGTCGGCACATTATTATGAAGCGATTAAGCAAATGCATTTGCTACAAGAAGAGTATCTTATGATTGTAAATCATGATGTGCATTCTTTACCCGATTTAATAGACTTGTCAAATAAGCTTCGGAACGATTTGCAGGATGTAGAGACAGAACAAAAGCAGTTGTATTCTGAGCGTGGTATAGAAAAACGAAAATGCAAAAATTCTGAAGATTTTCAATTATTTCGAGATAGTGAGCCTGCTTATAGATGCAAGTTAGAAGCATTGAAGGAACGAAAGGGGAAAATTAAGGAGCAAATCAAGATTGCGGAAAGATGCTGTTCGAAAGAAATATCACGTGCGGCAGAAGCATTGGATAGAATGTTTCCAGTTGATGAAATGGAAGAGCTTACTGATATCTATGATGTAGAAGTTCCGGAAAATCCGTTTAAGGAAGTTGCTGTGGTGGTGGATGAAGTAGCTGTATCAGACGAAGCAAAACTGATAGTGGTACCGCAAGTGGAAGCGATGACTGAATTTGTGATGGAAGATGAGCCAATGATAATAGTTCCCGAACCTCCAATTGAACTAGCAACTGATTTGGTAATAGAATCATCAGATATGGTTGAAGGTGAGATGATAGCTTCTGATGTTGATGAAATTCTAGTGGGTGTGCAACAGAGCAATGACTTAGAACGTGTGGAACTTCCTAAGGTTTTAGCTGAATATCAAAGATTGTCTTTGCAAGAAAAAGCAGAAAGATTTCCATTTGAAAGAATTACTGGCGATAAGGCATTTCAGTATTTCATGGATTATTTAACGGAGATTGGAAGCAACATAGGATTTAGTGAAGCATATGATGAATTTGTTGCAATATCTGAATGCTGGGATAAAATGCAGGAACAGAAATTGGTTGAGAGAGAAGTTGAGAAATCTATGTATCTATGCGATGCAATGGGCATGAAACCAGAATTGTTCCAGCAAGCAAGTGCGGATATAAGAGCAATGATCTTTCATCTGGAGGATCTGGATTATAAGGTCGGTGTTAAGGTTTATCGTGGGGTTCTTGAAAAGCTTGGAATACAGAAGGATTTGATGGAGGTCTATAATGAATTCGATAAGGTCTATAAAGAAAGCATGACGGATAAGAAAAAAGATAAAAAGGATTGGAGGAGATAAGAGAGGGCTGGCTGATACAAGTTTGTGTTGGCTAGCTTTTTTTTTATCATAAAGGCATATTGCAATATTGTATTAAATACCTGTGCAAGAGTGAATTCTTGTAATATTAAAAAATACGTTTTGATATGTTGAAACCATGGGCTCTAATAGAAAAAAGAATTGACTGACATTTCGAGAACTCAAAAATAACGTTTGTAAAAAAGAAATCACTTTAGTATAATAGATACTGTATATTAAAAAGTCGTTTATCGCAAGTGGAGGATAAGAAAATATGACAGATAAGCAAATAAAAATAACGTACAAACCATTATGGAAATTGCTTATAGACAGAGAAATATCAAAGACTGAGTTGCGTAAAAATACAAAGATTGCGCCCAGTACATTTACAAAAATGAATAACGACCAACAAGTATCATTAGATGTTCTTGCAAGGATATGTATTGAATTGAAGTGTGGATTTGATGATATTGTGAAGATTGAGTCCTGAAAAAAGGACACATAAAAAAATATTATGAAGATTGAATTAACGTGGAAGTATATTACTATCATAACGAATGAAAGGCTAGGTAAAATATGGATAATCAAGCACACAATACAATAGTAAGTTTTATATGGGGAATAGCAGATGACTGTTTACGTGATGTATATGTAAGAGGAAAATATCGTGATGTAATTCTCCCAATGACAGTAATTCGTAGATTAGATACTATGTTGGAGGATACAAAAGATGAAGTTCTTAATATGAAGAATAAGATGGATTTAGCAGGAATATCAAATCAATGGCCTGCGTTATGCAATACTGCAGGACAGGCTTTTTGTAATTCATCCCCTTTCTTATTAAGGGATTTAACAAGCCGTGCAAAAAAACAGACTTTGAAAGCGGATTTTGAAGAATATTTAGATGGTTTTTCACCAAATGTACAGGAAATTTTAGAAAAGTTTAAATTTCGTAATCAGATACAGACAATGATTGACGCAGATATTCTCGGAGCGGTTATTGAAAAATTTATTTCTCCAGATATTAATTTGAGCCCCAAAACCATTTATAAAGATGATAGTAAAAAAGATATTCGATTACCTGCTCTTGATAATCATGGAATGGGAACTGTATTTGAGGAACTTATCCGCAAATTTAATGAAGATAATAACGAAGAAGCAGGAGAACACTGGACACCACGTGATGTTGTTGAATTGATGGCAGACTTGGCTTTTGAACCAATTAGAGACAAAATTAAAGATGCGACATATTCATGTTATGATGGGGCTTGTGGAACAGGAGGAATGCTTACAGTTGCGCAAGATAGATTGTTGGAACTAGCGGAAGATACAAATAAAAAAGTATCAATCCATTTATTTGGTCAAGAAGTTCAACCAGAAACATTTGCTATTTGTAAAGCAGATATGTTATTAAAAGGAGATGGTGAACAGGCTGAGCATATTAGTTATGGTTCGACTCTTTCAGCCGATGGGAATGCTACAAGACAATTTGATTTTATGCTTTCGAACCCACCGTATGGAAAGAGTTGGAAGACTGATGCGGAAAAAATGGGTGGGAAAAAGGATATTCTTGATAGTAGATTTAATACATTTTTGCAAGATGGTACACAGTTTTCAATGTTACCTAAAACAAGCGATGGTCAGTTGTTATTTCTGCTTAATAACGTTGCAAAAATGAAAAAAGATACAGCATTAGGAAGTAGAATTGTAGAAGTGCATAATGCGTCTTCATTATTTAGTGGAGATGCTGGAAGTGGTGAGGGTAATGCGAGACGATTTTTAATTGAAAGTGACTTAGTTGAAGCTGTAATAGCTTTGCCAGAAAGTATGTTCTATAATACAAGTCTTGGGACTTACATTTGGATATTAACAAATAAGAAAGAAGATAGACGAAAAGGGAAAATACAGTTAATAGATGCTACATCAATGAAATCTCAATTAAAGAAAAACATGGGTAAAAAGAATTGTGAACTAACTCCAGACTTGCAAGCAGAAATTATTCGCATATATATGTCAATGGAAGAAAGTGAATTTAGTAAAGTGTTTAATAATGATGAGTTTGGTTTTTGGAAAGTTACGGTTCTTCAACCACAACTTAATGAGAATGGAGAACCTTTAAAAGATAAAAAGGGAATGATGATTGTAAACAAAGAAAAATCAGATACAGAAATAATACCGTTTAGTTATGCTGGGGGTATTGAAGGATTTATGGACGATGAAGTTCGCCCATATGCCCCATTTGCGTGGGTTGATGATAAAAAAATTCAAATAGGATATGAAATGAGTTTTACTAAGTATTTCTATAAATCAATAAAGCTACGCACTATGGAAGAAATCATATCTGAATTACATGCAATTGAAGAAGAAACTGATGGTATTTTGTCAGATATTGTTGGGGGACGCAATGAATAATAAGTATAAGTACTATTTGGATATCAATGAGAGATGGATAAAGAATATTCCATCTCACTGGAAGATGATTCGACTAAAAAGAATTTTGCAGATTCGAAAAGAGAAGAACAATCCTATTGTTACAAACTTTATATTATCACTCACAGCAAATCAGGGAGTAATTCCCCTAAATCAAAAAGAAGGAGCTGGTGGAAATAAACCCAAAGAAGATTTGACTAAATATAGTATCGCTAGAAAAGATGATTTGTTGGTTAATTGTATGAATGTTGTTGCAGGTTCTGCAGGTGTGTCGAAGTGGGATGGAGCAATAAGTCCAGTTTATTATGCGTTGTATCCTAGAGACAGTGAGTCATGTAATATTTGGTATTACCACTATATATTTAGATTATTGACTTTTCAAAGAAGTTTACTGGGACTTGGTAAAGGTATACTAATGCATGAATCAAGCACAGGTAAGCTTAATACAGTTAGAATGAGAATATCGATGGATTATCTGAATAACGTTAACCTTCCAGTACCACCACGTGATGAACAAGATAGAATAGTAAAATATCTGAACTGGCAGGTGTCCTTGATTAATAAGTTAATAATTGCAAAACATAGGGAAATTAAGGCTCTAAAGGAGTATAAGGAGGTGAGCATTAGTTATTATGTTACGCATGGTTTGCATAAAACAGAGATGAGAAAAACAGAAGTGTATTGGCTTGATAAGGTGCCTGTCTCTTGGAAAGAAACAAAATTACAGCATATACTTACGAAAGAAAAAAGAATAGTGCCAGAGAATGCAGAATTGCTTATTTGTTCAAATAGTGGAGAAGTAAAAAAAAGAGGAAACTCAAAACTTGGACTAGTAGCATCTTCAAACGATATTTATCAAGGGGTAAATATTGGTGATTTATTGATTCACGGAATGGATACATGGCATGGTGCTATTGCTATTTCTGATTTTGATGGAATGTGTACACCGGTTGTTCATGTATGTACTTGCTCTCAGAGCAAGAGATTTGTTGTTTACTATTTAAAAATGATGGCATATACAAAGGTGTTTAAAGCAATATCTAATGGAGTTCGTCAAAATACGAGTGATTTTAGAAGCTGGGACAAAGTTGCAAACTTACTAATTGCATTTCCTGATATACAGGAGCAAGAAGAAATTGCAGATTATATAGATAATATTGTGGATGCAACTGATGCAATGATAAATAATTATAGTAAGCAAATTGAAGCACTTCATGATATGAAGAATAGAATAATTTCAGATGTTGTCACAGGGCAGATTGATGTTAGTAATATAGATATACCGGATTGTGAATATGTTGAAGTAGATTCTACCGATGACGAAGTCGATTTAGAGGCAGAGGAAGAAATTGAGGAGATCGAGGAGGTGTAGTCTATGCTATTAACTAATACTAGAGAAAATGGTCTTGAATCATTAATTGTAAAATGGTTAGTTGAGAAGAATGATTTTGAACAAGGGGAAAATATAGATTACAATAGAGAATATGCTATTGATGAAACTCGTTTATTAAGATTTTTACAGGAAACACAGCCTGATGAGATGGAGAAGCTTGGTGTATTCAAGACGGATATTAAGAAAAAACAATTTCTTGATCGCCTTCAAGGAGAGCTGGCTAAGCGTGGAATTATTGATGTTTTAAGAAATGGTATCAAAGTATATCCTGCTGACCTTATTATGTTTTATCTTACACCGTCTGAAAACAATACTAAGGCAAAAGAGATGTTTGAAAAGAATATCTTCAGCGTAACAAGACAACTAATGTACTCATTAGATGCATCGCGTCTTGCACTGGATTTATGTGTATTTATTAATGGACTACCAGTTATAACATTTGAATTGAAGAATCAGCTTACAAAGCAGAATGTGGATGATGCTGTAGAACAATATAAAATAGACCGAGATGCAAGAGAATTACTTTTCCAATTTAAACGTTGTATGGTGCATTTTGCTGTTGATGATGCCAGAATTAAGTTTTGTACTAAACTTGACGGAAAGATTAGCTGGTTTTTACCATTTGATAAAGGCTTTAATTTTGGAACCGGGAATCCACCAAATCCGGATGGTATTATGACTGATTATCTCTGGAAGGATATTCTTACAAAAATAAAGCTCAGTAGGATTATTGAAAGCTACGCACAGGTAGTGGAAGAAGTCGATCCTGAAACAAAAAAGAAATCTATAAAGCAAGTATTTCCACGCTATCATCAGCTGGATGTAGTAGAAAAACTATTAATTGATGTACATACTAATGGTATTGGAAAAAGATATTTGATTCAACATAGTGCAGGGAGTGGTAAGTCAAATTCTATAGCATGGCTTGCACATCAATTAATTGGTTTGGAAAAAAATGGACACCCGTTGATTGATTCGGTACTTGTTGTCACTGATCGCAAAATATTAGATAAACAGATAAGAGATACAATCAAGCAGTTTATGCAAGTTCAAAATACGGTCGCATGGGCAGAACATTCTGAAGATTTAAGAAAAGCAATTACTGCTGGAAAAAGAATCATTGTAACTACAATTGAAAAGTTTCCTTATGTAGTGCCAGAATTGGGTCCAGAACATAAAGAAAACAATTTTGCGGTAATAATTGATGAGGCTCACTCGGGTCAGAATGGCCATAATTCCGCTCAGATGAATTTGGCTTTATCTGGTTTAGCTTCTGAAGAAGACATGGATAATGAAGATAAAATTAATGCAATGATGGAAGGACGGAAGCTGCTAAATAATGCCAGCTACTTTGCATTTACCGCAACACCTAAAAATAAAACACTTGAAACATTTGGTACACCATTTGAGGATGGTGGTGTAATAAAGCATTGTCCCTTTCATGTATATACAATGAAACAAGCTATCCAAGAGGGATTTATTCTTGATGTGCTAAAATACTATACGCCAATTGACAGCTTTTATAAATTGATGAAAACAGTTAATGATGATCCAATGTTTGATAAAAAGCGTGCACAAAAGAAACTGCGCTCATTTGTAGAAAGCAATAGTTATACTATATTGCAAAAAGCAGAAATGATGGTGGAACACTTTCATGAACAAGTTATCTCTAAGGGTAAAATTGGAGGAAAGGCACGTGCGATGGTTGTTACGGCTAGCATACCACGATGTGTTGAATACTATTATGCAATAAATAAATGCCTCGTAGATAGGAATAGTCCATTTAAGGTTATTGTGGCTTTCTCCGGTGAGCATAAGTATCAAGGACAGGAACCTGCTTTAACATCTGCGACACTGAATGGATTTCCAGATGCTAAAATCCCAAGTGCCTTTAAAAAAGATCCGTATCGTATTTTGCTTGTTGCAGACATGTTTCAAACAGGGTTTGATGAACCATTGTTACATACAATGTATGTTGACAAAATGCTTTATGATATTAAAGCTGTTCAAACATTGTCACGTTTGAATCGATCACATCCGCAAAAACATGATACTTTTGTATTGGATTTTGCAAATAAGGCTTCAGTAATTGAAGAGTCATTCTCACATTACTATCGTACTACAATTCTATCAGGGGAAACGGATCCTAATAAGCTCTATGATATTATAGCAACTATGGAAGAATATCAGGTATATTCTGATAAATATGTAGCTCGTTTAGTTGAACTTTATCTTAATGGGGCTGAGCGTGATCAATTAGATCCAATTTTGGATGCATCTTCTGCTATATATAAAGAACTTGATACAGAAGACCAAATCAAGTTTAAGAGTTCAGCAAAATCCTTTGTTCGCACGTATGGTTTTTTAGGTGCGATATTACCGTATGGAAACTCTGATTGGGAGCGTCTTTCAATTTTTCTAAATCTTTTGATTCCTAAATTACCATCACCAAGAGAAGATGATTTATCACAAGGAATATTAGACACAATTGACCTTGATAGTTATAGACTTGAAGCTAGAGAGGCTATATCAATAAAACTTGAAGATGAAGATTCAGAAGTGCCGCCAGTACCATCGGGAAAAATAGGACATATTGTGAATCCAGAACTTGATTTATTATCATTAATTCTGACAGATTTTAATGATATGTTTGGAAACATTAATTGGAATGATGCGGATAATATTCGACGCCAGATTCTTGAAATACCTGATATGGTTTCAAAGGATGAAAGATATCAGAATGCAATGAAGAATTCAGATAGACAGAATGCCAGAATGGAGAGTGAAAGAGCTTTACAACAAGTGATTTTTTCAATTATGGCAGATAATATGGAACTTTTTAAACAGTTTCAGGACAATCCATCATTTAAAAAGTGGCTGTCAGATATGGTATTTAATCTTACTTATGATGAAAATGGAAAATCGAAGGTGATGAATTATCCAAAGGATATAGTACCTGTTAGTATGGTTGCAGAAGAACATGACTTATATAAATCAGGGTTGTCTGAAAAAGACGCAATTGCAAAAATTCAGGGATATGGATTTTCAATCGAAAATGCAAAAAAAGTGTTGGAAACTCTAGAAAACAACAAAGAATTATTTGATAAAAAGTTATTCTGTATAGAAGAATCAACAGAGTTTCCTCATTTCCCAGAGGGAACCATAGGATTAATGGTTCCTATTCAAAAAAAATATTATTGCATTAATTTGGGAAAAAAAGCAATTGAATTAATTGTGTTATTAATTAATAAATTTTCTCCCTTAGGATTAGTATCGGATGTTATAGATTATGTTAGTAAATTTGGATTCCAAATTGAACCAGAGGAAGCGTGTATATACGGATACCTAAAATTATTAAAGGGCAATAAGAATGAAATTCCTATTGTAGAGCTAATTGATTATATTAAAAACAGAAATGATAAAATTTGCTCTGAAGTAAATACTTTATGCAAGTTCTCGGAAGAAGGGGCCTGTAAGTTGGATGAAGTAAGGATTAATCAAGTATTAGATATGTTGCAGAAACATAATGTTATAAAAAGATATTCATCATGGATAGAAATTGAACAAAACATATAATACGGTGAGAAAATGGCGTATTGGAGGATTTAATAAAATTATGGCAACAAAAAAATAGAGGTAAATAAACAATGTGTATTGCTATATGGAGCTGTCATATAAAATATTGAAGTTCAAATCAGATCGTAAAACATTGTTGATTTTATTAATCAAGTATTGATGAAGTATGAATAACGCGGATTGGATAGCGGAGAATATTAAGGTGGTTTGATAATGTATTTTGAGGAGGTACAAAAGTGATTAGTTATGGATTAATGTTATGTAGGTCTACCTGAAAAAGAAATACTCACGTGGTGAAAATGAACTTTATTTTTTGAATCAATCATATACGAATACAGATGTTACATATTCAAATGTAATTGATATGTTTAAAGGATTTTTTGAAAATTATAAAGATTTTGACGATGATGAGAAGTTAATGAAAATGTTTGCGGTGGAACAAGAAAGTGTAAAATCACATATGACAGACGCTTATTCTATGAAGGAATAAATGTGATTTTAAGTATTTTTGTTTCGATGCTCTTGGGCAATTTTTAGTATTCTAGTTAGCAAAGATTACTCAGATCTAGAAGAAACAAAGAAAAGCAAAATAAAAAAGGTACTAGAAGAGACGAATAATGCAATAATTTTTACGATATGTCTTTGTATATTTTTAATGATAGTGGGACTGATAATGATTGCAATCAAATCTTTATGTGCAATAGTATCTATGACTATTGCAACTGTAACATATTATTTGTTTTTAATTATTTTGCTTAATATTCTTTTGATAATTAAGCGATTGGGAAAGTTGATTCAGGTAAAGTAATGGCATGTGTTTTAAAGAGCTAACTTAAATGAAATTATTGAGAGTGATTTTGATAATTATTTATTTAATGTAGGAAGAAGGTGAAATTTTGGAATTGGAATTTAGTATAGAAGATTTGCTAAATGCAAGACGTGTTGAGTCCGATCGTATTGAATTTAAGCGAAATTGGAATCCTGATGATATTTATACGAGTGTATGTGCATTTGCTAATGATTATGATAATCAGGGCGGAGGATATATTGTTATTGGCGCAGAAGAAAAAAATGGTGTTGCGAAAAGACCAGTTTCAGGATTAATGGAAAAAGATTTAGATTTGATTCAAAAAGAGATGCTTGGTTATAATCGAAAATTAAGTCCAGCATATTTTCCGAAAACTATAATTGATCAGGTGGATGGAAAATATGTCATGGTCTTATGGGTACCTACAGGATTGCAGCGACCATATAAGGCACCTGAACATGTAACATCGAAGGCAGAAAAAACATTAAAATATTTTATCCGATATAATACGAGTTCCATGGTTGCTACGCCTGAGCAGGAAAGAGAATTAATTTCAATGGCAAGTAAGGTTCCATTTGATATGCAGCCAAATCCAGATGCTACCTTTGACGATATATCACTTATTTTATTAGAAGAACATTTGAAGGCAACTGGAAGCAAACTTGCAAAAGAAATCCGAACCAGTGGAGTACAGGAAGTTCTGGAAGAGATGGGGCTGCTTGATGGACCATCAGAACGAATCAGAATTAGGAATGTAGCACTCATGATGTTTTGCGAGAATCCAGATAAGTTTTTTCCATATATGCAAGTAGAGATTGTGAAATTTCCAGATGGCAGCATTAAAAATCCTGATAATTTTATTGAGAGTCCACCAATTAAGGGATCTGTGCCTACGATTATAAAGAGAACGATGGAAAAGCTTCAGGATATGGTAATAGTGGATAAGGTAACAAAATTACCTGGACAGATGGAGTCTGTACGCAGATTTAGTTATCCGTATGCAGCACTTGAGGAAGCTGTAGTAAATACATTTTATCACAGAGATTATATGTCATATGAACCTGTGCATATAGAAATTGAGCCGGAGTGTATAAATATAATTAGTTTTCCAGGTATTGATCGATCTGTTTCTATGGAGGATATAAAAAGAGGAGCTCGCTTCCGTACCAGAATGTATCGAAATCGAAGATTGGGCGAATTTCTAAAAGAATTACATTTATCAGAAGGTCGTTCAACAGGAGTACCAACGATTCAGGAAAAATTAGAAGAAAATGGTTCTCAACGAGCAATTTTCGAAACGGATGAAGACAGAAGAGCAACTCGTGTAGAGATTCCGATACATCCAGATTTTTTATCAAATATAATTACAAATAATGAAAACTTCGCTCAAAAAGATGAGCGAAGTTTGATTGGAGTTTTGAGCGAAGTTTTAGATACAAAGGCAATAAAGAGATTATCAGAAATTATTTTGTATTTAGATGAAAATGATGGGATTACACCACAGACAGCTAAAAAGCTGGTTAATAAATCAGAGGCAACAGTTAGAAGATATCTTAAGGAACTTGTAGATGTAGGGTTACTTATCCAATCTGGAAGTACAAACAACATTATTTATGAAAAACAAGAATTAAAAAAATGAGCGAAGTTTTGAGCGAAGATCTCTGCAAAGCATTGAAAGCATATGAAATGATATTCTTTAAAGGGAATGGGTTTAACTTGCATAAACTTGCAATAAATATTGTATCAGTCTTATAAAAACTACATTTTAACGAAAAATAGACGAAATACTTTTGAAACTATCAAAATTTAACTTGCAACAACTTGTAGCTGGAATAGTCAAAGAATAGGAGGAAAACTGTTGAATTTAATGGATGCGGTAGCCGTAAGCTATGCACAAGATGGCATCGAATACAATGAACAAGTAATGGGTTTTGTAGACCTATTAAGAAAAGAATATGGCTATAATGCAATTATGGATCAGATGTTTAAACAAGAAGAGACAGCAGTTGATTTTAATGAAATGATGTCTAAATTAATAGCGGACTCAAACAAAGTAATTGTTGTACTTTCTATAAAATATAAGCAGCGAGCAGATGCATTTGAAGGAGGAGTAGGGAAAGAGTATAGGATTATTTTGGATGAAATTGAAAAAAAGACTAAGAAGTATATTTTTATAACATTTGATTCTTTGAAAGAAATTGATATTAATGATATTAAACCATCAGCTCTTGGAAATAGAGAAATAATAGAAATGACAAACCAAGAGGAACAATGGAATATATTGTTGGCTAAATTATCGGATAATGAAATATATTTATTTTCAGAGGTGGCGAAAGATAAAAGAAAGCCAATACAGAAGTTGGTTCAATTTAAGCAAGGAAAGAATAAGCACGAGCTTTTTAGGTCTGCACAGATTTTGTTAGCAGAAAACAAACAAATATTGGATCAATATGGACCCGATTCATTGATTGCAATAAATAATCCTCTTTCATCTACGGTAAAAACATGGAATGACGCAAAAACAGATAGTGTAATACCGAATAATAGAAAGATAATACAAGAATTCGAAAAAAGTATGTCCGTATTATCGATAGAGGAAATAAGAATTTTTAAAAAATATAAAGTTCATGCCGAAGCTTTTGAAGTGTGTCAAAGAGGAGAAATTGGGCGTGAATCGGTGCCGGTATTTCCAGTAGAGTTTGAAAATATGATTAATGAGGAGGAACACGATGCATGATTCGTATACTAAATTTCCAAGACCTGAAAGTATTGATTTCTTTGAAAAAGCAATGCGGAATCATAATAAGGTGAGAAATATAAAAAAATTAAGTACCAGTTATTATGAAATTCATAGAAGGGATTTATCTATGATACGTGTCTTTGTTTCTAATTACTACGCATTGAGTTTGTCTGATTACTATGATGTTTTAGAGGACTATGGTGATATTGATTGTTTGATTACGATTTCAAATTGGAATGGAGTTACTCCTGAAGCATATAATCAGGGGAAAAGGAATCGTGTCGGAGTATTCAAGATGGAGGAATTTTTTGGGGCTTTAAATTATGAAAGACCAAGTACATATACTAGGCCAATTGATAGAGAGGATAATGACAGATTCGGTTTTAGAAGACAATGTTAAGGCATCAGTTATATTGATGGGATCTTTTCAATTTGAAAAATCAGCAAATGATATTGATTTGATAATAGTATACAAAACAGCTAATTATGTAGCTTTAAAAAAATTGAAGAGTATAATAACCAAGACACTAAATGATGAATTTGGTCTTCCTGTACATTATATAACATTGTCGCAGAATGAATATGCAGAAATGGAACAGCTACATAAAGAAAAACAACAAATCATTTTTGATTTTAATAACAAAAGCATAGTGTAATCACTAATGGATTAAATGGAAAAGCTATAAAATTGAAAAAAAGGTATATTCACATGATCAATATGGTTTAGGAAAGAAATGCAAAAAATCTCATCAGTCTCAGAATAAAAATGAGACTGGTGAGACTGAAATGCGATTAATAATTAAACCAGTTCATAGCATCCACATAATCCTGCAATCCATCATCAGATAATGCAAATTTAGCATATGTCAGTGGCTGTTCCTCAGCCAGATGATACAAATAAACAACATCATTTGGATCATCAAACATGACAGTGGAATTAAAATCTTTGCAACGGATAAAGAGAGCAGTACCAGTACCGGTATTAACTTCCACAGTATCAGTTACTGGATTGTACATAGCAAATTGAAAGATAAAGTCATTCATGACTTTCTCCTTTCCAAAGATACTTGGCACCATCAAGCATATCAATAATAGCTTTTAGCGCAATCTCATATTCGGTTTGAAGTGTCGAGATTTCCTCGGATGTTGGAAACGTAGTTGCAGTATCGCTAGTAAAAGCAGCATGCATGGTATAAAGTTGAAGATATAATTTTCTTAGGACTTCAACCAAGGGATATATAGTTTCTTTCTTGCCAACAACACAGATTCGATTATAAATACAGGAACGAACAAAGTAATCTTTCTTCAACATACCGCTGGCAAGAATGCGTGCTTCAATAGCTTTACGTTCATATTCAGATACTCGGAAACTTATGGTTGGATTTTTATGTTGATTGCTCATAGCAAACTCCTTTCAAAAAGTCGCGACCGTGTCGCGATAATTCTCTTTGTAATAGCAATGCTTCCTGTGACTCGTAAGCCACTAGGAACAACTGCCTAGTGAATAATAAAAAGTAGATTATATCAACCTTTAAGAGTTTAAAGTCTGCTACTATTCTGCTACTAAAAGAACGAAAAACAATGCAGAAAGCGTAACATTTCATGGAATAGATATACCAGAAACCGCCATTTATCAGCATTTGACGTGCTGTGGTAAAATGCCCGGAAAGAGTTTGAGTAACATGAAAAAACGCTACAACCTAGTAAAACCAAGGTATGTAGCGTTATTTTTATGGCATGATTCTATTTTGATTTTAATTTTTCTACTTACATCTCTAATTGAAGTCCAGTGAGCTTTAGAGGATTCATTTTTTGACATAATGGATTAGTGATCTGCAATTAATGAATATCTACATTAAAAAGTAGAGTTATAGCAGATACGATTTCTGTTACGTTTTTTAAATAATGATTGATATTATTCTATCAGGAGCGGATATTCAATAAGGGAATATAGCGATAACTAAAAAGAGGAAGTATGTTACTTCACTAAGGCCAAGATAAATGGAGTGATTAACTAATGGAGAATTTGAAATTAGAACCAATTATTTGTAAAATTGAAGATAATGATGCATCATTAAAGCAATTTGAAACTCGGATTAGGACAACAAAAAATAAAAAAGTTCAGGATGTTATTCTGAATTATCCTATTGTATATATTCATAATTGGAAGAATTCGGAAGACTATGAGGTATATATAGGAGAATCAAATAATGTTGTTCAGAGGTCAAAGCAACATTATGCAGATGCAAAGAATAAAGAAAATTGGCAGAATTGTTTATTAGAAAGCAATGCAAGTTTATATATTATTGGACATGAACATTTTAATAAATCTCTTACACTTGATATTGAAAATCGATTGATGTTGTATATGATGAGCGTAGAGCGTGTTAAAAAGATTCATAATCAAAAGTGTAATCCACAAAATAAATATTATACAGAAAATGAACTGGATACTATTTTCATGCAGGTGTGGAGAAAACTTAGAAGAAGAGATCCGTTACTGTTTCCGACAGAGAGTTCTATAAAAGATTCGGCTGTATTTAAAGCCTCCCCCTTACATAAATTAACCCCTGATCAGAAAAGCGCAAAAGAGATAATTATTCAGAAGGTTTTTGAGTCTTTAAATGGTAAAGCAGAAAAGCAGCTTATATTTATTGAGGGTGAAGCTGGGACAGGTAAAACTGTATTAAATAGCAGCACCTTTTATGAATTGTTTGAAAAAGCAGAAGAACAAGAAAATACATCCCTCCGATGCTGCCTTATAGTAAATCATGATGAACAAATCACGGTATATGAGCAAATTGCGCAAAAGCTTGGATTAACGGATAAATATGGTGAAGTTGTATGCAAGCCGACACGTTTTATTAACACACATAATGTTGAAAATCCTATAGATGTAGCATTAATAGATGAAGCTCATTTACTATGGACCCAAGGAAAACAGTCATACAAAGGAGATAATCAGTTACAGGATATTATTGATAGAGCCAAGGTTACAGTAGTAATGTTTGATGAAAATCAGATTTTAACGACAGAGCAATTTTGGGAAGCAGAAATTCTGGAAAAATTCAGAAGAAGGGCCAAGAATGAAGAAAATTATATTGAGTTAAAAAGTCAGCTAAGAATGACGGCTGATAAAGAAACGATAGATTGGATAGATGAATTTACAAAAAACCAAAAACTATATCAAATACCACATGATAATAAGGGATATGAGATTAAGGTATTTGAAAATCCAGAAGACTTAGATTTTGAGATAGAAAGCAAAGCGAATAATGAAAAGACGGCACTGTCGAGAGTGGTGGCGACTTATGATTGGGAGTATAATACGAAAAATGAGCCGAAAGATAGATTAAAGAAATATTGGGAAGTTCTTATCGGGAAATGGCATAAACCATGGAATTATGAGCTGGAAAAAGAACTGAATCGGGAACAGAAACGTAATATAAAATCTCTTTCATGGGCTGAACAACCGCATACAATCAATGAAGTTGGATCGACATTTACAATACAAGGATTTGATTTAAATTATGTAGGAGTTATTTTAGGCCCATCTGTAAAGTACAGCAATGGGAAAATTATTTTTGATCCATCAGAAAGCTTTAACAATAAAGCCATAAGGAACAGAACATTATCCGATGGCACAAAGAAAAAATTTGGAGAGACTTTAATACAACATGAAGTTCGTGTACTTATGACACGTGGAGTCAAAGGATTATATATTTATGCATGTGATGATGACTTAAGAAATGCATTACTTGAGGTGGCTAATAATGGTTCTCATCACAACAGAGAAAGGAATAGCTAAAATGGACGAAAAGAGAACAGTTGATGAATTGAAGCATAGAGTACAGTGTTTTTGTGAAGAAAGAGACTGGGACCAATTCCATAATCCTAAGGATTTGGCTATTGGTATTTCTACCGAAGCGAATGAGTTATTGGATATTTTCCGCTTTAAGTCTGAAGAGCAAATGATGCAGATTTTTTTGGATAATCAGAAACGTGAACATGTCGAAGAAGAAATCGCAGATACATTATTTTTCATTTTACGTTTTGCTCAGATGAATCATATTGATTTGGCAAAAGCGATTGATGATAAGATAGAGAAAAATTCAAAAAAGTATCCAGTAGAAAAGGTAAAGGGGAAAAATCTTAAATATAACGAGATTTAGCAAAAAACATATATTAAATAACTACACGAATTATTTCCGTTGGCTAGAGTGTAGTTTCTGAGCGAGTTTTCAATAAGACATAGTAAAACCTTACCGATTTTCAGCAATGACATCTGAACGTTAGTAAGGTTTTTGGCATTTATTTTCCTCTCTAATATTTCTCTATGAGCATATCACAAAGTACCTGTGATGGAACTATTTCCTAATTTGGTATTGTGTCTAATTCAGGATATTTATACCACCATACATCGTAAGCCGAAAAGTATTAAAGAAAAGTTTAAAATATGAACAGGAAGATAAAGAGAAGAATTTGGATGTCTTAATCAACCGAGGCGGGAAAAGGAGAAGAGCAGGAATTGTAAATTTGTCATACAGGTGATTTTAAATGAAAGGGGTTCAACGAATAAGTCTGGGAAATCAAACAAAGAAATAATGACCTTAAAATACAAACAGTTAAAATAATCCAGAAAGGCTAAACTTTTCAAGTTTATATGACGAAAATTATAGTTATAAGGCATAACACATGAGTAAACGGATTTACTTAAAAAATAAAAATATAGCTAAGGATAGCGTTATAATTTCTGAAATTGAATGATAGAAATTATAACGCTATTTTTATAAATGAAAGAGCCAATAGATTTTTTGAGCAAGGAGGTGAAAATAAAACAAGCTATTACATTCACTATTAAGAAAGTTTGCCACTTGGACCTTTTAGGAAAGTGGTGCAATCCCAAATGACAGAAGGATTGCAGAAAGGGGTTATGGAAGTGAGAATAGATTCAAGAAATTATTATAATAATATCATTGAAAAGAATCAAAGGACTGGAACGAATAATGTATTTGCAGAGGCCTTAAATAAGAGATTAAGCTCAGACATATCAAATAGTGGTATCACTGATACATTCAAAAAAGCCAAAATAAAGCCAATGTATTTAAATTATAATAATGATAGAAGAAATATGTCAATTAAAGACATAGAAACAGAAAATTATAAGATTACGCAGGATGAAAATACGGGCTATATTACAGTACGTGATAAAAAAGCAGGTACTGCTGTCGGTATGCACTCCGCAGATGACTTGGTTATTCAAACAGATGCAGCCACAGGGACAAAATTGCTGATAAATGATTTGGGGGGTGGCTTTTATTGCTTGGTACAAGTGAGCGATGAATTAGAAGGAGCATTAAAGAAAGCATTAAACACGGATTCATTAAAGCAGACAGAGCTAAGCGGGTTTCAAGTACATACGGATCGAAAGACGGGAATAAATTACATTACAGCAAATGGGTATGAAAGCCGGGGAGGACTTTTACTGCTTAATGATGCAGGGAGGGAGAAACTGATTTCATTAGCAGATGAATTTATGGAGAAGTATCCCAATCTAGCAAGTTCTATAGACGAAGCAATTATGTATGCCGCTTTTGAAATCACCGGGGTTGCAAAACGTACAGAAAACGGAATTATGATGCTAGGGCCCAATTCGCTAACCTTTTATAATGCCAATGGAGTGGTTGGCTGGCGTTTAATATTTGATGAAGAGGATTATGACAGCATTAGACAGCATTGGGATAGCCAAAAAGACAGTTCTAAATGGGAAAATAAGGAGTTTTGGAAAACGTATTTAAGCGAGAAATCTATAAATTACGAAGAAGCAGAAATTGGAGATGCAAGAGAAAATTTTAAAGAATATGCACCGGACAATTCTAAAACTGAATCTGAAATCATAGTGAAGCCTGATGGTTCAAGAGTATTGTTAATAACTGTACAGGTCGGTGGCATGAATACTGCAATGAGCATTGAGATTTCAAAACCTACAGATTTTGTGAATAGTATTAATAATGCAGAAAATGAAGAATCTTCAAATGATTTAACAGATACTAATTTTATTCAGAATACAGACTAATGACTTTAGAGATGTTGGTAAAAGTAAGACTGTTCTATTGATTTATCCTGATGTATGTGATGCAGATTCCTGTATCATAGGCAGAGTGGAAAAAGTATAAATCCCCTGATTTCGTTTCGGATAGGGGGATGTGCTGCGTAACATTGTATGATTTTTTTCTTTCGCTCAATTTTTAGTAATAGTTTCAAATAGTTTGTACAGTATGCTCGTATTTTGAATAAAAAATTTGAACCCGCAAAGACGCTTGAAACAGCGAATTTGTGGGCTCTTTCGTGTTATTTGATACTGTTTTACAATCGCATATACTTACTTCTATAAATGAAAGAGTAAGGTAAACATCAGCTCTGCCTCAAAGTACCCGATGTTGGTGCGCTCTTATCTCCTTTTCCAGTAAGGATAATAGGGTAGAAAATAGGAGGTATGGCTTCAGATTTGGTGTTGCCAGCTAGGAAAGATAGAATATTTCGAGGCCAGGCTTTCGTCCCCACCCCGCATTCGCTAGGGTAGATATAATATTTTCAATTGTCTGTTCCCCACTGCCTTAAAATATAATATTCTCATTTCCCCATATTACCACCTCGCAGTTGCTCTAAGACATTTCCTATATCTGCCTCTATACAAATGGACTTCTTTTGTATTTCACTGGGTACGAATGCTTCCGTTATGTTAATACAGGAGTAAATAGCATTTTTATTTTGATATGTCATTTCCCAGAAAGGATATTTAATAATTCCGGGGGTATTTGCACCAACCCCTAATTCAAGGAGAAGTACAGGCATGCCTTTATTTCTGTATAAAAAGTCTTGATACCTGCTTGCGGCATTATTCCACTCACTATCTTCCACAAAAGTTTCATCGGCTCTTAAATTCATACTCATTGGAGCACCGCAAACAGGACAATGTGGTATAAGCTCTGACGGAATACGCATATTTTTTTGTTCTGCTGCCATTCGTCGGACAATCTGTTCATTATCGTATGTTTTTTTATGACAGGGTTTTGAGCATTGCCACAAACCATAATCTCCTTGCGTATAGAATAGGCGTTGCTTATTAAAACCAGCAATTTGAAAACAGTGGTCTACATTTGTTGTTAAAACAAAGTAATCTTTTTCCTTTACAATATCCAGCAAATCAGCATAGGATTTTCCGATTGGTTGGTCATAGCGGTTGATGTAAATATAACGGCTCCAATAAGCCCAATATTCTTCAGGAGTCTCATAGGGGTAAAATCCGGCAGAATACATATCCCGGAAATGGTATTTCATAATAAAGTCTGAAAAATGCTCCTCAAATCTTTTGCCGGAATAGAGAAAGCCGGCAGATGCAGACATCCCTGCCCCGGCACCGATAATAACAGTGTCAATTTTCGAAATATACGCTGCTAACTGTTCTATTTGTTTTGAGAAGTCTTTGGTAGATTTCTCTGTCGGTATCTTTGAAAACATTAAATACCACCTCCATTTTTGATTGGCTCTCTTTTCGGTATTTTTCAACTGTATTGATGGCTATTTCTGCAGCTGTTTCATTTGGAAAATGAAATTCTCCGGTAGATATACAGCAAAAAGCAATACTTTTTAGATGATATGCCGCTGCAAGCTCTAAGCAGGAACGGTAGCAGGAGGCCAATTGAATGCAGTCTTCTTCTTTTCTTAAAGCCTCCTGTATAATCGGACCGACTGTGTGCAGTACATAACGGCAAGGGAGATTATATGCCTTTGTAATCTTAGCGGTGCCTGTTTTTTCTTCTTCCCCTTGTTTCTCCATAAGCTCGTAACACTCTGAACGAAGCTGTATTCCTGCTGCGGAATGGATTGCATTGTCAATACAGCCATGACAGGGAACAAAACACCCTAACATAGCACTGTTGGCGGCATTTACGATTGCGTCTATCTGCAAAGTAGTAATGTCGCCTTGCCATAAATATAGCCCGCTGCTGATTGCGGTCAATTCTGACAAAGGGACAATACCTTTGTCTTTCAACTCCTCTTTCAGATAAGCGTCCTGTACTTTCAAAAACTCTTTGGAAATTGGTTTTGGCAGACGGATATTCATCAGAGAACGTAGCATTTGTTTTTGCCTGGGTATGGAGTCTGGTATTTCTAATTGAGGATATTCCGTATTCTCTGCAATAAGATGTTTTATTAAGAAAGCTAATCGCTCTTGTTGGGTCATAATTACCTCCTTTGAATTGCTTATAGGTATATTCTATATATTTTCTGAAATGTAAGCAATAAGCAATATTGCTATTGCTTTTTGGAGGAATGATAGAAGCTTGCTTTCATAGTTCCTGCACAAGTAAGCCCTCTGCGGGTATTTGGCAGAGGGCTAGTAAGCTGTGTCTGTTTTATTCGGCTACAACAGAGATTCTCTGCTGAAGGTGATTGCCATTTATGGCTTCATCAACCATTGCAATTGCATAATCGGCATAGCTGATCACGCTTTCACCTTTGGAATTTAAGAGCAATTCCTCACCGCCTAAAATGTACTTTCCTGTTCTTGCACCGTCAGCTTGAAAATCTCCGGCAGGACTGATATAGGTCCACTTTACGTCATTTCTGGTACGGAGTTCTTCCAGAGCTTTTCCCATATTAGTAGCAAGGGGCTTGAAAATGTCCGGGAAGTCTGCGCCATCCATGACCTGTGAGGTATGATCAGCATTGATATACAGGCTACCGGCGCCGCCGACAACCAAAAGACGTGTTTCCTTACCACTTAAAATGTCGCACAAATGCTTTAAGGTTGTACTGTGCTGCGAAAGTGCTTCAGGTGCCCATGCACCAAAAGCGTCAATTACAACATCAAAATCCGCCAAATCAGAAGCAATCAGATCAAAAAGGTCTTTTTGAAGAACCTGCCTTGCTTCGGACTGGTTCTCTCCGCGGACAATAGCCGTAACGTCCAGCCCTCTTTCTGCTGCCTCTTTTACAATAAGTTTCCCTGCTTTTCCGTTTGCACAAACCACTGCGATTTTCATAGTGATTACCTCCATTTCTAAATTTGCATCTTGTTTTTATTTGATCGTAACATTATAATATATCCGTAAAGAGAAAACGTAAAGTAGGTACATTATTGTGCTGTAGTTACCTTTTGGTAACTAATAGAATAAAGGAGGGGCCGCTATGGAAAAAGAATTGCCAGCCTGCCCGGTGGAAACAACCTTAATGCTAATTAGTGACCGCTGGAAAGTATTGATTATACGTGACTTATTAGACGGAGTGAAACGCTTTGGAGAGTTGAAAAAATCTATTGGCAGCGTATCGCAGAAGGTATTGACGGCAAATTTACGTTCAATGGAAGAAAGTGGACTTTTAACTCGTAAAGTATATGCGGAAGTTCCACCAAAGGTTGAATATACTTTAACGGAAACCGGTTATAGTCTAAGGCCTGTTTTAGATGCTATGACAGAATGGGGAACAGAATATAAGAAAAAAGTGGTCGGAGAATGAAAAGCTGGAACATGGTAGTTAAAAACTATCTATGCTCCGGCTTTTTGTTAAATATCTTTTGCAGGTTCAAAGGAAAGCTATGCAGAGTCCTTCCCGGTCAGCTCCTTTAGCTTTAGCAAGGTACGATCAGCTTCCGCATATCCTGCTCCTTGCAAAGTATCGGCCATAACAGTAATGCTGGCATGAGGTGTAGGCAACGCTTTCAGACGGCACTTTTCGGGTGCCGTGGTTAACACGGTTTCCCTGATTCTTCAATTTATTAGTTAACGTGATAAATGTTTTAAAGATAGGTGTTTTATAAATCGATAATAAATGATTTATACAAATAGATAATTTATTGAAAATGGTAATTTGAAGTAATATAATGGAATTATATTTGTAAGCCTATAGGTTTATTAAATGTAATAATACAACTCAAATGTAAGTGAAAAATTTTACATTATATCGAGATTAACTTAAAAAAATTTATAGTAAAGGAATCCAATGAAGCTTAAGAACATACTATTTGTCGTTACTGATATAGAAAAATCTAAGTATTTTTACAGGAATCTATTTGGCTTGGAGGTAATCAGGGACTTTGGTGAAAATATTATTTTAACGGAAGGACTTGTATTACAGGAAAAGAAGCTGTGGGAAAAATGCATTGAAAGAAATGTAGAGGCAGGGGGAAATGATGCAGAGCTTTATTTTGAAGAGAATGATATGGATGGTTTCCTGGAAAAGCTGGAGAAAAGTAATATAGTTATAGAATATCTGAATAAGTGTATGGAGCATGACTGGGGGCAGAGAGTACTGCGTATCTATGACCCGGATAAGCATGTTATTGAGGTTGGAGAGTCAATGGAATATGTGGCTCGCAGATTTTTGAAGACAGGAATGGCTGTAAAAGAGGTAGCAGATAAAACGAAGCTGCCGTTATCGCAGGTAAAGATCATGGCAGGATTAGACGAATGAGGATGACATTTACCTGCTGCGGATGAAAAAGTGAAAGTGCATAGTAATTCGGTAATTATCTTTGGTAATCAGATGTGTATAAAAAAGCGAAAGCCCAGAGAGAGTTTCAGGTTTTGTGTAAACTGTAAAAACTGATATAAAATATGTTGATAGTTATGCAAGGACAGAACGGTTATTTCAAGGTTCTGTCCTTGTTTGTATTATAGCGCTGTTTCTTTGCATGTCAATAAGACCGGCTCATTTAAACCAGTTTTATTAGTAGCCAGACAGGCGTTCTTCAAAGTATATCTCTAATTGTGAATGAATAATTCCCCAGTCCTGGCGGTGGCCTGTCCACTTTTTGGTGATGTCCATTGTGGCCAGATACAGCATCTTTAGCAGGCTGTCATCGGAGGGGAATATCGTCTTGCTTTTGGTGACTTTTCTCAGCTGGCGATTGAACCCTTCGATTGCATTGGTTGTGTAGATCAGGCGACGGACCGGCTCCGGATACTTAAAGTAAGTGGACAGAGTTATCCAGTTGTCATTCCAGGACTTCGAAATTTTAGGATATTTACCATCCCATTTATTTCCGAAGTCTTCCAACGCAGACAGAGCAGCTTCTTCTGTAGGGGCTGCATAAACCCTCTTCAAATCTGC
>NZ_FRAC01000038.1 GCF_900142215.1 Anaerocolumna jejuensis DSM 15929 | reverse complement strand
TGCTATATCCTTTTTTCTTCTTAAAGTACTTTAATAATAATTCGAGAGTCATAAGTTAATCTAAGCCTTCACATAGTATATTCATTATTTGATTAACCCGACAAATGCCCGTTTCAATATATCCGCAGGCAGTTTACGCAAAATAGAAGGCATGAATGCGCCTATGGAAATGTATTAGAAGTCCTTTTCTCTGAAGCTTTTGTGCTATATCATCAAACAGATTGTCTGAGCCCACGAGTTATCTGTTTGATGATATGTCCAGCACAAAAGCTTCAGAGAATTAGGACTTCTTATACATTGGAATCGAAGCATTCATGCCTTCTATTTTGCGTAAACTGCCGTCCCCTTTTGAAAACCTTCCCTTTAACCACGCATAACTTAAAGATAATAATATTCCATCGCCTTTCATACCTTAATCTGAATTTCTTAATTAAACTGAACTCTCTCTATTCGATTCTTTCATGCAAGTAAGTAGGATTCTGTCAAAAACTTTTTGGATAGGGACACTTGGTTTTGACAAAGATTTTAATGGCACAACCCTATAATACAGGACTAAACGGACTAAATGGACAGCCGGGGCATGGATAACCCGCCTGCCGGAATAAAGTCCTGTAAGGTAAAGGGAGGACAGGTAGAGCAATGAAAGAACAAAATATGAGGAGAATATTCACCAGCCTGCTTGGTGTTATTATGGCAAGGGCGGTGTTCATGGGCATAAATCCATTTGCTATGGGGTATCTGGCGGCACTGTTTCTGGAACCAAAGGGACGGATATTGGCTATGGTTATGGTAGCACTGGGAGTTTTCACCGCCATGGGAACAGAAGAAATGATCAAATATCTGATAGCTATTATTGTATTTTCCATTCTGGTATCCATGATTGAATACCGCAGCAAAAAAATTAACATATGGGCAATGGCTGGGATTGCAGCTGGAGTAACCACAGTACTCACCTGCTTTTACAGCACATTGAGCAGAGATTTATGGCATTTTGTAGTAATGGGCCTTGCAGAAGGAGTCATTGTTTTCGTGTCTGCTCTTATATTCTGGAGGGGACTGGAGCCGGTTTTAAATCCCGGGATAAAGGGTGAGGCCCTGTCCAATGAGCAGATTATCGGACTTGCGGTTATGGGGGGAGTTATTATATACGGAATACCGGATATGAATTCTCTGGGCTTTTCCCTTCCGCTGACCTGTGCGATGTTCAGCGTCCTTCTTATCGGTTTTCGCTATGGAGCAGGCTTTGGGGCGGTAATAGGAGCGGCCTGCGGGATTATTCTGGCACTTCGGACCGGGGAGCTGAATCAGCTGGGTCTGATGTGCATGCTTGGTATTATCAGCGGAAGCTTTCGGGAGATGGGAAGGATTGTGGATTTTCTGGCCTATACAGGAGGCTTTCTTGTCCTCGGAGAGCTTTATAAGAACAGCAAGTTCAATCTGGAAGGTTTTGGGGTGCTAATCTCCTGTGCAGTGCTGTTTTTCCTGCTGCCTAAAAATCTGATATATGGTAAAAGGGCTGGTGAGAATGACAGGGAGGAGGAAGTGTTTGTTCATCAGAATCTGCAAAGCATTGCCAGAGGGAAGCTGAGAGATTTTTCGGAATCCTTTCACAATCTCTCCACCACGTTCCATTCCATCTCCGAGCAGAAGGAGGAGTTGGACAAGCTTGATAAAAGGGAGCTCTTTGACCAGTTATCGGAAAAGCTCTGCAAGGATTGTGAGAATTGCAGCTATTGCTGGGAGGGGCATTTTTATGAGACCTACGAGGGGGCCTACCGCATTATGGAACAGGTGAACGAAAATGGGACCGTATCCTTAAGTGAGATTCCGGGAGAATTTGCCTCCAGATGTATTTGTCTGGATAATTTCCTGGAGGAAGCAAAGAGAAGCATAGAGGTGGCAAGAATCAACATGGTCTGGAGTAATAAGCTGGCCCAGAGCAGGGCGGCGATTGCAGAGCAGCTGGGGGAAGTAGCCAATATTATCGATGATTTTTCTCTTGACCTGTATAAGCCTTATGAGGATGAGAGCAGGAAGGAAAGAATTGCCTCTGATCTGAGGCGCAGCCATATCCTGGTAAAGAAGGTGGCGGTGTTTGAAAAAAGGGACGGAAAGCAGGAAATTTATATAACCGCAAGAACGGATAAGGGCCGCTGTATTACGGCAAAGGAAGCCGCAGGCATCATAGGAAAGGCCTATGGGAAGCCCATGAGGCCCTATGAGGGCTGTAAGAAAGTAATCGCAAAGGAGCTGGATACCTTTACCTTTGTGGAGGATACGGATTACATGGTGTATACGGGCTTTGCCAGAATGAATAAAGAGAAGAATCCGGTATCCGGAGATAATTATTCCTTCCTGAACCCGGATACGGGAACCTTTATTATGAGCCTTGCAGACGGCATGGGAACCGGGCAGGGAGCTTATGAAGAGAGCGAGTCGGTCATCGAATTGCTGGAGCAGTTTATGGAAGCGGGTTTTCGAAAGGAATCCGCCATAAAGCTGATAAATTCCATTATGGTATTACGGGATAAGGAGGAGAGCTTTTCAACAATTGATTTAACCATCATAAACCTTTATACGGGCTTTTGTGATTTTATCAAGATGGGGGCTGCCGCTACTTTTCTTAAAAAAGCGGGAGAGGTGGAGGTCATACATTCCACCACGCTTCCTGCCGGTATCATCCAGAAAGCGGATTATGAAATCATAACCAAGAAGCTTTACAGCGGAGAATTTGTCATTATGGCTACGGACGGGGTGGTCGACTGTATACCGGGAGACGAAAAGGAGGAATTCATCAGTGAATTCCTGAAGGACCTTAAGACAAATAATCCGAAGGAAATAGCAAATTCCCTTTTAAATATGGCCCTGGAACAAAACGGCTGGGTCCCTGTTGACGATATGACGGTATTGGTAGCCGGCTTTTGGAGCAAGGCTTGATATTTCCCATGGTTCGAGGTAAAATGATAAAAAACTCTGGAGTTATTCATGATAAATAAGGTAAAACAATATATAAAGAAATATAAAATGCTTGAAAAGGGAGACCAAATTATTGTCGGTGTTTCCGGCGGAGCGGATTCGGTCTGCCTTTTTCACGTGCTTTTGGAGCTCCAAAGGGAATATGGCCTGACCCTTTATGTCATCCATGTAAACCATGGCATAAGGGGAGAAGAAGCTCTCAGGGATGAGGAGCATGTAAGGGAGCTTTGTAAAAAGGAAAATGTATCCTTCACCTCCGTTCATAAAGATATTCCGGCACTGGCAAAAGAAGGCAGAATGTCCCTTGAAGAAGCAGGAAGAAAAGTAAGGTATGAAGTTTTTAACCAGTATCTTATTGCATATAAGTGTAATAAAATTGCAATTGCACATAATAAAAATGATAACGCAGAAACAATTCTTTTCCATATGTTCCGGGGTAGTGCCCTTGCAGGATTAACAGGCATCAGTCCCATAAGGGATAAGCTTATCAGACCCCTGCTCTGCCTTGAAAGGCAGGAGATAGAGGAATATTTGCAGGAAAAGGGAATTTCTTTCCTGAATGACTCCACAAATTTTACGCTGGATTACAGCCGCAATAAGATACGGCTGGGCATTTTAAAGGAAGCGCGGGAAATAAACAGGGGTGCTGTGTCCCACATTGCAAAGGCCGGGGAAAGCCTGAAGGAAATTCAGGAGTTTATAGAAAAGTCCACACAAAAGGCCATGGAGGGAATACTTATAAAGGAGGAAAATAACAGTCTCCTCCTAAAAGCAGAGGAGCTTAAGGCAGAGGATGCCGTTATACAGAAAGAAGTGGTAAGGAAGGCTCTTTACCTGCTGGGTGAAAGCCTGAAGGATATCGAGGCAGTTCATGTGGCAGCTGTACTGGAGCTTTTGGATAAGCAGGCTGGAAGAAGGGTAAATCTGCCCTATGGGATTACTGCCGTAAGAGAATACCGGCATATAGAGCTGTTAATTGAAAAGAAAGACAGGAAGGAAGAAGCTTTCGCTGCAGATAGCGATATAGCAGAATGGGAGCTTATAATTCCGGGTGTTACCCCTCTTCCCCGAAGGGGAAAGAAACTTTATGGAGCAGAAATAAGTTCTGCCGGTGAAGAAAAGGGCCTTCCGGGAGCAGTAACGAGCGCTGCCGGAGAAGAAAAGGGCCTTTTAGAAGCAGGAACGAGTCCTGCCGTTGAAGCAAATACCCTTACCGGAACAGGAAAGAACCGGCCCTTTTTAGGAAAAAGTCTTATAGCCACAATTTTAAATTATAAAAAAAATATGATAATTCCTGAAAGTATCTGTACGAAATGGTTTGACTATGATAAAATTAAGGATACTGTGTTAATCCGCTTCCGAAAGCAGGGAGATTATCTTTGCATTGACAAACAGGGCGGCACAAAAAAATTAAAGGCCTTTTTCATAGATGAAAAGGTACCAAGACAAGAGAGAGATGTCCTGCCTTTACTAGCCGACGGTTCCCATATTATGTGGGTGATCGGGGGCAGAATAAGTGAAGCCTATAAGGTGGATGAAAATACAAGGAGGATACTTCAGATAAAATTGACGGAGGAAGAAGAAAATGAATGAAGATATCAAGGTATTAATATCCGAAGAGGAGGTAAATAAAAAAATAAGAAGCCTGGGTGAGCAGATAAGCAGGGACTACGAAGGAAAAGAACTGCACCTTATCTGTGTATTAAAGGGCGGAGTTTTTGCTACCTGTGAGCTGGCAAAGCATATCAGTGTTCCCCTATCCATCGACTTTATGTCAGTTTCCAGCTATGGAGACGGTTTCGTAAGCTCTGGAAGGGTTAAAATAATTAAGGATCTGGATGATTCCATTGAAGATAAGGAAGTACTTATTGTGGAGGATATCATTGATTCCGGTAATACACTGAAATATCTTGTAGACCTGTTAAATACCAGGAAGCCAAAGAGTGTCAGGATATGCACTCTTTTAGACAAACCTGACAGAAGGACTACGGATGTTGCGGTAGATTATGTAGGTTTTCAAATTCCCGATAAATTCGTGGTAGGCTACGGGCTGGATTATATGCAGAAATACCGAAACCTTCCCTATATCGGCGTAATTGAAGAATAGAAAGGAGGGGTGTTAAGTGAAAAGACAACTAAAAGGATATGGGGCTTATTTGGTTATCCTTGGCATTATTCTGGTCTTGTCGCTTGTTCATCAAAATATAAAAAGCAATCCCAATAATAATTATGAGTACAGCAATTTTCTGGAAGATGTCAATAATAATAATGTTACGGATGTAAGAATTTATCAGAATCAGGAAACTCCTACCGGAAAGGCCATTGTGACCCTGAAGGATAAGAGTGTGGAGAAATTCAATGTAACCAATGTTAGTGAGATGCGAAATGTTATCGATGATAAAATCGTAAATCAAAACAATAAAGAGCTTATCTATCATGTATATGATATTTCCAAGCCCAGCTGGTTTCTGACACTGCTGCCCTACCTTTTGGGCTTCGTAGTGATAATTCTATTATTCTCCTATCTTTCCAACCAGGCAGCAGGAGGCGGCGGTGGCGGCAGCAAGGTGATGAACTTTGGCAAGAGCCGGGCCAAGATGACTACCGATGAGAATAAGAAAACGACCTTTAAGAATGTGGCAGGTCTGGAAGAAGAGAAAGAAGAGCTGCAGGAAATCGTTGATTTCCTGAAGACACCCAAGAAATACACCCAGGTAGGGGCAAGAATTCCCAAAGGTGTATTGCTGGAAGGACCTCCCGGAACCGGTAAGACCCTTCTTGCAAAGGCAGTAGCCGGAGAAGCAGGAGTACCCTTCTTTAGTATATCCGGTTCGGACTTTGTTGAAATGTTCGTAGGTGTAGGTGCTTCCCGTGTAAGGGATTTATTTGAAGATGCCAAGAAGCATTCCCCCTGTATTGTATTTATTGATGAAATTGATGCGGTAGCCAGAAGAAGAGGAACCGGCATGGGCGGAGGCCACGATGAAAGAGAACAGACCCTGAACCAGCTGCTGGTCGAAATGGATGGTTTTGGCGCCAATGAAGGAATTATCGTAATGGCAGCAACCAACCGTGTGGATATCCTGGACCCTGCTATTTTAAGACCCGGCCGTTTTGACCGTAAGGTTATGGTGGGAAGGCCCGATGTAAAGGGCAGGGAAGAGATTCTTCAGGTTCATTCCAAGGGCAAACCCCTGGGAGAGGATGTTGACTTAAAGCAGATTGCCCAGACAACGGCAGGCTTTACAGGCGCAGACCTTGAAAACCTCTTAAATGAAGCTGCCATCAGCGCAGCAAAGGATAACCGCTCTTATATCATTCATGAAGATATCAATAAATCCTTTATCAAGGTAGGTATCGGTACGGAGAAAAAGAGCAGGATTATCTCCGAAAAGGAAAAGAAAATTACAGCTTACCATGAAGCCGGTCATGCAATCCTATTTCATGTGCTTCCGGACGTGGGACCTGTTTATACCATATCCATTATACCTACCGGAAACGGAGCGGCAGGCTATACCATGCCTTTACCGGAAAAGGATGAAATGTTCCAGACAAAAGGCGGCATGAAGCAGGATATCATTGTAGGCCTTGGCGGAAGGGCAGCGGAAGAGCTGATTTTTGATGATATTACGACCGGTGCTTCTCAGGATATCAAGGTAGCCACAAAGACAGCCAGAGCGATGATTACCAAATATGGCTTCTCCTCCTCCGTAGGAATGGTCAACTATGACAACGACGATGATGAGGTATTTATCGGAAGAGATTTAGCACATACCAGAAGCTACAGTGAAAATGTTGCCAGAATTATTGATGATGAAGTAAAGGGCATGATTGATAACTGCTATGGCGAGGCAAAAAAAATCCTCACAGATTACATGGATGTACTGCATAATTGTGCAAAACTCTTAATTGAAAAAGAGCGAATCAACCGTGAAGAATTCGAGTCACTTTTTCTCCAGAGGGGCGAAGGAAAGATTAACGGTGAAAATTCCCCTATTTTAGAAGTATAAATAGCCTATTACAAAAAAATGTCTGAAAATAAATGGTTTTTATATATTTTACAGGAGCGGATATTACGCAAGTAAAAAGATAAGAATAAAAACAGACAAAAAAAAATTATAAAAAATGCAATGTTTGTGCACACTTTTTGTATACATGATGTTATACTAATACTCGTAAACCCCAATACATTATATAGTTTTTGCTACACCCCATAAGTAACAAAATACCTTCTCCAAGAAAAGGACAGCACTCGGAAAGCTGTCCTTTTCTTTGCCCAAAAATAGATGCAGGTTGCTATTTTTCCTGAATTGATTTAATATACAATATCAGATAGTCCCATACAAAATTGGGAATCAGTAAAACGGAAGGGCCTGACTTGAGATTATGATAAATAAAGGTGCACTATACAGTGACGGAACGAAAGATTACAGAATACCTGCTGAACCCAGGGAATTTGAAACTGTAAAAATCCGCTTAAGGACTGGGAAAGGCAGCTTAAGGGTAAACCTTCATCCTTTCACAGGAGCGGAAGAAACAGAAGTAATCCGAATGGAGCGAGCGGAGGAAGAGGATTATTTCGATTATTATGAAGGTATGATTAAGCTCACGGACCAGCCGGTAAGGTATTATTTTGAAATAGAGGACGGAGAGAGCGTCTGTTATTATACAAAAGCAGGAGCAGTTGACAAGCCTCAGGATAAGTTCTTTTTTAATATTACCCCTGGTTTTCAGACACCGGAATGGGCTAAGGGAGCGGTGATTTACCAGATATATGTGGACCGTTTCTGCAATGGAGATGCCTCAAACGATGTGGAGAACAGGGAGTATTTCTATGTCGGAGATTATGTGAAGAAGGCAGAGGACTGGTACCAGTATCCGTCCGCTGTTGGAATCCGCGAATTTTACGGAGGAGATTTGGCAGGTATCATGCAGAAGCTTGGATATCTGAAAGACCTGGGAGTGGAGGTACTGTATCTGAATCCCATCTTTGTTTCTCCTTCCAACCATAAATATGATACACAGGATTATGATTATATAGACCCTCATTTTGGTGTCATAGAAGAGGATTGCGAAGAAGCCATGCCGGAGGGAGTATATGACAACCGCCAGGCATACCGTTATAAGAAAAGGGTAACAAGCCGTGTGAACCTGGAGAAAAGCAATGAGCTGTTTGCAAAGCTTGTGGCACTTGCCCATGAAAATGGCATGAAGGTAATTTTAGACGGTGTATTTAACCATTGCGGTTCCTTTCATAAGTGGCTTGACAGGGAAGGAATCTATGAGGGAGAAAAGGATTTCGCAGTCGGAGCCTATTGGGATAAGATAAGTCCTTACAGGGATTACTTTAACTTCCGGGAAGAGGGCTGGCCGGAAAATAAAAGCTATGACGGCTGGTGGGGATATGAAACCCTTCCGAAGCTGAATTACGAGGGTTCTGAGAAATTACAGGAAGAAATCCTGGCCATTGGTGCCAAATGGGTATCCCCTCCCTATAACTGTGATGGCTGGCGCCTGGATGTGGCTGCTGACTTGGGGCTGACCAGAGGGTTTAACCATAAATTCTGGAAGGACTTCCGCAGGTCTGTGAAGGAGGCTAATCCGGAGGCTGTGATATTGGCAGAGCATTACGGGGATTCCAGAGAGTGGCTCATGGGAGATGAATGGGATACTGTCATGAATTATGACGCCTTTATGGAACCTCTGACCTGGTTTTTGACCGGAATGGAAAAGCACAGTGATTCCTATGAAGAATCCCTTTATAATTCCGGGGCGGCCTTTGAAGGACTTATGAAGAATGCCATGGCAAGCTTTCAGACATCATCACTGCTTACGGCAATGAATGAGCTTTCCAACCATGACCATTCCCGCTTCCTTACAAGAACCAACAAAAAAGTAGGAAGAACAGCTACCCTTGGACCCAAGGCGGCTGAGAGCGGTATTAATAAAGGCGTATTGAAAGAGGCAGTGACAGTTCAGATGACCTGGCCCGGTGCCCCGACGGTCTATTACGGAGATGAAGCAGGGCTTTGCGGCTTTACCGATCCGGATAACAGGAGGAGCTATCCCTGGGGAAGAGAGGATATGGATTTAATAGCCTTCCATAAGGATATTATCGGCATCCATAAAGCCTATGAAGCTCTTAAAAGCGGTTCCCATCTTATGCTGCATACGGGATACGGCTATTTATGCTATGGAAGATTTAATAAGCAGGATAAATTTATTATAGCCCTAAATAACACGGAAGCCCCAATGGCAGTGGATATTGAAGCCTGGAGGATAGGGATAAAAGACACGGATACTCTTTCGAGGCTGATACTGACTACGGCGGAGGGGCATTGTATTGACTCTGAGATGTACTTTACCGACGGAGGGATATTAAAGCTTACTCTTCCTCCGGTATCCTCCCTTATTATAAAAAACTTCGTTGGAATTCAGGCTTGAGGATAACCTATAAGCAGTATTAAGTTTTTACCTTCTGGAAATATAAAAATATTATACGTTCCAGCCTTTTTACATCCATAAGAAGATAAAACTTAAAATAGACTTATAGGGAATGATAAGAATTATTCGAATTTTCTCTAAAATTAATACAAAAACCTCTTGAAATGTAAAACTGACTGTGCTATAATCTAACCTTGTCAGAAAGCTTTCAGATGCCGGCGTGGCGGAACTGGCAGACGCACAGGACTTAAAATCCTGCGGGCTTAATCGCCCGTACCGGTTCGATTCCGGTCGCCGGCATATTTCAGAAATTTTAATTTTGAAAGAAAGACTGACAACTTCATAGTATTTTGCGGGTGTAGTTCAATGGTAGAACACTAGCCTTCCAAGCTAGATACGTGGGTTCGATTCCCATCACCCGCTTTTTTCACGCCCTTTTTTCAGTTTAAATATTCAACTGCAGGTGAATTGCTCTTGTAAAGGGAAGCTGTCTGCTCAGGATTTTCCCGGTTGTTTCCTGTAATCAATCAAATTTGATAAATTTTTATAGAAAAGAGAAAGAATAGAAGCTCTGGAAGCTGCTGTAAAGGGAAGTGATGGAATAGGGCGAACTTTCGATTTCAAAAAAAATAACGGAGTATACTAATTTTTAACCCGATTAAAATCAATTTATTTTTATGAGGAAAGGAATGATTAGTATGCTCAAAATAAACAGTAACAGTCTGAAATATATTCTATTTTTCTTTGTAGGAGGTTTTTCCTACTGCGGTATTGAAACCCTGTTCCGGGGATATTCCCATATCTCCATGCTGATAGCAGGCGGAGTCTGCTTTTTGCTGATAGATTACATCAATCAAAAATGCAAGCATGAAATTCCCCTTCCGGGGAGAATGTTTCTCTCCTCTCTGGCTATAACGGCAGTGGAACTAATGGCTGGTCTGATCGTTAACCTGTGGATGCATCTTAATGTATGGGATTACTCCAACCAGCCCTTAAACGCCTGGGGGCAGATATGTCCTCTTTTTAGCCTGGTATGGTTCTTACTGTCCGCTCCGGCAATCTGGCTGGATAATTATCTTCAAAATGTGATAGGTGATAGTAAAATTGTGGAATAAGCGGGTGGCATTTATAGTCCGGAAGCTGGACTGAACGGTAACAATTCCTCCCATTTCCTAGGCCAACGGGTTTTCTTTTCAAAAAACTTGTGTTAAAATAAGCATAAGCCACTGGACAACGGTGTGCTTATGCTTATTTATTAACCCTATGGGAGCTAAACGTGAAGATTTTATTAGTAGGAATTAACGCAAAATATATACATTCTAACCTGGCGATACGAAGCTTAAGAAATTATGCCGCTCCTTACAAGGAAAGTATTTCCCTGGCTGAGTATACCATTAACCAGTATACGGAGGATATCCTGGTAGATATCTACAAACGTAAGCCGGATTTTATAGGCTTTTCCTGCTATATCTGGAACATGGGAATGATTAAAAAAATAAGCAGGGAAATAAAGAAGGTGCTTCCAGGCACCAGCCTGTGGCTTGGAGGACCGGAGGTTTCCTATGACCCGGAAGAGGTTCTGACAGAGCTTCCCTGTATTGATGGGATCATATGCGGAGAAGGGGAAGAGACCTTCCTGGATTTAATGCACTTTTATACCGGAGACAGAGAAGGATTAAAGGACATCAGAGGGCTTTGCTGCCGGGAAGAAAACGGCAGGCTCTATCGGACAGCCCCGAGAAAGGAAATGGACATGGATGCCATACCCTTTCCCTATGAGGAGCTTACAAGCCTTCAGAATAAGATAATATATTATGAATCCGGGCGGGGCTGTCCCTACTCCTGCAGCTATTGCCTTTCCTCGGAAAATAGGAAGGTACGCTTCCGGGACCTTAAGAAGGTGAAGGAAGAGCTGTCTGTCTTTCTGAAGGATAAGGTTCCTCAGGTGAAGTTTGTTGACAGGACCTTTAACTGCAACCATCAGCATGCGATGGAAATCTGGCAGTTCTTAAAGGAAAATGATAACGGTGTAACAAATTTTCATTTCGAGATAGCGGGAGAATTATTAAGGGAAGAGGAGCTGGCCCTTTTAAATACGTTAAGAGAAGGTCTCGTTCAGCTGGAAATCGGTGTACAGTCTGCCAATGAAACCACCCTGGATGCCATAAGGCGGAAAATGAGCCTGGATAAGATCAGGGAGGTGGTCCTCCGGATACAGGAGGGCAGGAACATTCATGTGCATCTGGACCTGATAGCCGGTCTTCCCTATGAGGATTACACCTCCTTCAGGGATTCCTTTAACGAAGTTTATTCCATGAAGCCGGACCAGCTTCAGCTGGGCTTTCTGAAGGTGCTGAAGGGCTCTTACCTTCATGGAGAAAAGGAAAAATGGGGCATTGTATACCAGGACGAGCCTCCTTATGAAGTGCTTTATACCAGATGGATCAGCTATGATGAGATACTGCTCCTGAAAAAAGTAGAGAGTATGACGGAAATGTATTATAACAGCGGGCAGTTTGAATATTCCCTTGCATACCTAATGCATTTTTTTGCTACTCCTTTTGACTTCTTTTTCGAGCTCGGGAATTATTATGAAGAACAGGGCCTTTTTCTTTTAAATTCCTCCAGAATGGGAAGGTATGAAGCCCTTCTGGGATTCTTTGACCAGTATATCGGGAAAAAAGCAGGCAGTGAAAGCACAGGTGAAACCCAAACATTGAAGCATCTGATGGTCCATGATCTGTATTGCAGGGAGAAGCTGAAAAGCAGGCCGCCCTTTGCAGAGAATTTTGACCGGTATAAAGCCAGGTACCAGGAATTTTATAAGGATAAGGACAGCCTTAAGAAATATTTGGGAGAGGCAGATATCCGTACGGAGGAGATAAAGGGAATGCTCCATATGGAACATTATCCCCTGAATGTATATGAGACGGCTGTCTCAGGCCGGGCAGTAGGGCAGGAGCAGTTTATACTATATGATTACAAAAACCGTAATCCCCTTAACAAACAGGCAAGGCAGATACCGGTAGATTTAATGATGGTATAGGAAAAAGTCAGACAAATTTACAGTATCCAATGATTAAATTTAATTTTACGAAAGGAGCAAATATGGCTGTTAAAAGGCTGACGAAGAACGAACGTGAGAGGGTCGGGCAAGTGCTCTCCCTTCTGGATGAACATTATACGATGGAATATAAGTGCTATTTAAATCATGAGACACCCTGGCAGCTTCTGATTGCAACCATTCTCAGTGCCCAGTGCACGGATGCGAGGGTCAATCTGGTTACAGAGGATTTATTTAAAAAATACAGGACCCTGGAAGACTTTGCAGCGGCAGACTTAAAGGAGCTGGAGCAGGACATTCACAGTACGGGCTTTTACCATAACAAGGCAAAGAATATCATAGAGTGTACAAAGACTTTGGTAAAAGAGTATGGCGGAGTTGTTCCGAAGGATATTGAAGCTCTTACAAAGCTGGCGGGAGTGGGAAGAAAAACCGCCAATGTCATCAGGGGAAATGTATATCATGAGCCCAGTATTGTGGTGGATACCCATGTAAAAAGGATATCCGGAAAGCTTGGGTTTACAAAGGAAGAGGACCCGGTAAAGATAGAGTTCGACTTAATGAAAGTGCTGCCGAAGGACCATTGGATTTTGTATAATCTTCAGATAATTGCCCATGGCAGAAGCATCTGTACTGCCAGAAGCCCAAAGTGCAGGGACTGTTTTCTCTTTAACCTTTGCAGATGGGAGGGAAAGAATGACGAATAAAAGTGACAGAATAACTTCCTTTGTCTGCTTTGACATTGAAACTACCGGACTTTCTCCGGAAGAGGATTACATAATAGAAATTGGTGCAGTCAAGGTAAGGGAAGGAAAAATTACAGAATATTTTAATGAGCTGATAAAGCCGCCGGTGCCCTTGCCGGAGAAAATCATCCAGCTTACCGGCATTACGGAGGACCTGCTGAAAGAGGCGGAGAATCAGGTAGAAGTGATACCGCGGTTTATAGAATTTGCCGGAGAAGACATCCTGATGGGGCATAACATCCTGTTTGACTATAGCTTCTTAAAGGTTGGTGCAGCCCGCCTTGGAATTCCGTTTGAAAGACAGGGGATTGATACTTTGAAAATCAGCCGGGGAGCCATTTCCGGGGATGAGAGCAAGAGCCTTACAAATCTTTGCAAACGCTATCAGGTAGTGAATGCAAGCGCTCACAGGGCATCTCACGATGCAAAAGCCACGGCTGTGGTCTATGCACATCTTTGCAATGAATTTTTTACAGAGCATAGCGGGCTGTTTATGCCAGTTCCGTTAAATTATAAAGTGAAAAAGGAGCAGCCAATTACTGCGAGACAAAAAAATTACTTGAATGATTTATTAAAATATCATAAGATAGAGTATAGGAAGCAGATAGACGAGCTGACAAGAAGCGAGGCTTCCAGACTGATTGATAAAATTATCCTGAATAAAGGCAGAATAAATGAGGTATTTTGAATAATACTATAATCGAAAGGAAAGGTGTAAGATGAACTTTAACAGCAATAAAGTCAAGAAAACGATTTCAACCATAATCGTAATTATTCTGGTGTTAGCTATGGTAGCTCCCATGGTAATTAACGTATTTTTCTAAACAGGTACGGATGTTTACAGTTATACATAAGTAAATAACTATAAATAATAAGTATCATCAATAAGTTATAAATTATGCTAGCAGAGGAGGGTAATTATGAGTATAAGCAAGAGAATGATAAGAATAGTGTTCCTATTATCATTATTCCTATTATCCGCTGGCAGCTATACAAAGGCTTTTGCCGCAGATGAAGACAATGCAATAACAAAAGGAGTATATATTGATGCGGTAGATATCAGCGGAATGACAAAGGATGAGGCAGCAAAAGCAGTAGCTGATTATGTGGATACACTAAAACAAAGAACTGTTACCGTAGATATAAAGGGTGAAAAAGAGCAGGTAAAAATAAGCGATTTAGGCTTTACCGACAAAAAGAACAATTATATTGAGGAAGCCATGGAAATTGGCAAAGTAGGTAATCTTATCAAGCAATATAAGGATTTAAAGGATACCCAGGAAAATAAACTCGTATATCATTTGGAGTTTTCCATAAATGAGCCAAAATTAAAAACCTTCGCAAAAAGACTTTCCAAACATAATGTAAAGGCGGCAAATGCAACGGTATCCAGAAAGAACGGAGCCTTTGTCTACACCGACGAGACTGTTGGCCAGAAGGTAGATACGGAAACTACCGTGGCAGCCATCAAGGATGCTGTTTTAAATAACTGGTCAGGGGAAGATGTCAGTCTGAGTGCAGAGGTAAAGGAGGTAGCTCCAAAGTATACCAGAAGTATGGTAGAGGAGTGTAATACCTTGTTGGGAACCTTCCATACAACCTTTACCACCTCCACAGCGGACAGGGCAGCCAATCTTGCCAATGGTGCAAGACTTATTAATAACACAGTATTATACCCCGGACAGGTTTTTTCTGCCTATGAAAAACTGGCACCCTTTACCACCTCCAATGGTTATTACCAGGCAGGAGCATATTCTAACGGTAAGCTGGTAGATTCCATCGGCGGCGGGGCCTGCCAGGTAACCACTACCCTGTACAATGCGGTGCTGTTATCAGAGCTGGAAGTAGTGGAGCGCGCCAACCATTCCATGACCATCAGCTATGTGGATTTATCTAGGGATGCCGCTATTGCAGGAACCTGGAAGAATTTAAGATTCAAGAACAATACCGATGCACCTGTCGTAATCGAAGCTTCCACTTATGGAAGAACCATTACCTTTAATTTATGGGGACATGAGAAAAGAAATACAAAGGGCAGGAAGGTTAAATTTGAAACCGTAATCGTAAGTCAGAGACAACCGGGAGCAGATGTGGTAACAAAGGACCCCAACCAGCCTCCGACTTATGTATATACCACCCAGTCAGCTCATACAGGATATGTGGCAGAGCTTTACAAGATCGTGTATGAGAATGGACAGGAAGTAAGCCGAACCAGAGTAAACAGGAGTGTCTATAACGCTTCTCCCAGATATGTAACCGTCGGTACCAAAAAGGAAGAAAAACCGGATAAAGATGTAACGGATGATAAGACGGATAAGGGAAAGGGAGATATCACATCGGATGATCCTGGGGATGTGCCTGCAATATCAGGAAATGATAAGGGCGGTAAAGAGGACAAAACAGGCAATAAGAAAGATACCAATAAAGAAAATAACAAAGAGAACAACAAGGAAAACAACAAGGAAAACAATAAAGGAAATACCACAGAAGACAATAGTAATGACAGTACCCAGGAAGAAAATACAGGCTTATAGGTCTGTGTGGGTTGTTGCATAACGGAATTTGGTTATGCAGCAACCCCTTTTCACAATCAAAAGGAATATATATGCTAAGAAAGAGGTTATCATGCAGGCTGGAAAAGTATCGGAACCGATATTGAAGCGTTCTGTTTTAAGGCAGATAAATCATAGAAGAGAAGAAGTGCTCTGGGGTCCGGGAGTGGGAATGGACTGCTGCATGCTGAATTTAAAAGAGGAAGAAGGAGTCCTGCTTACCTCTAACCCCATAACCTTTGGAAAGGACATGCCTTCCGATATTGCAGTACATAGTGCTGCCAATGATATTACGGCAGCAGGAGGAGAAATTATTGGAATTCTGATGACGGTTCTCTTACCGGAAGGGTCACCGGAAGCAATGCTGCAGAATATGATAAAGGAAACAGAAAAGACCTGTGAAGCCTGCCGGATAGAGATAATGGGAGGACACACCGAAATTACCACTTTTGTGAACCAGCCGGTCATAACTGTCACGGGAGTTGGCAAGATACGCCGCAGCAGGGCTACCGCCACCGCGGGCGTCCTGCCCGGAGATGAGATTGTAATGACAAAGTGGGCAGGCCTTTTAGGAACTGCCATCCTTGCCAGAGAACATAATAGGAAGCTTACATCCAGGTACAATCATGATTTCATCCAGAATGCCGTTCAGTTCATCAGCTATTTACCTACAGAAAAGGAAGCATTGTTATCGGAAAAGGCTGAGGTAAAGCTTATGCACAACGCATCCAACGGCGGAATTTTTGGTGCCCTGTGGGAACTTGGAGCACGTACGGGACTGGGATTAACAGCAGACTTAAATAAGATTCCCATAAAGCAGGAAACCATAGAAATCTGCGAATTCTTTGATATTAATCCCTACCAGCTGCTCTCAGGAGGCTCCCTGCTGCTGGTTACCGGGAAAGGAAATGAACTGGCAGATATGCTTTGTGACAACGGCATACCGGCCGCTGTAATCGGAAGATTTACAGAGGATATGGGCCGGATAATACGGAATCAGGACGAAAGAAGGTTTCTGGAGCCGCCTAAGAGTGATGAACTTTACCGGATTAAAGCTGTGAAATAGTAAAATAAAGCCAGAGTATGGCTGCATAAATAGAAAACAGGCCGGGAGAAATATGAGAGAGGAATAAAAGACTGCCGCCTTCCGGAGCTGCTGGCAGTGCCCATTAGGGCATAGGTGAAGCTTATGTTAAAGGAAAAGATATTAAAAGCCATAGATAAGAACAGCAAACTGACACCAAAGGATTTGGCAGCTATGTTAAATTCTACGGAGGAGGAAGTAGCCTCTGTTATAAAGGAATTAGAAGAGCAGACCATCATCTGCGGTTACCCTACCTTAATCAATTGGGATAATACGGAGAGCGAGAGGGTTACTGCCCTGATTGAGGTCAAGGTTACTCCCCAGAGAGGGCAGGGCTTTGATAAAATTGCTGAGAGAATCTATCGGTTTGATGAAGTAGAGTCTGTTTATCTGATGTCGGGGGGCTTTGACCTGACGGTAATCATAGAAGGAAAGAGTATGAGGGAGGTTGCCAATTTCGTATCCAGTAAGCTGGCTCCTATGGAAGCAGTTCTTAGCACCGCCACTCATTTTGTGCTTAAAAAGTACAAGGAGCATGGACTTCCGCTGGTTCATGAGACCAACGATGAAAGGATGCTGATTACACCGTGAGAGACCCATTATCAAAGAAAGTTGTAACAATTGAGCCCTCGGGCATACGTAAGTTTTTTGATATTGTAAGCGAAATGAAGGATGCCATCTCTCTTGGTGTGGGAGAGCCTGATTTTGACACTCCCTGGCATATCCGGGAGGAGGGCATTTATTCGCTGGAAAAGGGCAGGACCTTCTATACCTCCAATTCCGGAATTAAGGAATTGAAAATAGAAATCTGCCGGTATTTAAACCGCCGGTTCGGGCTTTACTATGATTATGATCATGAGGCCATTGTGACGGTCGGAGGAAGTGAAGCCATTGATATTGCCTTAAGGGCAATGCTGGACCCGGAGGATGAGGTGCTGGTTCCCCAGCCCAGCTATGTTTCCTATGTTCCCTGTGTTGTCTTGGCAGGGGGCAAGCCGGTCATTATAGAGCTAAAGGAAGAGGATGAATTTAAGCTTACCAGGGAGGGCCTTTTAAATGCCATTACGGATAAGACAAAGGTCCTGGTGCTTCCCTTCCCCAATAATCCAACGGGGTCTGTTATGACAAAGGAGGATTTGGCTGAGATTGTGCCAGTACTCATAGAAAAGGATCTTTTTGTGATTTCAGATGAAATCTATTCTGAGCTTACTTATGGACGTGACCATGTATCAATCGCCGAATTTCCCGGTATGAGGGAAAGGACTATTGTAATAAACGGGTTTTCCAAGTCCTATGCCATGACGGGCTGGAGGCTTGGCTATGCCGTAGGGCCTGCAGCGATTATCGAGCAGATGATAAAAATTCACCAGTTTGCCATCATGTGCGCGCCCACTACCAGCCAGTATGCCGCAATAGAAGCTTTAAAAAACGGGGACGGAGATGTGGAAATCATGAGAGAGGCATATGACCAGAGAAGAAATTATCTGGTAAAGGCCTTTCATGACATGGGGCTTAGCTGCTTCGAGCCCTTTGGAGCCTTTTATGTCTTTCCCAGCATCAAAAGCCTTGGTATGACCTCGGATGAATTCGCCACAAAGCTGTTGATGGAAGAGAAGGTAGCGGTTGTACCGGGTACAGCCTTTGGCAGCTGCGGAGAAGGCTTTCTTCGTATCTCCTACGCTTATTCCATCGACAATTTAAAGATTGCAGTGGAGAGAATTGAGCGCTTTGTTAAGAAACACTGTGAATAAGAAAAGAGGACTTTAGTTATGAACATAGTATTACTGGAACCGGAAATCCCATCTAACACGGGAAATATCGGACGTACCTGTGTGGCAGCGGGAGCCAGTCTCCATCTGATAAAACCCCTTGGCTTCTCCCTGGAGGAAAAGGAGATTAAGAGGGCTGGACTTGATTACTGGAAGGACCTTGATGTAACGATTTATGAGAATTATGAAGACTTCCTTTCAAAAAACCCCGGAGCCAGGATTTATATGGCTACCACAAAGGCATTGAAGGTCTATACGGAGGCTTCCTACGAACCGGACTGCTACATTATGTTTGGCAAGGAGAGTGCCGGTATTCCGGAGGAAATCCTGCTGGATAATAAAGAAAATGCTATAAGAATTCCCATGATGGGAGATATCAGGTCCTTAAATCTTGCGAATTCCGTGGCAATTGTTTTATATGAAGCATTAAGGCAGAATGATTTTTCAGGCATGCGTCTTGCCGGAAAGCTTCACCGCCATTCCTGGGATGAGGCGTAAAAGGTAATAAGGAATTTAAAAAGAAGGCTCTTTGTAAAAAAATGGCTGTATCACATGAGTGCCGGAATGCCGGTACTCATGTGATACAGCTTTTTTTGTCAGGCATTTCCTGCCGGATTATCCGGCTCCTACATAAAACCACCGGTGCGGGGCAGTGTAAAGATAAATTCTGTCCCGACGCCCTGGGTGCTGATAACGTTAATATTCTCATTATGGGCCGTGATAATCTCCTTGGTAATGGACAAGCCAAGGCCAGTGCCCTTCTTATCCTTTCCTCTGGAGGCGTCTGTTTTATAGAAACGCTCCCATATCTTATTGATGCTCTCCTTTGGTATGCCGATTCCATAATCCTTTACCGATACAAAGACCTTATCTCCTTTTTCCTGGGTGGAGATCTTAATGGTGGAGCTTTGGGGGCTGAATTTGATGGCATTGTCTAAAAGGTTATAAAGGACCTGCTGAATTTTACCCATATCCGCGTCTACCAGAATTACCTTGTTGGAGAAGAGAAGATTCAGGGTGATTTTCTTATCCTTGCAGGAGCCCTCGAAGCTTTCGGCTGTTTTTTTAATAATGTGGTTAATGTCAAAGGAGGTTTTCTCCAGAAGAATTCCTTTGTTTTCAAAGCCATTTAAGGTTAGCAGGCTGCCGGTCAGTTTGTTTAGCCGTTCCGTTTCAAAAAGTATGATACCCAGATACTTGTCCTTCATTTCATAGGGAATGGTTCCATCCATCAAAGCCTCCGCATAACCCTTTATAGAGGTCAGGGGAGAGCGGAAATCATGGGAGATATTTGCCACGAATTTCTTCTGGTAATTATCAAGATTCCGAATTTCACCGGACATGTAAGAAAGGGAGGATGCCAGTGTACCGAACTCATCGGTGGTCTTAACAGTAATCGGATAGGAATAATTCCCCTTGGTATATGCAAGGGCAGCCTTGTTGAGCTTATTCAGAGGGCGCAGGGTTATGAAATACAGGCAGGAGAAAATTAGGGCCTGTATTGCACAAAATACAAGAAGGCAGAGATTCAGGGTATCTGTAAAGGACAAACTGCTTTTATGTATCTTATTCATGGAATAATGGATAACGACATAACCTCTTACCTGGTATTTATACAGCACCTTATATACAACACTTACCATGGGCTCTGACAGAACATTTTTTAAGCTTGCGGAATTGGGAAAGGGCTGGTGCTGATACAGAAAGTCGGAGTCCATTTCGAAGATATTGATTGGATTTTCTGTAATTATTCCAGAGGCTGTGTCGGAGATGACAATTCCGTTTTTATTAACAATCCAGATACGGGAATCCAGCATGATTGCCATAGCCTTTATCCGGGCAGACAAATCCTCCAGGGATATATCCTGGTTATAGTAATCTGTCATATAATCGTTGGATAAGGAAAGGGCCTGGGTATAAAGCAGCATCTTCTTTTCTTCCACCAGCTTTTGCTCGTAGTGCTTCATACCATAGGTATTTAGAAGCAGGAACATAAATACTGCCGAAACAAGATAAAGTACCACAAGTTTTACGAAAAGGGAACGCTTCATATTTTATCTCCAAATTATTTCTTTACTTCAAATTTGTAACCGATACCCCATACGGTAGAAAGACTCCAGGAGGTATGGTCTTTAATTTTTTCACGCAGTCTTTTGATGTGTACATCCACGGTTCTGGTATCTCCGATATATTCATAGCCCCATATGTGGTCCAGAAGCTGTTCTCTGGTAAAGACCTGATTGGGATGGGATGCCAGAAAATAAAAGAGCTCCAGTTCCTTCGGGGGCATTTCGATGGTGCTTCCGTAATACAGCACCGAATAATTGCTCTGGTTTATAATAAGATCGGGATAGGCTACATAGTCCCCTGTCTGCTCCGCAGCTTCCGCGGGCGGAACAGGCTGTGTGGAGGCCGGGTGAAATCGCCTCAGGACAGCCTTTACTCTTGCCACTAATTCCTTGGAATCAAAGGGCTTGATAATGTAATCATCCGCTCCCAGCTCTAAGCCCAATACCTTATCAAAGATTTCTCCCTTGGCAGAGAGCATGATAATTGGGACAGAGGAATTCTTCCGGATTTCCCGGCATACCTCATAACCGTCAATGCCGGGAAGCATAAGGTCCAAAAGAATCAGATTCGGCTGGTATTCTGTGAACTTTGCAATGGCCTCTTCTCCGTCATGAACCATAAGGGTGTCAAAGCATTCCTTGGTAAGGTAAAGGGAGATAAGCTCCGCTATATTAACATCATCATCAACAATGAGGATTTTTTGCTTGGCAGCCATATAGGACTCCTTTCTACTGTTTAAATTCTACGATAGTAACGCCCTGACCGCCTTCTCCGAAGGCACCTTCCCTATAGGATTTTACATACTTGGTCTTCTTAAGGTGGGAGTGCACTGCATTGCGCAGGGCACCGGTACCCCGGCCGTGTATGACCGTAACCTGAGGAAGGTGGGAAAGGTAAGCATCATCCAGGTATTTATCCAGCTCTGACAATGCCTCATCCACGGTCTTTCCGATGAGGTTGACCTCCGGGCTGATATGAAGGGCCTTGGAAATCTTAATCTTTCCGCTGCCGGATTTGGTGATATTAGGGCCTGTTATATCCGGCTCATCAATAAGCTCCAGGTCACTGATATTTACCTGGGAGCGGAGTATTCCCATCTGTACGTACAAATCGCCCTTGGCATTGGGGAGTGTACTTACCGTACCCTTTAAGCCAAGGCTGTTAACATGGACGGCATCGCCGATTTTAAATTCTCCGGGCTTGGGTGTTTTGGAGGATTTCTGCTTTCCTTTTATGGCAAGCTTACCTTCCGTGGAAGACAGCAGGTCTCTGACTTTGCCCCTCTCGTGTTCCATCTCTTTTCCAAAGCCGCCCTCGGAACCCCATTTGTTAAAATTCTTAATGGTTCGGTCAGCCACATCCTTGGCTTCCTGCAATACCTTTCGGGCCTCTTCATTGGCCTCCGCCATAATACGGTCCTTGGCACTGGCAAGCTTATCATTCTGCTGCTCTAATTTAACCTGAAGATTCTTAGCCTGCTCTCTTAAAGCCGCAATTTCTTCCTTCTCCCTCTCGATTTCCAGGCGGTTTTTTTCCAGGTCCGATATTACATCCTCAAAGCTCTTTTCCTGTACGCCGATCAGGTTCTGTGCATCCTCGATAATGTGACTGGGAAGTCCAAGCTTTGAGGAAATGGCAAAAGCATTGCTCTTGCCGGGAATCCCGATAAGTAGCCTGTAGGTAGGGCGGAGGGTTTCCACATCAAATTCACAGCTGGCATTGCTGACACCTTCTGTAGTCAGGGCGTAAACCTTCAGCTCGCTGTAATGGGTGGTGGCCATAGTACGGACATGGCGCTTATGAAGATAATTCAGGATTGCCATAGCCAGGGCAGCCCCTTCCGTAGGGTCTGTTCCGGCGCCTAATTCGTCAAACAATACCAGAGACTGATAATTGGCTTTCTCCAAAATCGATACCGTATTGGTCATATGGGAAGAAAAAGTACTTAAGCTCTGCTCAATACTCTGCTCGTCGCCGATATCCGCATATACCTCTTCGAAGACTGCCAGCTCTGAGCCGTCAAAGGCCGGAATGTGAAGGCCTGACTGGCCTAAGAGAGTAAAGAGTCCCACAGTCTTTAAAGAAACAGTTTTTCCTCCGGTATTAGGCCCTGTGATTACCAGCAGGTTAAAATCCTTACCCAGAGTGATATCAATGGGAACTACCTTTTTGGCATCAATCAGGGGGTGGCGGCCCTTCTTGATATTTACGATGCCCTTATCGTTAAATAAGGGTTCTATACCCTTCATTTGCTTGGAAAGGGTAGCCTTTGCAAAGATAAAGTCAAGCTCTGGCAGGACTTTGATGTTGTTATAAAGCTTCTCTGAGTGCTGGCCGGCCTGCTCACTTAATGCTTCCAGTATGCGCTCGATTTCCTGCTGCTCCTTGATTTCAAGCTCTCTTAAATCGTTGTTCAGCTTCACGACTGCCATGGGCTCTACAAAAATAGTGGAGCCGGAAGAGGACTGGTCATGAATCATGCCGGGGAACTGGCTTCGGTATTCCTGCTTGATGGGGATACAGTACCTGCCATTTCGCATGGTAACGATATTTTCCTGGAGCATGGTCTTGGAGCCGGAGGAATTTACGATGGAATTAAGCTGGTCATGAATCTTATCGTTCGTAAGCTTTAAGGAGCGTCTGATACTCTTAAGAGCAGGGCTTGCGTCATCGGCAATCTCCTCCTCACTGATAATACAGCGCTTGATTTCGTTATTCAGAAGGGTCAGGGGCTCCAGGGAGCGGAACATTTCCTCCAGGGAGTCCGTTTCTTTTAAAGTGGAATCGCTGTCTCCTGAATCCTTTAAACCATAAGCTCTGATTCTGGCAGTGGCGTCCAGTACGGAGCTTAAATGCAGCAGCTCCTGTGCACTTAGGGAAGAATCAACCTCCAGCCGCTTTAAGGAAGCTCTGATATCATGAACTCCATAAAAGCCAAGGCTTCCCTTTCTCAGAATACGGGACAGGGCATCGGAGGTCTCCCTCTGTGCTTTTTTAATTTCTTCTATATCACTTACAGGCAAAAGACTGTTACATAAGGCTTTTCCAAGGCCAGAGCCTGCAAAGGAGGATAATTTTTCTATAATTTTATTATATTCAAGGGTTTTTAGTGCTTTCTCGTTCATAGGAACCTCTTTCTTGCTCAATCCATAGCAGATACAAAATGCAGAGTTTTATAGCCCTACGTTCCCTATTTTACCTTATTTTTGCTGAAAATAAAACTATTAATTTGAAAATTACAGGCTTGCTGGTGTTTGTTTACAATTCATTCATATAATGTTCATAAGTACATGTTAAAATAGATGTACGGATTGTCCTAAGGGAGTATAAAATTGAAGCGGCCTGATTTATCAAAAATCAGTTATCAAATACAACATCAGAGATTGAATAACCGGAGAGAAATAAAAATGCCAGAAGATAAATCCAACAAAGATTCCAATGAATATTTATTTATACAGGAACAGATATCGTCCAAAAGAAGAAGCAGGAAAGTTCACATGCTGATGTCACTTCTATGGACGATTATTTTAGCTTGTGTATTTGCCGTAGTGGCCGGAGTGGTATTCTATCTTGCGAATCCTTTTATCGTAAAGCTTTTAGGAGAAGGCGGGGATAAGAAAACCGTGGAATTTCCCACACTTACTCCGGGTGCAGGAGAGAATACAGGAGCAACAGCCACACCTACGCCCACCCCACAGGCAGAAGGACAGGGAGGCAAGGATAATTCCGGGAAGGAGCCTTCTAAAAAACCCGGTACCGTATATGTGGAAACCCATGTGGCTGCCAATATTAAGGACTTGAATAATATCTATTATGAGATAAGGGAAATAGCATCGGGAGTAAACAGTTCCATTGTTGATATAGCCTGCACCAGCAGCAAGATAGACGGATTAAATGAAAATGAAAAATATGATGTCACACGAAACACCACCGGGATTATACTTGCGAACAATTCGGTAGATCTGCTTGTGCTTGTAACCCTGGATAAAATAAAGGATGCCAAGGCTATTCAGCTTCAGATAAATGATGAGTTGTCGGTAAAGGCCCATATCCAGGATTATGATAAGGAGCTAAATCTGGCTGTTCTGTCAGTGAGCCTTGAAGATATTCCGGACTCCTTTGAGGCAGGCTTAAAGCCGGCTGAGCTTGGAGAATCCTATTCATTGCTGGTAGGTTCCCCTATCATAGCACTTGGAAGCCCTAACGGTTATGTAGACTCTATGGAGCTTGGTATTATATCAGGCACTGATTACGGTTTCTACATAACGGATAACAAGGTGGATTTATTTACTACGGATATCAGCACAAATGAAAACAGTGACGGTATTATCATCAACATGAACGGAGATGTCATTGGTATCATAACAAATAAATTAAAGGATGAAGACAACGGGAATGTAAGTACTGTTATCGGGATTTCCAAAATCAAAAAAACCATTCAAGCTATGGTGAACCAGACGGAACGCAGCTATTTTGGCGTAAAGTGTATGGATATGTCAAAGCAGGAGCTGGCCAATGCCAACCTTGAAAATGCAATCTATGTGACAGAGGTGGAGAGCAATTCGCCGGCCCTGAAAGCAGGACTTCAAATTGGAGATATGATAACTGCCGTAAATACCACCCCCATAAGCAGCGTAAGCACCTTTAACAATACTATTACGGCCCTAAATCCCAAGGACACGGTAGAAGTAACCATTAAGCGTACTATTAAGGACAAGGAAAAGGAAATGAAACTGTCCGTTGTGCTGGGTAAGGTAAATGCAAAGAAGTAAAACAAAGTCAAACCAGAATTAAACCATGAAGAGTGCTTCTTTCTATACCGAAGCTATTTTCTTTCGAGAGAGAAAATACAACCTGGTCTTTGGTATTGCTGGCATGTCAATTACAATTGGAACAGCTATTTTATTAACACCAATAGACCGTTATGTAACCCTGCTGAACAATTTCATTCCGATTGGAACCTACATTTTAGGTGTAATAATGTTATCAGTTCATTATATAAATCAATTTTTATTTGGCCGGAGAAGCATAGTACAAAGGCAGTAAATATCAATCTAACGACGAATCATTAAGGCACCTGATACCTAAGTTATCTGGTGCCTTACATTTTTATACATTATTTGAATAAAGAAAAATATTAATATATAGCTTGTCTATAGTCTGAATAACCGGGCAGAGTATACTGTCCGGTTATTTTGGGGGTTATACGCCTGACGGGCCCACGTTCTTACGCAATGTCATTAAGTAAACTTAATGACATTGCGTCCTTACGAGCTCAGACCTCGAAGTCGTCTGATTGTGGGAAGGATATAGCCAATAGCAACCCAATTGGAGCGATGGAAGAACAGATACATGGAAAGCGGTTGAAATGGCTTCACGCTTGGGTTATAATGAGTCATACAATTACATTAAGACGTAAAATAGTAAGAATACGGGCTTATAGAATGAATTGCGGCTTTGCTCAAATTGAAGGGTGAAAGAAATCACTTTGATACTCCATTTTTTATGGCAGTACCCCAGACAAGTAAGCGGTATGCAATGGGAGTAAGTGGAAAGGAAAAGCACCTTCGCCCCCCCTTTATTTATGGCAGTACCGCAGACAGGACAGCGGTATGCAACGAGAGCAAGGTGAAAATTAGAAAGAGGTCAGGATGAGATATATAGGCGATTTAAGAGATGGGGAAATGGTATCGGAAACCTATCTTTGCAAAACAAAACAGGCACTTAAGACAAAGGCTGGAAAAAGCTACTATTCCCTACTGCTCCAGGATAAAACAGGAACACTGGACGGTAAGGTGTGGGAACTGTCCCAGGGGATAGATCACTTTGAAAGCATGGAATATATTCACATAGATGGACAGATGGTGAATTTTCAGGGGGCACTTCAGCTTAACATAAAAAGAGTACGTAAAAGTCATGAAGGGGAATATGACCCATCAGATTTTGTACCGACGACAGGAAAAAGTATCAGTGAAATGTACAGTGAACTGTTAAAATACATCAGCAAGGTAAAGGAGCCCAATTTAAGAAAACTGCTGGAGAGCTTTTTTGTAGAAGATGCTGCTTTTGCAGAACGTTTTAAGAAGCATTCCGCTGCTAAAAGTGTCCATCACAGCTTTATGGGAGGTCTCCTGGAGCATACACTGGGTGTGGTAAGGCTGTGTGATTACTATGCGGACCATTATCCGTTAATTAACAGGGACTTATTGATTACGGCTGCAATGTTCCACGATATCGGAAAGATGGATGAATTATCCATATTCCCGGAAAATGATTATACCGATGATGGCCAGTTATTGGGCCATATTTACATCGGAACGGAAATCATAGGGGCTAGGATAAAGACAATGCCAGGTTTTCCGGCAGCACTGGCATCACAGCTGAAGCATTGTATTTTAGCTCATCATGGGGAATTGGAATACGGTTCACCGAAGAAACCCTCTATCATAGAGGCTATGGCATTGAATTTTGCCGATAATACCGATGCAAAGCTCGAGACAATGATGGAATTTTTAAATAACGGTGACGAAAAGGCAACCTGGCTTGGTATGAACCGTTTATTTGAAGCAAATATCAGACGTACCGTTTTTTAGCATTGCATGCATTAATTTGGCTTTGAAAGGGATAAACATTGAAGGAAGATGCTGTCTTAAAGAAAAATGAAGAATGTATCATTCACATAGAGGATATGGGAAATGACGGCGAAGGTATCGGTAAATACCAGGGCTATACTTTATTTGTAAAGAATGCGCTGGTTGGTGATACGGTGCGGGTCCGCGCCATGAAATGCAAGAAAAGCTATGGCTATGCAAGGCTCATGGAGATAATAGAACCTTCCCCCTACCGGGTAGAGCCGAGGTGCGGGATTGCCAGCCGGTGCGGCGGCTGTACCCTGCAGCATCTGGATTACAACGAACAGCTTCGCAGGAAGCAGAAGAAGGTAGCGGACTGCATCGAAAGACTGGGAGGTGTCACAGAAGGATACACCCTTTATCCCATTATAGGAATGGAAACTCCTTATTATTACCGGAATAAGGCACAGTTTCCCGTCAGAAAAAAAGACGGGAAGCTTTCTATCGGGTTTTATGCAGGAGGCAGCCATTCCGTTATTGACACAGACAACTGTTCTATCCAGGCAAAGGTAAATGAGGACATCATAAGGTGTATCCGTTCCTTTTTGGAAGAAGAGAATATCAGCATATATGATGAGGAAACCCATGAGGGGCTTGTAAGGCATATCCTGACCCGTGTTGGATTTGTAACCGGTGAAATTATGATATGCCTGGTCATTAATGGAAAGGACTTGCCTCATAAAGAAAAACTCATTAAAAGTCTTACGGATATCCCGGGGATGGCCAGCATTTCCTTAAATATTAACAAAGAGAAGACCAACGTCATTCTTGGAGATAAGATAAAACCTCTCTGGAGGGAACCTTATATCACAGACTATATCGGAGAAGTGAAGTTCCGCATCTCTCCCCTTTCCTTTTACCAGGTAAATCCCGTGCAGACGAGGGTACTCTATGAAAAAGCTCTGGAATTTGCCGGATTAAAAGGTGATGAAACCGTTTGGGATCTATACTGCGGAATTGGCACGATTTCCTTATTTCTTGCAGCACAGGCTAAGAAGGTATACGGAGTGGAAATTATCCCTCAGGCAATTGAAGATGCAAAAGAGAATGCAAGGTTGAACGGAATCGAAAATGCAGAATTCTTTGTAGGGGCAGCAGAAGAGGTCCTGCCGGAGAAGTACAGGGAAGAGAAGATATATGCAGATGTCATTGTAGTAGACCCGCCCAGGAAGGGCTGTGAGGAAAGTCTGTTGGATACCATAGTCCGGATGGAACCCAAAAGGGTGGTTTATGTATCCTGTGACCCTGCCACACTGGGAAGGGATATCAGGTATCTTGGCAGCAGAGGGTATGAGCTTAAGAAGATTCAGGCGGTAGACCAGTTTCCACATACGGGGCATGTGGAGACGGTTGTGTTATTGTCCCACAAAGATGCGGACGTTTTATTAGTGTGAAAATGGAGTATGAGGACGGTGTTGATAGGCTACCAGAGCGTGTTACTTACTCAATGATACAAGCATATGTAGAGGGGAAATACGGCTTTAAAGTGCATAAAGCCTATATTGCGGAGGTTAAGCATTCACTTGGTTTACCTATGTATGAAGCGCCTAACGCAGCCGATGAATTGAAACATCCGTACAAACCAGCACCAGCTCATAAGGTGGAAGCAATTAAGGATGCACTTAAACATTTTGGGGTATATGAATAATAAACGAAATATGAGATAGCACGCAGAGAATTTTAACTGCGGGCTTATTTTAATAATCTATTTTATAAGTGTTGATATAACACAATCAGTATGTTATCTTATGTGATAATATGGAATTAATTGTGCTCTTTCAAAAGCAATTGCAAGAAACACCCTTGGTTCCTTAATATGTTCATATCCTTTATTCATAATTTCGAGTGCAATAGGACCTTTATAATTAATATCAGTAAGCTTTTTCAGCACAACATCCCAATTAAATATTACCATCGAATGGCATACGGTGCTGGTCAGCACTTTCATCATTATCGTGAAGATGTAGAGCCATTAATTTATCTCCATATATTAAAAGATTGGAAGGTTTAAGATAATTTATTACGTATAATTACAGCTGAAAAATTGACTTGGAATCAAGCAAATAAAGATAATTTATATTTTGTGGAGGTGTGTTATGGATTTTAGAACAATTTTTGAACAAGTGCCGGAACAATTTGACAAATGGCGGCCTCGTTATTGCGATGAACTTTTTACTGACCTTATCGCATATGCAAATCTCGATTCAAATAGTGAAGTGCTTGAGGTTGGACCTGGAACAGGTCAAGCTACCGAACCTATCTTAAAAACAGGATGTTCTTATAAGGCGATTGAATTGGGGGAGTACTTTAGTGAAATAATGATAAATAAATTCAATTCCTATAAAAACTTTAATATTGTCAATGCTGACTTTGAAACATATCCTTTTAGAAGTGAACGATTTGATTTAGTATATTCGGCAGCTGCTTTTCAATGGATACCGGAACGAATAGGTTACCCAAAAGCGTATGATATACTAAAAAGTGGTGGAGCTTTTGCTATGTTTATGATGCGACCAGATATACGACCAGGCGGGGGATATACCGATGAACCATTATACTCTCAAATTCAAGAAGTATATGCTAGGTATTTTCACCCAGAAACAGAATACAAGTGCAACTTGGATTATGATGCTCGTGACAAGTACGGCTTTGTTAATCTTGAGCGCCGAGAATACCTCAAAACAAGAGAATATAATGCCGATGACTATGTTTCGCTAATTGGAACACACTCTGACCATATAACACTTAAAGAACCAAACAAAACATATTTTTATGAGGGTATAAGAAAAGTCATTCTTGATTCTGGTAACAAGATAACTCTTTATGATAAAATAACAATGTATTTAGCTAAAAAACCATAACACCAAATAATAAGCATAATATTCATTAAAGGGAAGAAATATAATAACAACCGATGGAATATGATTTTGTACAATGTATTTTCTACAATGTTACCTTCATAATATAAAAAATGAGCTTATGTTAACAGTCCGAGAGTCGCCCTTTTAGTAATAGGCGACTCTTGTTTTATAAATATTTAGGTGTGAAGGGATTTAATCCCCTAATCAGGCCATCCTGCAAGTTTGTATACTGCCCGGAACGCATATTCAACAGGCAAACGCAGGCCTATATTGGGGCTGCATTCAGCAGCATGAATATAAGTTATTCAGAAGGCATTCTTTTAATGAATATGTACGATAACGAGGGAATCAATCAAGAAGAATTGTCATCCATGTTGCATATTGATAAAGCAGCAACCGCAAGGTCAATCAAATCACTTGAAAAAAAAGGATATATTATACGGGAGGTGAAAACAAAGGATAGAAGAGTAAAGAAACTTTTTTTAACGGATAATGTGAAAGGCCAGAAAGAAAATTTTAGCTCACTAATACAAAAGTGGGAGGATTTTATCACAGAAGGCATGGAAACAGAAACGCTGACTCAGTTTTCTAAAGTGATTAAGCTCATGGCACAAAAATCTGAAATTGCAGATTTCGATGAATTTTTCAAATAAAAAGATAGGAATAAAAATGCTATTAAAGCCAATGATTAATTTATCGAAGTAAGTAAATTTAAAAGGAGTTATAAGGATGGATATCATAAAGAAAAAAAATATGTCAAAGATTGATTTTCATGTACATTATTTACCCAAAGCATATAAAGAAGTAATGCTTAAATATTGCGGAGAGCGTCCTGACGATTTTCCGACGCCCGACTGGGACGCGGAGTCACATTTGGAAGCTATGGATTGTCTGGGTATTTCTACATCAATGCTTTCTTTATCATCTCCTCATATTAATTTTGGGAATTACTTTCAGATAGACAGCGGCAGAGCATCTACTCGGAAAATGCTCTGCGTTTATTCCCAAGACTGTTACAATTTAATTAATCTGTAATAGTAAAAAAGAAAAATTAAGTGCATAGCTTGATACCAGGCTGTTGTGAAGCAGCCTGGTATCATATAATATCAATCTCATTGGGTCTGTTCTATCCAATTAAGCATGACATCTGCTGCCAGTCCCAAATTTCCTATCTGGCAATGGGTATCGGCAGTTTCCTCCGGTGTAAACATACGTGCGGTGAGAGAGTGTACTTTTGTCAGTGTTGAAATCTGATCTGTAAACTGTTTTATCGGAACATAATGATCGTTCTGCCCTGCAAGAAGAAGTACATCCTGTGTTATTAAATGTGAAAAGGCTGCGGTATTATAAGAAATCATACTATGAAAAAATTCATAAGGAGATTTACTGCCGGTTATATGCATTCCCTGCATAATTCCCCATTCCAGCATCAAACTTTTTTCCGTGAGCTTTTTCAGTACCGTGTTAACCTCTTCCATTTTTTTTTGTGTTATCATATCTTTAAAGGTGTCTCTAAAAGCAGGGTCGATTTGATACGTCAGCACGTCAAAGAAGTCCGTTAAAATGTCATATGCAATCACTTTTTTAACCCTTTTTTCATATGCCGCAGCCCTTAATGATAAATAACCGCCAAGTGACATACCAATTAAAGTGACATCATTCAACATGAAATAATCAAGAATTGATTTTACAGGTTTTTCCCATTCATGTGTCATTGGTATTTTATAATCCTCCAATGCAGTACCCTGACCAGGTCCGTCAAAACAGATAACATCATATCCGGCATCTTTAAATATCAAAGTCATCAAAAAAAGTTCTTCTACATAGCTGTCGAAACCGCCGAAAAAAACAACTGTATCTTTCGGATTTTCCGGTGATATACGGTAAGCTGAGAGATACCCATTCTGATAAGGAATCATATAGTGCTGATTTTCCGAGATGCTATAAAAATCACTCGCAAGAGATATAAATCGGTTGCGTAAATTTTGTTTGTGTGGATCAGATTCGGGTAAATAAAACTCAGCGCCACGAAAATAATAGGCAGCCTTTAACTTTTCATTTTTTTGAAGAGAATTTTCACCAAGTTCAATAAATGACTTAATCAGGTCATTATATGAATGGATTGTATTACTGGCACTGCGCATTTCATCCAGCATAATTCTATCATTCGTCCAGTTGTAAAATCGATTCATTTGGAAATTGATGCTTGGATCTGAGTGTAAATTATAAAGTCCTACCGGAAAATCTTTTGTTGTCCACTTTTTTATCATATTGAAAACTCCTTTCTTGTTTTTACAAATAGTAGTATAATAGAGCCAGATTTTTATTCAATGATTGATAAAATAGAATTCGCAGCATATGCAACAAAGTTGCTATAATTGTTGATTATTGCACTAAATAATAGATAGGTGGGATAAAAATGTCTATTGAAAATGATTTGCGGATAATAAAGACACGCAAGCTAATAAGGGATGCTTTTGTGAAACTGATAGATATAAAAGGTTTTGATGCAATAACAATAAATAATATTGCAGACATGGCAATGATTAACCGTTCAACCTTCTATCTTCATTACACTGATAAATATGATCTTTTGCAGAAAACAATGGAGGAAGCAATACAAAATATATTGCAACTGGTAGCTCCCGAAGCGCATATCATTGATAATCAGCTTGAATATGATAGCTTTGTACAAAATATAAGTTCTATTCTTAAGACAGTTGAAAATGATGCTTTGCTTTATAAAATAATTCTGAATGATAAAGAAATGTCAGGAATAAGCAAAAAGTTTGAAAACGCTTTAATTGAGAAACTTGACATTTGTTTTCCAGATCATATTTTAATTTCCAGAGATTTATTTTTGCAGTTAATCACTTCACTGTATATGTCAGCCATAAGATGGTGGTTAAATAATGATATGAAATACTCAACAAATTTTATTGCAGAACAATTGGTTAAATTACTTGTAGCAGGACCTTGTAAGACTGTCAGAATTTGACCTGGGACCTTAAAAAATGGTATTTCTGCCTCAAGGCCTTGCCAGATTCAATGGTATCCTTTTATTACACTCAAAGAAGGTTGAAAAAATCAAAATTGAATATTTTCATATGGGTATGCAGATTAATATCCCATGGGATATGCAGAAATGTATGTCCCGCTAAGAATATTACTTTGGAAGCTGGTCAGCCGGTATTTCATCATCACTGCGAAAGCTGCCTTGCTTGTATCCAGCACTGTCCAAAGATGGCACTCAATTACAAAGACAAGACTCAAAACCGTAGGCGGTATACACATCCTCAAGTAGGACACAAAAAGGTCGCGGGTTATTATAAGTAAAAATAGTTGGTGTTGATAAAGTTACTGCAACGTTCAATTCTATCTGAAGAAATAGACTTTTCTGTCAGCTCTAGGTTGTAATCTTTTAAATTGACATTTAAAATTTATTATGTTATTATCATAATAGTTAGCCGGCTAATTATTATGAAGGAGATTATTTATGGATAACTTTACTTTTGCTGATCGTCCTGATAACCAGCGTTTGCAGTTGATGAAAGATGTTTATTCGGAATTAAATTCAGATATTGTCAAATTATTTATTGATTTTCAATGGACATATCGTAATATGCAAAAACAATATGATTATGTCCTTGATAAGAACAATTTAAGTGAATCAAGATTTATTATTTTGATGTTTTTATATCATGCTCCAAGCCAAACATTGTTGCCTTCAGTTATTTCTGAGAAATTGGGAGCTACTCGTGCAACAGTTAGTAAACTATTAAAAGCAATGGAGATGAAGGGTTGGATTATAAAAAGTACTTCCACTATAGATAAACGTTCATTATCTGTCCAACTTACTGAAACAGGAAATCATGTTTTAGAGAAATTTTTACCTGAAAACTTTAGCATCGTTAACAATTTACTGGGTAGCCTATCTAGTGAAGAAATTCAGCAGCTCTCAAATCTATTAAAAAAAATTAATGACAGCACTCAAGAATATGCCCAAGAAATGGAGAAATAAAAGATGCAAACAAAAAAAATCGAATTATTAGAAACATACCTTAGCTTATATATAAATCATTTTACTGTGTTAGAAAACATTGAAAATGAAGATTCGCCATATGTCATATTAGACGTTCGCAACGCTCCGGCACAGGTAAAAAAAGACCAAATAAAAGGTGCTATTGCAATGCCTGCAAAAGAATTAGGAAACCATTTAGATGAATTAGATAAAAACAAAACCTATGTTGTATATGACTGGACTGGTGGTACCACGCTTGGAAAAACAGCATTGCTTATTTTATTATCAGCAGGTTTTGAAGCTTATGAACTTGCAGGGGCACTTGAGGGTTGGAAAGGAATGAACCTTCCAATTGAAACATTAGAATAAGAATGAAGAATTTTTATTTTATTTAGAAAGAGCAATTAACAAATGTTAATTGCTCTTTTTTTACCCGTCATGGGCTGGCTCTAGCTGGTGTAAGTTCCGAGTGTGCCTAGGCAACGAGGAAACATATGGCGGTATTATCCGTATTTGACCGTTATGTTTTTGAAAGTATTGTTGAAAAAGTTATCGCAGGCGGTTATGATGAGGATAGAAACAAATACTCAGCGCAGCTCCAGCATAATAAGTGATTTTTTCGTGCATCAAATGCAAGGCTTGGTTTTGGTGAAATATGGATTCCTGTGAAGAAAAATAATTTCATTATTTATGTTGCTTATAAGAGCGGTAAAGCAGTGAGAATGGCAAATCCCAATTTATATAATGAGAAAAGGAGGCTATAGGCTGTGAAAGTCAATATGTATATTAGTGGCGCTGTTCGTCAATTTAGTTATTGGTTTGCCCATGGAACATTGGGTTACCCTATTTTAGAGGGAATTGATTATACGGATTCCACAATGAAAGAGGAAAGCAGTTTCGCAGAGCAGGCTTTTGCAATATTTATGAATAATCTGGAACTGGATGAAGATGGAAGTGTGATAAATTACAAATATTGCGAGCAACGAGCAGCACAGTATATTAGAAGCTACTTTGAAGCTGGTTATACGGTTCAGCCGCCATTGGAAAGCTGGGAAACAGAGCTTTATCCTGTTAGTAAGGAAAGTTATGCAAAATAATATAAGCGATGAAATTAATAGGAACACATAGAAAGCCCAGTTTAACAGCCTTTGCTTTTAATAAACCGCATCATCCAGTTTATCGTAAACTGAAACAATGATTGTGCTGATAGCCCTGTTATCTTTGCTAACCTTAAGAGAAATACTTACATGTTGCTGCCGATACAAAACGAAATCAGCATCATTATCCGATGACTTCTCATGCTCAGTAAACCCCTTTTCTTCCAAAAGCGGTGTTACGTCATTGAGGTTTTGTCCTACAGAAATGCCATAAACATGGTATGGCATTGCTGTTATACTGATTTTTGCAAGCCGGTAGTCATTACTATCGTAGGGATAATTAAAATAAATCCCTTCAACACCATCCTTTGCTTCTTCCGCAAAATCAGGAAGAATATCAGAAGTTCCTTGGGACTGCTGCTTTTTCTGGGTTTTGTTTGAAAATTTAAGCAGCTCTAATCCACCGAAGTCGCTGTTTTGATTGATATCTTTAACAAGTTCTAAGGTTGCTTTGTATTCTTTCAATTCTTTATCTTTGTGTTTCGATTTATTGTTTTCTGCAATAAGACTGCCTCCAGCCAAACATGCTACAAGAACGACTGCTGTGATTATGACTTTTAAAAAGTGTGGTTTCATCTTATGTTCTCCTTAATTGGACGGCCTGGATACCATCAAGGTATCTCTTACTTCAATTTTACATACCATCGTCAGTATAATTATAGCGGTTTGGGATAGGTAAATTATAGTATATATTTGTAACTTTTTCAATGAAACAATCTAAAAATGGAGGTTAATTTTGTTTTTCATCAGAGAGACATTTTACATTATCCGAACAACTGCTATTGACAAATCGACTACTTGGTGATACTATATAGCGGTAGTAAGTAATACTGAATATCTGTTATACTGAATAGTAAGGAGTGATCGTGTTGGAAAATCTAACGGAAATGCTCAAAGGCGTTCTTGAGGGCTGTATCCTTGAAATTATAAGCCGTAAAGAAACCTATGGCTACGAAATCACACGGCAGTTGAATGCCCTTGGCTTCACTGATGTTGTGGATGGAACGGTGTACACCATTCTCGTCAGGCTTGAAAGAAGCAAGCTGGTAGAAGTCACCAAAAAACCTTCTGACATGGGGCCGCCGCGAAAGTTTTTCGCACTCAATGATGCGGGGCGAGAGGAACTGCGGAGGTTCTGGGGAAAGTGGAAATTCGTGTCATCAAAAATCAATGAGTTAAAGGAGGAGAAATAATGGATTTTTGGGAAAAAATAACGGGAAGTGATATGACGAAAGAGATGAAAGCATTTGAAGCGCGTGCCAAAAAGCTGCCGGCTGATTATCAGGCGGCTTGGGAAAAAATTAATGCCAATCTTTGGTCCCACTCAGATTTCACCGGCCGCAACCTCATGCCAATTCTTGACGGTGTGCTTGGGCTGCTCGAAGAATCGGCGGCGGAGGGTCAAAGTGTCCAAGAGATTTTGGGTGACGATATCAAAGGCTTCTGCTCAGCGCTGGTCGGCGAAGAAGGGGCAAAGTCTTTTCGCGACAAGTGGCGCGAGCAACTTAACAATAATATCGCTAAGAAATTAGGTGAATAGATTGAAAAATGTGTTATATTTTTAATCTTTCTATTTAAGCAGTATCACAAGCAAGCTTGTGATATGCATGGGGATTAGTGTGAAAATTAAAAAAGCAATTTTTGCACAAGTGCCTGCGAAATCCTCGGCCCAATCTTGCGGCGTATTGGGAAGGCATGGCTTTTAGCGTGAAAATTAAAAAGCAATTTTCACACACAAGATTGTGCTTACGAAATCCTCATCCCAATCTTGCGGCGTATTGGGAAGACATGGCTGTTAGGTTAAAAAAGGGCTGTTTTTTCAACTACGTATTGAGGAATATCAAATCAAAGATTTGTTATTCACGAAAGGAGTTAAAATGAGAATACAAGACATTATCGAAGGAAAAAGAGAGTGGCGGGCGCACATGGCACGTGTCAAAGCGCTTCCTCAGGATTATCAGATTGTTTATAAAGAGATTCAAAAATATCTCTTTAAGGTCGGCCCAGCCCAGCTGACTGAGGGGGCGGGTTTACTCTCAGGGATTGTCGAGCTTTTTGAAGAGGGTGCGGCTTTTGGGAAAGGTGTACTCGAAGTGACGGGCAGTGACGTAGCGGCTTTCTGCGACGATCTAATCAAGGATTCAAAAACTTATGCTGATATTTATCAGGAATCTGTTGGGCAGGAAGTTAACAAGGCTATGAAAAAGGTTACGGATAAAGCAAAGTAAATGGGAATTACGGTCAGCAAAAACATCATGTTCTTCCCACTATTTTGTCCCAAGTGTAAACAGGAAATGATAATCGATGTAAGAAAGCGGAATATAATCGTTAGTAAAGGGACAGACGTTAAGAGGAAGAGCCGGTAATCGTGAGTGAAATCACAGTTGTCGGCTCTTTCTTTAGGTTAACTCCCCAAGCTGCATGGATGCTGCATACTTAACAATGGATATTAAACCATTGCTTTAAAAGCAGTATGTATATTGCTGAATGATAACGGTGGTTTTGAAATGACATCAAAGCCGGATTTTACAAGGTTTTTAGATACCTATTATTTTACATCAGAGCATTTTCTCATAGTATGTGATTTTATTTTGTAAACTTTATATTATCTAAAGAAATGTTATCTGAGCTTGAGCCAACAAATAATATCATATTCCTTACGGTACTGTCATTAGAATCAGCAGCTATCGTTTTGAAATTGGGACTATCATCAAGAGAAATAGTCAAGGCTGCTTTATAGGTACCATCTGATTGTGCTGTAAAATTATTTGCACTGACACGTACCGCTCTTGCCGGATTTGCCCATCCATGACTGGTGCTTTGGGGAATAGCAGCTATCGAAACATTGGTTGGTGAGGGAGCTATAACATCCATTGTAAGTTTTGTATCTCCATATATATTAATGGACTGACCCCAGACATCAGCTGAAAGACGGGCATTTGCCCAAAAGTTACCTTCTGATAGATCATTGCTGCCATAGGTATTAAGTCCCCGAAGTTCTAATGCATTGTTTGCATTTTGTATCATAATAGCAGTAATCGGGCTATCTGCATTAATACCAAAGCCTTGTGTAGTTCCATCGTTAAAATCCCAGAAACCGGAAGAAAAATCCAATGGCGGCTGAGGCTTGATTGGCTTGGGATCTTCTGGAGTGGCATAATAAAGACCTTTAATACGGGCACGTGCATATTGGCCTGATAAAGTTAATTCACTCTCTGACCATACTTTATCATTACCTGGGTCAAAGCTTGTGGAACTATTTAATGCAGAGGCTACTTCATCCTTATTGCAGAGTGAAAAATTACACCAGCTTATGTTATTTGCATTAAGGAAATCCAACCATGCGTCAGCTTTTGCTAAATAGGGCCCGGTAGTACCTGTTGCAAGGCTGGTTCCCCATTCTGTAGCAAATACTCCAACACCATGATTCAGAGCATATCTAACATTACTCATGGCATTATTTCTATCGGAATCTACATTTGATACCGGATTGGTACCGCTATAAAAATGAACGGAATACATTGTATTTTTGTCATCAATTGGATTGTCTGCTGCCAAATCAGGTCTTTGACTCCAGAAGGGGGAACCAACAATGATAAGATTTTCGTTACCTTTATTTCTTAGGAGTTGTACGATAGGAGCTGCATAAGCTTTTACCTGAGCCCATCCGGCCGCATCATTTGATACACCTCCATTGTAACCATTAGGTTCATTACATAATTCATAAATAATGTTTTTATTATTTGGATATAAATCAGAAATTTCATTGAAGAAGCTTTGTGCTCCTGAATAGACACTGTTGTTTGGATTTCCCGGATTTATCATATGCCAGTCTACAATCACATACAGATCATTTGCAATGGCATAGTTTATTCCATTTATAACGGACTGTTTTACGGAAGGATTACTTGCATACCCATCTTCAGCTACATACATCGCAAGGCGGATTACATTTGCCTCCCAGTCGTTGGAGAGAGCTGCAAAAGCATTATTGTTAATGACCTGAGGGAACCACTGTAACCCATGGGTACTCATACCCCTTAACTGAATTGGATTTCCATCTTCGCTGCATAAGGTCTTTATGCCATTTTTATCAAGTACCTGTAATTTACCTCCAACAGAAGGTTTTTTTACATCAGAATTACCAACTAGATGAGAGTAATCTGATGAAGCTGCTGTAACGGTCGCTTTCGGTATGATAGATATTATCATAGCAATCATTAAAGCAAGAGAGATCAAAGTTCTTTTTACATTTTTAACCATAGTGTCCTCCTTTTTGTTCTTAATCATCTGCTAGTGCGATATCGTAATGCAAATTCCATATATTTCAAATTTGCTCCATCATATTACCGCCAAAATTTTTTGATGTAAAGTAAAAATTTGCTTACGAAAACGAATGTTTCTTAACAAAAGTGATATAATATTTATAAAATTCAGACAATATTTTTAAAAAACAGAAAAAAATTTACAAAATCATGATATATTTTCTACAACCTGTTATTGAAGTTATAGCCCCCAAAGTCATCCTTTTATTTGAAGAATCAGGGATTATCCTTATGTTGCTTTGAGCTGTAATGTTGTGGCTTCCCCTTTGGCAAATATTAAATTCTATAGGTATATCAGAATGGTAATAATCGAAAAATTTACTTAATGAAACAAAGAGTTTTAAGGAGGGATATCTTGATGAAGCCAGACGGACTATTTAAATATTCTGTATAAGATGATAGCCTGAGAAAGCATATATCAGAGAGGTTCTGTGACCCCGATATCATGTCATTTAGTTCAGAAAGACACAAGAGCAGAATATGAAAAAAATACATATCCTGCTCTTTTTTCTGTATCAAAGCTGTTTATAGAAAAACCTTACGATAAAAAGACTGTTCATTATTGCCCTGTTTCTGAAAAAACATGAAGAATCCAACGGCTATTTTAGTAATCCCATCAAGCAGGGCAATATAAAGAAATGGAATGGAAGGAAATAGCAAACCTGAAATACAGTACATCAAACACAATATTCCCAAAACCACTACGCTTCTGCCATGGACAAAGTAGAAAACAAAGAAATGGATTGCAGTGGCAAGAAGCAGACATAACCATATCGTCCGGATATTCTGCTTGGTCAGCCAGCAAATAGTACCGAAAAAAGCACATAAAAAGCATAAAGTAAACAAAGCAAAATCCGAAGTCTTTTTCTGGAAATCAGTCTGTTTTCCAGTTGCTAACTTATCAAAAATAATTTTTCTATTTCCATAGCACAGATAATACCCTCCACTATATCCTATAACAAATATAAATGGATTGATGTACATTCCGTTCCCAAAGATAGCGGCTAGGATGATAATAATACCTATAAAAGAGAACCATATCCCACAAGTCTTTTTTGTTACATAGTTAAATACTTCTCCGTTATATCCAAATTTCATTAATATGGTTTTCAAAAGTTTCTGCTCCTCTGATTTTAGCATCTGTAATTTGCAATATTTACCCGCATATATTTTTGGTCCAGTTTACTACATCCCCAACTTGCTGTCAAGCATCGGGCATACTATATTTTGCAGCATCAGGCATACCTATATTTTGCAAGGTCATACTGGTTGAATTTTGCTATTGGTGCATAATAATATTCAAAGGAGATGCTCTAAGAATAACTTACCGTGAAAGCCAATTCCCCATGGCTGTTGCTCTCCAGGTTCAAATTCTTTTGAGAACTTTCGTTTTTCATTTTAAGTTTTTAATTATTTTCTGCTTAATTATATAATATGCATCAATTATTTATATACTGCTTTTATTAATATATCTTGTCTGTGATTTCCAAAATCCCTCCCAAAAAGGTTAATACCACCGGGGTGGGCACTGTCTTTATCAACTCCTATTGCGAAATTAAAATAATAGTTATCCTTTAATTCCAGAGATTCAATATTATGTGAAGATACTTTCTGATTATTCAAATAGCATCCATCGTTTTTAATTACCAGCTCTCTTAATTCTCCGTATTGGGTATTGGAATCGCTCCACCAGGTGGGATTATTCGCTCCCTTTTGTCCGCCATAATCTCCTTTGACCGTAAAAGTGGTGATGAAAGTATTGTTAATTTTTATAAATATATCGGAAGGCCAGTAATTATTATACCCTGGAGCTTCGGCACAGACTTCAAAGCTGATGGATACATATGCTAAATCGTCATCCTTAATATCTTTATTAGGTATGTGGTAAACAAGTGAACCGGTGGTAAACCAGAGGAGTGAGGCATTTACATGATTCGGATCATAAAAGCCATGAGGAGTGTCCTCGATATTTATATAGGACATGGAAGTTACCAGGCCACAGGGAGCAGTTATATTGCAATCTGAATAACTTCCGATGGGTATTTCGGTAAGCTTGGGAGGCTTTGTGCCGTAATCCCGCAATGAAGAAAAGAAATTGAAGGTAACCTCATCCACTTTAATGCCACAAAGCTTTTGTGAACCATGAAGGCCAGGTCTGGGAGTCACTGTAATCAGATTTGCTTTCTTAAGATTATTACAGTGCATGCATATGGAGGACATAGGAAGGAATAGATCGTGAGAAAGCTCGCTCATAGTCATGGAATTTTTAATTAGCAGCTTTAATATCTCCAGGCGGACAGGTGATGATAATGCTTTTGCCATTAGATAAGAGCGTTCAATATCTACTAAATTAAAAAAAAGGGACTCTTTACCTGTATTCATATAATCCTCCTTGTATTTGAATTATTCATTGATGCTTATAGGATGATAGGCTAATCAGCATCAGAAGTTCATTATAAGCATAAATCAGCAGCAGTGTCTACCATCTGGTAAGGATAAAAATTTACTACAAGAAAATTGTAGTAAAACATATAAAGTGCTACTAATTGTATAAAGCAAACATATATGATTGACTTATATAGAGATAATATATACAATATCCACATATTTAAGGCTTTTAAAACGAATAGTGATACAGGATGTGGAATTATAAGAGAAATGACATCACGGTGTAATAATGATAATGATGGACAACAATACAGGAGATTATTCTATTGGGGATTGTTATTTGTAAAATGTTGTATTGTGCCATTTTTATAATATTAAATATGAAAAAAGAAAAGGAGATTGAAATGAAGAAGGTAATAAGTATATTGGTGGTATTTGTTATGATGTTCTCGCTGGCAGCATGTGGCGGAAAAACAGAAAAAACAAGCTCAGAGCCTACACAACCGGCAGCAGCGAGCGGAACTTCAGAGACTCCCTCTGAAGTGGACATAAGCGGAAAGGGCCTGGAGATAGCGGTTAGGTATACCGGTAAACAGTTAGAGGTTTTTCAAAAAGTAGTAGACGATTTTAATGCAAAATACAAAACAAAAGTGACGGTATCCTCATATGGTGATGACTATGAAGCAACATTAAAAACCCGTATGGCTTCCGATGAATTGCCGGATATATTTGAAACTCACGGCTGGTCAATCCTTCGTTACAAAGAATATTTAATGGATTTACGTGACCAGGAATGGGTAAAGGACTATGATGATTCTGCACTTGGTGTAATCAAGGACACAGACAGTGCGATTTATGTATTGATGATTTCAGAAATGATCGGCGGTACTTTAGTTAATCTTGATGTATGTAAAGAAGCTGGAGTAGATCCATATACCATCTATACATGGGATGATTTACTGGCTGCCTGTGAAAAGATCAAAGAAGCCGGTTTTACCCCCTTATCCAATGGAATTGGAAGTGGAGAGCTTGCCAATATAGCCGGTACATATTACAACTATAAGGGTGAAAAGTATGAATTATCTGATTCGATGATGGACGGGACCTTTGATTGGTCCGTATATAAGGACCTTCTTGGAGACTTATCCAAATGGATTGATAATGGCTACTTATATAAAGATATTGCTACAATGACAGGAACGGATTTTACTGAGAGATGGGCTGCCAATAAATCGGCTTTCTATGTAGGGAATGACCCCGGATTTTTGATTGCTGCCAAGCAATTGAATAAAGACGGCAATTATGCATTTTTACCTTGCTTTGCATCCACTAAGGAAGGAGTACAATTTGTTCCTGTTGGAGAAGGAGATGCTTTTGGTGTCTGGAAGGATACTAAAAACGAAGATGCAGCAAAGGTCTTTCTTAATTACTTAGCTACTCCGGAGGTGGCAACAACCATTAATAAGGCTACCGGTAAAATCAGTGCCCTTAAGAATGCGGTAGAGACAGATAACTACGGTGAACAGCTGTTTGCGGCACTGAAAGAAAAATATCCAAATACCTTTTATGAAAATTACTGGGACAGAAAATACATGCCATCCGGTATGTGGCCTATTTTTGGAAATGCGGGTGCATTGCTCTTGACAGATCATTCTGATAAAGGAATTGAAGATGTGATTAAGTACTTATCTGAGAACTTTAAGGATTTATATGAGCAGGCCAGCGTTAAATAACTAAAAGTTTAATCAATGAGCGGGGCAGCGAAAGCCGCCGCCCCGCTCATTATGTATGCCATTATGCAATAGAAGAAAGATGCCGGCAAAGCTGATGAATAAGCTTTGCCGGCATGATAGGGCAGAATCCGGAGGTATTGATTTGAAAAGGAGAAGATACATTTATTTATGCTTAACAATTCCTGCTATTTTATTAATAATATTATTTATTGCTGTACCATTGTTTAATGCTATCAGCCTTTCGTTCTTAAAATGGAATGGTTATTCACAGAACAGAAAATGGATTGGTTTTGAGAATTATATACAAGCTTTTTCAGACCGCTTGTTTTGGAGAACTCTGATTAACACACTTATTTATGGGTTTGGATCTTGCCTGCTGCAGAATCTTGGAGGTCTCTTTGTGGCAATTTTTCTCAACAATAAATTCAGAGGAAGAAACGGAGTAAGGGTAGTTGTGTATATGCCGATTATGATATCTGCTTTTATCATGGGTCAGATATTATATTATTTCTTTCAATATGATGGTGGTGTATTCAATGAGATTCTTAAACTTTTCGGTTTACCGGCTGTTTACTGGATGGAGAAGGGATGGACTGCGGTAAGCTTGATTACTCTGGTTAATTCCTGGCAGTATATTGGTTTATGCATGATTATCTATCTTGCTGGATTACAGAACATTCCCAATATGTATCGTGAGGCAGCACGTTTGGACGGAGCGAATAAAATCTATGAGTTTGCCCATGTGACGCTACCGTTGCTCATTCCGGCGATAACCACCGCTGTAGTCACTAATCTTATAGGCGGCTTCAAGATGTTTGATGTTATCGTGGCTATGTCGGGAGGCGGGCCGAGTAAACAATCCATGTCATTATCTTACTATATCTCCACTCTTTATTTTACGGATGAACGAGCAGGCTATTCGTCAGCAATCGGTGTTATTCTGTTTGCTGTAATCATTATCATAACCCTGCCTGTGAATGCATGGCTAAGAAAAAAGGAGGTTGAATATTAGAATGAAAAAAAGCAACATATTAATAATACAAACGAAAAGCGATTCAAAATTATGGCATTATTTAGTTGCAGTTTTATTGATTATTGTATATTTGCTTCCAATTTATATTTTAATAAATATGTCATTCAGAGATGTGACAGATATCACTTCCAGATTATTTCTTCCCAAAAGATTGAATTTAGAAAATTACATGAGTGCTTTTTTCGGCAAAGATCTTTGGATTGGGTTTAAGAATTCTACAATTATTGTTATTGAAACGGTTTCAATTCAAATCGTGATAGGCGCATTAGCAGCATACGGACTTGCCAGAAGCAGCGGAAGAATTGCAGAAGGCATAAGAAAGTTGAATATGGGCATTATGATGATTCCCGGATTAGCGCTCCTGGTTGGTACTTATTCCTTGATGGTCAAGATGAATATGGATAATTCTCTCTGGGGATTATCACTATTGTCTGCAGCAGGTGCATTACCAGGCACAATATTTTTATATGCCAACTTTATAGTTGCTATTCCGAAATCTTTGGATGAGGCTGCTGCAATTGATGGGGCAGGTGTAATCCGCACGTTCTTTAGTGTCATTATGCCCCAGTTAAAAGCCATTACGGTGACACAGATAATCTTTGCGGCTACGGGCTCCTGGAATAACTACTTAATGCCAATGTATTTGCTGCAGAAGAAATCACATTTTACAATTATTCAGGTAATTAAAGCTGCTTTTAATCAGAGCAATGGCAATTCCAATCTGCCGCTAGCCTGTGCTACCTGTGTGCTCGGTCTGCTTCCTGTTATCATCCTCTATCTGTTCTTGCAAAAGTATATCATACAGGGCCAGATTGACAGCTCTTCCAAATAATTTAATAAATGAACATAATGTGAAAGGTTTAAACATGAAGAATTATGCTATCCCACAATTAACAAGTAAGTTATACAAAAACCCATTGCCAATCCAAAATAAAGGGGCGTTATCTGATGCAGAGTGCAGGATTAACGGAGACCCTTTTGTAATGAAATATAACGGAGAATATTTTTGCTATTCCACCGGGATGAAATATGTAAATCTGCTGCATTCTACGGATTTGGTTCATTTTGAACATCTGGGTGGGTGTATTGAAGATTCTGGGAGAGAAGATTTCTGGGCTCCCTGTGTCATATATCTGAATGGAAGATTTTACATGTATTATTCCAGTAATCCCGAGGGAGAAGAAGATAATCATGCACATTGCCTGCGTGTTGCAGTGGCAGATTCTCCTTATGGTCCCTTTGTTTTTCAAAAACAGCTTCTTGATTTATTTTCAATCGACCCTCATGTGATTAAAACAGATGACGGTAAACTGGTCATGTTCTATGCAGCAAATAATTATAACGGTACAGATCGAAACTTTACCGGGACTATTGTTTTGCAGGATGAAATGATAGATCCTTATACCTTAGCCGAAGCTCCAAAGCCTGCGGTAATTCCTTCCATTAAAGAAGAGATGTTCATGGAAAACAGGTTTGGTGACGGAAGAGACTGGTATACCATTGAAGGAGCATTTTATCTTAAAAAAAGAGAGAAAGAATACCTTATGTACAGTGCTAATGCCTTTACTAATCCATCCTACTTTATCGGCTATGCAAGAGCGGAGAAGGGATTGGGCTTAAACAGCTGCAGATGGAGCAAGTATCCGAATAATACGGATTATGACCCCTTTATCTGTCAGAATGATAAAATAATGGGAACAGGACACAACTCGGTAGTTAAGGCGCCTAACAATGTGGATGACTGGATTATCTATCATGGAAAAGAATCGGAAAATCATCAAACAGAGGTATCTGCCTATAGAGAAATGAGGATAGACCCAATTATATACGGAGAGGATCAGCTGTATACCATTGCACCAAGCAGCGAATTACAGGATGCACCAGCAGAGCCGTTATATAGGAATTTGTATAATGGTGAACCGGGAAAAGAAGTATTTGCATTCGGTCATTGGAATATTAAGGAAGGACGTTTGTGCCAGGATAACAGGAACATCATTTCGAATACATATCTCAAAGACATAAGTACGGAAAATTACATACTTGAAGTAAATACCAGATGGCATGCGTACCACCTGGGAGGCAGATATGGTATATTTGCCGCTTATTATGATAATCAAAATAATGTTCAGGTGATATTAAATGAGGGAGAGCATACGGTGGAGCTCTATGCGATTCTGAACGGATGCCAGACACAGGTAATTTCGGTAAAACTGGAGAAGGAGTTTGATTTCACAGCATATCATAAGCTGACGATAAAAAGAACAACAAAGTTATTTCTTATATATGTGGATGATTTATATATGGCAAAGGGTGTTTATTCCATCGGAAAATCTACCGTTGGGTTAATATCCTACTATACTGGGACAGATTATGCCTCCATGGAATTGACAGAATACCTTGAGTTAGACCAGGAGAATGTTTCGGAATTTGCCGCCCAGATGCTTTCAGATAACAATACCCTTGAAAAAAACTGGTCCATTACCGATAATGGTATTGTGGGCTATGCGATTGATAGTAAAGCCCTCTTGATTAATCAAAAGAAATCGAGATATCGATTTTCTGTAAATCTGGAACAGCAGCTAAAAAAGCAAAATGCTTACAGTGGTATTTATGCCGCATATTATGATGAAACAAATTATATTGCGCTGTTACTTGATACGGCAGGTAAAAGAATAACTGTGAAAACTTGCCGGAACGGTTTGGCTAATGAGAATTCAGCCATTTCTGATGAGGCAGGACCGAATACCATAACGGTCAAGCGATACGATAATAAAATAATTATCCTGGCAGGGACGAAAACTATTCTGAAGGATGTTATTGATTTTGGGGATTGCCATTGCGGATTCTATGCGGAAACCAGAACATTTTTCAGCGGCATAGAATTACTGTCACTCTAGCCTTGGCTGACTGGTGTTTTAATTAAAAAATGGGAGGTATAACATGGGTATATCATCAAATGATGCAATTATGGACAAGAAGGATCCTTTTCGACCAGGCTATCATCTGTCAGTTCCGGAAGGATGGATGAATGATCCGAATGGACTCATCTATTATAAAGGAAAATATCATGTATTTTATCAGCATAATCCCTATGCACCGGTATGGGGGCCGATGCATTGGGGACATGCAACGAGTAGTGATTTAATCAACTGGACACAGGAAGCAATCGCATTAAAACCGGATAAAGAATATGAAATTCATCCTGCTTTAGGAGGGTGTTTTTCCGGTAGTGCGGTTGAATCAGCTGGAAAGATGATACTAATGTACACAGGCTGTGTCCAGGATAGAGATCCTTTTCAGTGTCAGGCTTTGGCTGTCAGTGAAGATGGATATACTTTTGAAAAATATAGTGGTAATCCTGTGATTGCCGCTCCTCCGATCGACTGTACCAAAGAATTCAGAGATCCGAAGGTATGGGAAAAAGATGGCATGTTCTACTGCGTAATAGGCTCACAGAGTAAAGATAAGGGCAGGGTTCTTTTATATCGTTCAAGGGATCTTTACCAATGGGAATACCTGGGCGTCGTAGCAGAGAGTAACGGTAAAATGGGAGATATGTGGGAATGCCCGGATCTTTGTACCCTTGATAAGCATGATGTATTAATTTATTCACCGATTAATGCGGAGGAAGGGGATACCAGATATCTGTCGGGCAATCTGGATTATAATACGGGTAAGCTTTCCGTTATTCAAGACGAGATGTTGGACCGGGGCTCTAATTTTTATGCCCCCCAGACTCTTGTTGACAAAAATGGCCGGCGTATCCTGTTTGGATGGATGCGCTGCTGGGAGGAGCATATGCCGTCAGAGCCTTACGGATGGGCAGGGCAGCTTACAATTCCCCGCAGACTGTGGACAGATGATAGTGGGGTACTGCATCAGGAGCCGGTGAAAGAATTAAAAACACTCAGAAAAAACAGAACAAATTATGAATTGTCAGCAGTTCAAGAGATGAAGTTAGGCACAGTGGAAAGTAACCGCTATGAAATCATACTCAGTGCATCTGGAGAAGAAGTAAATGATTTACGACTTTATGTAAGATGCTCTGAGGATAAAAAAGAGCAGACTGTAATTCATATTGATACGAAAAATAGAAAGGTCACTCTCGATCGTTCCCATTCAGGAGAAGGGGAAAAAGGAATCTATTCAGCATCCATTGAATCAGAGGCGGACGGCAGCTATCGATTTCATATCTTCATAGATAATAATACTCTTGAACTCTTTACCTCCCAATATACAGTGGCAATGAGCTTCTATTTATGGCCGGATGTCAGCAGTACAGGAATATATTTTGAATCAAATTCTGGTCTGGCTTGCAAAATTGCGGCTGATCTATGGGAGCTGGGCTAACGAATACGAGATTATGTCTACGCTGTGGCATGCTGGTATCAGCCAGAGTCCCATATTTCGATTCTAAGCTTTTGGATAGAGTAAAAGGCCAGAATAAATGAAAAATGATAGAGAGGCAGAAGATGTATAAATTTGATGTAGTAGCATTGGGTGAATTGTTGATTGATTTTACGAACAACGGTATCAGTAACCAGGGAAATACCTTATTTGAAGCGAATCCGGGAGGTGCACCCTGCAATGTGTTAGCTATGTTAAATAAATGCGGGAAAAAAACATCGTTGATTGGGAAGGTCGGAGAAGATATTTTCGGTGTTGAATTAAAATTAGTCTTGGATAATTTGGGAATAGATACATCAAATCTGGTCACGGACAAAAAAGTTCCTACGACTTTAGCTTTTATACATACCATCAAGGATGGGGACAGGGAATTTTCTTTCTATCGTAATCCCGGTGCGGACGTGATGCTCAAGGAAGAGGAAGTTAATGAGAAATTAATTAAAGCAGCCAGAATCTTTCACTTCGGATCACTTTCCCTGACTCATGATGAGATAAGAAAAGCAACCAAAAAGGCATTAAAAATTGCTAAAAATAATAAAATAACCGTTTCCTTTGATCCAAATTTACGGGAGCCTTTATGGGAATCTCTGGAGGAGGCCAGAGAGCAAATTGCATTTGGCTTAACGCAATGCGATATATTAAAAATTGCAGATAATGAACTTCAATGGTTTACCCGGGAAAGTGATTTTGACAAGGGTATTGCAAGGCTGAAAGCGGAGTATAATATCCCTTTGATTCTGTTAACAATGGGGAGAAGGGGAAGCAGAGCCTACTACAAAGATTTTTATGTGGAAGCTCCCCCTTTTCTTCAAGAGAATACGATAGAAGCTACCGGAGCAGGGGATACATTTTTCGGCTGCTGTTTGAATTACATCCTGGAAAATGACTTAAATAATATGAATGAAGAGGCTTTATTGGAGATGCTTACCTTTGGCAATGCAGCTGCATCAATTATAACAACGAGACGGGGGGCACTGTGTGTAATGCCCGGTTGCTCAGAGGTAGAATCACTGATTAAGAAAGAAAACAGATAAGAGGGCCTGGAGAACTGTTTTTGTGATATAATGAAGGAGAAACACGGCATAAAAGAACCGAATCAATTATTTTTACAGTGTTTCCGGCTTAAAGCAATTTTTAGAATCATTGCAGTGCCAATGTTAAATTGAATATAGCTGTTTTTTCAGTAATAGGAAATGAAGAGGAAGAAAATGAATAGGTTAAGCAGTGATTTAGAGGCGCTTAGAGGAAGGGGCTATCTGGAAAATTATGACCTGGGGGAATTCCAAGAGCTTAACAGAGCGGAGCTGATAAAGCTGCTGCAGGATAAAGTCCCTGTTCGCCGGTCTGCAGCTGCAAAAGTCCTGGGTCTAAAATACAGTGAAGGTATGGACGAAATAGCGGATATCCTTCTGGAGCAGCTTTGCAAGGAGAAAAAGCTGTATACAAGACTGGAAATCTGTGCCGCCCTTGAAAGGGGCAACACCTTAACAGCAAGGAAAATGATTCCGTATATCGGCAGAATCGGAGATAACCGGCACAGTGTTCTTCCCGACAGGCCGTCACTAAAAAGCAGCTACCCCTTGCCCAGAGATTTGGTAGTGAGAAGCCTTGCCAGAATGAAGAGGGAAATTATGCCTGTATTAATGGAGGTATTGGATAGCGGAGATAGGGATAGGATAAGGGAAGTACTGGATGCAATCGGTTTTTTAGCGTTTTATCACAGAGAAGCAGCAGCTGCCGAATACATGGATAAAGTGATTGAGACAGTCGAAAGGCATAGGGAGGATGAAGTTATAACCTGGAAGGGAATTATTTGTCTGTCCGCTTTTCCCTATGCGAAATCGAGAGAATTCCTTAAAGACATGTGTGAAAACAATAAAAATAAGCTATTGGTACAGGAAGCAGAAAGAGCTCTTAGGGTAATGAGATAATGAGAAATGAGCTTGTTAGAAGGGTGTGTCATGTCCAAAAACGATAATATGCTGGCTATTTTATGGATGCTGAATTCTGGTGCTAAAATGACGGCAAAGCAGATATCTGAAAAGTTAGAAATCAATATAAGAACGGTGTACCGTTATATAGATGCACTTTGTGCCAGCGGAGTACCTGTCATATCAGACACAGGCCATAACGGCGGGTATAGCCTGCTGAACAATTTTGTCAAAGCGCCTTTGCTATTTGACCTGGAAGAGCAGAAGGCACTTCTTCATGCGGCCGTTTTTGCAAAAGAAGCCGGATATCCTTTCAATGAGGCATTGACCAGCGCCGCATCAAAGCTGAAGATGTATTCAAATCAGGAGCAGAAAAGTATACTTAACCGTCATCTGGCCGGGTTTGATGTTATAAACCGTGCAGATAAGCCTTCTCTCCAGCCGGTATTGGCAGTATTGGAGGAGTCCGTGGCAAATGAATACTCTGTGGAAATTGATTACCGATCAGGACGTCAGGAACAGCCTAAGAGCAGGGTGATTGACCCCTATGGAATAGTTTACTGGAACAATAAATGGTATACGGTTGCATTTTGCCATCTAAGAAATGAGATCCGCAGCTTTCGGGCCGAACGGATATTGCAGATAAGGCAGACCCAGATAAAGTTTCAGCGTCCCGAAGCTTTTGCAGCCCGCGATTTTTTTATGAAAAATCTGCTGCCGGACATGGCTGGAAAGACCGGATTAATTACTTTAATTATCGAAGGCAGGGCGGAAGCACTGGATGATTTGTGCCTGCACTGGTTTCTGGGACATTATTTGAAGGAGCGGACTTCCAATCAAGCTGTGTTTTGGCTGGAAGAAAATATAATTTACTCCTATGTGCCTTATTTTCTTCTATCCTATGGAAAATCCATTCAGGTAACCGAGCCCCGGAGCTTCCGGAATAAAATGGCGGCTGTTACATCGGAATTAATGGAATATTATCAAATAAAATAGCTTGACTGACAGCGGATGTCAGTCAAGCTATTTTATAATTATGTTCATCACCGGTTACGGATGGTGTTAACTGCTATTTGATAAATTCTAAAACAAGGAGGATGTGTATATGAGCAACAGGGTATACTTATATGTGTTTGATACAATGTCAGATTGGGAAACTGGCTATGTAACTGCCGAATTAAATACAGGGAGGTATTTTAAAAAAGGGGCTGTCCCATATAAAACGGTCACTGTGGGAATGGGCAATTCGCCTGTTACTACAATGGGAGGCTTGAAGATATTACCGGATCTCAAGCTGGACGAGTGCAGTATGGATAGCACAGATGTATTGATTTTACCTGGGGGAGATACCTGGACGGAATCAATTCACCAGCCAATTTTAAAAGCCGCTGAAAAGTGTCTGGAAAATGGCATACCGGTTGCAGCAATTTGCGGTGCCACATTCGGACTGGCCCAGAGCGGACTGCTGAATTCCCGCCGGCATACAAGCAATGACTTACAATACCTTAAAATGACCTGCCCTGCATACACCGGTGAGAAGTACTACAAAGAGGAGCCTGTTGTAACGGACGGAAAACTGATAACAGCCGCCGGGATAGCTCCATTGGAATTTGCTCTCCACATCTTTAAGGCCTTAGACGTATTTACAGAGCAAAGCTCAGATGCCTGGTATAATCTGAATAAAACTCATGATCCAAAGTATTTCTACCGGCTGATGGATTCAATCCAATGAAGGCGGATTTAAAAATATGGGGATTGAAAAATACACTCAGCTCCGTGAAAGCTGTTTTACGGCTTTTATACCCCAAATATACATGGACGAAAGCTTAGATTAGCTTCTGACAACCAAATTAAATTTGAATTAAAAGGAGAAAAGATGACAGATAACATAAAGCATATGGGTGTAACAGGTAAATACACTAAGAATGGAATACCCAACGGGTTTACAGCTATAACACCATTTATAGTAGTGAAGAACCCTTCCGAAGCAATAGAGTTTTATAAGGCTGTATTTCATGCAAGGGTTAAGGACATTACGGAGTTTTCCTATGGAGAGGGCGAAAAAACAGTTGTTCACGCGGAATTGAATTTTGGATATGGCTTTTTGCAGCTGGGAGCAGCGAATCCGTCATATAAGCTGGTCCTGCCGCCGGAGGAGGATAATGCATGTTATTCTCTGGCAATTTACGTTGAGAATGTTGACCAGGTATATGAAGAGGCAGTTGCAAGAGGAGCAAAAGCCAGGGAGCCGGTTGCGGACTTTGTTTCAGGTGACAGATACGGAAGTATTTTGGATCCCTTTGGAGTGAGGTGGTCTATTATGACCAGGATTGAGGATTTATCAGAGGAAGAGAGCAAGCAGAGAGTAAGTGAATGGGCAGAGAGCTTAAATACGGCAAATAATCCTTAATCAGGGTAGATAATCAGCAGGGAGAGCGAGGGCTTTCCGCAGATTGGCAAACAGTTATTGAAAGACATGTATAATTATAGGAAGGCTGGTTTTCGGTATTCGAAAACCAGCCTTTTATATATTGGGTTAAAGATTAAATCGGGAAGTTAAAAACCCCGCTCCAGTCAAAATCTCCGGAGGTCTCTACATTTTTGGGCCAGCCGGCACACCAGTCCGGGACAATCGGATTTTCGACTCTGTCAAGGCTGGGTGTATAGGGCTTGATATCGATAACCGGAGTTCCATCCTCCGCATCGATAAAAGCCAGGCCTATGATTCCCTTTTCAAAATCCAGATAGGTGATATAAGCACAGGTAAGAGCTATTGGATTTGGGCGTTCGGGAGAACGCGTTGCAAAGGTCCCCAATATATCCGGAGAAGCTTTGTAGGGGCTTTTCTCAGTCAGCTTTGAGCGGGAAGCCGGATTGTCGCTTTGATGAAACCACCAAAGAACATTAATATAGCCAAATCCCTCCAGATTTTTGAGAGCAGGAATAAACTCTTTTTCCAGCTCTATGCGCGTTCCGTGGTCATCCCCACGGACCGTTCCAATTGATTTTACAGTAAATTGTTCCATAAATAATCTCCTATTCATTTTATTTACGGCGCCGATATATTCAGTATACCAATGTGTTTTTATACTACAAGCCTTTTTTGAAAAATTTTTTTTGATTCGGGTAAATAAGCCAATGTCACGTTTATTGAATGTATATTTGGGGTATAAAAATACATAGTTGAAAGCTAAGATTGACTTATGACACCCGAATCATTTTTAAGGCATAGTATTCAATAAGCAGCCTTATAGACCAGGCACATGTATAGCAGATGATTCATATAATATCCGGAGAAAGTTTCGGAGAGATAACAATATGGATTTTTATAATTATGGCAGACATAATCTCTATACTTATAGTGAAGTAGCCCCATTTATACAGGCCATAGTCCCGCCTGTGAAATTACAGCAGACAGATAATACGGATATCTTCACATATCCCCAGAATTTTCAGGGTGCACTTGAATTAATCCGGCAGGCTCTGTTGGGTGAAAATGAGGACAGGATGTTTTATATATGGCTCATTGAGCAATCCCCGTCAGAGGAGGATGCACAGATTATCTCCGGCATCCGTGACAATGAAATTGGACACTATGCCCTGTTTCGCCAGCTTTACTATGAATTGACCGGTGAGATGCCTCCCCAGGTTCAGGATGAAGTATTTGCGCCCCCGGCAAGCTATTGCCAGGGATTAGCCAATGCCTTACTGGGAGAGCAGAATGCGGTGCAGAGATACCGTAAAATTCTTTATGCAATGCAGGACCGTGTTCATATTAATGTCCTTGTAGAAATCATTACGGATGAAATCCGGCACGGGATTCTTTACAGTTATCTGTATGCTAAAAATGGATGCAGGGGAGTTTTATAAAAAGTTAAAAGGGCATAATTACACCCACCCTTCCAGGCAAGTGAAATAACGGAACCTGCTGCAGGAGGGGGAGCAGCACAGGGAGAAGTTCAGAATATTATAAGCAGCCGGCTTTTATTAAGCCGGCTGCTGCAGTATAGAAAATAATATAACATAGGAAATGCTATAACTTTAATCGGCATATAGCATTATAGTTCAGGTAAATATTTTTCATATACATACCTTTAGAAAGGAAAATCACGTAATACTTTGCAGACCTGATTTCATAGCCAACTGCCGGAGGGTAGGGTTATACATAGCCGGGGATTTTAGGTTTTTAAGAAGCAGGTTTAACTTGATATCTGCTGACCTTTTTTTATATCTGGCCAGGAATCCGTCAATTCCCTCCTCCAGGCTCTGGGCTAAGTAGAAGGAACTTTTTAAAGCGTAGCTGATTCCTTCCGCAGAGCTGGGGCTGATGGCACCGGCGGCTTCTCCAACCAGAGCAATCCCGTTTCTTCCGGCGTTAAATTGTGATACCTTTCTGGGTCTGAAGATAAAGGCACCTTCTGTTTTTATCTTGTTATCGAAATGAAAACCCCGCTGCGTTAGCTTTTCCTTCAGCAGGTCATATTTTTTTCTGGCATTTTCCTTAGGCCGAAGGGCGGAACCTAATAACAGGTAATTCTCCTTTGGAATTATCCAGGAATAGAAATCACTGATCTCTTCATCGAAAATCGCTGTGTAATAGGGTATTTTATAGGGACATTCAAACCATTCCTGAATAGCGATATACTTTTCAGGAGCTATTATATGTTTGCTAATGAGATTTCTTACCCGGGAGGAGGCTCCGTCAGCTCCGACAATAAGTCTGGTTTTTGCGGACAGCTCCTGACCGTTGGATACATATCTGATTTCATAGCCCTCCGGTATTTCGGAAAAGCTTTTAAAGGCAGAGTTGAACTTTCTGTCCACACCGGACGGAAGCAAGGAAACCAGCCATCTGTCGAATTTTTCCCGGTCAATGTTAAAATAGAATCTCTGGTACAGTCTTTCCAGGTTGTTGGGCAAATCAATGGTCCTTACAGCAAAGAGCTGGGGGTCCACCAGAATATCCTTGGGTATTCCTAAACCCAGCCTTGCAATCATTTTCTGGGCATCGGGTGCCAGCAGGCCTCCGCAGCATTTAATTGCCGGGTTCTTGGGGTTTTCATTTGCCAAATCACGCCTGTCTATCAATAAAACCTTATATTTATTTCCAATTAATCTTGCAAGGTTTGCCCCTGCTGGACCGGAACCGACAATTACGATATCATACATGAATTATTCACCTGTTTCCGAATTTTTATCATTTCTATATTCCAGGATATCTCCCGGCTGGCATTCCAGTGCTTTGCATATGGCCTCCAGGGTTGACAATCTGACAGCTCTTGCTTTTCCGTTCTTAAGAATGGAAAGGTTCGCCATGGTTATTCCGACTTTCTCCGAAAGCTCTGTTACACTCATTTTTCTTTTTGCCAGCATTACATCGATATTAATTACAATTGCCATGTCATTCACCTCAAACTGTCAGATCATTTTCTGATTTTATATCTATGGCATTTTCCAAGAGCTTTTGAAGAACAGCTGCAAAGACTGCAATTACAATGGGAGCGAAGGTACAGACCAATCCGATAATCAGGATACCCGGAGCGTCGTCCTTCTGAGCCATAAAGTAAAAAAGCGGCATGCCCGCACCATACACGATACCTATGATGGCTGCGCTGTATTTTATATATTTTAATGAGTTTACGGATAATTCCGAGAAGGCATTGTTTTTGTCAATATAACTCAGAAGCTTAAAGGCCTGGTACAGAGTGAAGTAAAAGGGTATCGCCGTTAGATATACACCTGTTAAGACCGGCAGATAAACGGCTCTTGGATAATGGGCCGCCGCCTTTTCGGCTATCCAGGGCAGCAGGAATATACACAGAACAAGAACTGGAATCCCTATCAGAAAAAGAGATATTTTTAAAAAGAGAGTTTTCCTTTTCATTAAAAGCACCTCACTTACTTTGATAAACAGGCCAACGGGAAATATACCTGCATGAATAAATTATATTTTACAATTTATCGAATGTCAATAAATTATTATTGAAAAGAGATGGAAGTTTATCGCAAATCAAATAAATTCTAAGCTCGTAGCTTAATAGTAGCAGGAGATGCTGCTTTGTAAATTGAAATTTAGTATTGACAAAGAATTATTAAAAGCATATATTGTATATATTGAGTATATACAATATAACGAGCAAGGAGAACAGCAGGTGGATATCATAATCAGTAATTCCAGCGGGAAACCAATATATGAGCAGATTACAATGCAGATAAAGAACATGATTATGAGCGGTGAGCTAAGGCCGGGGGATTCTTTGCCCTCAATGAGGCTATTGGCAAAAGAACTGAGGATTAGCGTAATAACCACAAAAAGGGCCTATGAGGATCTGGAAAGAGACGGATTTATCACTACCCTGGTTGGAAAAGGAAGCTTTGTCTCGGAAACCAATACGGAAATAATGAAAGAAGAGCAATACCGCACCATTGAGGAATTTTTGCAAAAAGCTGCGGAGATTGCAAAGAAAAGCGGCATAAAGCTGGAAGAATTACATCAGATACTAGACATGATATTTAAGGAGGATTAAAAATGGAATATGCAATTGAGGTAAATCAGCTGACAAAGCAATATGCCAGCTTTAAGCTGGATAATATATCATTTTCTGTCCCCAAAGGAAGTATAATGGGCTTTGTTGGTGAGAATGGAGCGGGTAAGACTACTACAATCAAATCTATTTTAAATCTCATTCACAAGGACGGAGGAGACGTTAAACTCTTTGGGCTGGATTACGCAAAGGATGAAAGGAAAATAAAAGAACAAATAGGGGTTGTCTTTGATGAAAGCTATTTTCATGATTTTCTGACAATCAAGGATATTACGAAAATAATGGGGAGAATCTACTCTAATTGGAGCAATGAAACTTTTGAAAGCTATACCAGTCGATTTAAATTGCCTAAGGATAAATTTATGAAAGAGTATTCCAGAGGTATGAAAATGAAGCTGACCATTGCGGTAGCGCTATCCCATCAGGCAAAAATTTTAATACTGGACGAAGCTACCAGCGGTCTGGATCCGATTATAAGAGATGAAATACTGGACATTTTTCTGGAGTTTATACAGGATGAAGAGCATACCATATTTTTATCTTCCCATATAACCAGTGACCTGGAAAAAGTCGCAGATTACATTACCTTCATCCATGAAGGGAAAATTATATTCAGCGAAAGCAAGGACGATTTAATTTACCGGTATGGTGTGGTCCATTGCAGGAAGGAAGAATATGAAAAGCTGGATAAAAAACACATAGTAGGAGTCAGGAAGAGCCAATTTGGTTATGAAGTCATGGTAAATAATAGAAAAGAGATCGAAAAGCATCATAGAGAGCTGGTGGTTGACAATACTACCATTGAAGAAATAATTTTATTTATCGTCAGAGGAGAGTGTGAAAATTAAAAAGCAATTTTCACACACAAGATTGAGCCTGCGAAATCCTCGGCCCAATCTTGCGGCGCGTTGGGAAGGCATGGCTGTTAG
>NZ_FRAC01000009.1 GCF_900142215.1 Anaerocolumna jejuensis DSM 15929 | reverse complement strand
CTTCAAATACATAATCTCCTTTATTTCCGAATGAAGAAATTTCATCTAATCTATATTGTTTTTCAGAAGTTTTAGGAGAAATTAAAAGTTTTCCGTATTTTGAAGCACCTTGAGCTCTTATTGGATTAGTATTGTGCTTGGCAATATATATATAACTAGACAATAGTATACAAAAAAATACAACAGATATAACAATCACTAAATACAATTTCTTTTTATTCACAATAATTACATTGCATGATATTTAAAAAAGTTAGATATCATACTTTTCCTTTCTTATAAATTCAACTACTTGATGCTATGCAAGTATAACATCAATACAATATTTTACATGTAAATTATATACTATAGTACAAATATATTCAATTTATTTGTTTACATTATTAATATTATTTTCTCTTTATATATTGAAAACAAAATCGTCGACGGATTTGTTTAATAAAAATAAAAGGAGAATAGTAATGTCAAATATTGATGATTTTGTTAATGGAACTATAACTTCAAATGGTACAAAATATCCCGTACTATCCTTAGCTAAATGGGTTTCCTATCAAAGCTTTAGAAACTCTTACTCTGGGACTATTTCAGTAGCATTAGTATTGGCTCAATGGGGCTTCGAGATGGGCTGGAGTTTAACCGAGTTTAGTAGCAGGTTTAACCCTGGAAATATGGATTCAATACTTGAATATAGTGGTTATAAGGATCCTAAGGGTACAGTACCGGGAAAAAGAGTGAGCTTTAGTGATGTCGTAAATGGAGTTACTGCATACGCACATTTACTAATAGCCGGATATAAACATGTTGCATGGGCTTATGGTACAGGCACAGGAGACGATGACTTATCCGATTCTGTAAAAGCTCTTAATGACGGCTACATGACTGGATATATGGGAGGAAAAGCAACCTATGGAACTACTAGAACAGGTGGATATGCTTTAAATAGTCCATCCGAAAAAAGATTATGGGCTACAGCAGGGTACACTGGAATGTTTGCAACGATTAATAATCATACCAGTCTATCTGATAATGATGGTAGTATAATAAATCCAGTGAAATTAACAGGATTCAAAGACATACCTTTTTAATTTAAGCGAAAATGGTAAGATAGAATAAGTGGCTATCTTACCATTTTTTTGTTCGCCAAGCATGGGTGTATTCTAATTGCTGAAGGACGAATAAAAATCATATATAAGGCATAGTGGACAAGGTTTCCCTGAAGTGAACGAATTTTTCTATAAATGGGGAGCTAGGGAAACGCTGATTTAATCAAGCAAAGTCCCCAGATTTCTGATATAATTATGTTATCAAACGAAAGGTGTGTATACCATGAAACAACAGACATTTAGTGACATTGAATATTCAAATAGAAAACGAAAGACCAAGCGGGAAGAATTTCTGGAAGCAATGGATGAAATCATTCCATGGTCATACTGGATTGATATGATTCGTCCATACCATCCTTCTGGAAAACGCGGACGTCCGCCAAGAGATATCGAGGTCATGCTCCGCATGTATCTTATGCAGAACTGGTTCAACCTTTCTGATGCAGGCATTGAAGATGAGATTTACGACAGCTATGCTATGAGAACCTTTATGCATATCGATTTTTTAAATGAGCAGGTACCTGATGCAACAACCTTATTACATTTCAGGCATCTAATTGAGAAAAACAATCTTGGCGAAAAATTATTCAATGATGTCAAAGAACGTCTTGATAAAGCCGGGCTCATTATGCACGGTGGAACCGTTGTGGATGCGACCCTTATTGCAGCACCAAAATCCACCAAAAATCAGGATGGAAAGCGTGACCCTGAAATGCACCAGACTAAAAAGGGAAACGAATGGTATTTCGGAATGAAGGTTCATTCTGGCATTGACGCTGGCAGTGGTTATGTTCATACAATAACAGGAACGTCCGCAAATGTACACGACATTGTAGAAACATCAAAACTTATCAGGGAAGATGACGAAGTAGTTTAGGGAGACTCCGGTTATGCCGGAGCCACTAAACGTATCGAATTCACGGAAAATGAGCATTTATCAATGGTTGAACTCCGTACTAATGTCAGACCATCCAGTATAAAGGTTCCTGACAGTTATCAAGGAATCAACTGGGATAAGCAGATAGAAAACCGGAAATCATCCACACGTGCAAGAGTTGAGCATCCATATCTGATTGTAAAAAATCAGTTCGGATATAGAAAGACAGTATACCGTGGAATCAAGAAAAATCTGAACCGATTCTATATGTTGTTTGCCAGTGCAAACCTCGTTATGTGCTACCGTGCCGGGCGAGCCAAAGATTTTTGCATGGCATAACTGCGCCCATTTTCAAGGGTATGAGCTTGAAAATGCAAAATTATAGGTGACAGGAAGGCAAATGGGCCTTTAAAATCTTAAAAATCTTAAGAATTAGTAAAGGAGATGCTACAAAGCTGTATTAATCAGCGTTTCCCTAGATAGAAAGTTAAAAGAATACGCTGGTACAATATGAATTATTGCATAGATGCAAGATGTCGAAATATGTATTATTATGTAACAAAGCGATACATTTTATCATACAAATATAGTGGGGTTTAAACCTCTAAAAACAATAGAAAGGTATGATAAGATGTCATATAAAAAGATATATGATTATATCATTATTGGTGCAGGTACTGCCGGGGGAATAATTGCAAAGGAACTAACGGATGATAAATGCACCAGTGCACTTGTCCTTGAGGCAGGAACGAATATGACGAAGGAACTAAGCGGTGCTAGCAATGTCGGAGCCGGTGTCTTTAATGCCGATAATAAGTTTTCCTTTAATATGCTTACAAAACTTGAGCCTACCATAGGAAATCGGCAGCTCAGAATATCAAGCGGCCGGACAATCGGGGGAAGCTCTGAGCATAATGCAATGTATGCTGTGCGCGGAAGCAAAAAGTATTATGATGAGATTGGCGGCACCTTTGGCCCTCAATGGAACTATAACAGTCTCAGACCTTTATTTATAAAGAATGAAACGTATACCGGGAATACGCAAGATCAGGATGAACGTGGGAGAAGAGGTCCGATTTTTGTCAGACAGCAAATGATTCCGAAGAACGGCCTGACAACTATTTTGGCTAACGCAACATCAGATGTTTTGAATATCCCAATTGTCGAAGACTATAATACAGGTATAAGAGATTGCACTTTTTACAAATCACAGATATTGAATAAAAAAGAAGATGACAGGTTTGTACGTTCATCTACTGCAACCGGATATTTAAATGAAGAAATTGTAACACAAGGCAACCAATTTTGCCCTGATGAGTACGGAGTTGATGGCAGGGACCTGGTAATATTGGCGAAAACAACTGTAAATAATATTATATTTTTCCGGAAAGAAAGACAAAATATTGCAGTTGGTGTTAATTTTGTCCGTAACGGAGTATCACAAAAGGCTTTTGCAAGAAAGGGCATAGTTTTATCAGCAGGTAACTTTTCTTCTCTCATTCTGCAGCGTTCGGGAATAGGAAAATCTGATGATTTGGCTAAAGCAGGTATATCAACATTAGTAGAGAGTCCAAATGTTGGCCACAATTTTATAACACATTTTATTGCCGGTATGGGAATAGAAGTAGAAACATCACGGCTCCAGGCATTAATTGATGCGGACCCGGATCTGCCATTTCCATTGGGTGCTTTTAAAGGCGAAGGACCAACTGGAGGCCGACGACTCCAAATATATAGCACTGTGGCACCGTCAAGTGTTCCTGCTGCGGTAGTAGTTCAAAATAACTGGGCATTTGACCCGGCAAAACCCAGCAATGTCATGGGCATCAGTATTTATGACCTTACCCCTAAAAGCAATGGTACCATTATGATAGCACACAGTGACCCGGAGGCTTATCCGTCTCTTAACCTTAATCCTTTGTCTGATCCTGATGGCAATGACTTAAATTTTATGATCGACCGATATATTGAGGTATATAACATTATGAACAGGGCCCGCCAAATTGATCCAGACGGAATCTACAAAGTGGTATATCCTTCAGAAAAAATATTTGAAATACCTTGTGAAGCAGAAAAACGAAGACAGCTTGCTAAGTTTGTAAGAGCTTCTTATGGTAATACAGCCCACTTTGGCGGGCAGTGCAGGATGGGAAGTAATATTCAGGAGGGAGTTGTTGATGGTTTCCTGAATGTCTTTGGAACCAAAAATCTTAAAGTTGCGGATCTATCAATTTCCCCTATTTTGCAGGATGGAAACAACACCCTGCCCGTACAGATAACTGGCCTGAATGCAGTAAGATTCATTAAGAATGATATGAATCCATGTGTGGTAACCGATGAGGAGCTGGTTGAGAATTTTGATTGTAAAGAATAACTATGAACTTGCCAAATACTGTAAATTATGTGTTGCGGTGAGTATAACAGAGCAACACAAGGGAATATTTGTAATGAGTCTTGCAACAGATTTAATGGCATACGGATATATCAGACAATTGAATAAATCAAATGGAAGTTATATTCTAGCCTGCCCTTTTCTAGGGGCAGGCTTAAGTGGTATAAATGGCTTCCACCTTTCTATTGAGATTTTATAGCTGAACGTAATTTTGCACATTGTGCACGACTATAAGTTCAGGTAATAACCAAACTCAGTAAAGGCCTATTGGTATTGGAAGCAATGATAAATAAAATGATTTGAGGTAAGTTTTTGATGGTAATGAAGGCAGTGAATAAAAATTAAAGTGATATTTTAATTACTTTTTGTTGACGATGATATGGTATAATATTACAATCTTAATATGATACATATTGTTTAATATTGGAAACTCATAATTGTTTATATTTGTTTCGAGAGGTTATTACATGGAAGATAAAATTATAGCTGATTTGATTGAAAGTTATGGGATAACTTTCAATCAAATGACTTCGATAACAGGTGGACTGCTGAATCAGAAATGGAGGATTTCTACCGAAAAAGGCGAATTGCTGGTCAAACAATACAGCACGAAGCGGTTTCGCAGAGAGAGTATTGAGTTAATCGAGTCCAGGCTGCAGCGGCAGATTAGCCTTGAAAAAAACGGCGTTCCTTGTCCGTTTCTCTGGCAGAGCGGAGACCGTGTAATTCGTTGGCTGGATGACGAAACAGCCTATATGGTCATGGATTTTTGCTCAGGGAAGACAGAAACCTCCGACACAATCTCAATAGCCCAAATGCGCAGTCTTGGAAGTACCTGTGCTGTAATGCACAGAGGGTTTTCACAATTGTCAGCGCATTCGGACAAGAACCTGCCTGTTTTTGGTGGTTATACGATGGATTTATTATGGAAAAATTTTAACTCCCGTATGTTGAAATGCTCGCCGGACACTCCTATTGAATATCGGAAAGCTCTCCTTGCACTGGAGCCGATTATGAAGCAGCTTAGCGCCGAATTTTTTGATAAGCTTCCCAAAGGATTCGCTCATGAGGATTTTCACTCCGGCAATATCCTGTTCGATGAGGATTGCGTATCCGCTGTCGTTGATTTTGACCGCAATTGCTACAGTTATATTTGGCATGATATAGGAAGAGCGATACTTTCTTTTGCATTAGAAGGCAATAGAATGAACCTCGAAAAGGTATATGCTTTCCTTGAAGGCTATTCACAGCATTCAGCGTTGACTTTGCCTGATATAGCGGACGCTTTGCGGCTTACGTGGTGCATTGAAATACCATGGTGGATACAGCCGGAATTTTTTAAGGAATGTGACGAAATCCCAAAGCGTTTCAAAGATGAAATGCTTTGGCTGACGGAACACTGGCTTGAGATAGATTCATTATTAGGTATAAAATAACATATTTATCTCATTCTAAATACTTTTCCCTTCGGGACAAATGGCAGATTTGCTCCCTGCGGCATCAAAAACGCGTGTTCCCTGCCGTGGAGAATCACTTTATCGCAATAGCCGTCTGTAATAATCAAAATCGGCGCTTCTTTTGGGAAATCCTCAGCTTTTTCAAGTAAATCAATGCCCGGCTGAAGGACCGTACCACCGCGGCCTTTTATCTTCACGGTTCCAGCGATGTCTTCCGGTCTCATGTAACCTCCGTCGTAAGCCTCGGCGTCGCAGAATACTACACGCACCGCCGGGACATCCCGAGTCATGCTGTAACTGGCTATGGCACCTAGTGCCGTGGCCAGTAATCCTCGTTCCATGGAGCCGGATGTATCCAGCACCACGCCGAATGTTCGGCCATCCATCGCCGCTTGAGAAACAGCCCAGTTAGGGCGGGGGATGTCAGGAGTGGATGATTGGCGGCGGCTGGGGCGGGCATAGGAACGCATTTTTTCAATGGGGGTAAATTGCTCGTCAAACCAGCGTGCTAACTCCACATCCCATGGAATAGGCGGATGGGATAAGGCTCTGATTTCTTCAATTAAGCCTTCAGGCAGGTATCCGCGGGCCTGTTCCTGATGATAGGAAAGTCCCTGGGCTAAGGCACGGCGATAAAAGGCGTCTAAATCCACATCAGTGTAAGAGCTGTGCTGACCAGGCAGAATATCTCCGAGTCCCACGCCCCGCAATGTGGCCAGTTTGCGGTAGGTACGCATATCAGTGACGATACGGTCATATATCGCCTCAGCATTCATGCCTTTGAACTGCTCATCGTATAAAAGCCCATCCGGACGTTCGCCAACTTCCATTTCGGTCAGCCACTGATTGATTACATAATCGCAGGCTACGTTCCAAAGATAGGCGTCCCGCCATTCCTGACGCGAATCGTGCCGGAGCGCGGCATGTAAGAATTCATGCGCCATAACGAAGCGAATTTCTTCGGCATCCAGAAGATAGGACGGATTGATATAAATCTCGGACAGAGCCGGTGAAATTGCCGCGATGGTGATTTCCATGCGCTGACAGATTTGATAGTCCTCAATCAATTTGAAATTCGCAGCAATGGCACCCAGAAGGGGGTAACTGGAAATGAACCATTGCTTGGCACGGTAGGCTTTGCTGTTAACAGATTCAGTGAGGCTGGCGGAAAGAGTTTCCTGTTCACCAGACGCTACGCTTACTGCACTGCGAACAGCAGCGGAAAGGCCCACCGCGAACAATTTCGACCAAATAGGCGCCTTGCCGTAACGGCGGTACCGGCTTTCATTTTGAAAGAGTATATCCTGAACTTTTTCGCCTGCTGTGCCAAACCCGGAGTAGGGTGCTTTATCCGATGCTTCCAGTAACCGCAGGTATAGATGCTCTTCATCGTGAATCCCAGCAGGGAGTGAAGTGGTATAGAAAGGCGAACCAAACTTTAAATCATTCAAAAATTTTTCAACCACACAGTCGCAGGCCATGTTCCATATGGCTGGCTGCTCTTTCACCTGAAAATGCTCCATGGCTAAATGCAGCAGGCAATGAGCCAGCACACGCGCCCACTGCTCCGGCTCAGCCCGGCGTTTGGGGTTGCACAAGATATACCCGTCATTTGTTACAATAGCAAGCCCGTCTTCCGGATAATTATTACTTTCATCCCTGCGTACAGATGCTTTCTGCATCAACGGATAAAATAAGGGGTGATTATCTACCAGCGAATATCCTTTATTGAATTTCTGCGCAGCAATATCGTACATATCTTTTTGACGCTGCTTTGCTTTTGACATTATTTCTTCACCGCCAGTCTGGGCAAATCCCGAATGATCTCAACAACAAACCAATCGGGCAGAGCGTTGTCATCCTCTGCGGATACTGTCATCTGCGCGATTTCAAGGCTGATATTTGCCAAATCCTTCATCAACGCTTTCGACCTGAAAGCTAAATCCTGGGTCGTGCCGGAAAGATTATTTTTGTCGGACGGCAATTCCTTAATAAGTCTGGCCTTAAAGCTCTGGGCCAGAAAATAGAGTGCATCCCTGTCCTCGGGAGCACCTGGCCACTTCTGCTCACCATTGAATATAGCGGAAAGAGCATAGCGGTTGCGGATTTGCTTAACGAAAGCACGGAACTGAGCCGCATGATGAGGCGATAGACAGCCGGAGACCAGAATCTCCAATTGTTTTTCGGTTATATTGTCTCCGTAACTATAAATAGCATCGGACAACATATGCCATGAACGTGGGGTGGAAAACGGTTCTTCAGTTTTGGGTGGCTGCTTCCAGAGATGATCCGGGCGTAAACCGATGTACTCGATTATGTACGGATGAATACCGTTTTGACCTGCCCAGGCAAGCCAGTCACGATGAGAGGCAATCAACTCCACATGAAACATACGGTTGATCAAAGCGGAGGACATGGGCTTAACAATTGCGTTGTCCTGGGCACGGTTTCCTGCGCCAATGATAATGGAACCCTTCGGTAAAAAATATTCGCCGATACGCCGGTCATGTATCAGGCTGTAAAAAGCCTTTTGCACTTCTTGAGAACAAGCGTTGAGCTCATCAAGAAACAGGCAATAAGGTTCTTCTCTCGCAATCATCCGGGGAGGGCAGAACACACTTTTACCGTCGATAATCTGCGGTACACCGATTATGTCCTCTGGTGCAAGCTGGCTGCCCAGGAGCGATACGCATGGCAGCCCGAGTGACTCGGCAAAGTTTTCCACAATTGAGGATTTACCAATTCCCGGAGCACCCCAGATAAAGACGGGACGGATGATAGCCACATTCAGCAATACATCCAGTAGTTCAGTTTGATTCACACTTAATGGTATATTCATTTTATTTCCTCATTATAGTCATATTTGTATTTCTCCCGTTTTTTCTTGTTTTCAAAAACGGTCGAACGATATTTAACGCCGGAGGAAACTCGTTCCTTTCGTTCCTTCTGCGTTTCTTTTGTAATTGTTGGTTTATTCTTTTTCATTCTTTCTCCTATTGCATACCCCAGACAGGTCTGCGGTACTGCCATAAATAATGGTTCACATCTTCTCTCTATTCAGCAGCCTTAAAGTTATAAACAGGCTTGATTATCTTAACAATCTCGACGGTATCGGCAATGTTAGCAATGATTTCATCCATAGGTTTGTAGGCAAACGGGGATTCGTCAATGGTTGATTTATTGATGGTTGAAGAATAAATACCTTCCATCGATTCCTTGAACTGGGACAGGGTTATGCTTTCCTTAGCGGCGCTGCGGCTCATCAAACGTCCGGCCCCGTGGGGAGCGGACTGATTCCAGTCCGGGTTGCCCTTTCCAATACAAATCAAGCTGCCGTCCCGCATATTCATTGGAATCAGCACTTGTTCGCCTGTCTTGGCCGAGATTGCGCCTTTTCGCAGAATCATGCTGTCCGTTTCGATGAAGTTATGAATTGTTGTAAAAGAGTCTTCAACCTTAAACTTCATCTGTTTGACGATTTCCCTTACTATCGCTTTGCGGTTTAGCATAGCATAATGCTGGGTGATCTTCATATCATGTATATAATCTTCAAACATGTGCCCTTCAACAAAAGCTAAATTCTTGTCTAACTTCAGAAATTTCAGTTTTTGCAGTTCGGTTTCAATTTCGGTCTCCCGTCCTTGTGCTTTTAATTCAACAATCAGTCGGGAGCTGTCATTACGGCGCTTTTCCAAATCTTTCGCAGCTGCTTTTTGATAATACTCCGCTACCTGTTTGCCCAGGTTTCGGCTGCCGGAATGTACAACAAGGTAAAATCGGCCATTATCATCCCTGTCAAGTTCAATAAAATGGTTACCACCGCCCAAGGTACCCATGCTCAGCTCCGCACGATTTAAGTTTACATGGCCGGCGCAGCGCATTTGGGTCAAATCTATCTCATTCATATATGAGTGAGGAGTATCACGGACGTCAAAGCCTGCTGGAATATATTTATGGATGACTGTGTCAAGTTTTTGTAATTCCACATGGGAATCCTTGAGGAGTACGGTTTCCATACCGCAGCCGATGTCTACTCCTACGAGATTTGGAACCGCTTTATCTTTGAGGGTCATAGTGGTACCAATGGTGCAGCCGGCACCAGCATGAGTATCTGGCATGATGCGGATTTGGCTGCCGCATACAAATTCCTGATTGAGCAGATTGAGAATCTGTGAGATTGCTGCCTGCTCGATATTATCGGTGAACACCTTGGCAGTGTTGTGTTTTCCTTTTAACTCTATCATAATTTTCCTTTCAAAATGGGCGCAAAAAAGCCCGGGTGAATTACCCGGGCATCAAAACGGTCTAAATAAAAAGGCGCTAAATAACGCCATGCCAGTTCAGACAGTACGGGTAAAATTTATTATTGTATTGGTTTTGGTTAATACAAAGCATGACGTCACCTTCCTTTCTATAATTTGCTATCAATAAAATACCATGAATAAATGGGGATGTCAAGAAATTTTCAACATATGTGTATGACACTGACATTGAAGGAAACATTTTGAATTGCAGAGTTGGGATTGATGATGGTTTGCTGAACGAAGACCTGCCCTCTAAGTCCTATGTTCGGTTTGATTTTTGGATTCAAGTGCGAAAAGGCGTTCCTCGAGGCAGGCTAATTTCGTATTTAACTCAGCATTTTCAGCCTGTAGTATTTCATTTAACCCTTGAATAGCAGCTAAAGCTACTCCCTGTAGATCTATGCTTGATATGTGAATATCATCATCTCCATTTAGTCCAAAAGCGGCTTGGAAATCCTGAGCAGTTGGGCTAATATGACGATTACTGGACGGGTCCTCTTTATAGTTCCAAGAAAGGATTGGCATACATTCCAAGTTATCAAGAATCTCTATTGTATTGACGTTTGAGAAATTCTCCTTAGCATTCTTATCGCTGGTAAGTGTAATCCCGCGTACTTGGACGTCACCATTATTAAGTACCCGGAAGACCTCGGCATTTCTGTTATCTCTGCCAATCATAATATTTCCGGTACCCCATTGATTGACAATCAAAGCTGGAGTCGTTCCCCGAGTTGTAGCAATAAGAGCGGTATTCTGATTACTTTCGGCAACTACACCTGCGCTGACATCACTAATTCCATATATACCCGTTCCACTTTGACTTCCCCCGACCACACCTGTACCTTTTGTACTTAACCCAGATACGCCCGTGTTAGTTTCACTACGGCCAGACGTACCCCATCCACTTATACTGTTCCCAGCTACACCTGTACCACCATCGGTATTATTGCCAAAGACTGCAGCAATATTTTGATTATTAGAGTCACCCACTAAATTCGGCATTTTTTAATTTCCTCCTTTATTTGTATGCGTTCTGTTTATTAAACAAGTTCAAAGTTGCATCTAGCTTATATGTGCATGAAAATCACTGTACAATATATTGTAAAAAATAGCTTTTAAGAACAAAAAAGCCAGTGCTAAGGCCCCAGTAAGCTCTGTCGGCAACTTTTTTATATCTAAAATCCATGTGTTCATATGGTGGAAATCAAACAAAAAACCGCAGGATATCTGTTGAATAAAAGATGATTTTTATAGAGGAAAAGATAATTGAGGTAAAACTAAAACAAAGTTGGCTATAAAATTTACAGTTTTATATTGCGATATAGCAATATTGCATAAATATTAATAATATGTTAAACTTTATATAACAAAATGATAATATGCCACGGGTGTGATTACATATGAAAAATAGAAATAACATATTTAAAATTAATACCCTAAAGAAAAGATTCTTTTTAATCCTTGGTGTAGGGATGGTTCTTGGCCTTTTCCTTGTAATATTTGTTTCCTATTTGTCCCTGAAAGCGATTGAAAAAACGAAAATAGAAACCTCATTGGTAGCAGACTTGAAGGAAATGAGCGACAGTATTGATTCCGACTATTATACCCTGCTGCAGATCTCACAGCAGATGATTTCGCTGGGGAGCATTGGGAATAAATTTAATCAGTATTTGGTTGCCGAATCCCAGTATGATAAGATTGATTTGTATAAACAGTTTTCAGAAAGCGTAAACATTGCGGTATTCGGCAGTAAAGATGTTCTTCTGGCCGCTTATTTTGTACCGGACAGTGCAAATACCAAAGTGGATAAGATGCTTTTTTCCAATTTTATGGTGGATAAAAGTTTTAATCCGGAAGCAATTTCCAGGGTGCTGGATACAAACCAGATTGGTTTTCAGGTTATGCATACAAGCAATATCAGTGTCATAGAAAAAAATGTACTGTCCATTATCAGGCCCACATTTTTTGATAACGGCACCCAGGCAATGATATACGTGGAGGCCTATTCGGATATACTGGATTCCGTTGAGCACAGATCGGAACTGCAGCATACACACTATGCCTTCCTGCAGCTGAATACGGAGAATGAAGTGTGTTTCAGCAATTCCAAAGAGTATGAAGTTGGAAAGAAAATAGAGGTTCTACACGACAGGAAAATAAATATCGGCGGATATGTCGGTGTTGCGAAGGAGAGCAGCTTTGGCTTTACCAATATTCTTCTGATGCCGGAGGCTGATTACAGGCGGGAGATGAATAATTGGCTCATCAGTATAGCAGTGGTTATTCTGATTACCCTTGGAATTATAACGACAACTACGACTCTTTTGATATGGCTGATTTACCGCCCTATTAAAACTCTCCAGAAAGAAATGGAGCATTTTGGAGACGGTAATTTTGCCATTGAAAATTACAGCTTCAATATTGAAGAATTTGACAGCCTCTTTCATACCTTTAATAACATGAAACGGCAGATTAAGTCCCTTATGGACGAAAGCTGTCTGCAGGAGAAGCAAAAAGCACAGTTGGAATTGGATAAGCTTTATTACCAGATCAATCCGCATTTTCTCATGAATACCCTGAATTCCGTCCATTGGATGGCGGTAACGAATAATCAGCCGGAAATCGATGCCTTTATTAATCGGCTGAATTATATTTTGGGATACAGCCTGGGAAAAACAGACAGAAGGTCTACATTGAGAACGGAAATAAAGTCCCTTAAAATGTATCTTGATCTGCAGAAAATGAAATATGATTTTGATTATGACCTTGATGTGGAGGAAGGTGAGTATCTGGATAAGGACAGTGCCAGATTCATTCTCCAGCCCATAGCCGAGAATGCCGTATGCCACAATATGGATGAGTTCGGGCATCTCTGGGTCACAATAAAGCAAAGGAATCAGAGCATTGTGATTACCATTAAGGATGACGGAAAAGGCTTCGTGCTGAGTGAGGATGAATCCGGCAATGGGGAAGAAAGCAGGAAAAACAAAGGCATCGGCATAAGATATGTGAAGATGACGCTGGAAGCATTTTACGGAGAAGCCACCAGAATGAGAATAGAAAGCCGGAAAGGAACAGGAACCGTAGTAGAAATGATATTACCCTGCAATAATTAAGGAGAAAGATTATGTATCGTATATTAATCGTAGATGATGATAAGCTTGCAAGAAAAGGCCTTATTTCAATGGTGCCGTGGGAGCAGTGCGGACTTAAAGTAGTAGGAGATGTGTCAAACGGAGCCATTGCCCTGGAATTTATTGAGAAAAATGAGGTTGACGTTGTAGTGGTGGATTTGTCAATGCCTGTTCTCTCCGGGCTGGATTTTATAAAGGAAAGTAAAAAAAGACATCCGGATATTAATTATGTTGTTCTGAGCTTTCATGAAAGCTTTGAATATGTTCAGAGTGCCTTAAGACTTGGCGCCCTTGACTATATTTCAAAGCTCCGACTGGAACAGGAGGATTGTACGGAAATTTTTATCCGGGTAAGTAAGATAATTGATGATTACCATAAGAATGCCCCGCAAAATAACAGAAAGGAAGCGGATGACCGTAGTGTTGACGGAGTATGCGCCGAGATAGAAAAAGCTTTCTGGGTATATAACGAAGAAGTATTCCAGGATATTCTGGAGCATATCCAAAAGGAACAGTTCAGCCAGAAGCAGCTTTATCGTATCATGCTGAAAATGCTGCATGTACTGGAAAAGAACTTTGAAATTATTTTACTGGAGCATGATTATGACAAGTTTGACAGTGATTTAATACAGCTTCAGAACATCAGAAAAGATACCTTTGACCGGGCGGTCGTTATGAAGTACTCCGGTAAAATTGAAATCGTAATATTAAAATCTGTCGATTATATTTTAAAAAATCTTACATCGGATAGTCTGAAATCAGAGAAAATTGCGGATGAAATGAATATGAGCAGAGGCTATTTTTCCATTAACTTCAAGAAATGCACCGGATTCACAGTAAGCAACTACATCAGGAAAGAAAGAGTAAAGCTTGCCAAGCAAATATTAAGAGAAGAAAAAATAACGGTGGCGGAGGTCTCCTGCCGGGTTGGATACCGGGATGAAAAATACTTTTCCAAGGTGTTTTACAGTATCGAGGGGGTTAATTGTTCAGAATATAGAAAACAATTGTCTTATTTTTAAATTTATAATCCTTATTACATAAAAATTTCTACTTATGTTTCCAAAAAAGAAAACAAATAACAGTGAATTGTACTATAAAACCAGGCGTTTTATCGGTTGTATTTAGCTATTATTAACGATAAAATAAAAACAACCTAGGGGTGCAATCGCAGAAAAATTAAGGAGGAGATTTTTATGTTAAAGAGGATACTTGCGGTAATCCTGTCATTGACCATGATAATAGCTGCTTTATCCGCTTGTAAATCGAAAAGCGGTCCGGCATCACCTTCTCAGGATGAGAGTTCTGAGGCTGTGGGCAATACTTTAAGCGGGGATGATCTGGCATTTCAGAAGTTCCCTGAAGTAGTTGAGGTACATATAGGGCAGAGCGTAAGTGCTACCGACACATTACCTGAAGGCAAAAGTGTGGATAATAACCAATATACGGACTATCTTCTGGAGAATTTCAATATAAAGGTGGTGTGTGACTGGACGGCTGCGTCCGGAAATGACTACCAGCAAAAGGTTGCCCTGTGTATTGCCAGCAATACGCTGCCGGACGGTATGGCTGTTCCAAGGCAGTATATGCTAAAGGCGGAAAAGTCAGGCCAGCTTTATGATATCAGCAGCTTGTTCCAGCAGTATGCTTCTTCTCAGGTTAAGACCGTTATGGATTCAACAGGGGGAAGAGCCTATGAGGATGTAACCTTTGACAGCAAGCAGGTTGCCATACCGGCTGTCGAGGTTGAGACCGGCGGAGTGCAGGTACTTAATATCCGGCAGGACTGGCTTGACAAGTATGGGCTGGAAGTGCCCAGGACCTTGAAGGATATCGAGAATGTAGCGAAGGTTTTCATGGAGAAAAAGCCTGCCGGGGAGGACACGGTAGCCATTGCAGGTCCGGATAAGAACGGCAAATGTTATAGTGATTTCCTGGATTCCGGAACCACTTCCTGCGGCTTTGACCTTGCCTTCTCTGCCAATGATGCATATCCGGGATTTTGGGTAACGGACGAAAATAATAAGGTAAGCTATGGCTCACTTTCCGGCAACACAAGAAAAACCATTGAAACACTCGCCGACTGGTATGCAAAAGGCTATATTGACCGTGAAATGGGAACCAGAGATTCTTCCATAGAACTAATCAATTCAGGCAAGGTGGGCATGTATTTCGGAGCCTGGTGGATGCCTGGTTATGGTACCGGTGATGCTTACAGGAATGATCCCAATGCTAACTGGCAGTCCTATCCTATTTATACCGATGATAATAAATGGAATGTAAAGATGGGTTCCACTACCACAGGGTATACAATTATGAGCAAAGATTGTACAAAAGACCAGATTAAGGCAATGATCATTATGTCAAATGTACTATTGCGGGATGAGAGCAAGTTTGATGTTTCCGAACAGCCCCTGGGCTTCTGGCCCATCAGAAACCTTATGGCTCCTGCGGATGAGTGTGAATATACCTATCACGAGCTGATCGATGTTCTGGACGGTAAAAAGAAGGCAGAGGATTATGCAGGTGCGTCCAGTGCATATAAGCTTCTTGCAAGTGATGTAAGCGTAGTAAAAGAAACCGTTCCCGGCTATAAAACTGGAAAACAGCTTTCCGTTCAGGATTTTAATATGGACAATTTCGGTAATTTCCAAAGAATGTACTCGCTCCTTGTAGGTGACAGACCCTATGCGACTGTTCCCGCAGACAAAAAGGTCTACAGTACCGTATACAGTCAGACAAAAACCATGGAGAGCAAATGGTCAAACCTGAAGGCGATGGAAGATGAAGTGGTAATGAAAATTATTACCGGTAAATCCGGCATCGATAAGTTCGATGAACTCGTTAAGAATTGGAAATCCGAGGGCGGAGATACCATAACCCAGGAAGTACAGGATCTGAACTAAAATATGCGATAAGCTTCAGCCGCTCAAAATGAGCGGCTGCACTTTAAATAAGGCAAAGGAGTTTGAATAGTTTGAACATCATGAAAAGGAAAAGATCAAATTCTTTTTTTCACTATAATATTATGACGATACCGGGACTCATATGGCTTGTGCTCTTTAACATCGTTCCCATGTTTGGCATCATTATGGCTTTTCAAAATTATAATCCCGGAGCAGGATTTTTTGGCTCTGAATTTGTAGGCCTGGATAATTTTAAATATTTGTTTTCTATGAGTGACAGCAAAAGGGTAATTCTAAATACCTTAATCATAGCTGTTTCCAAATTGGTCCTTAATGTGGTAATTCCCTTGACCTTTGCTCTTTTACTGAACGAGGTCAGAAGTGTAAGGTATAAAAAGCTGGTTCAGACCGTCGTCTATCTTCCGCATTTTCTCTCCTGGGTTATTCTGGCTAGCGTACTGCTTCAGATTTTTAGTTACAAAGGCTCTGCTAACGCTCTGTTTTCTGTGTTTGGGATGGAGCCGCGGATCTGGTTCAGTGAAGACCGGTATTTCAGAGGGCTGATTATTGGATCGGATGTTTGGAAGGAATTTGGATTCAATGCGGTTATCTATCTTGCAGCCCTGACCGGAATAAGCCCTGATTTGTATGAGGCTGCGGCCATTGACGGCTGCGGTAAGCTGAAAGCCGTCCGGAATATCACCTTACCCGGTATTGCCAGCACGGTAATTCTGCTCAGTGTGCTGGGGCTGGGAAATGTACTGAATGCCGGCTTTGACCAGATATATAATCTGTATAGTCCTCTCGTTTATTCGACAGGAGATATTTTAGATACCTGGGTTTACAGAATGGGACTTGTCAATGTGCAGTTTTCCCTGGCAACGACGGCAGGCTTGTTCAAATCGGTAATCAGTTTTCTGCTGATTGTGCTGTCCTATACAATTGCATACAAGGCAGCAGATTACAAAGTATTCTAATGGAAGGATTCCTGTATTTGATATTTATATTGAAAGGTGATATGTGCGGATAACGGTACATATAAAGGTTAACTACTATGGTTGAAAGCAAAACAGTCGGCAGTAAAATTTTTCGTGTAATCAATACCATAATTATGGCAATTCTCGCCCTTAGCTGCCTTTATCCTCTGTGGTATGCGCTATGTATGTCTATCTCAAGCAAGGCAGCAGCTAATTCAGGTGCCGTGACCTTTTTTCCTGTCGGTTTCTCACTGGAGTCCTATCGGCAGATAATGGGTGACTGGAAGTTTTTCCATTCCTTCTGGATTTCCGTTCAAAGGACAGTTTTGGGTACGATTGTAAGTATTTTTATACTTATTATATTTGCTTATCCGCTTTCCAAACCGGCATCGGAATACAAGCCCAGGAATGCCATAATGTGGGTGGTTATTTTTTGTATGATTTTTAACGGCGGTATTATTCCATGGTACATTACCATGATGAAGTACGGGATGATTGATAATATATGGGGGCTTGTACTTTGCGGCGGACTGCCGGTATTTAATTTGATATTGCTTGTGAACTTTTACAGAAGTCTTCCCAAGGAGCTGGAGGAAGCAGCATTGGTTGACGGTGCAGGACCCTGGACCACACTTTTTAAGATTATTGTGCCCTGCTCGGTTCCGGTTTTGGCGACCATCGTTTTATTTACAAGTGTGGGTTACTGGAATGAATTTTTCCAGGGTCTGGTTCTTACCAGCGGAGATACCCATTATCCGCTGCAGACCTACATAAAGCAGATGGTTGTAAGTGTTCAGACAACGAACCTTTCCTTGGACCAGCTGGAAAAGCTGGATCAGCTCTCCAACAATTCCCTGGATGCCGCAAAGGTCTTTATCGCAATGATACCAATGCTGGCTGTGTATCCGTTCCTGCAAAAATATTTTGTAACAGGGATTATGCTTGGAGCGGTGAAAGAATAGGCTATGAAAGAACTTCTCTGGGGTACGGTTTCCTATGGAATAATCCGGCTATTGGAAGTGTTACCTTTGGAACCAACCTGACTTCATGGAGAGCGGTATCTACCAAAATAATAGACTATTGGATTACAGCCGGCGATACACCGGCAGAGATAGAAGAAAATTATGCTGATGTGACGGGAAAGGTTCCCATGATGCCAGATTATGGCATGGGATTCTGGCAGTGTAAATTAAGATACCAGACACAGGAAGAACTTCTTGCTGTTGCCAGGGAGTATAAGAGAAGAAATCTGCCTGTTTCCGTAATTGTCATAGACTTTTTCCATTGGCCTTTGGAGGGGGAATGGAAGTTTGATGAGGAATACTGGCCGGACCCCGATGCAATGGTTGCCGAGCTCTCCATTATGATGCCACCAATCCGGAAGCAAGAGAGTTTGTATGGTCAAAGGTGAAAGAAAATTATTATAAGAAAGGCATAAAGATTTTCTGGCTGGATGAGGCGGAGCCGGAATACAGTTTTTATGATTTTGATAATTACCGCTATTATTTAGGGCCTAATGTACAAATCGGAAATATTTATCCGAAATGTTATGCGCAGACTTTTTATGAAGGGATGGAGAAAGAAGGCCAGAAGAATATTCTGAATCTTCTCAGATGTGCATGGGCGGGCTCTCAGAAATACGGTGCCCTGGTTTGGTCAGGGGATATTCATTCCAGTTTTGAAAGCATGAGAAATCAATTTTCAGCCGGGCTGAATATGGCCATTGCCGGGATTCCCTGGTGGACTACCGACATTGGTGGATTTCATGGAGGAAACCCCGGAGACCCTGCCTTTCGAGAAATCTTTGTCCGATGGTTCCAATATGGTACCTTCTGTCCGGTAATGAGACTGCATGGGGACAGGGAACCTCACACTGCTCCGTTGAGCGAGGTAAGAGGCGGACGCTGTCACTCCGGCGGACCCAACGAAGTGTGGTCCTATGGTGAGGAAGTGTATGACATTTGTAAAAAATATATGCTTATCAGAGAAAATCTGAAGCCGTATATTTCTGATGCCATGACTGCGGCCCATGAAAAGGGTACTCCGGTAATCAGTCCGATGTTCTATCATTTCCCGGAGGAGGGTGAGTGCTGGAATTCTTCTGATGAATATATGTTTGGTGATAAATTGCTGATTGCCCCGGTTATGTATTCCGGCTTGACCTCCAGAACCGTTTATCTCCCGGCCGGTAAGAAATGGTTTGATGTATGGAGCAGAAAAGAATACCAGGGAGGTCAAGTGTTAAACGTTGATTGCTCTATTGATTTGATTCCTGTTTTTAGCTGCGACGAAAATATCTGCAAGTATTTTGCATAATTACGGATGCGTTATGATTTTTACTGGCTTTCTGGGAGAATGCAGAATCAGGGATTACCTCTAAATTTAGGCAGTCCCTGATTTTTAAACCTTCGGTACTCATTTATACTGTTAAATTATTTTAAATATGTTCCGCTATTACCGATTTTTCCCGGTGCCGGATTACCCGGTAAATCCAAGACATAAATTCTCATATTGCCTTTTCCTGTTCTGGGTATGGTTAATCTGCTATCTGTTACAACCTTTACATCTCCCGTAATTGCATCCTTATAGGTACCATTTGGGATTCCCGAGAAGGCTGCACCATCTGTAATGGATACCAGTACAAAACTATCCACCCCGGTTTTCGTATCCGTATAACGTCTCTTAAAAGCCATTTCTCCCGAAACACCTTCCGTCGAATACTGCCCCTTTCTAAGGGCCGGGATTTTCCTCCGGATTTTATTCAACCTCTGGATATGCAGGGAAAGGGGATGATTTAGGGCTGCTGCCATTGTTCCTGTCGCATTTGTATATTCGCCGTAATCCGTCACAGTTACGGAGCCTTCGATATTGTCCCCAAAATAGGCCCTGCCTGTCTCGCTTAAGGGTTTTGACGGACCGGCATCAATCACTGCGCCCTTCTTGAATTCTATTTCACTTCCGTAATAAATACATGGAATTCCCCGGAAGGTATACATCAGGTTCAAATTTTCCGCCCAGGTATCCTGGGAGCCGGCAAACCTCTGGTTTTCCGGCGCACCATCCGGTGCATAATCATGGGAATCCACATAAGTTACATTCCAGGTAGCATCACTGTAATATTGATCCCCATCCACTCCCACACGGAATGCATCCCTGGCATTATTAAAGTTCCAATGCATGGGAAAATCTATTACACCCAATCCGGAAGATATACTTTTATCCGGTGTGTGATAGGTATTGCCGGTCAGCAAATGATTTCTGCTGACAGGCTGGTCACTGACATTCTGGTTATCATTCCAGTGCTGGAAAACACTTTTCATATTAGTAGCTGTATCGCCCCAAGGGTAGGCTGAGGTTTCTGCCCAAGTGTAAAATGGTGTGGAAATTGCAGGAATATTACTGTTCCATACCTGCCGGTACCTGGTAGCTACTTCCCCGAACACAAAGAAATCTTCTCCTCCTGCCGCCTTAAAGGCCGGGATAAATTCTTTATTGAAAGTCAGTCTGGATATGTGCTTTACCGTATCAACCCGGAAGGCATCAACCCCCATATTAATATAACGGCTGTAGGCATTTATTAAATAATGCGATACGGCTGGATTCTCTGTGTTTAGATCCACACAATCCCCTGCTATCTGACCGGTTTGGACAGTATAACCTTCCCAGCTTAAACTTTTTTCATGGTGATAAATATTTTCCGTATCCTGGGAATCTTCTTTCATGGCGTTTATTCTGGCCTGATATTGCTGTGCCGGAGTTAAGGTATCATAATTATCGGGAAGTTTTCCTTTATCAATTCTGATAACCGCATCAGCAGTATCTTCTTGTGTTTTATCCTTTGTAAACAACGGATATAGATTTTCCTCCCCAAAATTTCCTGAATGGTTCAATACGATATCCTGTATGATTTTTAACCCCTTTTCATGGGCCGCATTAATTAAATCCTGGTAGGTTACACCATTCGATTCATATCTTGGGTCTATCTCACTGAAATTAACGGCATGGTAACCGTGATAATCATAGCCGCTCATATTTTTCACTACCGGAGTAATCCAGATTGCCGAAAATCCAAGGGCCTTTATGTAGTCCAGTTTTTCAATAAGGCCTTTAAAATCACCTCTCCATGCCGGGTCGTTACTGTTCTTCATGGCTGCCACTTCATCCCAGCAATGCACATTATTACTGGAATCTCCATCATAAAACCGGGTTACCATAACAAAATAGATAGTTTCATCCCTGAAATCAATCCCTTTTTCCGGTGTCGGTGTAATGGTTGGTGTTATAGTTGGTGATATTGTCGGCGTAACTGTTGGTGTTCCGGTCGGCGTTGGCGTATTAGTCGGCGTTGGTGTATTAGTCGGTGTTGGTGTAACGGACGCTTCCGGATCCTTCTCATACCATTGATTATCCTTATACCACCATTCACCTGCTGTCCGGGATAAATCGGCTGTCTGCTTCCCGTTATAATTAAATATCAGATTAACCAGTGTGGTATCGGAAAAAGTATATTTATACCACCTGTTTCCCTCCGGCGTCATATCTGTCCCCGGCCAGGTTATCGTACTGCCGGAGGGCTGTAAATTCCAATAATATATCTTTGCTCCGTCCCAGGGACTTTTAAAATGTACCGTAATGGAATCTGCAGTAATTTCCGGATTATACTGGTACCATTGGTTGTTCTTATACCACCATTCCCCCGAAGTCCTGTACAAGTCGGCTGTCTGTGAGCCATTCTGGTTAATAATCAGATTAACGCTTTGAGTATTGCTGAAGGTGTAACCAAACCAATTATCACTTTCAGCCTTCATTTGTACTCCCGGCCATGTAACCGGCTTATTGCTTTCCCCGTTCAAATTCCAATAATAGATATTTGGTGCAGTATATGTTCCTTTATAATGCACCGTAACCGAGGATACTGTTTCTGCCTGCGTCTTTTGTAATGTGCCGGGTATTATCAGTCCAGTTACCATGATTGCAATCAGCAGCACATATACCGTCAGTTTTCTCCAGAAACCTTTCTTCATTCTTTTTATACCTCCTGCCTTTTTTAGGGGCTGCACCTAATGGCATAGATAAACCCTGACCTGATTATATGCCTTCTGTAACAGCCCTTTCATTTATTGACAGCCTACTGATGCTTTTGATTTTACCGACTATATCCCACAGGCCATACAACCGATAGAATAAAACAATGAAAAAGATTGTCCTATCATTGTTTTTGTTTATATTGACTGATATTATTTTATGGATTAATATAATTATATCATTTTATACTGAAATTTCTTGCAACATTCTGAAATTTATTTGTACAATACTATCATTTGGAGAATATAAGCAGCTGCAAAGCTTCAGGTCCGTACTTACTGTGCTGCATAGATGGGGGCACCTTATGGATATTAATAGTTATGCTTTTTATGAAGAGAAAAAAAGCCATGGCAACAGCACGTATCCTTTCACTATCTACAAGGTACGGATGCCGGAAACCTTTTCTCAGTTCCCGCTGCATTACCATGGGGAGGTAGAACTGATTCATGTAAGTGAAGGCAAAGGGGTTATTACCGTCAATCTAAAACCATATGTAGTTACAGCAGGGACCATAGTTTTCATATCCCCGGGAATCCTGCATTCCATGGAACAGCTTCATGGGGAAACCTTTGTATACAGGAATATCATCTTTGATTTAAAAATGGTACTTTCATATACCTCTGATGAAAGTACTCTGAAAATCCTGCTTCCCATTATGGCAAATAAAATATATTTCCCGGTAATTATTGATAAGCAGAATCCCCTGAATACTCTTCTTACGGTATACATCAATACGATGCAGCAAATCCATGATACCAGGCTTCCGGGATATGAGCTGGCTATAAAAGCCCAGATCATGCTTATGATATACCTGCTTACATCGAATAATCAGCTGCTTACAGATAAAAATTATTTAAAATCCTCTGTCAATAAATTAAAAAAGGTTCTGACTTACATTAGCGGACATTATGAAGAAACCATATCCATACAGGATGCTGCAGCAGTTTACGGAAGCAGCCCCTCAAATTTCATGCGTTTTTTTAAAAATACAACGGGCTCTTCTTTCATACATTATTTAAATGACTATCGCTTGAATATAGCACAAAAACAACTCCTGACAACCTCCTGTTCCATTTTAGAGATAGCGGTAAATGCTGGTTTTAATAATCTCTCCTATTTTAACCGTATGTTTAAAAATAAATTTCAGGAATCACCCTCAAGCTATCGAAAAAAATATCGGATATTGTAATAAAAGGCACCATCCGAATAACCTCTCTGATTCGGAGCCAAACAGCGATAGCCCAGCGCGGCCAATCGGGACATTGTTTTTCCAAGATGATAGAGCTTTCCGGAAATCCGTGCAGGAAAATAACCAGTTCACCGTTTTGCTCCAATCCTGCGGTACAGCAGAGATACTCCATATTATCCATTTTAAATGTAGTTTTGATTACTGGAGTATTCATAAGATCCTCCTATAACGTAATAATGAAAAATTCACCCAAAGTGCTTTTGATAAAAGCTTGAACTATAAGGGTTAGTGAGATATTATTATTTATGTATAGTATATTGCATTACTTGCTTTTCTCTATGACGGGATATCACCCAGCGTGACAGGGAGCAGTCAACCAGTAGACTTTTACAGCGGTGATGCTGGAAATATGAACATCGGCGCAAATGCCTAAGAAGCGGCTGGTTTAAAGCAAATAATTCATGAAATATAGTAAGGTTGATCATCTGGCTGATGATGCAGTTATTAAGAAGTACGTATAACGCTTTATATAAGAAATTAAGAAAGGGAAATTTTGAATATGGGAAAAGGGATTATGGGATTTTTTAGAGGAAGAAATGAATATCAGGATCATACCCAACGAAGTGCAGCGTATGAACCATTAGTAATTGTATGTTCCGGTTGTGGGGCTAAAAATTTAATAAGCAATAATTCTGTTTGTGAGTATTGCGGATCGCCCATTCTTTATAATGCAGACGGTAAGACAGTGCCCTCTGATGTTACTCCGAAACAGGATTCGGACTTGTCTGATAAAGTTATTGAGTATATATTAACAACCGGCTTTTATACTGCAGGTATTGATATTCCTGTAGGTAAGTGCAATGTTTCTGCTGTTTCAGGAAGCGGTAATATTACTAGTTCAGATTATGGGATAAATGAAGTGTTCGGTACTGAACGCGGAGATGTAGCTTCTTTTAAAGGGTTGAAATTACCAAGAGATGTTACGGTGGAAATATCAGGAAGGCTAACGATTAAACTTGTTTATAAAACGGTAGATGACGGTTTTTCAGGACGTACATATAATATAACCGGTGCAATGGATATATCAGCCGGAAATTATGCAGCCGGTACAGATTTCAAAGCTGGTACTTACAACCTTGAAGCTGTTTCGGGTACGGGTAATATCTGTACAGGTGATATTGAAGTGAATGAAGTATTTGGACTCGATGAGGAAGATGTACACGAAATTAAGAATGTTTATTTACCCGAAGGCGCTGAGCTTTCTATCGATGGAAATTTGACCATTAAATTGATACCGGCAGTGACAAAGTGAATAATGGAATGCTTGTTATTAAAAAATTATAATAAATTAAGAAGGGTTTTAGTATGAAAAAAAAGGTGATTATATTTGTAACTGCAATGCTGAGCGCATGCTTATTAGCAGGCTGCCAGAAATCAAAGGATGACAGCTTGAATCAGGAGCTTGGAACTTCAAAGGTAAATCAGACTAAGGTTGAAGCATTCAATGAATATAATGAGGAAAAAGGAAGTAAAACAAAAGTCAGTAAAGCTGCTAATACTGTTGTTTCCAAATCAAAAATATCCCTGGACAAAAAAAGAATAATAAAAGATCAATCTTTTAAAGTGAAACTGAATGACTGGGGAAGTGTAAGGTTTATTTCCTATGGCCCGAAAGCTGGTGCTGATTTTGAAGATGTTTCATTTTACCTAATGAAAGGTAATAAGGTCAAATATTCATTCCCTTACTATTGTAAAAATAACAGAACGGATAATTATGCGGGCCTTTTTGACAGTGTGGCGTCCGTCGGTTTTCGTGATGTGAATCATGACAATTTAAAGGATGTGATTATCATTATTAACTACATTACAGGTGCCGGTCCTCAAGGCATGGTGCCCCGTCCCAGAGCCAGAATCTTCCTGGCAGATAAAAAGGAATTTCATCTGGCAAAGGATTTAATAGATGAAGTAAACGATAATATTGCGGAAAAAGATATGACCATTGATAGCATATATAAATATCTGAAAAATAAATAATCATTCATTACTCTGGAATTTCCAGTAAATAGCGCATCAGTTGTTTCTCACAAAACATCTGGGCGCTTTTTTCAACTATTCACATTTACTATTGTTTTTGACAGGATTAAGCGGTTATAATAAAATTGCTTTAAAATACTTAAAAGTGAAAATCACATTAAAATTAAATGATAGGATGGTTAATGCAATGAGTTTGGCTGATAAGCTATTTATAGATATGTGTAAGGATATATTAGAAAACGGAACCAGTACGGAAGGGGAAAAGGTTCGTCCAAAGTGGGCGGATGGCTCCTTTGCCTATACTATAAAGAAATTCGGCGTAGTAAACCGGTACGATTTGTCAAAGGAATTTCCGGCCTTAACACTTCGCAGGACAGCCTTTAAAAGCTGTGTGGATGAAATACTTTGGATCTGGCAGAAAAAATCAAATAATGTCAATAAGTTGAACAGCCATATCTGGGACAGCTGGGCAGATGAACAGGGTTCTATCGGAAAAGCCTACGGATATCAGCTGGGTGTAAAGCACAGGTATAAGGAAGGGGATATGGATCAGGTTGACCGGATTATTTATGATCTGAAAAATAATCCTTACAGCCGCAGAATTATGAGCAATATCTACGTCCATCAGGATCTTCATGAAATGAATCTTTATCCCTGTGCCTACAGCATGACTTTTAATGTTACGAAAGGGGAGGACAGCGGCCGCCTGAAGCTGAATGCTGTATTGAACCAAAGGTCCCAGGATGTTCTGGCGGCAAATAACTGGAATGTATGCCAGTATGCCGTATTGCTGCATATGCTGGCTCAGGTCTCGGGCATGGAAGCCGGGGAACTGGTTCATGTCATAGCGGATGCTCACATTTATGACCGGCATATTCCAATTATCCGGGAGCTGATTGCAAGGCCTGTCTATGAAGCACCCTCTTTCTGGATTAATCCGGACATTAAGAATTTTTATGATTTTACCCTTGAGGATGTAAGACTGGATGATTATGTGACAGGGCCAAAGGTAGAAAATATACCGGTTGCAGTTTAAATTTCCAAATCAACATAACATATAATAATATACGAAAGAGAGGGTGCATCAATGGGCTTTGATATTAGTTATCATCCAATAAGCAGAGATGAGATGTACGAATGGTATTTTAACCGGCTAGCCGAGGTTAAAGAAGGTGATTTTTCCGGTATAGAAGCAGTGGCAAAAAAATATGGAATGGATGACTTTTATTTAAAGAAATACAAGGATACAATGCACATTGCAGCGAATACCACCGGCATAGAACCTTTTGATAAAACACATAGTTATAATCTGGCTGTGGTGCAGGGGTTTTTCCGCACATTTTATTACACCAGAGGAACTGCATTTACCTTTCTTATTCAGCAGAACGAGGAAATGAGCGCTTATACAGCCGGCTTTTCAGAAATATTAAGCCAAAAGATTGAAAATCCAATTCATAACCGAATCATCGAGAACTACTGCGGAGGTGTGTATATCCCATGTGAGAGCGTGTCAAAGCTGCTGGCGGACTATCAAAGCGGCATTGTCAAGGAAGTGCTGGTTGATTTCTTTGAACAGAACCTTCCGCCTTTTCTCAAAGCTCTGACTTTTGCAAAAGAGCATCAATTGGGACTTTTGGAAGCAACGGAAGTGGTTGAGGTTAATCCCATCTCTCTTAATGAGACCGTATGCTATTCCAATCTGATGAATTGCGACCGGGATGGAGCATACATTTATGCGGAAACAGCAAAAATGCAAATTGAAGCCTTTGCAAAAGCACAGAACATGGACGTACAGGAAGTAATGGAAAATGCGGTATACAAGAAAACGTCCCCAGGGGAAGCGGATAAAAAGGTAAAAAAGGGACTGTGGAAAAAGTTATTCGGAAAATAAGCAATTCATCCTGCAGCCAAATTGAGACAAAGCGGCAGGAAGTAATTAACATTCATGATGAATGTAATTACTTCCATTCTGAAAGCCAGGATTTGTCATTTGCAATAGCAGTTACTACTTCCTCACCGGATTTGAAATTGTCAAAGGTTCCTTTGTTAATTTCGCTGACGGCTTTGCTTAACAGATTTTCATAATAGGCTTCAGGTGTTATATCGGTTGTGGTTTGGTAGAAATGCTGCTGGGAATCAGAAGAGGCTATTCGTGCATACTCGTTTTTTACTTGGGCTATGAGCTTATCACGATTCATATAATTTACTCCTTTGCATAATAAGTTTTGTGTATCTAAGCTCGCTTGTAATACTGGGTAAATAGAAATATTAAAAATGCAATGCATTTTTCAAACTATTCTCATTGGTATGAATAGAGTTATTATTTGCAGGTAAAAGAATATTATGTACGGCATTTGGCAATATATTTCAGGTCATATCTGTTTTTAACTGTGCTATAATGAACACAATCATTTATAACTGTGCAATTAAAAGCATTTAATTCATATGGTCTGAAGAAAATGCACAATAAAGGAGAAAGAAGAGTAATGAGCAGTTACAAAAATTCTTATTTATCATATGGTCAAAAAAACGGTAAAAAACGTGGCAAGGCGAGGATAATATTTTTGTCCATCCTTTTTGGACTTGTTATCCTGGCAGGAATTCTTTTTGTAGCAAACTATAATACGATAAGGCTGGCGGCAGGCAAGGGGAATATTAAGGTAAATACAATTTCACAGGCTGAAAAGTCCCTTTCAGATACTGGTAAATTTAACAGTGCAACCATAACTGGAAGTGCAGACCAGGCCCAAGTGCTATCCTGCACTTCGAAGGACAATGCGGTTGTATTGACAGTTACACAACAAAAAAATGGGAAGGAAGTAATAGAAGCAAAGGTCGACCTAAAGAAAATGGATTTACAAGGCATCGATAAAAAAGCTTTGCTGCGCGGCAATGCGTCAGCTATAATGGATGCAAAAGCGCTGGCCAATGATTATATAGGAACATTGATCGGCCAAAAGGATGTAACCGGCATAGAGACCTACCTTGCAGCCAATCTGCTCCGTCAATATAAGAGCAATCCGGCCAGTTTGAACATTGACCATAAATTTGGCAATGCACGGCTTACTCTCACAGGCAATCTGTCAACTGGTAAACTCGATGTCAATATCACAAAATAAAGATTTGGTAATTTAATTGGGTAAATAATTTTACATGATACAGACCGCATATTTTCAAGTTTTTTGAAGATGAGCGGTCTGTTGTATTTCAGTAATTATTATCCATGTTCTTTTTTGAAGCCCATCTGAAGATTTTGCAGCCCTTCTGAAGAATTCAGATTGCCTCAAATACATATTTGATTTATAATTATATTCGTTGCGCTAATCAGACAAGGATAAAATGAGGTAGAGAATGGAAAAGAAATGGTTTCAAATGGATAAAAAAGCAGACAAGGAAATAATCTCACTGGCGTGGCCTTCCATTACCGAGCAGATACTTGAAATGATGGTAGGAATGGTTTCTACCATATTTATGGGGCGAATAGGTATATTTGCAGTCGCCGCCGTAGGAATGGTAAATATGCTTATGGGATTCCTGCAAACAGTTTTTTCCGGCTTGTCAATCGGGACAACAGTTGTTATTGCAAGGGTTACAGGGGAAGGGAATCATAAAGAGGCAAAAACCGCATTAATACAATCCGGGTATATGGCAATTGTTGTTGGAGTGCTTCTGGCAGTAATCGGAAGAGTGTTTTCACTGCCTTTACTGAGCCTGTTTTTTGGCAAAGCGGAACCGGAGGTTTTTAAAGCAGGAATCAGTTATTTTAATATTGTGCTAATCAATCTACCTTTTCTTGTACTTGATATCATAGTTTCAGGAGCTATGAGAGGAGCAGGAGATACAAAAACTCCAATGATAATTACTGGCGGAGTGAATATTTTAAATATCATATTGAATACCGTTTTGATATTTGGTGTGCCCTTCCTGCATATACCTGCATTTGGCATTGTGGGTTCAGCCATAGCAGTAACCATATCAAGAATCATAGGCGTGACGGTCAGAGTTCTGGTCTTATACAACTATAAAGGGCTTAAGCTTAATCTGAGCCTTAAGGATGACTACAAATTGAAACCGGAAATGGTTAAGCGAATTATTAAAATAGGTGTTCCAGGGTTCATTGAGCAGGCTGTGATGCAAGGTGGTTTCCTAGTACTGCAGATTATTATTGTCCCTTTGGGAACAGTGGCTATGGCTGCCTATCAGATTGGATTAAATATAAACGCACTGGCTTTTTTTCCTATATTTGGTTTTGCTATTGCTAATACAACTCTTGTAGGACAAAGCCTTGGGGAGAAGAATTATGAAAAGGCGGAAATCTATTCCCGTGAGGGTATGAAGATTACAATGGCTGTGGGCTTTGTTATCGGTATTGTTATGATTATTTTTTCAAAATATCTTGCAGTCCTGTATACCAGTGATCCCCTTGTAATAAAGGAGTCAATCGGCATCGTTTGTACATTTGGAGTGATAGAGCCATTGCTGGCAATACTAAATTTGTGTTCAGCGACATTAAAAGCTGCCGGAGACATCAAATATGTTATGATTACATCCTTTGTAGGGCTTTGGACCTTCAGGGTCATCCTGTCTTTCGCACTTATTCATTTGTTCGGAATAGGCCTGACTGCGGTCATGATCGGCATATTCTTCGACTTCTGCTCGAGGTCAATTATGTATCTTACCAGAGTACATAACGGTAAGTGGAAATACATAGCGGTGTAATAGGGTATAGCTATCATTAACCGGATATTAAAGTAAATGACCTTGGTAACCGGAAATATTACTCTTTTTGATGTTCAATATAATAAATCGTAAAAAGCATCCCTGTTGCCGGCAATTCCACCTGTATTTTTACAGGTGGAAACCACGAGCTTAATCCTCTAAGCTATCTTAGTGATAATAGCTTTGACGGCTCATAAACATTGGATGCTTTTAACTTATATTCATTCCGCGGTAGTCAGCTTATGAATTATCTGCTGATGCTGCGGATATTTTTCTGTGAGGTAATTTCTTTTAAATAACTCGAAGTCTCTGAATTCAAATCCTGGTGATACCATGCAGCCTACTAATGCGTACCCTTTATTATTCATTGCGGAGCCGAATATATAATCTTTTGGCACCAATACTTGAGGTTTTTCACCATTTTCAATGTTGAGTCCAAGCTGTTCGGTAAAAAGCTCACCTTTGGGGCTTAGCATATAAATTGTCAGCGGAGAACCTGAATGATAGTACCACATTTCATCGGATTTTAGTCTGTGGAAATGAGATACTTCTCCATCCCGAAGTAAAAAATAGATACTTGTCCAAAGTATTCGTGAACCTTCAAAGTCAGCCTTTAATTCTTTTGCTGTTATATTTTCTTCCGATGCATAAACTTCTTTATAAAACCCACCTTCCGGATGTGCGGTCATATTCAAATTCTTAATGAAATAATCTGCTGTATACATAGTGCTATTCCTTTCATTTTTTCTTCATTATATTAGGCAGAGGGTAAAATGAAATTAAGATATGCCAATGAAGAAAAGGTGCTGGGATATAGAATTGCCGGCGATTTTAAAATTCATGGAAGCAAGATTGTAGAGTATATCGGCGGATATGATACAGAAAAGACGATAACCATACCGAAAGGAATTACGGAAATTGGGAAGCGGGCATTCTCCATTGATGATGAAGTCACTTTTATGGACCAGGTTGCCAAAATGAAAAAAGTGTCACTCTGCATTCCGAAGAATGTAAAGATTGACGAAGATGCCTTTAACACTATTGGGCCAATGAAGATTACCTTTGAAGAAGGACGAACAGAGATTGAGAAGAGAGCTTTTTATGGATGTTCCACTTATGTGAATGGAAAGAATGAAGGAATCGAAATCATTCTTCCTTCCACCATCAAGTCGATTGGTGAGTATTCGTTTACCTCCTATTTAACTGGCAATATTTCGTTGAAGCTGAATGAGGGCCTTGAAGAAATTGGAGATTATGCTTTATCCGGTACAAAATGCAAACTGCCTTCCACAGTAAAAAAGCTTGGGAATTATGCTCTGAATGACTGGTGGTATGATTCGGAGGCTGAGGGGGAATTATCAGGTGGATATGTGGTGCTGCCAAAAGGGCTAAAGGAAATCGGAGCTCACTGTATCTATCTTGAATGGCCGACAAAGAAAATCACCATTCCTGCTTCTGTAAAGAAAATTGGAGAATGTCCGATTTCCTATGGAGATAATCCATACAAGGGCGGAGTTGTCGTTGATAAAGGGAATCGCTATTATAAAAGTGATAAGAATGGCTGGCTGTATACGAAGGATGGTAAAAAGCTATTATATGCAGGCTGCTTCCACGGCGACCTGGTCGTACCGGAAGGAGTGGAATACATTGGAGAGGGTGCATTGAATCTTGACCCAAATGGTGAGGGAGGCTCTCAGAGAATCATTCTGCCCAAGAGCCTGAAAAAGTACCATCAAAGAGCGGCGACAAATAGTGTTATTGTATTTAAGGGAAATCCTCCTAAGCTGACAGGGAAAAGAGGAGCTGGCCACTATCACATGACATTTTACGTTCCCAAAAGCAAGCTGACGGCTTACAAGTCAAGCTTTCAAGCATGGGGAGAAGATTGTAAGATTATTGGGCAATGATTTCATTTTCAATAATGCGGATAGGAGGTATGAGATGATTGAAGCGCAGGAGCCGATAATTGTAGAGTTTCCTTTGAGGGGAGAATGGCTCGCTCCTAATACTCCGGGGACAAAAATTCCGAGCCATGGAACAGACGGGTTAGGAGCAAGATATGCTTATGACTTTATACAAGTGGATTGGGAAAAAAAGGGCTGGCCTGCCTATCGTGTAAGCTTGCCGCAATATCTCCTTTTTGGGGTTCCCTTAAATAAATATTATTGTTGGGGCCAGGAAGTATATGCACCTTGTGACGGAATCATTGTCAAAGCAGAGGATGGTTATGAAGAACGAGAACGAACGAATTTGCTCTCAGATCTGTCTAACGCTTATAAAAATGCTCATTATTTCAATCCGAAAAAAGACGACATACAATCAGTTGCCGGCAACTATATCATTATAGAATGTGGCGGCCGAGTTTATGCTGCGCTGGTTCATCTGCAAACAGGGTCTGTTCAGGTTTCAGTTGGTCAAAGTGTAAAAAAAGGTGAAGTTATAGGCAGAGTGGGTCATTCGGGCAATTCTTTTGCTCCACATTTGCATTTTCAGCTTATGGATAGCAGTGACATATCTATTGCAAACGGATTGCCCTGTGCTTTTGAACAATATGATGTATTCCAAGATGGTGGGTGGCAAAAAGTAATTAACGGTATACCCACAAATAAAGATAGGATAAGGGTTGATTAACACCCGGCGCAATGTGTATAAATCTACTGCTAAGCTGCTGCATTTTTTGCAGCAGTGTTTTTTTTGTATCATTTTTAGCAGAAAAAATTAATAAATTTAGATATAATTGAAATTACCTTAAAGAAGTATTAAGGGCATTTGTTTCTAAAGTGTTTCCATAGAACAATATTTTGCTAATGCGGAAGAATCAATTACTTCAATCTGTTTTCTGCGTGTTGCAATAATATTTTTATTTCGCAGAAAGGATAGCCCCCGCGTCAAATTGACACGGCTTATTCCAAGGATGTCAGCGAGGTCATTTTGTGTAATTCCAATAAAGCTTTCTGACTTAATATCTTTATTGACCAGCAGCAGATAGAGCAGATTGCAAAGCTTTATGAAAGAACAATTATACTCCTGATGTGCATTATCATATAAAAGCAGATTGGTATAGGTAGAAAACCAGTCGATGACAGCGGTGCGCACATTGGAATTGTCTTCAAACATGGAGTGGAATTCTTCTTTAGTATATTCCAGGACCTCCATGTCAGTCATAGCAATTGTAATAATGGATTTTTCGATTTTATAGTCATGTTGGTGATAGCCGGGAAATACAGTACCCTTTCCATGAAATGAAATAATCTTGCGATGGCCGTTTTCATGCTCAATATAATTTTGTGCAACTCCGGAGATGATGTAGTGGATTGAATGAAATGGTTCGCCAGGCTGCCATAAGTAATCGCCTTTATGGAAGGTTTTCTTTTTATGTGGCTGTGACAAAAAGTAGTCATAGCATTTTAAAAAATCATTTGTAAAAAAATAACGTGGTGTAAGCACAAAATCAGCTCCTTTAGAATTATAATAGAACACCTCTATTTTACTAAAAATTCTATCATTTGCAAGGGGAAAAGAGCTGATAAAAAAATAGAAAGGATGAGCAGCAGATGAAAATTGCAGTATTACTCAGGAAGACATTGAAAAAACGGGTTATCCACAGCAGGCTTGCCTGTGAGGAAAGGAGTTATAAGTATGACGGCAGAGTTAACTAATCTGGAGGCTCCAATTAAGATCAATGGGAAGAACATAAAAAACAGAATTGTTGTACCTCCAATGGCTGATTTTGGATTGACCAATCCAGATGGCTTAGTAAATGAGCGGCACTTAAAACATTATCAGAGCTTTGCTGAAGGGGGAGCCGGCTTGATTATTATAGAAGCCTGTGCGACTTCAAGGCTGAAGGAGCCAAGAAATACCATTGGCATATTTGAGGACCGATGTCTGGAAGGTCTGACGCTTCTTGCAAATGCAGCAAAAAAGAATCATGCGGTGTCTGTTGTACAGATGATGAATAGTGGTCTTTCAGTCATGAGTGAGAGTTCACTGAAAGAAATATCCCGGTCACAGTTCCTTGCCTATCGGGATGATTTCGTATCCGCAGCAATTCGCTGCAAAACTGCCGGATTTGATGGCGTAGAGCTGCATGCGGCACATGGCTTTTATCTGAATCAAGTCACAGAGTGTAATAACCGAATGGATGAATATGCAGATGGAACGCGGTTATTAGCTGAACTGATTATTGGGGTTAAGGAAGCCTGCGGCTCTGATTTTCTTGTTGATGTTCGCTTTGGGCATCACAATAAAAAAGAACTGCTAAAGATTGCCAAAACCGCTGAAAGTGCCGGAGCAGATTTCCTGAATGTGTCCTTTGGATGCAGCGGCTTTGATGGCTGCCCGGAAGCTTTCCCTTATGAAACAACTGTTTTCATGGCATCATTAGTTAAAGAAGTGTCTGAGATTCCTGTTATATGCGTTGGTGGCATTACTTCCGCAAAGCAGGCTGAAGATATTCTTGAAAAAGGATATGCAGATATGGCAGCCGTTGGACGCGGGCATTTATGCGACCCAAGCTGGGCAAATAAGGTATTAGGCGGAATGGAACCTGAGCTATGCAGAAATTGCAGGAGCTGTCTATGGTACATAGATGGAAGAAAATGTCCCGCACGAAAAAATGGAGGTATAAAACATGAGTGAGTTCCTTGAAAAATTACAGACAAGAAGAAGTGTAAGAAAATATAAGCCTGATATGGTGCCAAAGGAAATCATTGAAAAAATTGTAACAGCCGGTACCTATGCTGCCACAGGAATGAATAGACAGTCACCAATAATTATTGCTGTGACAAATAAGGAGCTGAGGGATAAGCTTTCCAGGCTGAATGCAGAAATTATGGGTAGTAATAGTGACCCCTTCTATGGGGCCCCTGTTGTTCTGATCGTGTTAGCTGATAAGAATTGGGCAAATCGCGTTTATGATGGTAGTCTTGTTATTGGAAATCTGATGCTGGCAGCACATGATCTTGGTATAGGCAGTTGCTGGATTCATAGGGCAAAGGAAGAATTTGAACGTCCGGAAGGTAAAGCAATTTTGGAATCTCTTGGTATTGAAGGTGAGTATGAAGGGATTGGACATTGCATTCTTGGATATGCAGAAGGAGAGCTGCCAAAAGCATCACCGAGAAAAGAAAATTACGTCTACTATATTGAATAAGCTAAAAAGGGGCTGGAAATGCCAGGTGTTTTCAGTGACAACGTTAGGACATTCAAAGAAATATGAACTAATATACAGCAGTGAAACAGGAGGTAACATATGCAGCATAAATGCAAAATAACCGTAGTAAGAAAAGAATGTTATGAGGATTTGCAGGAACAATATCTTAAAGATCCAAAGTCAGGTCCATGTGAAATGTTTGAGGTTGGTCAAGAATTCATTTTGGAACGTAATGATGAAAGAGATGACTTTTGGCATATGCTGAATGGCAAGTTTTGTTCTGAAGCATGGGATTGTGTCAGCAGGTATGTCTATACAGCGCTTCAGGGTGGTTCGATTATGAAGGGGTGGACAAATGATGAAAAGATGATGATTGCCTGTTGCAATGATGGAACCCGTCCGGTTATATTCAAAATAGAACGTATTGACGAGGAGGAGTAGAATTTATAAGGGCCCTATAAGTAATGGCTTATATTAATCAACATTAAGAAGAGGGTCTCATTAGTAAATTCTATTTGTAGTGTAGTGATTTCTTTAGATAGCAGGATAGAGAGCTAATAAATTTAATAGTAACTAATAAATTTACAGATATCTTCCTATTTCTGAGCTCTATGCTTATAATAGGAACAAGCTCACCGGGAGAGCAATATTAAATATCTGAGAGGAACATATAATGATAGTAAAAGCATATCTTGAAATCACAATGAAAATTGAAAATGCAAACCGTACTGCAGCGGCAAAAGTTTACAACGATTACCGTGAACCCTTTCTTAAGAAGATTGAAGGTGCATTGACGAAGAACTTGCTGATTCGTGATGAAGATGTCCAAGTATTACATGGATTTGACAGTGTAGAACATGCACAGGCATATCTGACCAGTGAAATGTTTCAGAATGATGTATTCGTTGATCTTAAACCACTGTGGAGTGCGGAACCAGAAGTCAAAATTTACAGTTTAGCGTAAGTCAAGTTTCCCAAGCATAAACTAAAAAAAATTCTGTACAGGTCAGCTGCACAGAATTTTTTGTTGCACTAAAACGAAAAGATATAATATTTACAAGCTCCATTTCTATAATGTACTTATTGCCGGTAATCGCATTTTTGACATTGAAGTAATGAATTTTCACTGTCATCTTTATGATAAGCTCCTGACCAACTGCAAATGCTTTGTAAGATTGGTACAACAGAGGCACCCTTTGTAGTCAGGCAATATTCCACACGTGGAGGAATTTCATCATATTGTTTCCTCTGTACGATATCGTCAGAAATTAATTCCTTTAGAGTTGCCGCAAGAACTGCATCTGAAATATCCGTTATTTCCCGTCGAAGTACACTATATCGCAGTAATTTCTTTTTAGCCAGAACACATATTACACGGGATTTCCATTTCCCTCCGAATATATCCAGCCCATATTCTAGCGGGCAGCGAATATCTTTTTCTAATTTTGGTTTATACATTTTTTCACCCTTTTATTATATTCCATGCTAATATAGCAGAACAGACCAAGTACCTCTAAGATTCGAATAAAGCAGTATCATTATAACGGAAAGGCTTTTTAGAAACAAGTTACTAAGAAATTTATTAGTAAGTCATAAATTTGTTTTCTTATTTAGGTTTCGATTAAATAATATCATCCAAAACGATTATAATATGCAAATACATTTTCTTTTATTTATCCAGATCATTTTCCTTTTTGAAATGTATACAGTCACGCGATTTAGAGCTACAATTAATTAGAGGAGATTTAAATCAAATTTATTATTAAGTGCTGTAGTATAAAATTGCTATATAAATAAAATAAATTCAGGAGACAGCAGCTATGGAAAATATTAAAAGTATGATTAAAAAAATCATGGATACAGTATACCCAAATTATGAATTGCTGGATAAAAATATTACCCCGCTTAAATCCGGCTGGGCAGGAAGTGTTTATGCATTTTCAATATATGTCAGGAACAATAATAACAGGGAACGGAAAGATTATATTATAAAGCTTTACTCAGGGAACAAAAAAGGAGCGGAAGGTATTGAAAAAGAAAGTCAGGCACTAAAGTTTTTGGCTGAAAGCGGTTATAATGTACCCGAATATGTTGGACACGATACCTTGATGAATGAATTTGAATACCCATTCATGGTAATGGAACAGATTAAAGGAAAGATGTTTTGGGATATTTATCAGGAAGCGGAGACGGAACAAAAAAAGGACATGGTCATTACCTTCAGCAGATTACTATATGATTTACATAAAAAGGATATAAAGATTACGAAGATTGATACAATGGAAGAGGAACCAATAAAACTTATTGATAACGAATTAGAGGAAATAAAAGAGATACTGGATAGTTATAGTATTGAAAAGCTAAGACCAATCTATTTATGGCTGGAGAATGAGAAGGATACAGTGGGTGATTTAAGCCCGTCAATTCTTCACCGGGATTATCACCCTTGGAATATTATTATAGACCAGAGAAATCAGCCTTATGTCATTGATTGGGTGTGGGGAATCGGTGATTATAGGTTTGACATTGCATGGACAATCTGTTTGCTGGAAAGAGGTGGATTTGATTCTTTTGCAGAGGAAGCGCTGACTGCTTATAGAGAGTTATTGGGAAAGGAAATAAAGAATTTTGATTATTTTAAAGTTCTTTCAACACTAAGATGGCTGCTCAATGTCTCGGTTTCACTTATTTCTGGCGAAAATCTTAGAGAGGGAGAGCGTCAGGCATTTAGTGAATTTTTAAAAATGCCGGTTAGAAAAGCCTGTGAGACCTTTAATGAAATAATGAATACAGAAATCAGATATACACTCTAAGGGTTTAGTAAAATAATTTAGGATACAGGGGGAGCCTCGGCCAGTGGTTCTTATAATACAATTAAATCATAATCATTTCCTGACTAAATATCAAAGGGTATTATACATAATACAATGGTAATATATCACTAAACATCGGTTTGGCCAATAGGATTTAAAAGGGTTAACACCTTTCCGGATTTTAAGAAAAAGGGCAGATACGGTCAAGCGGAATATAACAATTTATATTATCCTTTCCATATAGGAGGTGCATATCATGCATGCGTGGGAAGCAATCCAGAAAACTCTGGATTATATTGAGGAGCATATAGGAGAGGATATTAAAATCGAGGTATTGGCGGAAACTGCCGCTCTGTCATTATTTTATTATCAGCGGTTGTTCAGCCGCTTGGTTAAAAAACCGTTGCGGGAATATATTAAGCTGCGGCGTATGGCTATCGTTCTGGAAGTTCTGCAGAATAAAAATAGCCGTATTCTTGATATTGCTTTAGAGTATGGTTTCGGCAGCCATGAAACTTTTACGAGAGCATTTAAAGAGGCGTATGGAATGACACCTGAGCAATACCGGGAGAAGCCGGTTTCACTAAACCGGTTTGACAAGCCTGACTTATTGTTAGGCTATACCTTAATTGACGAGGGGGTACCGCTGATTAGCGATGGGCTTGTTTTGGAAATGAACCGTAGAACCTTGAATGAGCCAATTGATTTTATGGGGGTGATTGGTTATGTTCCGATTGCAGGGCAGATACCTGTTGGGGAATCTACAGGTGTTGATATGCCCGGCGAAATATGGAGACACTTCCACAAGGAGAAGGACCGGATTGCCCGCATACCGGATGGGCGTGAGGTGGGCGTTGCTTATATGGGCGATGCGCCAGAGGGATGTTTTACCTATTTTGCAGGAGCAGAGATTGAACCCGGGGTGGCTGAGGAGGATTTTCAAAGGTGGCAGCTTCCTGCGCGGGAATATATCATCTGCGGATTTGAGGCAGGTAATTTCCTTGAGCTTGTGACAGTTGCTCTGAACAAAGCAATTAAATACAGCGGCCTGTGGCTTGAAAAGCATGGCCTTGTGGCGGATGTGTTTGCCCCTGAGTTATATTACAGCAGTACACCGGAAGCCACCTATATGGAATTGCTGATACCTTTCAATAAAAAACAGTAATGATATGGAATTGAGATGAAATAGAGAATTAAGTATAATAAGTCTGCCATTTCTCATCAAATAAAAATACGGAGGTTTTTATGGGAGTAAAAGTTGATTTTGAAGTACAAAACTTTAAAGCAGTCAGATTTATAGGGAAAGAAATAATTGTCGGAAAGAAAAATCCAGTTCCGGATTTATGGGAAAGGATATTGAAGGATGGAACAAATGATTTTCTTCAAAGTCTGCCTGAGCGGGTATCTCCATTGGGAGACACGATTGGATGGATGGGGGAGTACAATCCGCAGACAAAGGAATTTACCTATATTGCAGGAATATTTGCCAGGCCCGATGCAAGTGTTCCAAACGGATATTCTTACCGTGACATTCCTGATTGTCTAATGGGAATTGGCTGGATACAAGGAAATACGTCTAATCTGGAAAAAGGCGCTCACGTTAAAACAGAGAAGATAATGAGAGCAAATGGGTATGTGCCGGATTACTCAATTGTCGGAATTTCAATGGAATATTACTCATTTGATAAGTATGCAAATGTAGAAGAAGATGGTAATAACACCTTTACCTTTGGATATTATTTACCATGTAAAAAAGCGAATGGCATTAATTCTTAGTCCCTGCTTGACTCTCACATTATGTAAGGGTTTATACTTTCCCTAAGGCGCCGGAGAAAATCTGATAGAAAGCTTTATGGAAAGGAATATATGAGTAAAAGGTTGATTGAAATCAAACATCATCTGTGTGATGGCTGCTGCATGTGGAGTGGAATAGAAGATATCTATGTTACAAAAACGGGTGAGGAAGTTCCGGAAGCATTTTTCTTTGCACTAAGCAGTTATGGTGAGAATATTTATCTGAAATTTCATGATCTGCCCCGCCCGGTTATGCTAAGTGTTTGTGATGGAAGGACAAGGAAGACCTATGAAAAAATAAAGGAGGAACTCGGTTTACAGTATAAAATATCAGAAGGCAGAACGCTGGAATACGCCTTCAAGTCTGTTAAAAGTGAAATCGATAATGGCCGTCCGGTTATATTAGGTCCTCTTGACATGTATCATCTGCCATATTTGAAGATGTATCATAAAGTTCATATTCCAATGCATTATGTTTTAATGGCCGGATATGATGAGAAGTGTATTTTTCTATATGATTGCGGAAGAAAGGATATTCAAACGTTATCATATGAGGAACTGCAAAAAGCCTGGCAAATAGATAAGAATGAGGTCGGTAACAAGAATGGGTTTATCCGGTTTTCGTTACCGGATAATTTACCTGGTGTATTTGAACTGGCAAAAGCCTGTTTTAAACGGAAAGCAAATGAGCAATTAAGGATAAAGCCTGAATTTGCAGGAATAAGTGCACTTCGTAAAATAGCTTTTGATTTTCCGAAGTGGAAAGAGGAAATGCCGCAGGATGTATATAGGAATGCATTAGTTGGTTTAACAGAATTTTTGGGTATGGTTCCTAAAATTCCAGACAGGCTGCTAGGGATACAAAGTGATACAGAAGACATCCCTTATAAAGGGAATTGTGACCGGTTTGGAAAGGTGCTTATTCTGCTTGGAGATAAATATAAATGGGAAGACTGGGTTTCTGCAGGAGATTTATTTATGCAAAGCGGAGAAGTTTTTGAAAAAATCACCTCCTATATAGTCAGTTACCTTTGTGATGGGAAGGAAACACTGGAACTCATCCCGAAGTTGTTTTCAGAAATTGTGGATTTAGAGGAAAGTGCCTATAAACTATTATTATGATAGAGGAAAAGGCTGGTTAAGAATTACCGAAAGATATATTGCCGTCAGGGAGTAAGTATGAGATGCCCTGGCGGCATTTTTTTGATTATTCAGGTTATGTAGGAACCATAGACCTGATGGAAAGAAAGATTTCATTGGAGTGGGGAGTTATGTTTGATATAATAATGTTAAGTTAGTTAAAATCTGTCAAAATGTATAGACTTTTAAAGTAAAATATTATTTCCATTGGAAAAAAGAATAGTGTGAATTATTATAAAGCATAATTCACACACAAGATTGAGCCTGCGAAATCTTCGGCCCAATCTTGTGCGCATTAGGAAGGCATGACTGGTAGTGTGAAAATAAAAAGCAATTTTCACACAAGATTGAAGCTGCGAAATCTTCGGCCTAATTTTGCGGTGTGCTGGGAAGGTATGGCTGGTAGTGTGAAAATAAAAAGCAATTTCACACAAGATTGAGCCTGGGAAATCCTCGGCTTAATCTTGCGGCGCGCTGGAAAATCTCAACTACGTAGTCAGGAATAGCAAATCACAGATTTGCTATTCACGAAAGGAGTTTAAATGAATGAAAAAATTCTGGTCATAGAGGATGAAAAAAAGATAGCCGACGCAATTGCTTATGCATTAAAGAGAGAAGGTTATATTGCTGAGGTTGTTTATCATGGAGAAGCTGCTATGAAAAAGCTGGAGGAATTCCATACGGATGCTATTATTCTGGATGTTATGCTACCCGGACTGGACGGATATGAGATTCTTAAAAAGCTCCAGGATAAAGAGCATATAGGAGTTATCATGCTTACGGCAAAAGAGGATATTGTCAATAAAATACTGGGCCTTGAACTGGGGGCTGATGATTATATGACAAAGCCTTTTGATATGCGGGAATTGCTTGCACGTTTAAAATCACTGCTTCGCAGAATGCAGAAAGCAGAAAAGAAACAGGAGCCTGCCGAGGTCAGATTGGGAGGAGTCGTACTTTATATCAGTAAACGAACTGCTTTTGCAGGAGATAGACCGCTGGATTTGACACCAAAAGAATACGATATCCTGGCTCTGTTAGTTTCTAATCCCGACAGGGTTTATACAAGGGAGCAGCTTCTTGATCTGGTATGGGGGATGGAATATGCAGGTGGTACACGGACAGTGGATATTCACGTCCAGCGGGTTAGAAGGAAACTTGGAGAAGAATTCGAAGGTGTTATCCAAACGGTTTATGGAGTGGGCTATAAAGCCTTAGGAGGCAGCAGTGAAAATTAGTATAAAAATAAAATTCAGCCTGTTCCTTGCGGGTTTGCTGATTCTTGTTGTTTTCTTTCTTAGCCTGCTGGTACTGAAAGGGATAAAAAGTAACCAGCAAAATCAGTATGAACAATATTTAGCCCAGCAGGCGAAAACTGCAAATACCTATTATATGCAGAGAATTTTATCGGAAGAAAAATCGCAGACCTTTTTGGCGGAAAAAGGTGAGGAATTTGCAGAGCAGCTGGAATTGATCAGTGGGCAATCCCTGGTTCTATATGATAGTCAGGGAAAGCTGGTCAGTAAGAAAGTAAAAGAGAAAGAGTCGGACAATATAAAGAAAACGCTGGCTTATGCACTAAGTAATAAGACTGCCTATCTGATGGAAGGAGATTCGCTGTATTACCTGGCTCCCATAATAACAGGAAATAATCAGGTGGGCGTTGTACAATTTAATTATTCTCTGTCAGAGCATCAGGCATTTTATAACAATATCAGGCAGTTGTTTATTTATATAGGGGCAGGTGTATTATTTCTGAGCTTTTTTCTGGGCTATCTGTTTTTTAATCCTTTTGCCACAGGCATAATAAAGCTTGATAAGATGGTGTATAGGATCCGGGAAGGCCATTATGAGACCACTGTCTTAAAACGCAGGGATGAAATCGGTAAATTAAGTCAGGGAATTCATGCAATGGGCGGGCAGATAAGGAGAAATATAGAGGGGATGGAAGCCGAGCAGAATAAGCTTATGCTTGCTGTCGAAAAATTATCACAGCTTGACCAGCAGCAGAAGCAATTTATCGGTAATGTAACACACGAATTTAAAACACCCTTAACCTCAATTAAGGCATATATTGACTTACTGGAAATGTATCCTGACGATGAAAAGCTTTTGGAGACTGCAATTGCCACTATTAAAAGTGAATCAGGACGTTTATATGAAATGGTGGATAAGGTACTGCAATTATCTGCGTTGGAAAAGTATGATTTTGAACTAAATCTTGAAAGGCTGTCAGTTAAGCAGGCGGTGGAGTCAGCACTTAACAGCTTAAAAGGCAGGATGGATAAGTTTGGTATCAGGCTGGATACGGAACTGAACGAAGCCTGTATAGAAGGAGATAAAGACAGCTTAACAATCGTACTCTTAAACCTTTTGGATAATGCCATCAAGTATAATAAAGCAAACGGGAATATTTTTATTAAAACCTATGAAGCATTCCAACAGGTGAATATTGAAATAGCAGATACCGGCATCGGTATTCCCAGGGAACTCGCTGACAAAGTATTTGAGCCCTTTTATATGGTCGATAAAAATAGGGCAAGAGAGAATGGCGGTGCCGGGCTGGGATTATCCCTGGCCAGAAAACATGCAGAATTATTGGGTGGTACTCTCATTCTGTTAAATACCGGGAGTGAGGGGACCAGTTTCAGAATCACCTTTCCGTCGATCATAAATTAAGTACACACAGAATAATGGTGCCGGTTGAAGAAATGTTTACATTTTGGAAACAATTATTTACAGGATAGCTATAATTGTATATTGTATTGAAACAAATTCTTGGTAATCTTATACCGAGGAGGCGATGAGAGTGAAATGAAAGACATTTCACACCCTGACTTATGGCAGTGACGTATATGCGGGCAGATGCATATGCTAGCAGATGCGATATGAGAGCAGATGTGTTATGCAATGGGGCTAAGTCATAAAATGGTGCATTTAAATAAGCTGTTCAAGAAAAGCTTTCAGTAATATTGGTGCCGCCGATTTTGGCGGCGGAAAGGAGAATTATATGAAGAAGAAACAAATAACCAAAATAATATTTGCCATGATTTTATTAATTACTACTACAGGCTGCAGTACAAAAAGTAATGAAGACAAAGTAACCATAAAAGAACCAGGGGGCTCTATAACAGTTATTGATAATACAGGTAAAGAAGCAGGTGCTCCCGAGATATCCATAGCCAAAATTGATTCCTATAAAAAGCTGGAAATCTCTGATTGGCTGGATGGGGATACGGTGGTGGTTTCAAAGGAAAATGAGTCCCTTGAGAAAATGAAGCTGGAAGAATTATCAGATTCTTATCCCAGAAGCCTGTACCTGTATAATCTCAAAACAAAGGAATATAAGCTTTTAAAGGAAGAGGCAGAACTGAATCTGGGCGGAGCAAAACTTTCTTCTGACAAGAAAAACCTGTTATACAGCGGTAACAGCCTGGGCGATTTGTCGTATTATGTACTTAATCTTGAGAACCTGAAAAGCTTTGGTATTTCTGGTGACCCTATCGGAAGTGCAGGCAGTGCCAACTGGGCTGATAAAAATACGGTTATCGGAGCAGGATATACCAATGGAGCCTATTATGCCAGTACAGAAGGAAAAATAACTTCTTTGAAGGAACTGGACCAAAAAAGTATTTTTATTATTAAGAAATTGAAAGATTTAATCTACTATAATACCGCCGATGATAATACCATTATGGCTTTAAATCTGTCTACCGGAAAAATTACAAGCCTGAATCTTGCCAATGTTTCCGGGCTATATCCCGCTCCGGATGAAAATCAGCTGTTAGCTTTGCAGTATAAAGGGTCTAAACAAATTTTATCACTAAGTGACAGGGATGGAAGTAATGTGAAAACCATAGCCGAAGGGGCAGAGCTTGGAGGAGTATCATGGTCTCCGGACCAGAGGATGATTGCTTACAGCATGAAGGGGGATAGTAAAGGTGCTGCTAACGGTTTGTACCTTTATGATATGCTGACCGGCAAGTCTACGCTCATAGCAGTGGATATCTTGAATGCAGTTACCTGCTGGAGTCCATCCGGTAAAGAACTTGTTTATACCCAGTGGGATGGAAAACAGTATAACAGCAGTATTGTTTATTTGGAGTTCTCTTTACAGAAATAGTTATAAAGAATAAAAATGATTTGGGTGTCGAAAGGGTAGTCTTTCGAAAGGGGACGGCAATTTGCACAAACCAGAAAGAACTCATGCATCGATTCCAAGGTATAAGAAGTTCTAATTCTCTGAATATTTTGTGCTGGACATATTGTAAAACAGATAACTCGCTTGCACTCAAACAATCAGCTTTTGTCACTCAAATCAAAAATAAAGAAATAAAATAAAGATTTATAAATAAAGAATTTCAGATAAAAAAAATGTAAATAAAGAAATATATAAAATAATGAAAAATCACACCAGTGATTAATAATCAGATGCCGCGTGAAGATAGTACTCTTGTAAGAGATACCAGCTTCATGCGGCATTTTTCTGCTCATTAAACAATTAGTTTAAATTTATCACCAATACAAAGCTGCTGGGAAAGATTAAACATATTGTTATTTGTATCCTGTAAAATACTGTCTATCCTTAAGAGCGGATAACCTTTGGAAATATTCAGAGCTTTTGCTTCTTTAGAGGCAGCAAATATAATATCCAGTGTTTTGGAAGAGTCATTGAAAACAATATTATGTTTCTCTTTGAGAATTTCGTATAAAGAGGAATCATTGAGATTCTCACTGAATAAAAAGGAAAAGGATTCGGGAAATTTATTTAATTCCAAAATGACCGGTTTATCATCTGCGTACCGTATGCGTTCAAGAACAAGTATTTTTTCGTCTGATTCCAAATGCATCAGCTCCATTTCTCTTGGAGTCGGGTCTTCCAATGCAATCTTGATGATTCTTGCGCCTGGTTTTACCCCCATCAACTGGCACATTTCCGTAAAACCAATAACTCCCTTTGACAGCCCGCGTTGTAATTTTTTTTCGGCAACAAAGGTTCCTTTTCCGGATTTTCTGTCCAGATATCCCATGTCCGTTAACCTGGACAGAGCTTTTCGAACGGTTACACGGCTTACTTTGTATTGCTCGCTTAATTCGTTCTCAGTTGGAAATCTGCTTCCGGCCGGACGTTCTCCATTTTCAATTTCTTTTTGAAATTTCTCCTCAAGCTGCTTATATAAAGGTGTTACAATTGTATTATCCAGTTTCATATGAACATTCCTTCCTCTTACTAATATTTATATGAGGTATTTATCATTTATTATAATACATTTGAGAAATATTGTATATATCAAAATTAGATATTGACAATATGTATTATAATGTATTATCATATACACAGAACAATAAGATACATAAATTAAAGGAGAATGAAAAATGGAATATAAAAGTACAGACATTAAAAATATTATGGAAGAGATTTTGGAACAGAAGAAGGACAAAGGCGGAGTGAAATCGCTTTATTTCGTCGGATGCGGAGGCTCTTTAGGAGCTCTCTACCCTGCAAAGACTTTTATGGAAAGAGAGTGTGCAGGTATCAAGTCCGCATGGATAAACAGCAATGAATTTGTTCACAGCACGCCAAAGGATTTTGGAGAGAATTCTATCATCTGCCTTGCCTGTCATAAAGGAAATACACCGGAAACAATACGTGCGGCAGCGCTTGGTAAGAAAGCAGGAGCAGCCGTTATCATACTGACCTGGTTACAGGAATCGGAAATCATCCAGTATGGTGATTACATTGTACGCTATTCTTTTGGTGATGAAAAGGATACGGCGGGAGAAAAAACCATCTGTGGACTGCTTGTTGCAGTTGAACTGCTGAAGCAGACGGAAGGCTATGAAAATTACGATAAATTCCTGCAGGGTGTTGGTATGATTGACCGTATCGTAAAAAATGCTTGCGAGCATGTGAAGAAACATGCCCTGGAATTTGCAGAAAATCATAAAGACGACAATGTAATCTATACAATGGCCAGCGGTGCGGGATACGGTGCGGCATATATGGAAAGCATCTGTATTTTTATGGAGATGCAGTGGATCAATTCAAACAGCATTCACAGTGGCGAATATTTTCACGGTCCCTTCGAGATAACAGATGCCAATATTCCCTTTGTAATTCAGATTTCAGAAGGCTCAACCCGTGAATTGGATGAGAGGGCATTGAAGTTCCTGACCACATATGCGAAGCGCATCGAAATTCTGGATGCCAAGGAGCTTGGGCTTTCCACCATTGATTCTTCCGTAGTTGATTACTTTAACCATTCGTTATTCAATAATATATACCCGGTATATAATCAGGCATTGGCCGCAGTGCGCGAGCATCCGCTGACTACCCGCCGTTATATGTGGAAAGTTGAATACTAATATCATATAAAAAGAGATTCCTGACTATCTTCTCGAGCGGTGTCCAAAAAGACACCGCTTTTTGTGCTGTGCCGAAACGAATTACCTGAGGTATTAAGGTTGAATATTTATAGCCTTTTTATAAAAAAGTATAGGTGAACTGTCTTTACCTGTTCAAGGCAGAGGGCAAAAGAATAATAGAAAATTGTCCTGCAGGAATCACCAGGAATGTATTAAAATGTATTGCTACTATGAAAAGTATATAAAAAACGGCAAAAAGAACTTACACATTAGGATAAAATGATTAATACCTCTTGACATAATTAAAGTGAGAATGTATTATTGTATTAAATACAAAGCAATACAAATAGATACAAATAGTGAAATATTAAAAAATGATTGCTCTTGTATTGTTACGGTTAGAGATGTGCGCACCATCTTTAAGAACCATATAAGTATACTGAAAATTAAATAAATCAGTATTTCATACATGGATTTGCAAAAAAATTAAATTTAACTCATTTGAGGAGGTTAATTTATGTTCTGGATAGAATTGATTATTGTCCTGGCGATAATTTTCTGGGGAGTTCGCAAGGGTGGGACCTTCCTGGCTATGGCCGGTGGTGTAGGCATGTTGATTATGACTTTTGTTTTACATGTAAAGCCTTCAGATCCGCCAATTACAGTTATCTTAATTATGATTGCTGTAATCTGTGCGGCATCAACAATGCAGGCTTGCGGAGGCCTGGAATTTATGGTCAAGATGGCGGAGAAAATTCTTCGCAAGAATCCGCAAATGATTACGGTTTTAGCTCCTGTTGTTGCTTATTTATTCACATTTATGTGTGGTACCGGCCATATTGTGTACAGCTTGCTGCCGGTTATCAATGAGATCTCATTAGAGACCGGTGTTCGTCCGGAACGTCCAATATCTGTCGCAATCGTTTCTTCACAGCAAGCAATCACGGCATGCCCGATAGCAGCCGCAACAGTTGCAATTCTTGCTTTTATGGCTGATTCATCGTATACGTCGGTAAACCTTTTCACTTTGCTGCTCGTATGTGTCCCTGCAACCTTGATAGGTACAATTGCCGCAGCATTTTCTGTTCTTAAAAAGGGCAAAGAGTTAGCGGATGATCCCGAGTTTCAGGCACGTGTTGCTTCCGGACTTATTGAGGATTTTTCAAAGAAAAAAGTTGAAGAAAAGCCTGCCACAAAAAATGCAAAGATTTCAGTTGCTATTTTCTTAGGAGCAATGGTAGTGATTGTTTTATTGGGTGCCTTTCATTCATTTCTTCCTAAATTTGCGGATGATTCCGTTTTGCCGATGACTTCGGTAATCGAAATTTTTATGCTTGTAGCCGCAGCTATTATGGTTATTGCCAGTAAGCTTGATAGTGATAAGATTTTGGATCAACCGGTTTTCCGTACTGGTATGTTTGCAGTTGTTTTAGCATTTGGGCTTTGCTGGTTAGTAAATACGTTTATTGGAGATCAGGCTTCCTTTATCACGGATAACATGTCTGCTTTGACAAACAGGTATCCCTGGATCTACATAATTGCCGTATTTATTGTTGGTGCTATAACGACCAGCCAGTCCTCCACAACAATGATTATGGTTCCGATTGGCATTGCTTTAGGCCTTCCTGCCAATATTATTGTAGCCGGGTGGATTGCTTGTTCTTCAAACTATTTCATTCCTGCATCAGGTCAGTGTGTTGCTGCTCTTGCATTTGACTCTGCGGGTACAACAAAGATTGGAAAATTCGTTTTAAATCACAGCTATATGGTTCCTGGTCTGGTTTGTACAGTGGTTTCCGTATTGGTTGCCATTGGTCTTGGAGCAATTGTATTTTGATAACGGCCGTCAATTAGCCTGCTTTTGATTGGAGCGCAGCTGATGTCTTGGGGTGATTTTTTGCATTGGCTTCGGCTGCGGTCCTGTTTTCTACAAAAAGGAGGTTAGAAATTCTTTAAAATAAATTAATCTAAAAATTAAAGCTGGTTAACTTTATATTGGATAGAGGAGAATGAAAAATGGAATATAAAAGTACAGACATTAAGAACATTATCGAGGAGATTTTGGAACAGAAGAAAGACAAAGGCGGAGTGAAATCACTTTATTTCGTCGGATGCGGAGGTTCTTTAGGAGCTCTCTATCCTGCAAAGACTTTTATGGAAAGAGAGTGCGCAGGCATCAAGTCCGCATGGATAAACAGCAATGAATTTGTTCACAGCACGCCAAAGGATTTTGGAGAGAATTCTATCATATGTCTTGCATGCCATAAGGGCAATACACCGGAAACAATACGTGCGGCAGCGCTTGGTAAGGAAGCAGGGGCAGCCGTTATCCTTCTGACCTGGTTACAGGAATCGGAAATCATTCAGTATGGTGATTATATTGTGCGTTATTCTTTTGGTGATGAAAAGGATACGGCGGGAGAAAAAACCATCTGTGGACTGCTTGTAGCAGTTGAACTGCTGAAGCAGACGGAAGGCTATGAGAACTACGAGAAATTCCTGCAGGGTGTTGGCATGATTGACCGTATCGTAAAAAATGCATGCGAGCATGTGAAGAAACGTGCCCTTGTATTTGCAGAAAGCCATAAAGACGACAAGGTGATCTATACAATGGCCAGCGGTGCAGGATATGGCGCGGCATATATGGAAAGCATCTGTATCTTCATGGAAATGCAGTGGATCAATTCAAACAGCATTCACAGCGGCGAATATTTTCACGGTCCCTTCGAGATAACAGATGCCAATATTCCCTTTGTAATTCAGATTTCAGAAGGCTCAACCCGTGCATTGGATGAGAGGGCGCTGAAGTTTTTAACTACCTATGCAAAGCGCATTGAAATTCTGGATGCCAGGGAGCTTGGACTTTCCACCATTGATCCTTCCGTAGTTGATTACTTTAACCACTCGTTATTCAATAATGTATATCCGGTATATAATCAGGCGTTGGCCGCAGAGCGTGAGCATCCGCTGACTACCCGCCGTTATATGTGGAAGGTTGAGTATTAATTTTGACATCGAATAAGAGGAGTGAAGAAATGAAGAATGGCAGAATTATTTCCATAGGAGATAATGTATGTGACAAGTATCTTTCCCGTGGAATAATGTATCCTGGCGGACAGTGTGTAAATACCTGTGTTTACGGGAAAATGAATGGCATGGATACCGCATACCTTGGAAAGTATGGAAGTGACGAGGTTGCAAACTATGTACGGAAGGTCCTGGCAGAGATAGGAGTTGACGATAGTCATTGCCGTCATTTTGAAGGAGAAAATGGATTTGCTCTGGTTACGCTGAAAAACAATGACCGTGTATTTCTAGGCTCCAATAAAGGTGGGATAGCGAAAGCGCACCCTTTTGTTTTTACACAGGAGGACTTTGAATATATCAAAAAATTTCATCTCATTTATACGAATTTAAACAGCTACATTGAAGAAAACCTTCCGGAATTGAAGGAAACAGGCGTGCCCATTGCTTATGATTTTTCAAACAGATGGACAGATGAATACCTAGAGAAAGTGTGTCCGTATATTACGGTGGCTATTCTGTCCTGTGCACATCTGACACCTGAAAAACGAAAGACTGAAATGAAAAAGGTACAAGCCTATGGAGTTCCCATTGTGCTTGGTACAATCGGAGAAGACGGGTCTTACGTTCTCTGCAAAAATGAATTTCTTTATGCCCTGGCAGTTCATGCAGAGGATGTCATTGATACCATGGGAGCAGGAGATTCCTACTTTACTGCTTTTCTGTGTTCGCTTCTGGAATACTCAGAAACAGGAGCGCTTCTGGAAGGTACTGATGAAGAAATGTTAGGACGCCTGAAAGCTGCAATGAACAGAGGAGCAGAATTTTCTGCAAAGGTCTGCACGATGGAAGGTGCATTTGGATATGGTACAAGGATAGCAGGAAAAACAGAAGTATAATTAGAAAATAAGCGGAGGAAATTATCATGAAACCGGATATATATGAAAATAATAACGAAGGAATTCTGTGCGTTTACAAAAATGAAAAATGGCTGGTAAGTATTAAAAATTGGAAGCCGGACAATGATATTGAAGGCATTGTCCATTTAGAGGTTCATCATTCAACAGATGAGCAATTTATTCTTGCTGCCGGTAAAGCAATCTTGATAACTGCTGAGCGTGAAAATAACAAATTTAAAATAGAATTAACGTTAATGGAAAAGGGAAAGGTTTATAATGTACCTGCCGAATGTTGGTTTTACTCAATAACACAGAAAGACACCAAGATGATGTATGTTCAGGATTCCAATTGCTCAATGGAAAACAGTGACTTCTGTGAGCTTTCAAAGGAAGAAATTGAATATATTCAGGTAAATGCACGTAGGCTATTTTCAGAATGAAAGAAATGGATAAAAAATATATTCTTTTTGATTTTGACGGAGTTATTGCAAATACAGAAGAAAGCAATGCAAAATATCTTAGACAGGCACTTGCTTGCTTTGATATTACACTAACGGATGAAGAACGCAGTAAATTAATTGGTAAAAATGATCCGTCTCTGATAGCCGGCTTGTTATCAAAATCATTAAAAAAAGTCACATTGGAGGAATTCACAAATAAACGCAGACAGATAGGCAATACCTACGAAAATAGTTGTATGGAGCCTATGCCGGGATTGGTTTCTTTTATTAAGGAGTATCGGTGTAAAGGAATCAAAACCGGCATTGTAACATCAACTTCAACACGGCTTATCATTATTGCATTAAATCGTATGAATATGATGTCTCTATTTGATGTGATTATTTGTGGTGACATGTGCACAAAAAGCAAACCGGACCCACAGGGGTATTTAAAGGCCATGAATTTACTTGGTGCCAGACCGGAAGAATGTATTGTATTTGAAGATTCTCCGGTGGGAATACAAGCAGCGAAGAGCGCAGGTGCTTTTGTTGCAGCATATTGCGGTTCAGGCATTAAGCAAGATATCAGTAAGGCAGATATCTCCGTTGATTCGTTTCTGGAATGTCATGAAAAGATAAAGAGTTTGATATTATAATAGCTGTTCTATTTTTATATTGTTGAAATAGAAACAAAAATTGATTATAATATTATTCATATACTAAAAGGGGGAGGGCAGGCCATGAACAAAGAAGAACAGGTGATAATAGGTTTCAGGGAATTGGTTAACAAAATGGCTTGGCTTAATAAGTTCAAGATGGAAGAAAGTCTGAAGGGCTATAAGTCTTCAGAAATACATTACATCGAATGCATTGAAAAAAATGCAGATTCCAATGTGACAAAGCTTGCGGAGGCTCTTTATATGACGAGAGGAGCTATAAGTAAAATGACGAAGAAGCTTGAAAAAAGGGGTATCATTGAAAGCTATCAGAAGCCGGATAATAAAAAAGAAGTCTATTTCCGGCTTACTGAACAAGGGCAGGAAATTTATAAGTTACATGAGGAATTGCACAAAGAGTTCAGGGAGCGGGACGAAGCTGTATTTGAGCAGGTAACCGAGGAGCAATATGACAATATGCTTTGCTTCCTGGAAAAGTACAGTAAACATCTGGATGCTGAAATTAAGAAGCTGGGAATGGATAATAAGCCGGAATAAATATTAATAATGAAATGAATATGAAATCACAGGCAGTCTGGCTCTATTGAGAGCGGGCTGCCTTTTTACGAATGGTATTTTGTTGACAAGGAAACAAAATGATGCTATAGTAACTATGTTGACCAGGAAACAAAATGATGACATTTGAGAGGAGAATTTATAGGATGAATTTTGAGCAGCTATTTAAACAAATTTCCCCGGAAGAGATAAGCGACAATGTATTTACGCTGGCAGGAAAAGATTTTTATGTCGTTACTGCGGGCAAGGAAGAGCATTATAATTCCATGGTAGGCAGCGGAGGTGGTTTTGGGCTTCTTTTAAAGAAACCCACCACCTGGTGCTTTTTTCGGGCAGACCGATATACACTTGAATTGATTGAAAAAGAACAAACATATACGCTTTCCTACTTTCCAAAGGAATATAGGAAGCAAATGTTCTTTTTGGGAAGTAAATCAGGAAGAGACAGTGAGAAGATGAAAGAAGCGGAATTGACAAGTGTAGTAACCCCTTCCGGAGATATGTCCTTTAAAGAAGCCAGACTAATTCTTGAATGTAAATTGACAGCAATAACTACTGCCAATCCGAATGATTATTACGTGCAGGAAGATATCGACTTAATAAACGAGGCATACAACGAAGCAAAGGTTTATCGCAAATTGGTATTTGGGAAAATCACCCATGTCTGGGTAAGGAAATAAGAATATGTATGGCAGTACCACAGACAAGTCTGTGGTATGCTATGGGAGCATTGTGTGAAGGAAAGGCGTTTTCACACTCCATTATTTATGGCAGTACCACAGACAAGTCTGCGGTATGCGATGGGAGCAAGTGTGGAACCGAAGTCAATAATTTTATAATAATCTTAAAAAGGCTAAAGCAATAAGTAAAATACCTCCTAACCAGGATATTTGGATTGGCACCTTATCACTGATTTTTCTTCCTATTAATTCACCTGATTTTATTGATATATTGCTTAATATGAGGGAAGATATGATAACTGCCACAATATTTATATTTCCTAACGCTGCACCTACTCCTGCAGCCATACTGTCTATGGATAAGGCTACCCCAAGGGTAAATGCTTCCTTTGGAGATAGTATTTTGGATTGATCCAAATCAGCTTCTTTTGGATTGGCATATATGTTTAGGATAAAATTGAGATTGAACATGTGGAATTGGAATTCCTTTTTTAGTGTTGAATGTTTATTAATGATCATCTTGATTAAATTATCCATCAGCCGGCCTATACCTAAGAATAATAAAATCAGAAAAGAGATCAGCTTTAATAATCCAGCGGGGATATACGGCATAAGAAAAACACCAAGCAAAAGGGAAATGCCTAAAATCCCGGTACACAGAAAAGCAATTACCTGCACTGATAAAAAGGGTATTTTAATTTTATTGCTTCCATATGCTAAACTGGCGATTAATGCGTCAGTAGATAATGCGGCTACAAATAAGACAGACTCTGCAATTTTTAATAATAGATAAAACATAACTTTATTCCTTAAAATCCTTTTGATTTATCTTATGATAAATAAATCTTTTAGTTCCTCATTGAATTATGCCTTCTGTTTCCATAGAGCGGCCTGAGTTATTTATTCCTTCTGCGGACAATCAGGATATGGTAATGCATTTAAGATGATTCATCATATTTTGCATTGAAAAAATAGCTTCCGTATGGTATAGTAGCATTTGATTATGAACAGAGGATATGGTTATGAAACAGAAGACAATTTCTTGTGGTATATTGACATTTCTATTTTATATAGCGGTAGTGTCAATAGGAATGTACTCTCCCAATATGGAGGTAGATTCTTTCTTTTCATATTCTGATCCAACAAATACCCTGTCTTCCTCATCCGGTAATCTTAAGAGAATGGATGCAACGGATGAGCTATTCGGTGAAATTGCAGATGAAATCCCGGCAAGTATATCATCCGGGACAAGGGATGCATTTTCCTATAGAAGTTTTCCTTTGGTACTTTCCTTATCAATGGCAGTTCAGCCATTTATTCCACTTTTTATTTGGGTTGTTTATCATGCTTTACTCCAGAACGAATTTATTGACAGAATGTATCTGATTCTGTTCATACATAATTCGGATGGCAAGAAAGGGGACTTAAGCAGGCTTTTAATGGCATAATGAAAACTAAATAAGAAAAGAGGAAAATTATGAAGCCAGGTAAAAAAATGCTTACGGTCATTTTACTTGCTATAGCTGCTTTTATTTTTATTGCAATTTTTGGCTGTGGAAATAAAATCAAGGGAGTATTTAACATACGCTATGGTATTGATATCCGTGGGGGAGTAGAGGCAATTTTCGAGCCCAAGGGACTGGACCGTGCTCCCACTGTCAGTGAGCTGGAAACGGCAAGAGAAGTTATAGAAACACGACTGGATAACCAGAACATCACAGACCGTGAAGTTACGGTGGATAAGAAGGGCGGTTATATTATCGTTCAATTTCCATGGAAATCCAATGAGACAAGCTTTAATCCGGAGGAAGCTATTGCAGAATTAGGAGCGATGGCGAAGCTTACCTTTCAGGATTCTGATGGAAAGGTGCTGATAGAAGGCAAGGATGTGCAAAAAGCAACAGCAAAAACAAGTTCAGCCGTTACATCAAAGGGCTATGAGGTAGCTCTGAAATTCAATTCAAAAGGGGCGAAACTGTTTGAAAAAGCCACTGAAAGCCTGATTGGTAAGTCAATGAGCATTTATATGGACAAGGATTTGATTTCCAGTCCGTTAGTTGAGACAAAAATATCCGGCGGAGAGGCTGTCATTACAAATATCGAAACTTATAAAGAGGCACAGCAGCTTGCTGCTAAAATCAATTCGGGTGCACTTCCATTTTCCCTGGAAACGACAAATTTTAAAACCATAAGTCCAACCCTTGGAAATAATGCCTTAAATATCATGGTCGCAGCCGGACTCATCGCATTCTTTGTGGTATGTGTCTTCATGATAACCTTTTATAAGCTACCAGGTATAATTGCCTGCATCACGCTGTTATTGCATATGGCATTACAGCTTCTTGCAATTTCTGTTCCGCAGTTTACACTGACACTTCCCGGAATAGCGGGTATTATTCTGTCCATAGGAATGGCAGTGGATACCAATATCATAATAGCCGAACGAATATCGGAAGAAATAAAGAAGGGCAGTTCTGTCAGAAGCGCTATAATAAACGGATATAAGCATGCGTTTTCATCCGTACTGGATGGAAATGTTGCAACAGCCGCAGTGGCGGTCATATTGATGATTTTTGGCTCGGGTTCCATGCTTAGCTTTGGATTCACGCTTTTAGTTGGTATGATTTTGAATTTATTCATAGGTGTCAACATATCGAAACAGCTTCTTTTATCGGTCGTTCAATATGAGAGATGGTACAATGTGAAATGTTTCAGGGAAAAGAAAGAGAAGAAGGTAATACCCTTCTATCAGAAAAAATATCTATTTGCAATTATTTCAGGTGTTATCATACTGAGTGGTATTATCGGATGCTTTTCCAAAGGAGTAAGACTGGATACCCAGTTTACCGGAGGTGTTGTATTAAGCTATACGGTTTCAAAAGACGCTGATACAGACAGGATAAAGAATGCCATAGAAAAGCAGAGCAACAGGCCGGTCACCGTACAGATAACAGAGGATAAAGTAACCGGAAAGGAAAGCCTTTCAGTTACCCTTGCTGGAAATAATGGTATGTCACCGGAGAGCCAGGCGGCGGTAACGGAAGCAATCAACAGTACATCAAACAGTATTCATGCACAATTGGCACAGACTTATGTAGTAGAACCGTATATTGGTGCAAAGGCACTGAAGAATGCTGCTTTGGCTATTATACTGTCTTTCATTTTTATTATAATTTATATAGGGATAAGATTTACAGCATTATCAGGGCTTTCAGCCGGAGTTACAGCATTAATTGCACTGATTCATGATGTCCTTGCAGTATTTTTCACATTTGCACTGTTCGGCATTCCATTAAATGATGCCTTTGTGGCGGTGGTGCTTACAATCATAGGGTATTCTGTCAATGATACGATTGTAATCTATGATAGAATACGTGAAAACAGAAAGAATAATCCTAAGATATCCGTTGTGGAGCTTATGAATGAAAGCACATCACAAACACTGGCCAGATCTATTAATACTGTTTTTACGACAGGAATTTGTGTATTCATTATTTTAGTAGCTTCCATCGTATTCCATATCAGTTCCATTATGGAATTTTCACTGCCAATGTTTGTTGGTATCATTACAGGCTGCTATTCATCCATTTGTATTGCAGGAACATTATGGGCATTCTGGGAGAAAAAGAAGGAAAAGGTTAAGTAATTATTGACAGCAGTTCACTTAAGGGCTGCCGCAAAAAGAAAAACGGCTGCCGGATATTGTTACATCCGGTATGAAGCATCTTTTTCTGACAGCCTTTAAGTATTTCATGTAAAATATCAAAGGGGGCCAGCTATGATATAAAAATTATTTATTGAATTATTCTTTTTTGATATGGAATCGTAGAAGTTTATTTAAAAAAAATTATATTAAAGGTACAGACATAGGAGAAATATGATTTTATTGATTTTAATTATTATTTTAGCACTAAGTTTTGATTTGATTAATGGTTTTCACGATACTGCCAATGCAATTGCAACAGTAGTATCTACTAAGGCTTTAACATTAAAGAGAGCAATTATCATGGCCGCTTTTATGAATTTTCTGGGAGCTGTAATTTCAACAGGTGTTGCTGAGACAATTGCGAAAGATATTGTAGATTTAGATAAAATCTCAAATGGCTCGATTGTTATGATAGCTGCTTTAATAGCTGCTATTCTATGGAACCTGCTGACCTGGTATCTGGGTATTCCCAGCAGTTCCTCCCATGCACTTATTGGTTCTTTAGCAGGAGCTGCTTATGCAAGTGTAGGAATTCATGCAATTAAATTAAAAGGGTTTGTAAAGGTTGTTTCTTCTCTTATCATTTCACCTCTTCTGGCTTTAACCGTGGGTTTCTTAATGTTTACCCTGATTAAAATCCTTTTCAAAAAGGCGAATGCTGTAAAAGCAAATAAGGGTTTTCGCAAGGTTCAGGTTCTAACAGCTGCCTTACAGGCATTTTCTCATGGTACCAATGATGCACAGAAATCCATGGGTATCATTACAATGGCCTTGGTAAGCTATGGTTATCAGACTGAAATGACAATTCCGCATTGGGTACAGCTGCTCTGTGCTTTGGCTATGACAGTGGGAACCTCCATAGGTGGATGGCGTATTATAAAAACTGTTGGAACTCAGATTATGAAGTTAAAGCCTGTCAATGCTGTAGCAGCCGATCTTTCTTCTGTATTGATAATACAGATAGCAACCAGATTTGGGCTGCCGGTTAGTACCACGCATGTTGTTTCTTGTTCTATCATGGGAGTTGGCGCTTCCTATCGGGTGAAAGGGGTCAATTGGGGCACGGCCAAGAAGATGGTTTCCGCCTGGTTTACAACGATTCCAATTACCTTCATAATATCTGCTGCTATTTGTGCGGTATTAAATCTCTTTCTATAGGGGATGTTATTTCATTTCCTGCCAATGGTTTTAATAGTACACGGCTTTGACTGTGATTTCAAAGCCGCAGCGGCAATTTCCGCGATTGGGATTTACTCTGTATTTGCTTAATTCCATATAAGCCAAATCAATAGGTATCCGGTAATAATTGCTGCAAAGGTTATAGGAAAGCTGATTTTCATATACTGGCTTGTTTTCACTTCATAACCATTCCTCCGCAGTATCCCTATGGCAGTTATATTGGCAGAGGCGCCAATCGGAGTAAAATTGCCCCCCAGAGTTGCACCGCACAGCAAGCCAAAGTATAAAATTGTCGGGTCTATTTTCATTATCGCTGAGATACCTGAAATGACCGGGAGCATGGTAGCAACAAAGGGAATATTATCAATGAAGGCCGCAAATAGGACGGACACCCAAACGATCAAAGTATACATAATAAAAAGATTATCACCGCTGAAGTGTATAAATATCTTGCTGATTTCTTCCACCAATCCAGCCTCTGTGATACCGGCAACAACTATAAAAAGCCCGGAGAGTAATAGAAGCGTGGAAATATCAATCTCCCTTAAGGTCCTTCCAAAAAGCGTCTTATCCTTTTTCCCAGCAAATGTAATAATTAACCCCAGGATAAACAAGCCTGTACAAATAAAGCCATTCGTCAAGGCGGGTTTGTCTGGGACGAAGGAAACAACTATTAAGAGCAGAATCATCATAACCAGCAGAAAAGACGGCAGATAATCCGTTACCAGGGTTCTGTTTTTCTTTAAGTCCACCGACAGCAGCTGGCTGTATTTTCGGAATACGAGAAGGCATACCAGGGTAAAAGCTACGGCTCCGGCCTGTACTACCCAAAATATGCCCGGTTTTCCCTGATAAATAAAAAAATCGGAAAACGTCATATGCGCATGGCTTCCCATCAAAATCGCCGTTGCATCTCCCACAAGAGTAGCCGCTCCCTGTAAATTCGACGATATCGAAATGGCTATCACACCGGGAACAGGTGAAATGTTCAGCTTCTTTGCAATTGTCAAAGCCACAGGTACTACCATTAAAACGGTAGCAACATTATCTACGAATGCCGAAATAATTCCCGCAAACAACGCAAGAGAAATAATAGCCCATTTTACATTGGGAACTCTCCCTAATATCAGATCCGCTAACAGCGCGGGCATTTTTGACTCGATAAAAAGTGCGACAATCCCCATTGTTCCAGCGAGCATTAATATTACATTAAAGTCAATAGCAGATAATGCCTTACTGAAAGTTAAGGTTCCGCTGATAATATAAATCAGAGCGGAGGACAGTGCGACAACCGCCCGATATTTGGGCAGCAGGAGCAAGAGCGTATAAGTAATTAAAAATAAAATCAATGCAAATATCATAAATATCTCCTTAAATTATTCTGTAAACAGTATCCGTTCGGGAAAACAGACTTCAGCATATCTTGGTATGTTTCTTATAATTCACCCCTTCCTAAATCAATTAAGACAATAAAAAAACAGCTTCTTTTTATAGTTAGGCAAATAAAAAAAGAAACTGCATTCAACAAGTCTGGGTCCTCCCCCCTGAGAGACCCAGACGACTTGAAAACAGTTTCCTGTCCAACCGATAGAAATTATTTAATTTATTCAATGCTATCATTTTATTTGCTGCATGTCAACTGCAATTTAAGTGGAACTTAATTCTCAATTTGCAGCGTAACTTAATCCTTAACCCGTTATTTACTCATGAAAAATCATCAAAGATTAAATGAAGTTATGCGTTTTAGTTATACCCTCTATGCGCAACAACGATTATGCAAACTCTGCAAATGGGGCTATCATATAACTATATTCAATCCAATCAATGGAAATACTATTGGCATATGAAAGGAGAACAAAATGAAAGGACAACTAAACAAACAAAAGATTCTGGTTATAGGCGGGTCAAAATATCTGGGCTTGGCAATCGCCCAGCAGGCAAGTGAAGCCGGAGCGGAGGTCATCATCGGAGCACGTAATCTTGAACAGGCTTCTCAGGCAGCCGCACAGCTTCCCAAGGCTAGTGCAATTCATATCGACATTGCAGAGGAAAGCACAATTGCTGCCGCAGCATCCCAGCTGGGGCATATCGATCATGTGGTAATAACCGCGTCTGCCCATCATAATGTTCCTGTCAAAGCTCTGGAACATGATAAAATTGTTGCAGCCTTTGAGGCAAAGGTGATTGGACCTATGCTACTGGCAAAGCACTTTGCTCCGATTCTGTCTCCGGGCGGCTCAATTCTTCTATTCTCCGGTGTGGCTGCATGGAAACCATCCCCCGGATATGCGGTGATGGGAGTGACCAACGGAGCGGTTTCTTTCTTAGTTTCCCACCTGGCAAAGGAACTCGCACCTATTCGAGTGAACGCCATTTCTCCCGGCATTACAGATTCCGGTACTTGGAACACTCTTGGAGAGCAAAACAAAAAAGAGCTTCTGGAAGGTGCTGCATCGTCCAGCTTAGTAGGACGGTCCGGTACAGCCGATGATATTGCGGATACTGCCATATGGCTGCTTGGCGCCGGAAATGTTTCAGGAGAGACCATCCATGTGGAAGGAGGAGCACGGCACGTATGACAAAAAATTCTTATTCCTTCGATCAAAAAGTCGTACTGGTAACCGGGGGCGGCAGCGGAATGGGCCGTGCCATTGTGCAAGCATTTTTAGACAATAATGCCACTGTTGCTGTCATTGGGCGGCGCTTGGATGCATTACAGGATACCTTGGCTCCTTATCCCAAAGAACGTACACTGGCTATTTCCAAAGACGTCTCTGAGCCACAGGCTGCCGCACAGATAGTGGCTGAGGTACTGGAGCATTTCGGACGCTTGGATGTAGTAGTAAGCAATGCCGGTATTTATGAGGGCGGAGACATTTTGGAGCTGGACAGTAAGAATTGGGAAAGGCTGCGCTCGATTAATCTGGATGCATTTTTTTATCTTGCTCAGGCTTCATATCCGGCATTGCAGGAGGCACGTGGTACATTGATTGCTACCTCGTCGGTATCCGGACTGAATGGAGACTGGAAACAGGCCGCTTATAACGCCACCAAACACGCAGTCAATGGCTTTGTCCGTTCACTGGCGCTGGACTGGGGGGAGAAAGGGGTTCGTGTAAATGCTATTGCACCAGCTTTTACTGTAACAGATATGACTAAAAGTATGGCTGGGACGCCGGAACAACTCGCTCCGTTTAATAACCGTATCCCATTGGGAAGGCCGGGAACTCCGGAGGATATCGCCCCGGCTGTCCTGTTTTTGGCTTCACCTGACGCAGCCTATATCACAGGAGTGGTGTTACCCATCGACGGCGGAACCAGTGCTTCTACCGGCCAGCCGCATATAGTGTAAAAAGAGAAATAAAGCCGGAATATTGCCTTAGAGTGGCAATGTTTCGGCTTTAATCTTCTGTCTGAATTTTCGCTTTTATATGTAAATCCTAACAATCTTCATTTCATTTGGTTAAAGAAATCTTCTTTTGATGAGCATATAAGAAGTTCATTATCAATTAATCCAAAGTATTTGTCACTCAATTCAGGACACTTTCTTTGGCATTTGCCCACGCATCCAAATTTTAATTTGCAATTTACATCCTCTGAATAGGCTTTTATTTCATTTACATCAAAATTAGAACAATGCTTACATACTTTTACTTTTTTCATAATCAATCTCCTTATTTTAATATCATAGAGGTAACCCATATAGCCCATGTTTTAATATAGTCCTCAAAAGCTTTATCTGTAATATGAAGTTAATATAATAAATAAAGTCATACGCTATTAATAGTTTATTAACTAAGTCTGCGTCATATTTTTCTTATTTTAGATGTTCCTGAAAAAGATTTAACAAAGATTGATATCTTATTTTTTAGGCAGATCCCAAGGTATAGGTAAGAAGTTCATCAATACATCCACAGGCTTTCCATTCCAGATAATTTTAGTATTGATTTGTATTTGCGTCAACTAGTTTTTAGCTAACGGTAATATAGAAGTTTTAGCTAACAGTAAAATAGAAGTTGTTAACTGAGAGTAAAATAGAAATTGTTAACTGACAGTAAAATAGAAGTGGGCTTGATTCTGAGGCTAATTTACCATATAATTGATGTAAAAGATTGTTACAGGATACCGTGGTGATTATTAGTAATAGCTTGAAGGGAGGATTTCTGTGGACGTTCAAACAGTTTTACAGGAACTTGAATTATTAGGTTCGGAGCGAACAAAAAAAGTGTATATGCAGCAGGGGGCCCAGGAACCTCTTTTTGGTGTTGCAACCGGTGCGATGAAGCCAATTTTTAAGAAAATCAGGAATAATCAGGCACTTGCAAATGAGCTTTATGCCACTGGCAATTATGACGCCATGTATCTTGCCGGAATGATCGCAGACCCGAAAGTCATGACTGAAGCGGACTTTAACAGATGGATGGTAGGCGCATATTTTTACATGATTTCAGATTTTATCGTAGCCGTGACCCTTGCGGAAACAGACTTTGCCCAGGCTGTATCTGACAGATGGATTGCATCCGGCAAAGAATTGTATGTGTCCGCCGGATATAGCTGTTATTGCTGGCTGTTGGGCAGCCGCAGGGATGAGGAGTTTGACAGGGAAAAGCTGAATACCATGCTCGAAACGGTGGAGAAAACAATTCACAGCAGCCCTGACCGGGCCAGATACGCCATGAATAATTTTGTTACAACCGTAGGTATTTCCTATGTTCCGCTGCATGAAAAAGCAATATCAGCAGCAAAAAACATTGGAACGGTAGACGTGTTCAGGGGCAAGATCAAATGCAGTGTCCCACTGGCAGCTGATGAAATCCAAAAAGCAGTGGATAAAGGAAGAATAGGATTCAAACGTAAAAACGTCAGGTGCTAGAGCTTGATTTTATACAATTCCGGAATAGTGATGAAAAGATTTTGAAAGGAGCAGGACTGCATATGCATACGAAAAACTCTTTAATCAAAGATATTGAACAAGCAGGAATTAGAAAAAATGGAACTTTGCTCATCCATTCTTCCATGAAAGCGGTAGGAGTGGTGGAAGGCGGAGCTGATACGGTTCTGGATGCTTTTATTGAATATATGAAAGAGGGGCTATTGTTATTTCCGACTCATTCATGGTCTGATAAAAATTTACGGAACGATATCTATGACCCAAAGACAGAGCCTTCCTGTGTTGGAGTACTGCCCAATCTTTTTATGAAAAGAGAAGGTGCAATTCGCTCCATGCATCCTACCCATTCAGTGACAGCCATGGGGGACAGGGCACAAGCCTATGTTCTGCGTGACAGGGAGGTTCATACACCTTGTCCGCGTAATGGCTGCTTTGGCGGACTATACGATGAGGAAGCGCAATTGTTATTTTTAGGTGCCACACTTAAGACCAACACCTTTATTCACAGTATTGAAGAATGGCTGAATGTTCCTGACCGTATAAACCCGCAGTCAAGGAAAATAAAGCTGCAGTTGGAAAATGGGGATACTCAGGAAATTGATTATAATGGTCATTATTCCACCCGGGGGGATGTGTCAAAAAATTATGACAAGCTGCTTCTACCAATGCTGCAAATGGGGATTGCGAAAGAAGTGAAAATCGGAGATGCTGTTTCCTATGTAGTTGAAGTGAGGCCTATGACAGATTGGGTCGTAGGGCTGTTGAAGGAAAAACCGTCTTTATTTGACGATGGTAAGCCAATTGAATAGGAATAAGAAACGCTTTTTACAGTAATATGGAAGTAACAGAGGACATTGTAAAAGTGATAAAAGAAGCCTTGAAAGTAACATTTCAGGGCTTTTATATTATGGCTCTCAGTCAATAGCGGGAGTGGTCCATCTTTTTTAAATTAATAACTTCAGTATTTCTTCACAATTATCTCAATCCAGGGGGGATTGGGAACGGACGATGATTTTGGCTTACCTTTCGTAGTTTTCTCGTTCGGGGTTCCGAATTCCACTAAAATGCCGGCAGCTGTTCCTGGCAGGTGAAATTATACCAAACTCGCTGGAAGGTTGTTTCAGTGTAGAGCTGTGAGCTCAGACAGTGGTATAATTTTACCTAGGAACAGCTGCCGCCATTTAAGTGTCATTAGGGAACTCCTCAATAGAAAATTACGAAAGGTAAGCCAAAATCATCTGGGGTTGGCAATAAACTCTTGGACAGTTGTTGTATTGTTTGGGTCTTATAGTGCTTTGGGTATGGCAAAGCATAAGACCAAATAATGAATATACACAGATGACCAAGGGGGTTGTTTGGGCATTTTGTCTCAAGAGGTTCCTTATGACACTTAAGCGGCAGGAAACGTGACTAGGTAAAGCAATGCCACTGTTTGAGCTTGATAACTAACACAGCCCTATTTGTTACAGCGAGTTTGGCATTACTTTACCTGCCAGTCACGTTTTCTGCCGTTTTAGTGGAATAAGGGTTCTCGCGCAACAAAAGGTCCAAACAACCCCCTTGGTCATCGTCCGCTCCCATAACCTTCCGTCAAGCGTTTATCGCAACTAAACATAGTAAAATCTTGACAATTCCCACTTTATGGTATATTATAAAACCAATATAGCTGTCTCATTATTAGTGTTAGTTTGTCAATAGAATGCAGATTTCTATATCAGTAAATGAGTGGAGATTAAATGTAAGGTGCGTTAAAAAATACGAAATACAGGGGAGATTAAAATGAAAAAATACTTTAACAAAAATATTCTTATGGTAATTCTGTTCCTAACTACTTTTACAATATTTTTTCTGCAAATGGATGTAACAAAAGCTGATGGCGGTACTTATTATGTGTCGTCAGTAAATGGAAATGACAAAAATAATGGCTCGGCCGACTCTCCATGGAAGACGATTCAAAAAGCCGCAGGTTCTGTTAAGGCTGGAGATACAGTAGTTGTACGGGGAGGGACTTATAAAGAAAAAGTAACAATGAAAACTTCCGGTACGTCAAATGATTATATTACCTTTAAGAATTATGAAGGAGAAACACCAATAATAGATGGCAGCGGTCAATCAGCTTCTGATGATGACAGCACCAATGCATTGATTCTTATAAACAATCAAAGCTACATAAAGGTCGTAGGATTTAGTGTTACAAATTATGTAGTAAGCAATCAATCTGTTCCGGCCGGAATCAGAGTTACAGGCGCTTCTAAGAATGTAGAAATAAGGAATTGCAAAGTTTATGGGATAAAAACTACATATTCCGGCTCTAACCAGGATAGAAATGCACATGCCATAGCCATTTATGGTAGCAATAGCAATAGTGCAATAGATGGCTTGGTAATAGATAATTGTGAAGTATACAATTGTGTTCTTGGCCAGAGTGAAAGTATAGCATTAAATGGAAATGTTACCAACTTTAAGGTTACAAATAATAAGGTTCATGATAACGATAATATCGGTATTGATTTTATAGGCTATGAAGGCACAGCCTCATCAAATGACTATGTGCGCAGTGGAATATGCTCCGGGAATCAGGTATGGAATATCAGCAGTGCAAAAAATAAGACTTATACGGACCTGTGTGCAGATGGTATATATGTTGACGGCGGTGCGGATATCGTTATCGAAAATAACAAAGTCTGGGCTTCCGATATAGGGATTGAAACTGCAAGTGAGCATAAAAACAAGGCAACAGATAAGGTAACCGTACGCAATAATCTTGTTTATAATTGTGGACTTTATGGGATATCCATGGGCGGCTCCGGTGATACAAACGGAAAAGCGACAAATATAAAGATTTATAATAATACAGCCTATAATAATTCTGTAAATATGAATATCCAAAAATACTGCCAGTATAGTTCAAATGTTATAAAAAATAACATTTTCTATCAGGGTACAGCCTTTGAAGGAACCAAAACCAGTATTGTTATTTCTAATAATGTAACCAGCAATCCCAAGTTTGTAAATCCCGGAGTTGATTTTCACTTACAGGCGGATTCTGCAGCAATTAATGCTGGTGTAAATGATAGTGATATTGGTTCGGTGGATTTGGACGGAAATACCCGTATACAAGGCGGAACGGTAGATTGCGGCTGCTATGAAAAGCAATAAGAATGGTTGAATGGATGTGCCTGTCTATTGCGACGTTGATTGAATATACAGGGTTAGATTTAAAAGTTGATGTTTATCATAAGTCTTGTCAGAGGAAATGAACGGGAATATATTTTGCTTTTAAGAAATGTCAAAGCTGAGGCCTGAGGATGGTAATTCTCAGGCCTTTTTGCTATGTGATAAACAGGAATTAGGAGTATTACCAGGAATCCTCCCCCATTCCTGCATTTAGAACCATAATGCTTCTGTATAATTTTTATTTTTGACCGGGCATCAGGCAGCATATACATAAAGCTGATTCAGAAACAATTATAGTTGCATAATTATTAAAGGAAATCTCCTGAAATTGCATAAATCCTTTTTGCACAAAGCATATTAAGAATCCTTTGTATAATATTAACAAAAAAGTATGATTAAATTGGTAAAAAGTATAATTGACATACAATAATCAGCATAGTAAAATTTGCTTAAACAGTTAAGCAATAATAAATAGGCGTCTTTTGCTTGGACGCTATTTATTTTAATCCTTTGCTTAAACGGTTAATCAACCTGGAGGTAAGTATTTATGAGAAGAAGCAGAGCTATAATTATGGTATTATTATCCATTTTCGTAAGCGTTTTTTTACTGACTGCTTGCGGCAGATCAAACTCAGCTGCGGAACCTACTGTATCAAAAGATCCGGATAGTTCAAAGGAAAATATAGAGAAAACTCTATATAAAGTAACTTTTTATGATATGGATGGAAGTACGGAATTATCCAAAGAAGAAGTCAAGGAGGGGGAAGCGGTAAGTGAATATACTCCGCAGAAAGATAACTATATCTTTATGGGCTGGTATGCAACACCTTCCCTGACCCATAAATATGACTTTAGCACGCCGGTGACTGCTGATACAAAAATCTTTGCAGGCTTTTTAGAAGATAAAAAGGATACAAGAAGTTTTGCTGTTGTTGGAAGCGGTAAGAGTCCGGTACTTGTCACCTCTAACTGGGGAACTGTAATTGGTGACAAACAGATTCTGACCAAGGAAGCGGATAAAAACGTCTATTCCATAAGCTTGGATTTGTGTGAAGGTGACGAATTCCAGTTAGCAACGAATACTTCGTGGTATGACCAAAGGGGGGCTGGCTATTTAACAACTACAAGTCAGGATAAGATTGAATACCTTGCAAGCTCCGGCGGTAATTATCAGTCAGCTGAAGCCAAAAAAGCAAATATTAAATGCCTGAAAGCTGGTAACTATACACTTAAGTTAACTACATATCCCGGTGCGGATGTCTATGATACAGAGAATAGTAATTACACCGAAGCAACGAAGGAAAATTTTAATTCAAATCCCTATGATACCATAGAGTGGGTGTATAACGGTGAACCAAAGGAAGCGGCGGCGGATGTTACAACCTCATACTATATTAAAAGTTCCATTACAACCCGTTGGAATGATGTTTATAAGGATAAATACAGATTCAAGGAAGTAGACGGACTGCCGGTTTTAACAATTAAGCTGGCAAAGAAAGAAGAATTTTTATTTACTTCCACAGTCAAGACCGGAGATACAGAAAGTGTAGGAAATGAGTATGTAAAATTCAGTAATATAAAGGACAAAAAATCACTGGAATTTGTTGAGGGCAGTGCCAGTGATAATATTATCGCAAAAGCGGCGGGAGTTTATACCTTTACCTATAACCCGGAAACGAAAGAACTGACAGCAGCCTTTAAGGCAAAATAATAATTATAAGAAAATGGGCTGCCCTATAAGCTGCAAAAGGCTGCCAGGTATTTTACAGCAGCTTTTTGCAGAAGGCTTATACAAATTGGGTGTGTTCCATATCAGGAATGCGGTTGACAGCTAAGTCTATGCAACGGTACACCCTATCCATTTTCGAATGTAAGTCATATGGAATGTAGCAGGTATTTTCTTTTCCTGCCATTAAAGTATTCAGAGCATCCTGGTTATATACATAATTTAGATCCGAAAACTCTGAAAGATCATTTAAATCCTTTACAAACTTTACTTCACGGAAAGTTTGGCAGATAAACGATTTTAACAGCTCATTGTTTGGAGTTAAGCATAGATAGATATAATTATCAACTCCAAAATGTTTATCAGCATCTTTCTTTAGAAGCATATAATCGGTGCAAATTTGAAAAAACCAGGGAATATCAATTAAGCAGTCGACAGCAATGACAGGAACAAGATTTTTATCACCGATACGAAGGAAAAAATCAAGCGTGGCGTCAAAACATAAAATGGCGTCCACATGATTTAATTTTGAAAATTCCTTATTGTCCTGGATGATCATCTGATATCCGTAATGAGTCGAAACCTCCGATAATACCTCAATCAATAGTAATTGCTCGGAACGTTTTAACAGAGAAGTCTCAGGCATCATATAAAGAGCGATATTATAGGATTTACTCGTAGACAGAGACTTCGCTGAGGAATTTGGTTTATAGTCCAACAGATTGACTATTTGCAGGACCTTTTTCCTTGTTTCTTCGCTGATTCGTTGATCCGTACGGTTATTGATCACATATGAAATTGTGGCCACTGAGACACCTGCCTGCTTCGCAATGTCTTTAATTGTAATTTTTTTATCCATGACTTAGTTATATACTTTATTGACATCTTTGTCAATATACGAAAAATTACAGGAAACAGAGAGCTGGCATTTGATTTCTTTCGTTCCGATTGGGCTGGGAGAAAAGAGTTACAAAACGACAAAATAGAATATTAAAGGAATGATATCATGAATAAACAAGCAATCTTACATATACCTGAATCAAAATTCTGCTATCCCAAGGGTCAGAATACGATAGTATTACGTTTACGTATGGACAAAGAAGATGAGGTAGACCGCGTTGAAGTAGTATATGGTTGTAAATACAAATACTATCTGGAACAAAAAACTGCTGTAATGGAAGAAAAATATAAGGATGATTTATTTAAATATTATGAAACAGAACTTAAGCTGGAAGATGTAAGGTTATCCTATGTATTTCAAATCTGGAAAGACAAGGAATGCTGCTACTTTTCAGAAGATGGGCTTACTTCCTCCTATGATTTTAAATTATCCTACTATAACTCCTTTCAGCTGCCCTATATAAACAGTAATGATATCCACGAAGTGGTGGATTGGATGCAGGGCGCAGTATTTTATGAGATTTTTATTGACCGCTTTTATCAAGGGGCAAAAGATAAAAATACAGATTATATAAATTTGGAATGGGGCGGGATACCAGACCCCAAGAGCTTCACAGGCGGAGATATTCCGGGCATTACACAAAAGCTGGATTATCTGAAGGAACTTGGGATAAATGGGCTCTACTTAACTCCTGTATTTGAGTCAATATCTAACCATAAATATGATATATATAACTATAAAAAAATTGACGGGCATTTTGGTACAAACGAAGATTTTTATAAACTGGTAAAGGAGGCTCATAAGAGGGGGATTCGGATTGTATTGGATGCAGTCTTCAATCACTGCAGTAATCTGCTGCCGCAATTTCAGGATGTCCTTTTAAAAGGAAAAGCATCAAGGTACTTTAATTGGTTTATGATTGATGGTGATAAAATTGATACACAAAATATCAATTATGAGGTATTTGGCTATAGTGCTTATATGCCAAAGTTTAATACCAGTAACACGGAAGTACAGGAATTTCTAATGGATATAGCACTCTTCTGGATAAAGGAATATGATATTGACGGCTGGCGTCTGGATGTATCGGATGAGGTCTCTCATAATTTTTGGAGAAAGTTAAGAGAAGCAGTTAAGAAAGTTAAGCCAGAGAGCGTAATTATCGGGGAAAACTGGCATGATGCCTATTCATTTCTGCAGGGAGACCAGTATGACAGTATCATGAACTATGCTTTTACCAAAGCCTGTCTGGATTATTATGCTTTTCAGACTGTTAACGCACAGGGCTTTGCCGAAAAGTTAAATCATTTGTTAATGAGAAATAACGGGCAGGTTAATGCCATGATGCTGAATCTATTGGATTCTCACGACACGGACCGTTTTTTTACCTATGTACATAAGAATAAGGACCGCTTGCTTTCCGCCATTGCCGTTATGTGTATGTATATGGGGGCGCCTTGTATTTATTATGGAACGGAACTATGCCTGGAGGGAGGCTATGATCCGGATAACAGAAGGTGCTTTGATTGGGAGGAATCCCACTGGGATATTCCGTTTAGGGAGAATTTAAAGAAGCTGTTGTCATTAAAGCAAAAGCCCGTGTTACAGAAGGGAGATATCTGTATTTCCTATGATGAGAATCTATGCTATATCATTCGGACCTATGAAAACAGTGAAATTATATTAATTCTGAATCAATCCGGTAAAGCAGTACCGATAAGTCTGACCGGAACAATACTTGCTCAAAATAAATTGCTGGATGGTAACTTATTAACGGATGGCTTTGTAGTTTATGAAAATTAGAGGAGTGGATGATGATGAAGAAAATTATTTGTCTATTACTGGTAGCCTTGTTAAGTATAGGACAACTGACTGGCTGTAAATCAACAGAAGCCGTGAAGGAAAAGGATACGTCTGCCCAGGCAAATGCATTAAAATCAATTTACAACGGCGAATTAGAAAAAAATGTTACACTGCGCGTCCTTGAAAATGACACAGCTATCGAACAGGGATACTTTAAGCAATTGATTGATGCTTTTAATGAAAAATATAAGGATTATGGCATTGTTGCAGTGGATGCCAATATGGACCAGCGCAGTAATCTGGCAGATGACGGACCTTATGGATATGGACCGGATGTATTATATCAGGCAAATGATTCCATTATGAAATACGTAGAGGGCAAACATATTTATCCAATCCCTGCGGAATCCCTGGAGTGCTTTTCCAAGATTCCGGAAAACGCATGGAATGCATATAAGTCCGAGGTGGATGGCAAGACCTATTATATGGGCGTGCCTGTAAATGTTCAGACCTCCATGTTATTTTATCGGAAGGATATGCTTCCAAAAGACTGGGAATCAAACTGGGATGACAATAAGAACAAGATACCGGACATGGTAGAGAACTGGAATGCTTTGTATAAGTATTCAAAATCAATCGTGGATTCCGGTACCGGAAAATATGGCTATATGCGCTCCTTATTTGATGTATATTTTTCTTCCGGCTTCCTTTTCTCCTATGGAGGTTATATCTTTGGAAATAATAATACGAATCCGAAAGAAGTGGGCTTATCTGCCGGAAAAGCCGAGGTTGGAGCAAATGTTCTGTTAAAGCTTGCTTCTGTAATGAATGAAGAGTGCATAGACGATTCCATCACAGTAAATGGCTACAGTAAAATTGCAGACGGTACTTATTTTGCCACTATGACAACACCGGATGTTTATACCTTATTTATTAAGGAACTGGCCTTGGAATATGAAAAGCAAGGTATGAGTACGGAGAAGGCGAAAGCAGCAGCAAAAGAAAATCTGGTTGTAGCCGGACTGCCCATGCTGCCTGCAAGCGGTGATTTAACGGAAGAAAATCCGGAATTAATACCTCAAAAGTCGATGGGAGGTATTAATGGATATGCCATCAGTGCTTATACAAAAGCACCCAATGCCTGCCTTGCTTTTGTGGACTTTGCCACAAGCTATGAGATGATTATGAAGAGGCAGGAGATGCTTGGAAGTATACCGGCACGCTCCGATGCCGCTAAAGCAGTGGGAGGAGTATCGGAAATTGTATTCAATAATTTAAACGATGGAAATATTGTAGTAATGCCATCCATTACGGAAATGGTCCAGGTATGGTCACCGGCAGAGACATTCTTTACCGATCTGGCAAAGGATGCTTTTCGTACCTCCGATAAAAAATATGCTTCCTTGGAAGAACTAAAGAGTGGGCTAAAGGCTGTGGATCAGCAAATTTACGATGCTATCTACACACTTTCTAAATAGAGGGATTTGTATGAATATGGTTAGCAAAAAAATAGAGAAACTAAGTTTTTTTAAAAAGCATGCGGGCAAAAATGTGAAAGCCAGTATGTGCCTTATGGGTCTGGGGCAGTTAATGTATGGTCAAATCGGAAAGGGTCTGTTGTACCTTGCCATACTTGCCTGTGGAATTCTCTATTTTATATTTCGGGGTTTTTCAGACCTGGCAGGTATTTTCACATTGGGAACCCAGGAAAAGGATGCCTGGTTTGGCATTGAAGGGGATAACTCCGTGGTTATGCTGCTTATGGGTATTCTTTCCATAGCTGCAATTATATTATTTATTAGCTGCTACCTTTCAAATATCCGGGATGCATATGAAACACAAAGCCTGGTGGAGAAGGGCGGAAAGCCAAGGACCTTCCCGGAAGATGTGAAAAAGCTCATGGATGAAAAATTCTACAAGACAGCACTGTTTCTGCCAATTGTAGGGGTATTTGTATTCAGTATACTGCCCATTGTATTTATGATTGCTGTTGCATTTACAAACTATGGAGGAAATATTGTTCCTCCAAAACTGGTCGATTGGGTTGGATTTAAAAATTTTATACAGATTGCGACCCTTTCCAAATTTGCGCCGACCTTTGGAAGGATTCTTAGCTGGAACCTCCTTTGGGCGGTGACCTCCACTTTTTTAAATTACTTTGCAGGTCTTGGCCTTGCCCTGCTCTTGAATAAGAAATGTGTAAGAGGAAGGATTATATGGAGGGCATTTCCTGTACTGGCCTACGCAGTGCCCGGCTTTATTACCCTCCTTGGTTTCCGCTTTATGTTCTCTTATGGCGGGCCTGTTAACCAGATTATTATGGGGATGGGGCATAAGGCCATTGGCTTTTTGGATATTGATGCAAAATGGATGGCAAGGGTTATTGGCCTATTGGTAAATGCATGGATTACAGTGCCCTCCATTATGCTGTTATCCACAGGTATCTTAACAAACATAGATACGGACCAGATAGAGGCGGCTAAAATTGATGGCGCAAAACGGTGGAAGCAATTTACGAAAATCATATTACCTTTTGTATTGTTTTCCACGACTCCGGTATTGATTGGCCAGTTTATTGGAAATTTTAATAATTTCGGAATCTTTTTCTTCCTTCGTGGCGGATTATATATGGATGGATATTTCTTAGCCAGTGATACGGATTTGCTGATTAACTGGCTTTATAATCTATCCATTAGTAACAACTACTATAATATCGGTGCGGCAATCAGTTTAGTCATATTCCTTATCACCTCTATGATTTCACTGCTTGTATATGTTAAATCGCCATCTTACAAAGAGGAGGATGTTTTCCGATGAAAAAATACAAATTTCTTCGCAGGTTAGATACCGTCATTACTCATAGTATACTAATTGTGGTTGCACTGATTTTCCTCTTTCCCTGCCTTTGGCTGATATTGGCATCCTTTAGTAAATCGGGTTCCATCTATACATATGAGGGCTTTTTTCCCAGGGAATACAGTCTGGATACCTTTAAGACCTTATTTACGGATACTGCCATGTACAATTATCCCAGGTGGTTTATGAATACCCTGCTGATTGCGGTATTCAGCAGCCTGATTGGTACTTTTCTTGTAATATTAACGGCATATACCATGTCCAGGTTCCAATTTAAGAGCAGAAAGAAAATCATGAAAGGAACGCTGATACTTGGCATGTTCCCCTCCTTTATGGGAATGATTGCTGTGTATATTATCATGACACAATTTGGACTGATTAATAAAATATGGGGTGTTATCCTGATTTACAGTTCCAGTGCACCAATGGGTTATTTGACCCAAAAAGGTTTTTTTGATACGATACCCTGCTCCATTGATGAAGCAGCTAAAATTGACGGGGCAACTAATTTTCAGATATTTTTAAAAATCAATCTGCCGTTATCCCAGCCCATGATAGTTTATACCGCCCTATCAAGCTTTACCTTTCCCTGGAGCGACTTTATATTGCCAAAGCTATTATTAAAGGAAAAAAATCTCTATACGGTAGCGGTAGGCCTGATGAACCTTGGTGAAACGGAGTTTTCAAGATTTGCGGCAGGCTCTGTTTTTATAGCAGTACCCATTGTTATTTTATACTTCATATTGATTCGCTATATGATAAATGGTATGACATCCGGTGCGGTGAAGGGATAATGTGAAAGAAAAGCTTTTTCACTCCATTATTTATAGCAGTACCGCAGACCTGTCTGCGGTATGCAATGGGAGCAATGTGAAAGAAAAGCGCTTTCACTCCATTATTTATGGCAGTACCGCAGACCTGTCTGCGCTATGCAATGGGAGCAATGTGAAAGAAAAGCGCTTCCACATTCCATTATTTATGGCAGTACCGCAGACTTGTCTGCGGTATGCAATGAGAGCAAGTGGGGGCTTAAATAAAATAGCCATCAATGGTGCTTGATTGTGCCATTGATGGAGCAATCAAAACTAAGACAATACTGGATATTAACTGGATTGAAGGAAGAGTAGGACAAGACCTGCTTTTACAATATATAAAGTTAATGATACTTTTTTAATCTTTAACACTAATTTCCATGCATATCGTAAGTTTACATGCGATACAGCACAATTAGTAAGTTTAAAACTGCAGCGCATTTTTAAAACTGTAGCTTTAATGAAAAGAATTGGCTGGTAAGAAACGAAAAACTGAAGCATCTGAATGAGAAAGGAGGTTTTCAAGTATATTGAGGGGTTGGTCCTTCCTGCGAAAGAAGGGTTTTAAAAGCTGTTTGTTATTACTCATTCTTCTTCCTTGTTACATGGTAAGACAAAGGTTTTTAAAATGTATTGGAAACGATTACGCTAATGATTAATTAAATTTAGAGAGGGGTAGATTTATGAGGCAAGTGTCAGATAATACAAGTAAGAAATTTATACGTAAAATAGTGGTAATAATGGCTTCGCTGCTGTTTGTTCTGGTGGCATATGGTGTATTGGGTTCTACAACTGTTTCCTTAGCAACTTCAGTACAGGATACGGATGTTACAAATAAGGCAAGCTTCTCTACGGATGTCATTTATCAAATTGTTACAGACCGTTTTTATGATGGTGATAAAACCAATAATCCTACGGGAAATGTTTTTAATACCAGCGATTTGACCAAGTATCATGGAGGGGACTGGAAGGGTATTATTGATAAGATCGAAGATGGTTATCTGACCGGGCTTGGTGTTACGGCTCTTTGGATTTCTTCACCCGTCAAAAATATTACGGTAATTGATGGCTCCAATAATAATGCGTCCTATCATGGGTATTGGGGAAAAGATTTTTTCCAGACAAATGCAGCCTTTGGCTCCTTAAGTGATTTTCAGGAACTAATTTCCGTTGCACATGCCCACGGCATTAAGATTGTCATCGATTTTGTGCCAAATCACACTTCAACAGGCGTATATGGCGAGGATGGTGCATTATACCGGGATGGCTCTTTGGTAAGCACTTATTCCAATGACAGCCAGGGTATATTTAACCATGAAAAAGAATGGTCGGATTTCGGCACGGCTGAAAACCAGATTTATCATAGTATTTATGGGCTTTCTGATTTAAACCAGCAGAATAGTACGGTTGATAAATACATGAAGGATTCCGCTGATATGTGGATTGGCCTTGGAGTGGATGGTATTCGTGTAGATGCCGTGAAGCATATGTCTTATGGATGGCTGAAGAACTGGCTTGCCAGTATTTATTCCAGGGAAGGTGTATTTACCTTTGGTGAATGGTACTACGGCGGTATTACAAATGATGCGGAATCTTCCAATTTTACAAATACTTCAGGCATGAGCCTCCTGGACTTTCGGTTTGCCAACGCACTTCGTAATGCATTGGGCAGCAAAACCGGCACCATGGTAGATTTAAGCAGTGTTGTTTCAGGCACCAGTACGGATTTTGATGAGGTAAATGATCAGGTAACCTTCATGGATAGTCATGATATGAGCCGGTTTATGACAGTATCGGGCAATAATGCAAGAGCGGTAGAAAATGCCTATGTTATTATGCTGACTTCCCGTGGCGTGCCGAATATTTACTATGGTTCCGAACAGTATATGACAGGTAGTGCAGATCCCTATAACCGCGGAGATATGACTTCCTTCAGTACAGCATCAACAGCCTATCAGGCAATCAGTAAAATTGCACCATTACGCAAATCCAATCCCGCATTGGCTTATGGAACGACAGTAGAGCGCTGGGTAAACAATGATGTGTATATCTATGAGCGCCAATTTGGTAACAGTGTAGTATTAACAGCAGTGAACAGAAGCTCTGACACAGGCTATGACATTACAGGATTATATACCAATCTCCCGGCAGGAAACTATAATGATGTAATGCAGGGATTATTAGGAGGTAATAATATCACAGTCGCCGGTAATAAAGCTGTAACTGCCTTTCAATTAGCTGCCGGTGAATCTGCAGTATGGGAGTATACGGCACCAGGTGCATCTGCACCGATTATCGGAAATGTAGATCCTAACATGGGTAAAGCAGGTAATGTTATAACAATTACCGGTGAAGGTTTTGGGGATTCAACGGGTGCTGTTAAATTTGATACAGCTGCAGCAACAGTTAATTTATGGTCTGATACTATGATTAAAGTAACAGTACCAAGTGTTGCAGCAGGAAAATATAAAATTTATGTAACGACATCTTCCGGGACAACCAGCAATGCCTATGATGGATATCAGGTATTAACAGGAGTTCAGGTTTCTGTCAGATTTATGGTCAATAATGCAACAACAGCATTGGGAACCAATGTATATCTGGTGGGGAATTGCTATGAACTTGGCAACTGGAACGCAGCCAAAGCAATAGGACCTATCTATAATTCCACTGCTACAATCGGCTTATACCCTACCTGGTTTATGGATGTAAATGTACCGGCCGGAACAAACATAGAGTATAAGTTTATTAAGAAGGATGGCAGTGGCAATATAACTTGGGAGAGCGGAAGCAATCATACTTTCAAAACACCTGCAACCGGCACGGCTACAGTAAGTGTTAACTGGCAGTAGGCTCTCAGAAATTAGTTTTATAAAAAATAAATAGTAAAAAAGGGACTTTGATCTATCACTTAAATGGCGATAGATCAAGGCCCTTTTTTTATTGCAGTACTAAGAAGCTTTTATTTAATGTGGATTTTTGTTTCAGTACTCTTCCGTATCTTTAAAGCACCCTTCAAATCCTTCATTGCGGAATTAAACAGCGGCCCCATCAACTTTCTGAAATTTGTATAGATAAACAACGATAATCAGAATAGGATTGCTTATCAAACACAAAACTGGCGCTTGATACGATTATAAATTGGATAAAAGTAATTAAGCTGTCTTCAGAGTGATTAAATGAAGTGAAAACCAGATAAAGCTTACAGCTAAATAAATACATAAATACGGACTTAAAGCGGCACGCTGTCCTTACGAAGTAAAGTGGATGCGTGCTGTTTTTTTGTACATATTGATAATAAAAATACTAATAACGACCATATTATCACATAATACCGTAAGCAGATTTAATGCTGTAAACATTCCCTTTTTGTAAGCACCTGGAAATAAAATGAATAAGAAATCTGGGAGGAAAATACATATGCTATAAGAAAAGCACTCAGGAAAAGGTTTTCCTGAAAAATATTTATTCAATATGCACAAAAATATAAGAATAATTTGTAGTAGTATGACGAAACTAAGAATAATTTAGATAAAAATGTTGACAGAATTTAAAGAAAAGGCTATGATAAGAACACGATAAGAAAACGATTTCCCAGAAAGGATATGTAAGTTATGTCAGCAACGATTAGTGATATAGCAGAAGATGCGAAGGTATCTATATCAACAGTTTCCAGGGTGATGAACGGTTCCAAGACAGTCAGTGATGACTTAAAGGAACGGGTTATGAAAAGCGTTGAAAAACTTAATTATGTGCCAAATGCGGCAGCAAGAAGCTTAATAACACAAAGAACAGATGTGATTGCGGTTGTTGAGGCTGATTTAACAAATCCGGTCACCGCAACTATTTTAAGAGAAATTGACCAGTGCTGTATGAAAAACAACAAAATCGTAATGAACTGTGATTATGATTATAGTAATAAAAAAGCGGTAGCACTTCTGAACAAATTGCAGGAAAGAAATGTTGATGGCATCATTTTCATGGGAGTCAGCCTGGATGAAGAAATCTTAAAATGTTTAAGAAAGTTTGAGTGCCCGGTTATTCTGGCCCAGCAGGGAGTGGAGTCGGAAGCCTGCGAATTTACCACGATTACAGATGACAGTTACCATGCAGCCATTGATGTTACAAATTTTCTGATTCATGAAGGACATAGGCGTATTGCTTATATCGGCGGAGAAGAAAATGACTATACGAACAACAAACTAAGATTAAAAGGTTTTCTTGACACGATGAAAGAAAATGGATTGGAAGTTCCGGATTCCTATATCGTGCATGGGGAATTCTCCTTAGAGGCTGGTAAAAAAGGGATGCAGAAGATTTATGAAAATAACTTATCCTTACCAACTGCTGTTATATCGGGCAGTGATTTAATTGCTGTCGGCGCTATCAGGTATCTGGAATCAGTTAAGATTAAAGTTCCGGAGGATGTTTCGGTATTTGGATTTGATGACTCGGTGTCTAATTTATTTGAGCTTCCTCTATCTACTGTGAGAAGCTATGACAGAGGTAAGATCCTTTGTGAGCAGTTATTCAGGGAATGCGATTCCGGGGAAGAAAAAAAATGGCTGTATTATCCCTACAAGGTGTTAAGACGTAACTCTACCAGAAGAATTGGATAAAGGTGTATTTATGCTGAAAGGCTTAAATAAAATAAGATTTAATTTATGGAGGATGGAAAATGAAAAAGAAACTTGTTACAAAAATTGTATCATGTGCTCTTGTGTCTATTATGGCAATATCATTAATGGCTTGCGGCAGTAAAAGCAATAACAGCAATAATAGCAACAGCAACGGTGGTGGTTCGAATAGCAATTCGGAATCTTCAAAAGAAGATGCAAAGACAACGATTTCCCTATATACCACGATTCCCGGAAAAGATAAAGAATTTGAAGCATTATGCGACGAATTTATGAAGGCAAATCCTAATATTACCGTAAACTATATTGCATATGACAGCAGTGAGAAACAGAAATGGATGACTCTTTATGCCAGTGGTGAAGCTCCCACAGTAGCAGTTATGGATCCTGTAGATATTCGTGAGAACAAAGAAAATATGCTTCCATATGATTCTTCTACCGATACATGGATGGATAAAATCGACAGCGCATATTTAGATGTTTTCAAAAGTGATGACGGAAAAATTTATGGTATTCCGAACTCTGTTCAGGCAATGGGTATTTTATATAATAAAACAACCATTGAAAAAGCAACAGGAGAAAAATTTGATCCCAGTACAATCAAAAGCACCAGTGATTTAGCAGCCCTTTGTGAAAAGATTAAAAAAGGCGGAGTAAGTCCGATTATGTTCACCGGTGTTGACTGGTCCTTAGGTTCTCATTACTTAAGCCAGGTATTTACAGGAATCAGAGGAACAGCTGACCAGCAGCTTGCTTTTATTAATGATCTGAAAGCCGGAAAGGTTGATTTAAAGAAGGATGCGGCATGGAACAGTGTTATGGGTACATTTGATGTTATTGCAAAATACAACTATAATTCATCTGATCCTTTAGTTGGAAATACTGATATCGACGGACAGGCTATGGCTAAGGGCGATGTTGCAATGTGGTTCATGGGAGACTGGGGATGGAGCTATCTTTCCAAAGTTGCTACTGCTGATGATGAATACGGCATTATGCCCTGCCCTTTAACGGATGATCCCAAGGATGCAATCAACCAGCAGTTAGGTGTATTTCCTTCCAAAGGATACAGCATAGATGCGAGCCATTCTGATGCCGCACAGCAGGCAGCCGGTAAGAAGCTTGTTGAATACTTATGCTTCGGAAATCAGCAGGCAATGGCAGATTTGTTACAGGTAGCACTTCCTTATAAAGACAGTAAAGTTACTTATTCAAGTCCCATTGTACAGTCTACACAGTCCTATATTCAGAATCAGGCAACCTATAGCACATATGCCTTCAGCTTATTGCTTCCTTCTGATTTCTGGTCAGAAAACGGAGCTGTAATGCAGCGGTATTTAGTGAAGGAATTTGACAGAGATAAGGCAGCAGGCGCTATTGAGGATTACTGGAAAGCACAGAATAAAAAGTGATAACAGCTGAATAGCTGAAGATGAAAAAATATGGAGATGATAATATCATCTCCATATTTTAAAGATTATAAAAGTCACTGAGCATTGTTTCAACGCACATTTTAAATAGGTGGTAAATTATGAAAAAAAAGAAGAAAGATATAAGATTGTTTTGTGAATTTGTAGTGCCGTCAGTGCTTATCTGGGGATTGGTTGTAATTGTGCCATTATTCTATGGACTCTATTTAACATTCACAGATTGGAATGGATTGTCTTCCTCCTATAATATGGTAGGATTTAAAAATTACCTGGATATTTTTACAGATAAAGCTTTTCTTGTATCCCTGGGAAGAACCTTTCTTTACGTATTCTTTGTAGTGGTATTAAGTAATATTATCGGCATCTGTCTGGCATTATTGCTGACCTATGGAATACGGATGCAGAGCTTTTTCCGTACCTGTTTTTTTGCGGCCAATATGATTGGCGGTATTATTATGGGATATATCTGGAACTATATATTTTCCTTTGCCTTAACCCGGGTTGGTGCGGTAACCGGCTGGAAACTGTTATTAACTTCATGGCTGACAAGTCCCAATACGGCTATGGCAGCGCTGATTATTGTAACTGTATGGCAGTTAAGCGGATACCTGATGGTCATCTATGTTGCAGGTCTTACGAATATACCCAATGATATGCTGGAAGCTGCTTCTATTGACGGAGCAGCAAAGTTTCAGCTGTTTCGTTTCATAAAGCTGCCAATGATTCGTTCTTCCATTACTATTTGTACCTTTATTGCTATATCAAAAGCTTTTATGTCCTTTGATGTAAACCTGTCATTAACAGCCGGAGGGCCCTACAAGACAACAGAATTGTTAGCCTACAAGATTTATCAGACAGCCTTCAGCAATTTTGAATATGGAAAAGGACAGGCGGAAGCAGTTGTATTATTTGTAATAGTCGCAGTGATTTCCCTGATACAGGTTACAATGTCTAAGAAAAAGGAGGTGTCGGCATAATGAAGAAAAAGAAAAGTATTTCTGCGGTATTTGTATTTCTAATTGTACTGTTGTTGGCTATTTTGTTTTTTATGCCGTTCTTCCTGGTTATCATCAATAGTTTGAAGGAATCCCAGGAATTCGTAGCGAATCCTTTTAGCTGGCCCGTAAAGGTAAAATGGTCAAATTATGCAAATGCATTTCAGACGATGAATTTTTCACATGCATTTTTAAATTCCCTGATTATCTGTGTGATAGCTACAGCTTTCAGTGCTGTTTTAAGCGCGATGAATGCCTATGTGCTTTCCCGTAAGAAATGGAAAATAAACAGAATCATTTTTATGTTATTGGTTGCGGCTATGGTCATCCCCTTCCAGGTCATTATGATTCCCTTAGTAAAGATTTACGGTTCCTGGTTTGGGCTCACGAATAATATTCTTCTGGTAACATTGCTGCATATTGGATTAAATATTCCTTTTCCCACCTTCTTATATTGCGGATTTGTTGGCGGAATACCGGAAGAATTGGATGAGGCTGCGGTGATTGACGGTGCTTCCTCCGAGAGAACCTTCTTTAACATTATCTTTCCTTTATTAAAGCCGATTACGATTACCTGTGTGGTATTTACGGCTCTTTCTATCTGGAATGATTATATACTGGCAAGTACCTTCCTTTCCTTAAAGGAAGTTAAGACCTTACCCTTGATGACATATGCGTTTTTGACTACCCATTCCGCAGACTATTCACCAATGATGGCCGGTCTTGTTCTGACCATGCTTCCGGTACTCATCTTATATCTTGTAGGACAGAGATATATTATTGAAGGTATTGTAGCAGGAAGTGTGAAAGGTTAATGGAAAATTACAAAATCAGAAAAATAGATGACAGCACCTGGCAACTGGAGGATTTATTCCGAACTTACCTTTATTTAATCGAAGGGGAAGAAGAAGCTGTTCTTTTTGATGCTGGAAATGGATTCAGCGGACTAAAGGAAATTGTTTCTTCCCTTACGGATAAGCCCGTGACCGTGGTGCTCTCCCACGGACATTTTGACCATACCGGATGTGCTGCCGAATTTAACAGCTGCAAAATCTGTGAAGCAGATGTTGAAGTTATGGAGGAGGGCTTTAACGGAGAGAACCGGGCTGCCATGATACAAAAATTCAGTGAATTGTTTCAGGTTTCCCTATCAGAGGAAGAAAAGAAATATATGAAGGAGGCAAAAGCTCCCGGGGCTTATTCGTTTCTGAAAGAGCACGATGTACTTGAACTGGGCGGAAGAAAGCTGGAAGTAATCGCTGCTCCTGGACATACCAGGGGGAGTATTTGCCTCCTGGATAGAAAGAACAGGTATCTTTTTTCCGGCGATACTATATGTAACCGGGAGATACTGGTGTATTTTTCTCATTCTGCTGCGGTGGAGGATGTAAAGGCCTCAGCTGAAAAACTATTATCCTGTCAAAAGGATTATGACAATATCTGGCCGGGGCATCATGAATGCCCGTTGTCAAAGGATTTGATTGAGGACTATGCAGAAGCTGCAAAGCACATCATGAAAGACCCTTCTATTGGAAAGAAAGTAGTTATGGATACAGAGTATAAGCTATTGTATGAATATAAAACAATTGGAATTTCATATTTATATGACCACGTGTATCGAAAAACAACTGATAAAAATAAAAAATAAGGAATCCATTCAATGGTAAGCAGTATCGCAAGGAAGCTTGCGACATGCATGGGGATTAGTGTATAAGGGCCCAGTTGTTTAGATTCCTGTTTTTTCGGGAGAAATGGGGAAATAGGATCAGAAATGATTTTTAGATAAATATATAGGTAGAATCGGACTGAAAGGAGATATGGCAATGCACTGTGAGAATCCGGTATTAAAGGGGTTTCATCCCGATCCGTCCATGCTTCGAGTTGGAAATGATTATTTTATAGCGGTATCGACATTTGAATGGTTTCCTGGTGTACGTATTTACCATTCCACGAATTTAATGAATTGGGAATACCTTACGGCTCCGCTGGATGATGTGGATAAAGCAGAGCTGGCGGGATGTTGTGCATCGGATGGAATCTGGGCACCTCATATAAGCCACGACGGAAGCTATTTTTATCTGATTTATACGGTTGTTCACGGTGCAAGAGAAAATCCGGTAATGGACGTCTCCAATTATCTGATAAAGGCGAAAGATATCAGAGGCAAATGGAGTAAGCCGGTCTACTTAAATTCCAGCGGCTTCGACCCTTCGATTTTTCATGAAGAGGATGGAAGTAAATGGATTGTAAACATGGAATGGAACTATCAGAAGGTTTGCTGCGGAGAACATCCGTTTACAGGAATTCTGCTGCAGGAGTATAACAGCGAACGGGCAGAATTGGTTGGAAATCCTGTGAAAATATTTCAGGGAACCACTATTGGAAGCACGGAAGGACCCCAGATTTTTAAGAAGAAGGGCTACTATTATCTGGTTAGTGCGGAAGGCGGAACCGGGTGGTTCCATGCAGTTACGGTAGCCAGGAGCCGCAGCCTTACAGGCCCTTATGAGGTACACCCCCAAAATCCCGTGCTCTCTTCCTGGGGAGGTACCAGGGAGCGGAGGCTGGTGCAGGAGGAGAAACGGGAAATAGGGATTGAGAATTGTTACTTGAAAAAGGCCGGCCATGGCTGCTTTTGTGAAGCGGCGGATGGCAGATGGTTTCTGTCGCATCTTTGTGCACGTACTATTCCGGGAACGGAGTATTGTCCTATGGGGCGCGAAACTGCGATTCAGGAAATTGTATGGAGAAATGACTGGCCTTATCTGAAAAATGGCACATATATTCCGGAAAATTCCTTTGAAGGAATGGGAGGGGCTATAAATGAACAGGAAAAAAGAGTGGTGTATTCTTTTCAGGAAGAAGAGTTTCTCAGGGATTTCCAGACATTGCGGAAGCCATGGAATAAGCTTGGAATGACTATAAAAGAGAAGCAGGGCTGTATTCGGATCTATGGAAGGGAATCTGTCTATTCAAGATTTGATCAGGCGCTGATTGCCAGAAGGCAGTCGTCCTTGAAGTTTCAGGCAGAGGCGACCTTTACCTTCCGGCCAAAATCATTTCAGCATTCCGCAGGACTTATATACCGATATGATGAGAAAAACCAGTATTACGCATTTGTTTCATACGATGAAGAGAAAGCAGTTGCTACGATAAACCTCATTACAGTAATTTCCGGTAAGACAGCCTGGATTGCTCAGAATGAAATTCATGCAGAGAAATACTGCATCCAATTAAAGGTTTCAGATAACAGAACTGCTTTTTCCTATGTAGAAGACGGAGTGATTAAGGATTTGGGAGAGCCCTTAAGAACAGAGGTTTTATCGGACGACTATGCAGATGGTTTTACCGGAGCTTTTGTTGGAATGGCTGTCTGCGATTTGCAGAAGCATTCGGAATATGCGGATTTTGAAGCTTTTGTCTATGAAGAATTATAATTTGAAGGAGGGAATAATGGTGAAAAGAGTGATGAACGATCAATTTCGGATAAGGATAGCCGGAAAAGACCAATGGTATCCGTTTTCTATTCCAGGCTCTGCTATGACAACATTTGTGGAGCAGGGAGTGATTCCGGACCCCTTTGATGGAATGAATGAATATGAGGTAAAGGAATTTTTAAGAAATGACTTTGAAATAGAAGGAATATTAAAGGTAACACCGGAGGAATACCAAAATCAAAACATGGAATTGGTCTTTCATGGAGTGGATACCCTTGCGGATATCTATATAAATGATAAGAAACTGGGCCATGTTGAAAATATGCACCGCAGCTATGTATTTCCCTGCAAAGAGTGGATAAAAGAAGGGGAAAACAAACTTTCTGTCAAATTTTTCTCTGCCCTGGAATTCATTGAAAGCCGTAAGCCTGCAAAGGGACGGGAAATAACCATGGCGAATACCGGGACCTTGCTTGGCGAACAGTATTTGAGAAAAGCACATTGTATGTTTGGCTGGGATTGGGGCCCTCAGCTCCCTGATTGCGGAATCTATGGAAACATCGAATTTTGTGCCTATGGAGAAGCAAAGCTGGGAGAGACACTTATTCGTCAGGCTTGGACAAAGGAACAGGTGACCTTGCTTCTGTCCACAGAAATATCCGGCGGAACGGATACCAAGGCTGAAATTTGTTATCGGGTGCTGGACCCTGCGGGTGCGTGCCTATATCATGGAACCAAAACTGAGATATCCATTGAAAAACCGGAATTATGGTGGCCTAACGGATATGGAAAACAGCCTCTATATTCCGTAGAAGCAATGCTGAACATTCCTGGTGAAGAGCCACAGAAAAAAACATATACAATTGGCCTCCGCAGATTAACGGTATCCCAGGAAGAAGACCAGTGGGGAAAGGAATTTGCCTTTATGGTTAATGGGGTGAAAATCTTTGCCCGTGGTGCTGATTATATTCCGGATGACTGCTTTTACCCTAAGATTACCCATGAGGTTTTAAAAAGAGATGTGGAAGCTGCCGTATATGCCAATTTCAATTCCCTGCGTGTATGGGGAGGCGGATATTACCCCTCTGATGATTTTTATGAATTATGTGATAAATATGGAATCATTTTATGGCAGGATTTTATGTATGCCTGTAATGTGTATGATCTGGATGATGCATTTATCGAAAATATCGTGGAGGAAGCAAAGGACAACCTTATCCGATTCCGGAACCATCCCTGTCTGGGACTGATTTGCGGAAATAACGAGATGGAGGTGGCATGGCTGGAATGGAAAGATATGAAGGATCATGCACCTTCCCTGAAGAAGGATTATTTACTGCAGTTTGAATATTATCTTGCCAATGCGGTGGCAGAATATGCACCTGATGTATTTTACTGGCCCTCCTCCCCTTCGTCAGGCGGAAGCTTTGACGATCCCGGAGATGAGAACCGGGGGGACAGTCATTACTGGGATGTATGGCATGGACAGAAGCCTTATACAGAGTATCGGAAGCATTTCTTTCGTTTTTGCTCGGAATTTGGATTCCAGTCACTGCCATCGATTAAAACAATAGAGGCTTTTACAAAAGAAGAGGACAGGAATCTGTTTTCCCGTGTGATGGAAAGCCATCAGAAAAATCCGGCGGCAAATGGAAAGATTCTTTATTACCTGTCGGAAACCTTCCGATATCCAAAGAATCTGGAAAATCTGGTATTCTTAAGCCAGGTAATACAGGGATATGCCATTAAATCAGGCGTGGAGCACTGGCGGAGAAACAGAGGCCGCTGCATGGGCAGCATATACTGGCAGTTCAATGATAACTGGCCGGTAGCTTCCTGGTCCAGTATGGATTACTACGGAAGATATAAAGCCCTTCATTATATGGCAAGAGAATTCTATGCACCGGTAGCGGGAAGTATTGAAAGAGAGGGTACTGTGTGCCGTTTCTGGATTTCTAACGAGACAACAGAGCCATGTCAGATAAAAGGAAGGATAACGTTAAAAACACTGGATTTTGAGGTGCTGGACCAGATTCAGGTGTCTGAGACAATTGATTCGTTAAGTGCAGCATGTATTTTTACAAAGGACTATCAATCCCTGATTGAGGGACGGGATGATTCGGTTTTTGTAATGATGGAGTATCAATATGGAGAGGAACAGCAGGGCAGAGAAGAGTGGGAGGTATTTGTCCCGGTTAAATATCTTAAGCTGGAAGACCCTGAGCTTCAGCTGACGGTGAATGCAGAAAATCAGTTGGAATTAACAGCAAAATCCTTTGCTCCCTATTGTATGCTGGAGGATAAAAAGGCAGATAGAATATTGAATAAAAATGTATTTGCTGTTACAGCTGCAAGCCCGGTGACCCTTGAGCTTTGTAAGACAGAGAATGCTTTAGAACCGGATGCAATGGATGCACAGCAGTGGAAAATTTATGATGTTTATCATACGTATGAGCAATAGGCAGAAATAAAAGGAGGTGAAGAAAATGGGATTTCGAAAAGATTTTGTCTGGGGGGCAGCCAATGCCTCCTACCAGGTGGAAGGTGCCCCACGGGAAGAGGGAAAAGGCTTAAGTATCTGGGATGTATTTTGCAGAGAAGACGGAAAGATCTATGAAAATCAGAACGGTGATATTTCCTGCGACCAGTATCACCGTTACAGGGAAGATGTTAAAATGATGAAGGATATAGGAATTCAGGCTTACCGTTTCTCCATCAGCTGGCCAAGAATCCTTCCTGACGGGGAAGGGGAAGTAAATGCCAGGGGATTGGAGTATTATGATAATTTGGTGGATGAACTGCTTGCTAATAATATTCAGCCCTATATCACACTGTATCATTGGGATCTGCCCTATGAACTCCAGAAAAAGGGAGGATGGATGAACCCGGATATCCCGGAGCTTTTTTATAAATATGCAGCAATACTGGCAAAGCATTTTTCTGACCGTGTAGAGCATTTTATTACCATAAATGAACCCCAGTGCATAGCTGGACTGGGTTATCTGACAGGAGTACACGCACCGGGATTAAAGGTTGGAGCGGCTGGATTTTTTACAATCTGGCACAATCTGCTGAAAGCCCATGGAATGGCAGTAAAAGCCATTCGCGAACACGCAGTTCGTCCGGTAAAAATCGGCATGGCTCCATGCAGTGCATTGTATTATCCTGCTTCCGAATCGGAAGCAGATATTATGGCTGCCAGGAAAGCTACGTTCCATTTAACGAATAATTCCTTAGAGGACTGTGTCTGGAATATTGCCCTGTGGTGTGACCCTGTATTCCGGCAGGAATATCCGAAGGAAGTTTATGAATATTTTGGAGAATATCTGCCTGAAATTACAAAGGAAGATATGGCACTGATTTCCCAGCCGCTGGATTTTTATGGCCAGAATATGTACAATGCCGTAATGGTAAAAGCCGATAAAAACGGCAATCCGGTTCGTGTAAAACGGCCAGAGGGATTTCCGAAAACAGCCATTCAGTGGCCGGTAACACCGGAGTGTATGTACTGGGCACCAAGGTTTTTATCTGAGAGATATCAAAAGCCTTTAATCATCACAGAAAATGGAATGTCCTCCCATGACTGGATTGCTTTGGATGGAAAGGTTCATGATAGCAGCAGAATTGATTTTATGCACCGCTATTTGAAGGAATATAAACGCGGGGCAAATGAGGGAATTGATTTGCTGGGGTATTTTTCCTGGAGCAGCATGGATAATTTTGAATGGGCATATGGATATTCAGAGCGCTTTGGATTAATTTATGTAGATTATCAGACACAGAAAAGAACGATGAAGGATTCCGGATATTTTTACAGAGACGTTATTTCCTGCAATGGTGAGAATTTATAAGAAGGTTATTTATATCAGCTTGTGTGGGGAAAGGTGAATGGGAGAAACCCAAGGAATCCTGGGGCAGATAGAAATACTGAAAGGATAACTATGTAAAGAATTTAAAAGTGAGAGGAAACTATGAAAAAGACTACAAGCGAGCAAAATAATAATTTGGAAATAATAAGGCAGAACAATATCTGGGAGGCTCCGGAAATACCCGGGGACATCCCCTGCGGAGACATGCCGGGAGATAAGGTCAGTATTGTGGAGGGGCATATTGCCAAGGCCAATGTAATTTTCCCTGAGCTGTTAAAGCAGCTGTATCCGGTTTTGGAACAGCAGAAAAAGGGAGTGTTGACTGTATGCGGAGGCTCAGGGGCAGGAAAATCTGCTATTGCTTCCTTATTATCCTATTATTTTAACCAGATTGGAATTGGAAGCTATACTTTGTCCGGCGATAATTATCCGCGCAAAATTCCTATGTATAATGATGCGGAGCGTCTTCATGTATTTCGGGAAAGTGCATTAAGAGGGATGCTGAGAGAAAATACATATACAAAGGAGCGCTTTGATATTATCCATAAATTTCAGACCGAAGGGGACGATGCCAACACAAAGCACCTGGAAGAATACAGCTGGTATGAATCCTATCTCCGCAATGGGAAGGAAGGCTTGAAAAAATATCTGGGAACCAATCTGGAATTAGGCTTTGATGATATGACGGATACAATTCTAAAATTTAAATCCGGTGCCGAAAAGATATGGTTAAAGCGAATGGGCAGAACGGATACGGAGCTCTGGTTTGAGCAGGTTGATTTCTCTGATATTCAAATACTTATTATTGAATGGACTCATGGCAACAGTGACTATTATGAAGGCGTTGATATTCCGATACTTTTAAACAGTACGCCCCAGGAGACCATGGAATACAGAAGAATCCGGAATCGTGACGGAGCTACGGACAGTCCCTTTACAACAATGGTCCTGGAAATTGAACAGGCCATGTTACATTCCCAGGCCCATAAGGCCAGGATTATTCTTTCTAAAAGCGGTGAGTTATTAAACTACGAACAGTATTGCAGGGCAATGGAGGAGAGCGCAGATGGAAGCAAGGAATAATAACGGTCCGATGCTGAATGCATATCCGGACAGTGTCGGCGGGACACTTTCGGATATTGTTAGGTTTTTAAAGAAGCCGGAAATAAAAGATGTATTCCGCTCCTTCTATATTCTGCCCAGTATTTATAATACAGATCTGGACCGTGGATTTTCTGTTATCGATTATGAGCTTAATGAGCTGCTGGCCAGCCGTGAGGATCTGAGGGACTTAGAAGAACTGGGTATTGACCTGAAGCTGGATTTTATTCTGAATCATGCATCCGTACTGTCAAAGCAATTCCAGGATATCATTAAAAATGGAGAAAAATCCAGGTACTGTGATTTCTTCATTGAATGGAACAAATTCTGGGAAGGACATGGCAGGATGACAGAAGAGGGATATATTCAGCCGGACCCGGAGTTAATTGAAAACATGTTTTTCCGCAAGCCGGGACTGCCTATTTTAATGGTGCGTATGCCCGATGGAAGAAACATTCCTTACTGGAATACCTTTTATCAGGAGGTATGCTATGATCCGATAAATGAGCAGGATTTGATGGGCGCCATGGATATACAGTACGGTGTGGCAGAGGTTCTGGCAGAAATGGTAAACAAAGCTTTAGTGGCTGGGAAAAAACCTTCTGAAATCAAATTTGGCAGCTTTGAAAGGTATCAGGAAAAAATCATAGAATTACTGGAATCACGAAAAAAATATCTTGGACAGATGGATTTAAATATCAAGTCTCCTCTGGTTTGGGAGCATTACGATAATACCTTAAGGACTCTGGCCGGCTATGGGGCAAAAATTGTCCGCCTGGATGCATTTGCTTATGCACCAAAAGGGCCGGGAAAGAAAAATTTTCTGAATGACCCGGAGACCTGGGAGCTGCTGGAAAGGGTTCAGGGACTTGCTGATAAGTATGAATTGAACCTGCTTCCGGAAATTCATGCCAGCTACAGGGAAGGCATTTATAAGGTACTTGCAGAAAAAGGCTATATGACCTATGATTTCTTTCTTCCGGGCTTGATTATTCATGCACTGGAGAGCAAGAAGGGAGACGCCCTGGCTAAATGGGCCAAGGAACTGGTGGACAACAATATCCGGGTGGTAAATATGCTGGGATGTCATGATGGCATTCCGCTGCTGGATTTAAAAGGGATGATTCCTGATGAAGAGATTGAAAAACTGATAGACATAATTGTACGGCGCGGTGGCTTGGTAAAGAATCTTCATGGGCAGAAAAATGTATATTATCAGATTAATGCCACCTATTACAGTGCATTGGGAGAAGACGACCTGAAGCTGCTTCTGGCCAGAGCACTGCAGCTGTTCATGCCGGGAAAGCCTCAGGTATGGTATCTGGATTTATTTGCAGGAAAGAATGATAAGGAAGCAGTTGCCCTTGCCGGGGGACATAAGGAAATTAACAGAACCAACCTCGAGGGTGAGCTGGCGGAAGAGCTTATGGAGAAAGAGGTAGTAAGCAGGCAGATTGAAATGCTGAAATTCCGCAACAATTCACCTGCATTTGGATTTGATGCTGAGATGACTTTTAGCCATAGAGATTCTGAGCTGGAAATCACCTGGAGAAACCATGGCTGTGAAGCTGAATTGAAAGCGGATTTAAGTACCTGCCAATTTACAATAACTGGGACGGATACTGAAGGCAAAGCTTTTGTTTTGTAGATAGAAAGCAAATTGTTTTTGATAGATAATGTAATGATAAAAACCATCAAGTGGCAAAGTCTATAGGTCAATTTTAAATGGCCTGTAGACTTTGCCTTTGTTTCGTTTCATATAAGGGAATTAATTTTTCAGCAGTACAGAACACCAAGTTAAAAGCGGGGAGGAAGACTTTAAGTGTTTTCGGGCCAAAGAAAAATTGACCGATATGATGCTGGATGATATAATTTCCAAAGATGTATATGCTGGAAATTATAATTTACGCCAGCATTCCGTGGGCTTTGGATAAACGTAATTTCTATAGAATTTGCTTGGAAATATATGGTGCTGATTTGGAGATATAAGAACGGGAGAATAGGAGAAAATGGAATATAATATTAAAGAAGTTTCAAACATACTTAATATTTCAAGAGAAATGATCCGTTATTATGAGAAGAAAGGAATGATAAGCCCGAAGCGGAAAGAGGAAAATAATTATCGTTCTTATGACACTATGGATGTTTTTTTCTTAATGGAAGCAATCCAGTATCAAGGCTGGAATATTAACATCAAGAACATCAGGGGATTAAAAGAAGAAAACTATTATGACAAGATAGTGAATTATCTGTTGAAATATTACAATGAGCTGATTAAGGATATTGATTATAAGACACTTTTATCAGAGCTAATTTGCCAAGTGACAGAGCGTAATAAAATGGTGCGCTATAATTTGGGTAATTATTGGGTGAAACGTATACCGGAAAGATATCTTTTCCATGTTGTTACCGGAGAAGGTGACAGCTATGAAAAGATTTGCCTGCCGGAAGAAATGAGCAAAGTCTTGTTTTCCGATACCAATATACCATTCTGGGATGTCTATTTTGAATATATAGATGGAAAAGAAATCTGGGAGTTATCCTTTGAAAAGAGATATTTTGACAAACTAAAGATTTTAAAGAAGGAAAATATGCTGTACGTTCCGGAAGAATATTGCCTGTGTACGAATGTAAATCTTGGAGTGATCGGAGCGTTTAATAAGAACTTTTATGTAGATGCCCTGGACTATTTAGAGAAGAAAGGATACCGCCAGAATGGAACGCTATCAGCTCTTTTAATAGGCAGGGGAATGGAAGAGGATGGGTTCTACAGGCTGATAGAGCTGCACATACCTATAGAGAAAAACCTTGAAACAGTTTAAAGGTTCAGAGGATTCTTTTATAAATAAGCCGGCTGCTTTCTGCTGGATATTGCTAAAAATTTAACAATTTTGAAGTAAAAAACAACTCCATTTTTGGACTTGACCATGAAATAATTTCACCTGTTATAATGAAATTATCAATAGGATAAAGTGATTTGGAGGATAAAAGATGATGACAGAATTGTTTACAGCAATGAATATTGCAGGCTGTACTGTGCCAAACCGATTAGTTGTTCCTGCAATGGTAACAAACACTTGTACAAAGGATGGAATAGTCACAGACCGATTTATCAAGTATATCGAGGAAAAAGCAAAAGGCGGATGGGGCCTTATTATTACAGAGGACTATGCTGTTAATGTAAATGCAAAGGGATATGAAATGATTCCGGGTCTTTACAACGATGAGCAGCTGGAAGGAAACAAGAGGCTGACAGAAACAATTCATAAATATGAATCCAAACTGTTCTGTCAGATTTATCATCCGGGAAGGCAGTCCTCAAAGCTGGTAAACGGAAATGTAATACCTCTGGCACCATCTGCTATAAAAGATCCGATCTGCCAGGAGCAACCGAAGGAAATGACGGCCGAAGAAATAAAAAGTATCGTAAAAGACTTTGGTGATACAGCGCGCAGATGTAAAGAAGCTGGATTTGATGGAATTGAAATTCATGCAGCTCATGGGTATCTGATCTCTGAATTTTTGTCTCCATTTACGAATAAAAGAGTCGATGAATATGGTGGCTGCTTTGATAACCGTGTGAGATTTTTAGATGAGATTCTGGAAGCGGTCAGAAAAGAAGCAGGAAAAGATTTTCCGGTAATCGTTAGAATTTCAGGAAACGAATATTTACTTGGAGGAAGAACAGAAGCTGAAAGCTTTGAATTGGCCCGCCATTGTGAAGAAATTGGATTTGATGCAATTCACGTTTCTAACAGTATGTATGCATCTGCTCCCATTGACCAAATTATTGCGCCTATGTATACAAAACACGCATTGAACATGGAAGTATCGGAACAGATCAAGAAACTGGTAAATGTTCCTGTCATTGTTACAAACCGCATTAATGATCCTAAGATGGCAGATACTCTCCTTAAGATGGGAAAAGCAGATTTCATTGGTATGGGCCGTGGTTCTCTTGCAGATCCTTATCTTCCGGAAAAAGCAAAAGCAGGAAAATTCGATAGTATTCATTACTGTATCGGATGTCTTCAGGGATGTGAGGAGAAGCTATTAACAGGGGATAGTCTTACTTGCCTTATCAATCCGCGGGTTGCACGGGAATATGAAAATACGATGGAAAAGGTGGAAAAAGGCAAGAAAGTAATGATTATCGGAGCTGGTCCGGGTGGATTAACGGCAGCATATACAGCAGCAAAACGGGGACATGCCGTAACTATCTTCGAAAAGAAGAATGACTTAGGCGGTCAGTTCAAATCAGCAGCTTATCCGCTCGGGAAGGGTGAATTAGCAACCTTTGTTTCTTCTATGCGGAAAGCATTAATGGCTTTAAACGTTCCGATTCATTTAAATACAGAGGTGACAGAAGAATTGATTCAGAATGAAAAGCCGGATGCAATTATCATTGCCACCGGGGCCACACCTTTTATGCCGAATATCAAGGGTATTGAGTCGGATAAAATTGTAACGGCGGAAGAGGTATTATTAGGAAATTATGATGTCAAAGCAGGCCCGGTAGTTGTATGCGGCGGTGGCGAAGTAGGAGGCGAAACCGCTCATTTCCTTTCCCAGACTGTCAGAGACATTACAGTTGTTGAAATGCAGAAAGACATTTTAAATGACATGATGATTATGACCAAAATTTGTTTAACAGGATACCTGCATGAATCCGGTGTGAAGGTGCTGACAGAAGCAACTGTAAATGAAATTAATGAAGAAGGAGTTGTTTATACGAATACTGCCGGGGAAAGACTTACTCTGCCTGCGGAAATGGTTATTTCTGCTTTCGGCTATAAATCTTACAATCCCCTGGAAGCATGTGCCAGGAAAAACTGCAGTGAGGTCTATGTAATTGGCGGGGCTGTAAAGGCAGGCAGTGCTCTTCATGCAACAAGAGACGGATATGAAGCAGGACTAACAGTATAGGGTATAGAGGGCATGAAAGTGAAAAAGCTTTCATGTCCTTTTTTGATGGAAATATAGAGGAAGCAGCTCGGGGTATATTGGTGCCGGTGGATTGCCTGATGAAAAAATCATAGCTAACGACCGGAATTTAGTTGACAAATGAAATTAAAGCATATAATATATATATGAATAGTATGTAATAAAACAGAAGGGAATGTCCGTTTATGAGAAATATGGCAATAACGATTGACAATAATATTAGTTGTACCTCCATAGGCAGGCAGTGTTGTTGCATGCCTTGTTTCGCTATGCCCCAATATTTTTCCTCCAGCGGATAATTCTACTTTTTATCTCACAAATGCCTTAAAAGCAGCTGGGAATGGAATTATCCCGGCTGCTTTTTTCGGTGGGACTTTACTGCTGTCAATGTCAGGGTGAGCTTGGGATATTAAATTGGGAAAGGAGAGTACGGCATAATCGATGATCCGATTGGTTAAGCCGTACGGCAGCTGTATAATGGAGGATTATATCAAAATTAAAGATTTATATAAAACTTATTCTACACAGAGTGCTCCGTTGGAAGTACTGAAAGGTATAAATCTTACCGTAAGGAAAGGTGAAATATTGGGGATTATTGGTTTCAGCGGAGCCGGAAAATCTACTTTAGCCCGGTGTATCAACCGCCTGGAGAACCCCGACAGGGGAGAAGTTTATGTTAATGATATCGATATTTTAAAGCTGTCTAAGCAAGAGCTTCTGAAAGAACGAAGAAAAATTGGTATGATTTTTCAGACCTTTAATTTATTTGAAGCCAAAACAGTATATCGAAATATTTCATATCCCCTTGAAATCAGCGGAGCCTCCAAGGCGGAAATAAAAAAACGTGTATTAGAGACAGCAGAGCTTGTTGGATTATCTGATAAATTGACAGTATATCCCGGCGGACTTTCAGGCGGGCAGAAACAAAGAGTTGGTATTGCAAGAGCGCTGGTTAATCAGCCGCATCTTTTGCTTAGCGATGAAGCTACTTCGGCGCTTGATCCCCAGACAACACTGCAGATTTTAGACCTTTTAAAGGAAATCAATAAGGCCACAGGTATTACAATACTCATGATTACCCATGAACTGGATGCAATTAAATATGCCTGTGAGCGCATGGCAGTTCTGGAAGACGGACGAATTATAGAATCCGGTGCCGTGAATGATATTTTCCATAATCCTCACAGTCGAACGGGAGGACTGTTTGCAAAAGTATTTTTAGAATTCCAGAAATACGAAGAGCTTGAAAACGGCCAGGGAATTTAATCTAACTTACAGTTATGCCAACGAATAAAAATAGAAAAGGAGTAGTGCTATGAGCTTGTTGGATACTCCCCTATGGGAGGTTATAAAAGGCTCTTTTGCAAAAGAGCTATGGGTTCGGATAGCACCGGCTATTTGGGACACAGTTTACATGACAGTCCTGGCTTCCATTATCACGTTGATTCTTGGGCTGCTCATAGGTGTTTTACTGACGATTACAAATCCAAATGGATTAGTGCCGCTAAAAGGGCTTTATACCGGTTCCGGGTGGCTGATAAATTGCCTGCGTTCTTTACCGCAAATGATTATGATAATTTTAATGATTCCGGTTGCACGATTGTTTTTTGGCAAGTCCTATGGGACGAATGCATGTATTATAGCAATAGCAGCAAGCTGTATTCCTATGTATGCACGTATCGTAGAAAGCAGTTTACTGGAAATTGCAAAAGGTAAGATTGAGGCGGCAAAATCAATAGGCAGTACGAATATTCAAATAGTTTTCAGAATACTGATACCAGAGACCATACCATCCCTGATACGTGGATTTACGGTAGCGGTTATCGCAGTCATATCTATGACCGCTCTTGCAGGCATGTTTGGGGCCGGCGGGATAGGTGATATTGCAGTTCGGTTTGGATATCAGCGTTTTCAGCATGACGTATTATTTGCTACCGTATACATATTGATTATTCTGGTGCAGCTGGTTCAGTTCATAGGGGACTTTGCTTCAAGGCAGATTCTTAAGAAAAGAAATTTACTCTAAAGGCAATAAAATTAAAATAAATGTGAAGAGAGGGAATATTATTATGAAGAAATCAAAAGCGTTAACACTACTCATTTCATCCGGTCTTGCATTGGCAGTTTTAACCGGCTGCAGCTCCGGCGCAAAGGATACCTTAAAGAACCAGGTGAATTCAGAAGCAAACAGCTCTTCTGGCAAGGCGGAAGATAAAACGAAAGAAACGGTTACCATTAAGGGAATTGCAGACCTTGTTCCTCATTCGGAAATAATTGAATATGTAAAGCCCAAGCTTGCCGAGCAGGGCATTATCGTTGAACTTGTGTCAACGTCAGCAGATACTACAACAAACGAGAAAACAGCAAAGGGAGAAATTGATTTCAACTATTTCCAGCACTATCCGTATCTGAAGGCCTGGAATGAGGCAAATGGATATGATTTGGTAAATGCCGGGGATATTCATGTGGAGCCCATAACCGCATATTCCGATAAGTACAGCAAGAAGGAGGATATACCTGATAATGCAGTTGTGGCAATTCCCAATGACGGGACCAATGAATATCGAGCTTTGCGTATCCTGGAGCAGAACGGTTTCATTAAGTTAAATGAGGATACGGCAACTACATTAAGTGCTTCTGTTTCGGATATTAAAGAATATACCAGGCAGATTAAAATCGTAGAGTTAGATTCGGCTCAAATTATCCCGACCAAAGCTGATTATGACCTTTTTATTACCAATACCAATAAAGCCCTGGAAGCAAAGTTAACTTCCGCAAAGCTTTTTAGTGAAGGAAGCGACAGCCCTTATGCGAATATCATTGCTGTACGTGCGGAAGATAAGGATAACCCCGCTATTATAGCCCTGGTAAAAGCACTGCAGTCAGAGGATACGAGAAAGTTTATAGAAGAAAAGTATAACGGGGCGGTAATACCTGCTGAAATAAAATAAGTACACTTACGGATAAAATAAAGGAAGTCTTACTATGTCTGTACAGCCTTTAAATTTTTATACGGGCTTGATTTTGATGATTAAATACCATATAATTGGGGCAAAAGTTTGGAGGAGATCATATTCAAGCCTTGTTAAAGGATTAGACCGGAAGGTTATGGGGAATTACAGTATAGAGGAGATATGGTATGGACGTAAGAAAGCTTAACTTAGTCAATAAAAACACGAGAGTGCAGCCTAATTATGACATAGGCAAAAGTGAGACTTCAATTCGCCTTTATTTTAACAGAAATGGCGAGGTGCTTATTATTGGACAGGTAGATAATAACTATATCTATTGGGCTTCTTTTACCAAAATAGCCGACAGGGAGATAAATAAAGCGATTTTTACATATATTGGGGGAGAACTCCCTCAGGTTGAGATGGTATCCAATGAATCAAAGGCCCTTGCCTCTGCTCATTTTCCCTATGAAGCTCTGGATACCTGGTACCGCACAGAGCTTTGGCGGGCTTCGGAGTATAATATGGCCTGGCAGACCCCTTTCGGCCATTATTACGGAAAGCAAGAGCTTGAGCTTACCGCCGGTTATTTTGCCCGTGATATATCCATACATTTTGACGATTTGCTTGAAAGATGCCGGTTCAGGGAAGCCGGCGGGGCCTATGAGGCAGTTCTGGATTACTGTCTGGAGGAACTGAAAAGGGATGGGGAAGATGTTTATCATTACGTTCAGGTAGAAGAGCTGATCGGCATACTGCAGCAGGAACATTATCTTATTTTATCAGAGCGTGAACAGATCAGGGAAAAATATTTTCTTTTCCGCAAGGAGGCAGGCAGATTGTATAATCAATACCAGACTGCAATCCGATAGATATTAAAAGAGGCTGGAATGATATTTATTGAAGGAATGAATCTCTCATTACACTTGAAGAATTGAATATGTCCGGTACTTTGAATTTTGCTTTTGGAGGAGTGCTATGAGATTTTTTAACAGATGGAATACAAACCGGAAGCCCGTATCAAAAGAGAAGGCTTTTGAAAGGCTGTCCGACGAGCATGCCGCATACATTAAGGATTTAGTTGAAAAGGCGGGGAATGCAGATTTAAAAAGGGAAGTCTTTGGAGCAGAAAAGCATCAGTACCGGCTAAATCCGGTTTTACCAATCGAGATAATAAATGAATATGAAGTAAAATATCATGTAAAATTTCCGGAAGAGTATGTTTTTTTCTTAACGAAAGTGGGCAATGGCGGTGCAGGGCCCTATTATGGTCTTTATCCGTTGGAAAAGCTGGAAATGTATAATGAATATGCTAAAGTAAGCGGCAATAATACATGGATTGATGCCGCCTTGACAAAGGACGACTGGGCTTACCGGATGAATTTGCTGGATGAGGCAGACGATGAGACATACGAGCGGTTGATGGAAGAAGCCTGCGGAGGCTTCAATGTCATTGGCACCCAGGGGTGTACTTATGATAATTTGCTAATGAATAATGGCTCGGAAAAGGGCAAAATCGTTTATTTTGATTGGAATCTTGAGCCTGAAAATGTGCCTTATCTGACCGGTATGACCTTTTTAGACTGGTATGAGAAATATTTCCTTGAAATTTTAGAGAAGCGCAGCGTTACTTCTTATGGATATGTAAGATTAGGAACGGAAGAAGAATTGATTTCTGCTTTTCAAAATGCGGAAAGGCAAGAAAAGCAGGCAATACTCAGAAGCTTTTACCGGTTTCATAAAGCGAGCAGGAATACAATAAACTTTTTAATGGACATTGACGACAAAGAGCTTGATGCTATGAGAACGGAGCTGCTTTTTCGCTTTGATGTGGATAAAGGAATCAAACTATTTGAAGCGATGATAAACGGTGCAAACCAGCAAGGCGCAGTCCTGTGTGCCAGAAGAATGCCGGAAGAATTCTATGACAGATATTACGGAAAGATGCTGGCATTACTGTATGGATTAGAGGCACCTTATGAAAAATTAAGTTATGGCTCCTATAAGCAGAAAATACTATATTTTTTGCAGAATTGCAAGAGCCTCAGGGCGAAGGAGCTGGCCGACTTTGCAACAGATGAAAGTAATGTGGAAGATGAGAGGAAGACAGCCATATTTGTCATGGGGCGTGCCGGTGACAAGATGGACTGCTTGGAAGATTTTATTCATTTTATGAAAAGCGATTCCTATTGGATTGCGCATACGGCATTGCAGGCAATGGCAGGAACGAAAAGCAATAAGCTTTTGGAAACCTATGAATGGATGTGGAATCGGTATAAAGAGGATAAGACGATGGTTTCTAACCTGGAAATAGCATTTCAGACAAATGGAATGAAAAAGTAATTGATTTAATAAAAGATATCACTTATATTACAAGCAAGGCTGGATGGCTTCTGAAGACAACTCAGAAAACCACCAGCCTTATTATTTATCATAGAAAAAAATCTTGCTAAAGGTACAGCTTATAGTATGAAAATTATAAGGCAATTTTCACTTTCTATCTGGGCAGTAACGTTAGCAGTCTTGTGATATGCATTGGATAAAAAAGAACTTTATGTAAAGAATTTAAACATCACGTAAAGAAAAAGAACATTCATTGACAATATAAATTGTAAATGCAATAATGAATTATTATATTTTGGAGCGACCATTTGTTTGGCTTTCCAATGAATGTAAGGATGCTTCCTGAAAATGGATTTGGTATAGAGTAGCGGACTAAAATTTAAACTGCAAAGGAGATGAAAACCATGAACCCAATTATCGAAGTTAAAAATTTTACAAAAAGATACGGTGATTTCACTGCTGTAAATGATATATCCTTTCGTGTGGAGGAGGGGACTGTTTTTGCCTTCCTGGGGCCTAATGGAGCCGGGAAGAGTACAACAATTAACACACTGTGTACGATTTTTGAAAAAACCTCAGGAACTCTTCTTATCGACGGAAAAGATGTTACGGATCAGAAAAGCGAAGTCAGATCGGCAATAGGGGTTGTATTTCAGGATTCAACACTGGATGCAAAGATGACCATTGAAGAAAATCTGAAGATGCATTGCGTCTTTTACAACATACCGAAAAAAGAGGTGGAAGAACGTATTCAGTTTGTTTTGAAATTGGTAGATTTGTTAGGGGAAAGAAAGAAACTGGTCGGTGCTTTATCCGGCGGAATGAAACGGCGTGTAGAAATCGCACGGGGGCTGATTCACTATCCCAAGGTGTTATTTCTTGACGAACCGACAACAGGGCTTGATCCCCAAACAAGGGCGCATATATGGGAATATATCATAAAGCTTCAGAAAGAGAGAAATATTACTATTTTTCTGACGACACATTATATGGAGGAAGCGGAAATCTGCAATAAAATAGCTATCATCGATGGGGGTGCTATCGTGGCTCATGATACGCCCTATGCTTTAAAGAAAATGTATACAAAGGATAAAGCATATATCTCTACGAAAAATGAAGCAGAGCTTGAAAAACTACTGGGGCAATATGAGCTTGCCTATGTAAAGAAGGATAGCTATTATAAGGTGGAGGCTGAAAATCTGGACCGGCTTTTACAGGTTCTTAGCAGTCACAAAGAAGACATTACAAATATTGAAATAAAAAAAGGGACATTTAACGACGTCTTTCTGGAGATAACAGGCAGAAAGATCAGGGAGGAGGATTAATATGAATACTGTGCTTGCGTTGTGGATGAGAGGATTAAAAGCGTTTATCAGAAATAAAACAGGGTTAATTTTTTCTTTGATATTCCCATTTTTCTTTGTTTATGTATTTGGTGCTATTTTTAAAAATGACTTTATTGAAAATCCCATTGCCTATATGCTGTCCGGTGTCATTATAACTACCGTGTTTGAAAGCTCGCTTAATCTGGCTTCTTCCACTGTTGATGATATGGTAAGCGGTTTTATGAAAGAGGTCTTGGTTTCTCCGGCGAAGAGGATTGCAGTTGCAATGGGACAAATATTATCGGCGGCTACTGTTTCTACCTTGCAGGGAATCTTAATTTTAGTGATAGGATTGTTTATTGGGATTAAATTTACGCATTGGGCCACACCGTTCTATATCCTGCTGTCCATGATCAGCATTGGAATCGTTTTTTCAGGTGTTGGATTATTTATGGCAACGAAGGTCCGCAACGGGCAGACCTTTCAGATAGTCAAGACAGCAGTGACCATGCCTTTGACGTTCCTTTCCGGTGCCTATATTCCTTTATCAATGCTGCCGGGAACCCTTAGATATGTTTCGTATATTAATCCAATGACCTACGCAACCGCATTTTTCCGTATGATTGTATTAGAAAAAACAAATCTATCAACGGCAGAACTTGTGAAAGAGGGACTGGCAATTGATATTAACGGATTTATAGTCACTCCGGTTATGTCCTTTGCCATTATTTTAATAATTGGCCTGGTATTTTTACTGTTATCAACGACTTCCTTTGTAAAAACAGATTTTTCCCGTTTAAACAGAAGTGCAACCGATGCCAATGCTTTATGGGGATAAGCAGATGGAGGAGACCAGCTATAACAGGATGTTTTTACAGAGCTCTGGGTGTTCTCTGAAAGTACAGCTGCCATCTTTAGTCAGCAAATGAGAGTATTGGGGAGGGAACCCTCAGCAGCCGGGTGATAAGAATAGTATGAAAAGGGTCTGGGAGAATTCCCGGACCCTTTTCAGTTAATGTTTTTTGGTGATTTAATCTAAAAACAAAGCCTCATATTCGGAAATGCTTACAGATCTTCCTTTCTCTGTCAGCTTAATGACTTCTTTTTCAAGGAGGATATTTTCTTCCTTTAACAGCAGCCGGATTATTTTATCTGTGAAAGCCCTGTCCCAGTGGAAATGCTCTGCCAGGGTATGAACACCGGCCTCTTTTGTTTCCTCAATACTTCCCTCATGATTATATAAATGAAACAGAAGTGTTTTTTTGCTGAAATCTAGTTTCTGCCTGCTTCGCCTCTTTAAGGAGCTTACCAATCCTCTGCGGGGAGCCGTTATGAATACAAGCAGGAATGCAAGCCCTGTCATTACCGCCATGCTGCCGGAAATGGAAACATCAAAGAGCACTGCCAGATAAAAGCCCAGGATTCCGTTTGCCGCTCCTATTATCCCGCTGAGTATCAGCATATGCTTTAAATTGTCCGTCAGCAGATAGGCTGTAACAGGCGGTCCAATCATAAATGCCACTACCAGTACGGAGCCGACTGCTTCAAAAGCTCCTACTGTTGTCATGGAAACAAGCATCATAAGTCCATAATGGATCAGGGATGGGGAGATGCCAAGAACGGCAGCCAGCATGGGGTCAAAGGTTACTACTTTTAATTCTTTAAAGAAAGTAATGATAAATACAAGGTTAATGAGTAATAAAGCCAGAGTACTGTAAATTGCTTTTGCACCGATATCATACCCAAATACCACCATACGGTCAAAGGGTGCGAAGGCAAGTTCCCCAAGCAGGACAGAGTCCGTATCAAGATGGACGGAGCCGGCATATCTGGTAATCAAAACGATGGCAATGGAAAATAAAAACGGAAATACGATTCCGATGGCAGCATCCTCTGAAAGGAGTTTCGTCCGGTTTAAGGTTTCCGTAAGCCATACAGTTGCCAGGCCGATCAGAGCGGCACCCAGTACCAGGAGGGGAGAAGATAAATCGTGGGTAAGGAAAAAGGCAAGGACAATACCCAAAAGGATGGTGTGGGTAATGGAGTCCGACATCATCGACATTTTCCGCAGAACCAGGAATACTCCAGGCAGAGAGCAGGCTACGGCAACAATAACGGCAATAAGCTGGATTTCAAATTGTGGGGACATCAGGGGCACCTCCTTCTTTTTGCAGTAGTTGTTTCAGATTATTTCTGTGCAGTATTTTCCGGAGAATACCTCTTCCGGGTGCAAACAGTACACTGAAAATAACAATACAGCTGATAAAAATAACAATGGCAGGTCCCGTAGGAAGCTTTGCCGTCAGAGAGCTGGCAGCTGTGCCTGCTATACCGGATATTCCGCCAAAGAGAGCAGAAAGAACTGCCATAATCCAAAATTTATTAGTCCATTGCCTTGCCGCAACGGCGGGAGCGATTAACATGGCACTCATAAGAATTACACCTACGGTCTGGAGCCCGATAATAATTGCCATAACAATCATAAAGGATAATAGCAGGTTTAATTTATGTGCAGGGAAACCAAGGCTCCTGGCATATTCGGAATCAAAAATAAAAAGCTTGAATTCTTTCCAGAATAAAAGGACCAGAGTAAGCAGCAGTACACCGCAGATTATCATAAAATAAACGTCCCTTTGCAGCAGGGTGGATGCCTGCCCGAAGATAAAACGCTTTAAGCCCGCCTGATTGGAGTTGGGAATTTTCTGCACATAGGTCAGAAGCACAAGGCCGGCTCCAAAAAACACCGACATGACAAGGGCAAGAGCGCTGTCAAATTTAATCCGGGTGTGTTTTACAATACTGATTATAAATAAAGTTGCCATAAGACCTGAAAGCAAAGCTCCGAGAAGGAGGACTTCCGTGTCCTTGGAGCCGGTCAGTACAAATGCCATTACAACCCCCGGAAGTGCCGCATGGGAAACGCCATCCCCAAGAAGACTCTGTTTGCGAAGCACAGCGAAGCTTCCTAAAACACCACTGATGAGGCCCAGGATAGCAGAGCCCAGTGCAACCGTCTGAAAGGTATAGTCATTTAACAGAGAAAGAAGATTTTCCATATAAACACCTCCCTAAACCGCATTCTTTAATAAGTTACCGGTACTGCGGTAAGCTTTTTTCAGGTTCTGCTCGTGGAAAACCTCTTCCACCGGTCCGCTGGCAATTACTTTGATATTGATCAGAGTAACCCAGTCAAAGTATTCCGGAACCGTCTGCAGGTCATGATGTACGACTACTACAGTTTTACCGGATTCCTTCAATTCCTTTAATAATAGTACAATCGCTTTTTCCGTCTGAATATCCACACCTTTAAAGGGTTCATCCATAAAATAGATATCAGCGGTCTGCATTAAGGCTCTTGCCAAAAAGACTCTTTGCTGCTGTCCGCCGGATAGCTGGCTGATTTGACGGGAGGCGTAACCTTCCATGCCAACTTTATACAAGCATTGTAACGCATCCTCCCTGTCTTTTTTACCGGGGCGCTTTATGAAACCCAGCCTGCCATAGCATCCCATTAATACAATATCCAGTACAGTTGCGGGAAAATCCCAGTCTACGCTGCCGCTTTGGGGAACATAGGCAACCTTATTCTTTAATTTACGCAGGCTGTTGTCTGTTTCCTGAAAGAAATGTACGGTTCCCGTTACCGGAACTAAAAGTCCCAGCATCGCTTTTAACAGGGTGGTTTTCCCGGCACCGTTAGGACCTATGATTGCCATTAATTTACCCTGTGGGATATCTAAATCAATATCCCATAGAACGGGCTTAGCATCATAGGCAACAGTTAAATCCTCTATTTGAACGGCATAATCTGTTTTATTAAATTCCATCTGCATAATCCTCCCTTATATTCGAATTTTATTTTAAAGCTTTTACAATGGTATCAACATTAGCCTTTACGGTCAGAAGGTAAGTTTCGGCTCCGGAGTTCTTACCACCTAAGGAATCGGAGTAAAGTTCCCCGCCTATACTGACATCAAATCCCCTTGCCTTCACTGCCGCCTGTAAGGCTTTGATTGTTTTAGGCGGAACGGAGGATTCTACAAAAACAGCCTTTATTCTGTGCCCGGCAATAAAATCGGCTAAGCTGCTGACATCAGCTGTTCCGGCTTCGGCATCGGTACTGATACCCTGTAACCCTTTTACTTCAAAACCGTAAGCTCTGCCGAAATAATGAAAGGCATCGTGGGCTGTTATCAGGACTCTTTGTTCCTTCGGGATTTCATTCACCTTATCTTTGATATAGGTATCCAGTGTATCTAATTCTGCCAGATATTCTTCAAGGTTATTGGTGTAATCCTTTGCATGGGCAGAATCCGCGGCAGATAATTTGTCAGCCACGGTCTTAGCTGCAGCCTTCCAAAGGGAAACATCGAACCAGATATGGGGATCGTGTATGGAGGTATCATTTTCCCAGGATAATAGATCCTCTTCCTTCAGTCCGTCCTCTATGCATATAACGGTACTGCCCCGGCCTGTCAGGGACTCAAAAATTTCTCCCATTTTACCCTCCAGATGCAGGCCGTTGTATACAACAACATCTGCATTCTGCATCAGTGTAACATCACCGGCACTAGCCTGGTATAGATGGGGGTCAATGCCAGGTCCCATAAGCCCTTTTACCGTAACATGCTCTCCGCCGATAATTCCGGAAAGATCGGCCAGCATGGTTGTAGTTGCAACAAGGTTTAAAGTATCCTTCGTTTCTTTTGGTTCGGTTTTTTGGCAGCCGGTTAATAAGAAGACTGCCAGGAATAAACTAAATAAAATTTTAAAATTTCTCATCATTTAAATCCTCCATTTATTAATCAATTACTGGTTTTGAAGATAACGCAGGCGGTATGTTTCAATAACGCTGCTTCCTTTTTTCGCTTAAGTTATCCAAAGTTCCTTAAGAGAAAAAACTTCCAAAACATTGGCCGCGTAAGAGGCCGGATGTATATCGTTCTTTTATATCGGAGATTAACTCACGACATCAAATCATAATTAAAATATTTTTAGGTATACCTAAATTTTATTTTATTATATACCTAAAATATAAAATATGCAAGTGATAATCAATATCATATTGAATAAAAAATATTAATAAAGGGCTGATGCAAATTCTGATTACAATCATATCTGAAACAATTTTCATCATTTCATTTTGTTATATTTAATTTACTGTTGACAATAAGTGAATGATCGTTTATTATATGAACATGCAGAGGTGATTATATGAGAAAGAAAGATGATGAAAAAGAAAAAAGTATTAAAGAAGCGGTAATCAAGCTGATCCTTCAAGAAGGATTTCATGGTGCCTCTATCTCAAAAATCGCTAAGCTGGCAGGAGTTTCACCGGCAACTGTCTATATATACTATGAAAATAAAGAGAACATGCTCCAGGACATCTATAGTGAGTACTCAGAAGAGGTATATGACTATTTAATAAACAAAGTAGATGTGAGCATGGGAGGACAGCAGCTGGTCGAGGTACTCATCAGAAGCTATTATGGCTATATATTGGAACACAAAGAAATCTACAGTTTCGTCGAGCAGTTTTCAAATTGTCCGTCCTTAGCGAACCATTGTTCCGGAAAAAAGAATGTCTGTAATATTTATAATCTGATTCAGGATATGAAGCAGAACAAAATAATAAAGGAATACAGTGAAGAAATTATAATGGCATTCATTTTTTATCCGGTAAAAGCAATTGCCGTTGACAGTCAGAAAAGCGAAGCTGAGAGAGGGCTTTTATTACAGGAGATGATTAAGGTAATACAAGATGCAATATTAGTATAAATTAATACAAGCGGGATAATTTTGTAAAAACAATTTTACAAAAGGATCTCGCAATTATTTACTACATTATTAAATGAACATTCACTTATTATTACGGCTAGAAAGGATGAAGATTATGACAAATTTCAATAACAACAAGGAACAAGGAATTGTTTTTCCAATACCTAATACGCTTTTGTTACCAGGCGTTGAAACAGTGGTTTATATGAAAACGCTGGATGATATCCATATGGAATTCCTGGAAAAGGAAGAAGCAGTAAAAATAGCACTGCCCCTGAAGCAGAATTTTGCCCAGAAGGCATTGAAGGAAGAGGACTTTTACAGGATAGGAGTAGTCTTTCAGGTAAGTGGAATTGAGAAAACAGAAAAAGGTATTCAAGTGACAATCAAAGCGACGGACAGAGTTCAAATCGGCGAATTTCGATTTGAAGACAGTATGATATATGCCGAATATAAGCCCTATCCGGAGAATGCAGACCTGGATGCAAAGGGCAGGGAGGAAATGCTTGATTACTTAAAGAAAATCATCCGGGAGATAAGCGGAAAATTCCAGGGAGGGGAACAATACAGCAGGATAACCGACGAGTTCGGGGATTTAAATTCTCTGATTGTGTACCTGAGTCAATTTATACTAATATCAAACGAAGAGAAGTATGAATTATTAAAAATAGAATCCCTGAAGGAGCGGGGGCTTCGCTTCATGGACCATCTGCTGAAACAAAAGGAAGCCGTTGAGCTGCAGATTCAGATATCGGAGAAATTCTCTGAGAAAGCCAACAAATATTACAGGGAATCAGTGCTCAGAGAGCAGTTGAAGGTTATCCAGGATGAATTGAATGAAGGTAAAAGTGAGAGAGCCAAAAAAGACAAAGATTATTTAACAAAAATCGAAGAGGCTCAAATGCCGTCCGATATCAAGGAAGCTGCCCTGGAGGAATTGGATAAGCTGGAGGCACAGGGACCTAACAGCTCCGAGTATAATGTCTTGCGCAATTATCTGGACCTTTTGGTTCAACTGCCGTGGAAGAAGGAGGAAGGGAATCCGGTTAATCTCGGAGCGGCAAGACAGATTTTAAATGAGCAGCATTATGGGCTGGAAAAGGTCAAGGACAGGATTATACAGCATTTGGCGGTCATGCAGCTTAAAAATGATAAAAAAGGCTCTATCCTGCTGCTTGTAGGTCCTCCCGGTACAGGTAAGACAAGCCTGGGCAAGAGTATTGCTGAAGCTCTTGACAGGAAGTATATCCGTTTGAGTTTGGGCGGCATCAGAGATGAAGCAGAAATCAGAGGACACCGCAGAACGTATGTAGGAGCAATGCCGGGAAGAATTATCCAAAGCATCAAAAAGGCAGGTACAAATAATCCTGTCATGGTCCTTGATGAGCTGGATAAGCTGATGACCGGAGGCTTCAGCGGTGATCCTGCAAGTGCGCTGCTGGAGGTGCTGGACCCTGAACAAAATAGCAGCTTTACCGATCATTATCTGGATCTGCCCTATGATTTATCGGATGTTTTCTTTATTGCAACGGCGAATACATTAGAAAGTATTCCGGGACCTTTATTAGATAGAATGGAAGTCATTTCAATTTCCAGCTATACCACAGAGGAAAAATTCCATATCGGAAAAGATCACCTGATTCCGTCTGTTCTGGAGGAGCACGGGCTGACAGAGGAACAAATGAGTGTGGAAGATGATGTGCTGCGTAAAATAATCAGTGACTATACCCTGGAAGCCGGAGTCAGAGGACTGAAAAAACAATTGTCCGCTCTTGCGAGAGTGACCTCCGAGAAAATTGTATCAAATAAAGCAGAGCTGCCTTATAGGATTAAGGCGGAGGATTTAGAGGAGCTGCTCGGAAGACAGGTGTCGCGGCATGACAAGGCGCAGCAGGATAATCCTCCCGGCGTAGTCACTGGTCTGGCCTGGACACCAGTGGGAGGAGAAATCCTTTTTATCGAAGCCACTGATATGCCGGGAAACGGAGAGATTACCCTGACCGGCAAGCTGGGAGATGTAATGAAAGAGTCGGCAAGAATCTCCCTGAGCCTGTTAAAATCGAGATTGCCGCTTAATTCGGTTAATTTTAAGGAAAGGGACCTTCATATTCATGTCCCTTCGGGAGCTGTACCCAAAGACGGACCGTCTGCCGGTATTGCACTGTTCACCGCTCTCGCATCTCTGGTAACGGGAAATAAGGTGGATTCCAAAATAGCCATGACAGGAGAAATTACATTAAGAGGCGCTGTCCTGCCAATCGGCGGGCTGAAGGAAAAGCTGCTGGGTGCCCAAAGGGCTGGAATTAATAAAGTGTTAATTCCCAAGGACAATGTCATTGACCTGAAGGATGTGCCCGAAGAAGTGAAAAAGCAGCTTAGGGTGATACCTGTTGAAACCGTAGAAGACGTGCTGAAAGAAACCCTGGGGATTTCCCTGCCGAGAATAGAAAATATGTTTCATCAAAAGGAAGTAAACAAATTTTTTTAATAAGAGATGAAGGAAAGAAAGAGGAATTTCGCTGATCAGTGAAATTCCTCTTTTGTTGTTCCGGAAAGCAATTTGACAGTTTTTACAATAAATACAATTACATAGCCGCTATACTTATCCGGCTTTTTTATGTGAATAATTCAAGCTTATAGTGAAGACAATAAAAGCATCTCTAAGGGTTTTAATTAATGAATGAAAAGAATAGCATTCCAGTTAGTGAAGACGCAGATAACCTAATAAGGACGCTGAAATAAGAGTGAAATTTATAATTATGATGCAGGAGTATAATTGACTAACATGAAATTACTGAATATGTATAAAAAAGCAAAAGTAATTATACTGAATTCTTATTATTCCTTTTATTATTATAAGGCAAGGTTAAATAAGAAATTAATATTAATGGAATCTAAAAATGGCGGCGATCTGGCAGGGAATATGTTTCATATATTATTAGAATTATCAAAACCGGAATATAAAGAGTATACTGTGTATTTATCCGTATTGGAAAGCAAGCAGGTGTCTATACAGAATCAATTGAATAAATATGGCATGGGGAATATAAGAATAACTCGTACCAATTCCTATCATTATTATAAATATTTAGCTACGGCCAAATACTTATTTACGGATACTTCCTTTAACAGGTCCTATGTAAAAAAAGAAGGACAGGTAATTACCAATACATGGCATGGAACACCCCTTAAAAAAATGGGACGGGATGTTGAGGATAGAGCCTATGGAATAGGTAATGTTCAAAGAAATCTTTTATTTGCAGACTATTTAGTCTATCCGAACGATTATATGAAGGAAAAAATGATAGATGCCTACATGCTGAATGATCTATATGAGGGCACTATCTTAAATGAGGGCTATCCCAGGAACTCGGTATTCTTTCATAAAGAAATCGGACAAGATATTAAGAGGGAACTGGGACTGGAGGATAAACAGGTGTTCATCTATATGCCCACCTGGCGGGGAACGCTGGTAAAGAAGAATACCGACCATTTATTAGCTCTTATTGAATATCATTTAAGGCCCCTTGATAAGGCATTAAAAGACAATCAGGTATTATATGTGAAATTGCATCCATTTGTAAGTAAGGACGCTGACTACTCAAAATATGAACATATTAAACCGTACCCGGACCAATATGACACCTATGAATTTTTGAATATGTGCGATTGCTTAATTACAGATTATTCCAGTGTATTTTATGATTTTGCCAATACCGGGAAAAAAATAATCCTGTTTGCCTATGATGAAACAGAGTATATCAAGGAACGCGGGCTTTATGTGTCTCTAGATAGCCTGCCATTTCCGGTGGTGAAGTCCGTAAAGAATTTAGTATATGAGTTGAACTCACCCAAAAATTACGATGATACACAGTTCCTGAAGGAATGCTGTACCTATGACAGTCCGGGAGCCGCAGAGCGGATTTGCAGACATGTAATCAAAGGGGAAAAGCAATGCAGGGAAGAGAAACTTCCCAAGAATGGTAAAGATACTGTTATTCTATTCGGTTCTGCCTTGTCTAAGAATGGTTTGACAACCGCCCTTATAAATCTTTTTAATAATATCGATTTAAAGAAAAGAAATTATTTTGTTACCTTTAATGAACAGGCACTTAAAAAAGCACCCTTGCGTCTTGCCCAGATACCGGAAGAAGTGGGTATTTATCCAATGAGCAGCGGTGAAAGCTTTACTTTGTTCGAAGCGGCAGCCTATCTGTTTTATTTTAAATGGAATAAAGAAAATGCTTTTACAGAGAAATATTTAGACCGGCTTTATAAAAGAGAATGGAAGAAGCACTTTGGAGATACCCATTTTGACCATGTGATACAGTTTGCGGGATATGAGAAGAAGGTCATCAACTTATTCCAGAGATATGAGGGAGCAAAGACCATCTATGTTCACAGTGATATGGTGGCTGAGATGAAAACAAGGGGCAATCAGCATTATCTGACCTTGAAAAATGCTTATCAAAAATACGATAATGTAGCGGTGATTACAAGTGATACTGTTCCTCCGACCTTGGAAATAAGCGGAAGAGAAGATAATATTGTAGTAATAAATAACTGCCATGCCCACAAGGAAGTGATTCGGAAGTCAAAGGAACCGTTGGCTTTTGATGTTGATACAAAATGTAATATCACGGAACAGGAATTGAAAAAAATATTGGCAGGTGATAAAAAGAAATTCATCACCATTGGGCGGTTCTCCCCTGAAAAAGGCCATCTGATGCTTATGAAAGCCTTTGAAAAATTCTGTGTTGAATATAAGGATGTATGCTTGATCATAATTGGCGGCCACGGTGTTCTTTATAACCAGACCCTGGAATATGCCAAAAATTCAGAAGAAGAGATTATAATAATTAAATCCATAAAGAATCCTATGCCGATTTTAAAGCAATGCGATTTCTTTATTCTGTCCTCCTATTATGAGGGCTTGGGTCTGACTTTACTGGAAGCAGATGCACTTGGGATTCCGACTATGTCAACAGATATACCGGGACCCCGAGGCTTTATAAAGGATTATAACGGATATCTGGTAGAAGCCAGTGAAAGTGGTCTGGAAATGGGGATGATTGCTTTCATGAAGGGTGAGGTAAAAGCCATGAATGTGGATTATGGCAGGTATAACCGAGGAGCAGTAGAACAATTTGACTCACTATTTGAATAGCTGAAGAGGCTAGTGTGAAAATTAAAAAGCAATTTTCACACGGCTCAAAGTTTTAGGCTGTGAGAAAGGCATGGTTTTTATAATGAAAATTGGAATTATTACGTTTAACAGTGCTCATAATTATGGTGCCGTCCTACAAGCCTGGGCTTTGCAGGAGTATTTAAAAAGTGAAGGTCATCAGGTGGAAATAATTAATTACAGATTACCGGCAACGGATAAGTTGTATCGGTTATATGTACCAAGAAACCCTTTTAAAAATGATAAATTAAACGAAGCAGTTCATGCCTTACAGTATTTGAAGAAGAGTAAGACGGAGCCGAATAAAACCAGAAAATACCGTGAGTTTGAAAGATTCATCAACCATACTTTAAATACAACGGAGCCCATGACAAAATTGGCTGAATTAAAGAAAGCCAATTTTGACTACGATATTATGATAGCCGGCAGTGACCAGATTTGGAACGGAGGGTTAACGAGTGGGGTTAATCCTGCCTACTTATTATCCTTTGGTAAAAATGAAATCAAACGCATTTCCTATGCTGCAAGTATTGGCAGAGATGAAATACCGGAAATAGAGCATCTCTTTTTCTCCAGATATTTACGTGATTTTGATTATATCTCCGTAAGAGAAGAAAAGGCAAAAGAAGCAATATCAAATCTGACGGATAAGGAAGTTTCTGTAGTACTGGACCCTACCTTACTGCTGCAGAAGGAAATGTACGATAAATTAAAGAAAGATCCAAAGGTAAAACAGGCTTATATCTATGTTCATAATGTACACCTTAAGAAAATAGACAAGAGATTAAATGCAATGGCAGAAGAAATCTCGAAGAGAACCGGGCTTCCTATCGTGCATAACCGTGAAGATTATGACTTTGCCAATGAGCTGAAGAAATTTACAAATGGCAGTCCGGAGGAGTTTGTGGGATACATTGCCAATGCAAAATATGTCATAGCGAATTCATTCCATGCGACAGTATTTTCAATTATTTATCAAAAGGATTTTATAACCATACCTCATTTCCAGAATCCGGAGAGAATGAGGCATCTACTTGATTCACTGGGAATAGCAAACCATATGATTGCAAGTCCCGGAGAATTACCGGAAGATTTAACCGCATTGAACATTGACTATGCTGCAGTGGAAATGGCAAGCTTTGTTCTTCGGGAAGAATCCGCTGATTTCCTCAGAAATGCAATCGAAGGGCCAAAAACCTCGCATAAGCCAATAACGGAGAAGGATAAATATTTTGATACAATGGATGCGTTTTCCTGCTTTGGGTGTAATGCCTGCAGGGATATCTGTCCTACTTCTGCCATAACCATGATAGAGGATAAAGAGGGTTTCATATATCCGTTCATTGTTGAAGAAAAGTGCATACATTGCAACCTGTGCAGAAAAACATGCCCTTATGGCAAATACAGGCATCCGGAAGAAGCCGTTAATGGATTTCCCAAGGTATATGCAGCAAGGCATAAAGAGGAAGAGGTGCTTGAACAAAGTGCCAGCGGCGGTATGTTCGCACCAATGTATAAAAATATCATTGCCCGAGGTGGCCGTGCAGTTGGTGTGAAGTATACGAATGACATGGAGGCTGTCTATGATATTGCCGATACGGAGGAAGCCTGCCAGGCATTCCACGGTTCAAAATATGTTTTTGCGGACAGCAGGGAGGTAAAACCGCGGGTGAAGGAAATGCTTGAAGAGGGGGTACCTGTATTATATTCCGGGAATTACTGCCAGATAGCAGGACTTAAAAATTATCTTCATAAGGAGTATGAAAATTTATTTACGGTTGAAATCATATGCCATGCAACGGCATCTCCTAAGGTTTTTCGATTGTATAAAGAATATTTGGAGCATCAGTATCATTCAAAAATATTAGATTTTGAATTTCGAAATAAAATCAGCGGGTGGAGTAAACCCTATGTATGTGTGAGATTTGAATCCGGAGAAGTGCTTTTGGAGCAGTCTTCCAGAAATAATTATAGAAGAGCATATTCGGATGATAATATCCAAAGACCTTGCTGCTATACCTGCGAATTTGCCGGTCTAAAGTTAGGGGTGGGAGATATCACCATAGGGGATTACTGGGGGATTGCGAAACAGCATCCGGAAATGGCTGATGAAAGAGGTGTTTCAATCATCAAAATCAATAATGAGCATGGATTAAAATTCTTTGAAGAATTCAAGGATCAGCTGGAACTTGCTGAATCAACTTATGAGAAAGCATATGCTGCCAATCATAATAAGCCTATTCCTTTAACGATAAAACGTAACCAATTAATGTCTCAAATAGATGAGGTTGAAATCAATAAATTATTGCAGAAGTTCAATAATCTGAAGAAAAATCTGAGTTAATCCATAAAATAGCCAACCTTCTGTTATAGTGGAAGATTGGCTATTAATGACAACTTTTGCAGTGTTGGATTTACATGGCATATAGCCTTTCGGAAACACTATATGTTAGTGGAAGGTACTGCCGGGTATATTGCTTTCTTTTCTGTAAAGGACCTTTACCACTTTTAGCGACAGTGGTGCAACAACCAGCATTTGGATTGGCATGGCAATTGTTAAATTGTAAGGGAAATAAATGCAGGCATCGATTAGTATCTGTATTCCTTTATTCCCGCTGGCGATGCAGCCAAACAATGTCATGCAAATGGTCATAAGTATGACCATGCTAAATCGCATAACAAAAACCTTCAAGGCTTCCGTATCCTCTCTTTTTGATACGGTAAATGTAATTTTTCTGGATATGGGTGTGCAAAATAACAAGTCACAGATGATTCCTGCAATAAAGCCCGGAATAAATGTAATTGCGGCATGTACCCAAGCCTGTGGGGAGATGGATTGTTCACGAACCCAGAAATTTAATGCCGCCATGACATATATCATAATGGCACTCATGATAAAACTAAACGTAATTCCTTCTTTTTTGCTCTTAGGCATGATTTTCCTCCTGATAATATTTTTGATCCGGGTGTCAGAAGGTCATAGCATAAAATACGCTCAGCTCCGTGAAAGCCGCTTTACTGCATAGTTGGGATTAACTTACGATACCCGAATCAATTTTGACAAATAAAAAAATGCCGCCTTACCGTCTGACAGTGGTAAGGCGACATTTATTGTCGAATATATTATACCGGATTTTTTGATTTTTGCAAATAGAAAATTCAGATTAATATAACGGAAGTAAACAGCAAATACTAAGCTGGCTGTAATTATAGTATTGTATTCATATATTCTCTTGGTGACAAATGATAATATTCCCGGAAAGCTTTGTGGAAATTACTGCTATTCGTATATCCCAGCATTACTGCGATTTCATTAACGGATAAGGAGGTTCCTTTTAAGAGAATAACGGCACGTTCCATGCGCTGCTCCAATAATATTTGTGAAAAAGATTTTCCAATTTCACGGATTAGCAAAGTGGAAATGTAATTGGGATGATAAGAAAAGCGGCTGGCAATGTCCTTTAATGTTACAGTATCAAAATGCTCGCTCATATACTGCACAATGCGGTCTGAAAGCTTTTCTGAAACAGGCTCCTGATTGGCAGCAGCATATTGGCGTGAAACTTGCATGAGGAAAGAAAGTACCAGCGGTTTTAAGACAGCCTGTGTGTCCTCCTGCTTATAGGCATATTCAATTACCATCATTTCCAGTAACGCCCGTATATTACAATCATCTTCAATTTTAAAATGAATAAATTCCTCGGAAAAGCTATTGGTTGCAGGATTAAGAAAAAAGTGGAACAGCTTGGAGTTGGTGGACAGGATCGGCAAGAAAGTGTGGAAAAAGATTTCCTTTTGGAGTAATACGCCAAAGATAATTGTTTCCTGATTATTATGGACGCACATAGCCTGTCCCGCAAATGGTTGTCCGGCATAAAGTTCACCCTCATAAATGGTTATTTTATTATCATATTTATAACTATGAGACTCATACTGCCCTTTATAGGTAAAATTAAAATAAAAGAAATCCTGCCGATGAAACAACTCTTGAACACCAGTGCTCTTGTGGACACAAATCAAAATTTCCTCCTCAGGGATACCAGGCCAATGGTACATTTTTTCCATCTTGTCGCCCACAGGAAAATCATGATAGGTCCAATCTAATTCTGAAAACTGTTCCTGCAACCGCAAAATTGCAGAGGGTAATAAATGTCTGCCCATAGTATACCTCCTGGCTGGGGTTTAAATAATACAGCATTATTTCCTTGATAATAACACAAAATATTAGAATTTGCCACACATCTCTTTAAGATTTAGCGCTGAAATCTTTGGAATCCTCCCCTATACTATGTTTGCTGGCAAATTGATTATCTTAAATACTTTAAAATTCAGGAGGAAATAATTATGAATAACTTTACTTATTTTATACCCACCCGTATTCTGTTTGGAGCAGGACAGCTTGCTCATCTGCATGAGCAGCAGCTTCCAGGGAAAAAAGCTCTGATTGTGATTTCTTCTGGCAGGTCCATGAAGGATGGAGGATATCTGTCCCGTGTGGAGGAACAGCTCGATTTAGCCGGTGTAGGTTCTGTGCTGTTTGACCAGATCAAACCCAATCCTACCTTGAAAAATGTAATGGATGGTGCGGCTATGGCAAAAGAAAACGGCTGTGATTTTGTTGTAGGTCTTGGCGGAGGCAGCAGCATGGACGCTGCAAAAGCAATTGCATTTGCAGCCATCAATCCTGGTTACCTTTGGGAGTATAGCTTTAGCATGACTGGCGGTAAGAAAACACCTGTAAATGCTCCGTTGCCAATAGTTGCTGTCACAACTACGGCAGGGACAGGAAGTGAGGTCGACCCCTGGGCTGTCATTACGAAAGAAGAAACAGAAGAAAAATCAGGATTTGGCTTTGAAAGCATGTATCCTGCCTTATCCATTGTAGACTCTGATTTGATGATGACTGTACCGCCTATACTCACGGCATATCAGGGGATGGACGCTTTCTTTCATGCTTCGGAAAGTGTCATTAATACCAAAAACCATCCAATGGGTGAAATGTTTGCATTAAAAACCATTGAACTGTTGGCAGCCTGCTTGCCTGGAGCTGTGAAAGACGGTTCCGACAAAGAAGCCCGTGCCCATGTCGCGCTGGCTAATACACTGGCCGGATATTATATGCTTTGTACCTCAGCACATTCAATGGAACATGCCATGAGTGGCTTCTATCCGAATCTTCCCCATGGTGCGGGCCTTATTATGATAGCCCATGCATATTATCAGCATTTTGCTGATCTGCATGTCTGCGATGGTCAGATGATAAAAATGGCAAAAGCAATGGGTGTGGAAAATGCGGTTTCCGGACAGGAATTTGTGGATGCGCTGGATAAGCTGCTGGCAGATTGCAATGTGGAGGCGCTGAAAATGAGTGAGTATGGTATTACGCCTGAAAGCTTGAAAAAGTTCCCTGAACGTGCCCGTAAAGTACTTGGCGGTGATTTCTCCGCTGATCCTGCAGTATTGACGGACAATGATATTTTAAGCATTTACCAAAAATCCTTCCGATAATTATTAAGAATGATAGGGTGAAAAAAATGACAGAACTGGAAAAGTTAGATGCCGGACTTGAATATTGCTTTTTTGATGATGAGGTTGTGGCACGCAAGGAGAATGCATTAAAAGGCTGTGCCAAATTCAATGCCATTGACCCGGCTGATTACGATGCCCAACTTGTGGCGATTAAGGAATTGTTCGGTTCCGCTGGTAAGAACGTGTATATCCAGCCCAATTTTAATTGCGACTATGGGAAGAATATCCATGTGGGTGAAGATTTTTTGACAAACTATAATGTAACCATTTTGGATATTGCGCCTGTGCATATCGGCAATTACTGTATGATTGGACCAAATACATTGATTACAACTGTAGGGCATCCTCTTACTCCAAAAGGCAGACGGGAAAAGAAAGCCTATGGGAAACCGGTGAAAATCGGAGATGATGTGTGGATTGGCGGCAACTGTACAATTCTGCCCGGTGTTACGATTGGAAATAATGTAATTGTGGCGGCTGGTGCCGTTGTGACGAAAGATGTGCCGGACAACTGTGTTGTTGCAGGCGTCCCGGCTAGAAAAATCAAGGATTTTGTTACTGATACCGGTGAATAGTAAATACCGGTTTAAGATGGATAGCTATTAGGCTATTAGGTATATTAAAAGGACAGACCCCGCACGAAACGTGTGCATGTAAGTGGGAAGCTGTCCTTTTAATAATTTAAAATGCATTCATACATCTTCCTTTAGCCATTTGCTGCCCCACTCCCTCATTGCAATAAAAACCTCTTCAAAATCACGGCCTTTATCTGTCAGGGAGTACTCCACCTTAATGGGAGGGGTGGAATACACGGTGCGTGTAACAACACCGTTTGATTCAAGGCTCTTTAAAGCATCTGAAAGGGACTTAGTACTAATTCCTAAGTTCTTATTGAGTTCATTGAAATGCTTTGCACCTGAATGCAATTCCCCAATAATTACAAATGACCATTTACCACCGAAAATCGCCATTATCTGCTTTATAGATTCTACGCATAATTTATCGTCTCGCGGATTCATAAGCTTGCACCTCTTATAATAGTAAAGTGAATTAAGTAAACAAATGTATACTAGGTGTAAAAACTTTGCGTACTTTACTTTTTAAACTATCATGTTATAGTAATATTGTCAATACAAATTTGAAAGGATGTGATTATAAGCAAACGTTGGTTATTACAGGTGCAGGATAAGGAGCAGGGGTGTTATGTGATAGGTTATAGGGCAAATACCAGATGGAAATGTTATTAAATTTACCATTTATGATAACGAAATGGAGGAGGATTAATGAAAACAATACTTGTAACAGGCGGAACAGATGGAATTGGAAAAGGTATTGCCATGCACTTCCTAAAAAAGGGCGACCGCGTTATCGTTGTCGGCAGCTCATCTGCAAAAGGCGGCGTATTCTATCAGGAAGCCAGACAACTGGGAGCTGAAGACAGGGCAATCTATATACAGGCGAATTTGAGCCTGGTAAAGGAAAACCAAAGGGTGATTGAAGAAATTAAAGACCGCTTTCATTATTTAGATATAGTCGTTTTTTGTGCCGCAAAGCACAATAAGGAGTATACCGAAACAAAAGAGGGCTTCGAAACCACCTTTGCGCTGGCTTATCTGAGCAGGTTCCTTCTAAGCTATGGATTGAAAGACAGCCTTGAAAAATCGGCTTCTCCTGTTATTCTTAATGTTTGCGCACCCGGAATGAAGGGAGAAGTAAACTGGAAGGATATACAGAACAGAAATAATTTTGAACCGCAAAAGGTAATGTTCCATGGCAGCCGGTTAAATGATCTTTCAGGAGTTTCCTTTGCAGAAAATGATACTGCCGGTAAAATAAAGTATATCCTTTATAACCCCTGGGCAGTACAAACCTCCAGTATGCTGGAAACCTTTAAAAATCCGTTAATGAAGCTGATTTATAAAATAATTGGAAAGCCTGTTGAGAAGGCAATTGTGCCAGTCATCGAATTACTGGATAATCCGCCTGCAGCTTCTTTATCCGCATTCAGGGAACGTAAAGCAGTAAGCCTTGCAATGGAGACCTTTAATAAAGAGAATGCACGTAAACTTTATAACATGACTTTAGAATTGCGTAAGAAGAACAGACTATAAAAGTTAATTGAATATTTGAGAAGATTATGTCTCATATTATGGAATAGGTTGGTTATAATCCCACAAGCAATGTGGAGCAATGTATAAAAAAGGAGAAAATAATTATGAATTTAGAAGAAATGAAAGCAATAATTCCGGTTCACACAAGCGGCCATTTTGCAACAGTTGACGGTGATAAGGCTGACGTCAGAGGCTGGCAGTATCAATTGATTGAAGACGGCAGGATATATTTTTGTACCTCCAATAAGAAAAATGTATACCGTCAGCTTGAAAGTAATCCGAATTGCGCATTTACCTGCAGCGCAGGCGGTTATAATTTCCGCATCAGCGGTAAGGCTGTCATGGTCACTGATGAAGAACTGACAGCAAAGATACATGCTACAATTGATAAACAGGTGGCAGCTGTTTATCCTGCTCCTGATGCTAATGGTTTTACCGTATTTTATTTGGAGCACGGAGAGGTGAAGTACTCAAATAACTTTATGACCTATGACAGCTTTACTTATTAATACAGGGAACTTGTCTGGTAATTTGTTAATTATAGTTCAGTTATAGGACTGTAACATAATTTTTAGGTCTAATGCATTGGTGCACTAAGATTATCCCGCCGCAAAAAGGCTGTAAAGCTTGCTTTAAAAAAGCAGGCTTTATGCATTTTTTGCGGCAGTAACGCTCATGCTTTACATTGTTAAGTACAGATGCTAGAATATAAGCGTAGTCAGGAGAGGCTTGTTATTTACGGGAATAGTCAGAACTCAAATGTAAGGAGGATAATCAGTGCTCAAGGTACTAATTGTTGATGATGAAGTAAAAGTGTGTCAATTGATTCTACATTTGGTTGATTGGGATGCTATGAATTTAGAGGTTGTAGATATATTGCATGATGGTCAGACCGCATTGGAATATATTATTGAAAATAAACCTGACATCGTAATATCGGATATTCGTATGCCAAATTGCGATGGACTTGAGATGATCAAACAGGCAAAGGGAGTTTATCCGGAGATTAGTTTTATTATAATAAGCGGTTACAGTAATTTTGAGTATGCCCAAAATGCAATTCATTACGGAGTACAGGATTATCTGCTTAAACCATTGAGAAAAGAAGAACTGGTAAATACACTCAATAAAATAAAAGAAAAGCATGTCAGCTTAGTGGAGCAGCAGATAGAACAGGTAAAGTGGAAATCTCTTGCGGAGAGCTCCAGGGAAAAGGTGAAGAAATCATTTATTGCAGATTTGATCTTAAATCCGGAGAAGGTCAATTTAAATGATCTTGATGAGTTTAATAAAGAGTATCATACGCATTTTATAGAGGGTTATTACGCAGTATTGAAAATCCAGCCCTTTATCCGTGGCAGGCGCCTGAGTGATGAGGAGCGTGACATGGTATTAACAAAGATCCAGCAGATGCTTCGGGAGCGGCTGACGAAATATTGCGAAGAAATTATTTTTATGGAATATGAAGACAGTATTATCCTAATTATAAATGTAAACGACCCGTCTCTTTTCGAGGTGAAAAAGCAATTAAAGAAAATGAGACTGGATATTATAAATTTAAAGAGTATATTCCAGGAGCTTAAGGTATACATTGGAATCGGCTCGGTGATGAACAGTCTGGAAGGATTGGCGGCTTCCATGGAGCAGGCGAAAGAGGCTGTTTTTAACAGATTGTCGGAACAGGAAAAATATATCATTGAATATCAAAGCCCAAAAGATGGTAAACGGGCTGCCGGTGATTTTATAGATGCCCAGATAAAAAATGACCTGCATGGTAATTTGGAGAGGCTTAATCCGGATGGGATAGCGGTTATACTGCAGGAATTGAAAAACCGTCTGCTGCCTTACAGGGAAAATGGAAAATTAGTATATGACTGCTATATGGAAGTTATCGGAATGATAGTCTATGGTCTAAAGGAATTCAGCTCCGAGCTTGAGATTCTGCCCGTAGCCCATTATGAAAAATTGTATGAAACCTATTTTTCCCTGGAGGATGTATTTAACGGACTGGAACAGGAAATCAGTGCTTTGCTGGAGAAATACACTGAAAATATAAAGCAGGCTGAAACGAAACCGATACGCCTGGCAAAGCAGTATATCAATGATAATTATAATTTAGCCTTGAGTTTAGAAAGCATCAGTGCGCAGATAGGGTTTAATCCGGCCTATTTTTCCACACTTTTTAAGAAAGAAACCGGGAAAAACTTTATGGAGTATGTTATGGAAATCCGCGTTCAAAACGCAAAGAATCTTCTGGCAGCAACGAACAAGACACTGGTTGATATTTCAATAGAAGTCGGATACTCTGATTTTAAGTATTTTTCAAAGGTTTTTAAAAGGATAACAGGCTTAACCCCGTCAGAATACCGTAAATTATATAGTTAGCAGGTGATTTGATGAAAAAGAAACGTGAAACTTTTTCCGAACAAATTTTTCTTATTGTTTATATTTTGTATGCAGTGATTATGGTGTTGGTTTTTTCTATTCTCATTGCTTTATATCAAAAACGTGTACTGGAATTTAAGATGTTTTTGGTGTGTATCCTTTTATTTATGTTAGGCTTCAGCCTTCTTGTTTATATATTTGAGCATAAAATCATGCAGCCCTTTCAGCGCAAAATAAAGAAATTTAAAAAGTTCAACGAGGGATTAATTTATGAAGAATTGTTTGAGGAAGATTATCAGATGGTTCCGGAGCTGCAGGAGGTCTTTCAGCGGCTGCATAATATGCTGGATAAGCAGAGTGCGATTAAAATCTCTACCAAACAGGCTGAATATCTGGCCCTGCAGAATCAGATCAATCCCCATTTCCTTTATAATACCCTGGATGCCATCCGTGGTGATGCCTTATGTGCCGGGAAAGAGGACATTGCTAATATAACGGAAGCACTTTCAAAATTTTTTCGTTATACCATTACGGAAACAGAAAATCTGGTAACCCTTGAAAGTGAAATAGAAAACGCAGAAAATTATTTTGCAATTCAGGAATACCGGTTTGGGGGGAAATTAAAAATCGTGTTCAATCTGCCGGAGGAACCCCAGGATATCCTGCGGTTAAAAATCCCAAAATTGACGTTGCAGCCAATTATTGAAAATGCTATTTTTCACGGACTTGAAAAAAAGGCAAATGCCGGAGTTGTAGTCGTGGACTTTGAAATAACGGATACGAAATTCTATATCAGCATCAAGGATGACGGAGTTGGCATTTCGGAAGAAAAGCTGGAAGAACTCAATGCAAAGCTGGAGAGGGTATCAGTAAGCTATGTAAATGATGAACGCGGTAAAAGCGGAGGTATAGCGCTTAAGAACGTATGCCGCAGGATTAAGCTATTATTTGGTGAGGAATACGGGATACATGTATATAGTCTGCCGGGAATGGGAACGGATGTCCGGATTACAATTCCCAATATTCATTCGGAAGGAAGCCAATCGTGAAAAGAGAATTGTTATTTGTAGAAAACGGAAGTATTTTTAACAATGGAGTGGAGATTATGAAAAGCCTCTATTTTAATCTCTTTCATGGTGACAGCCTTGGCTTCGTATTTGACAATGCGTTGGAAAAGAATATCCTGGTGGATTTTCTCAAAGGTAAGAGACCGCTGCAGACAGGGAAGCTTTCCTTTGAGAATAACAAGATTTCAGCAGAAAGCTATGAGAAATGCTTTGAAAAGAATATTTCCGTTATTGAACGTACAGGTAAATTAATACGCTCCTTAAGCGTGGAAGAAAATATTTTTTTATTTTCTTCCTATGTGCCCCGCTATTTTGTCAGCGGGCACGCCTTTGAGAAACCGATAAAGGAAATAGAAAGCAAGCTGGGCATCAATCTGCGAAAATATAATTCCACTGTGCTCCTATCAGAAAAGGACAGAGTCATTCTTGAGATGGTGAAGGCCTTTGCGGAAGGGAAGAAAATTATTGCCTTTTCAAATCTGACAAGCTTTCTGAAAGAGCCGGAATTAGAGGAAGTTTATAGTATGATGAAGCGGATGCGGCAATTTGAGATGTCTTTTCTTGTCATAGAAGCATTTGATGATATTATTTTCCGGTGGTCGGATAATTTTGTTATAGTCAAGCATGGCAAGACAATGGGAATCCTGAATTCAAATAGTGTTCGTGGCGATAAGGTCTTTGAAATACTTCTCAAGGACGAAAGTATGAAAGAAAAGCACTTTCACACTCCATTATTTACGGCAGTACCGCAGACCTGTCTGCGGTATGCAACGGGAGCAAGTGTGAAAGAAAAGCGCTTTCACACTCCATTATCTATGGCAGTACCGCAGACAGGTCTGCAGTATGCAACGGGAGCAAGTGTGAAAGAAAAGCGCTTTCACACTCCATTATCTATGGCAGTACCTCAGACAGGTCTGCGGTATGCAATGGGAGCAAGTGTAAATAATGTGGAATATGAAGAATGGATAACGGAAGTCGAGTTTGATAATGTTTCAACGGAGGTGCTCCGTCAGCTTTCCTTTTCGGTGGGCCGGGGAGAGGTTGTAAAGATATATTATATGGATGATGCAAGCGGGAATCATATTCTGGAACTATTAAAAGGAGAAAGAAAAGCCGAGAGCGGCAATATATTCATAGAAGGGGATGCCTATACTGCCGGTAACCTGAATCAGGCAATTAAGCGGGGAATTGGATTTATTGAAGAATTTGCATATGAAAACAAACTATTGGGTAATTTGTCCGCTTTTGAAAATATCAGCCTGCTTTTGGGTGAAAAGGTTCCTTTGTTTTGGCTGCGCAGACGGTTCCGAAAAAACATCAGGCAGTTTTTGGAGACAGCCTTTGAGGCGGCGGACCTGGACAAGAAGCCGGCAGAAATCCAGCCGGTGGAGCTGCAGCAAATGGCTTATTATAAATGGTATCTGTATAATCCGAAAGTAGTCGTATGCATCAGGCCCTTTGCACAGGAGGATGTTCATGTAAGGGAAATTACGGTCATGATGATCGAGATGCTGAGAAACCGGGGGATTACGGTTATTATCCTGCTGTCGGCCTTTTCCGAAATAAATCTGGTGGAGGGGGAAAATATATTTGTACACAATGGTACTGCCATTGATGAAGATGGGGTATATCAATTTTTATATGGGGAAAAATAGGGTATCGGTATTTTTTACAAAAGAATACAAATATCCTATTTTTTTTTGTTTATAATTAAGTTCTAAAAATAGTCCACCACTTCTAAAGATTGAAAGTTGTACAAGAATAGGGTGGATGGTATTCTGTTATTGCAATTAATTATATAAGTATCAGGAGGGTTTAACATGAAAAAGAAAGTTTTAAGTGTATTGTTATGTGCAGCAATGATTCTGTCATTGACAGCCTGCGGAGGTAATTCTACAGGCGGAACTACAGGCGGAGGTACAGAGGAGGGGGGACAGAAGCCGACAGAAACAGCGAAACTGCCGATTTTAGGCGCCGGTATTTATTCTGCCTCGGATAACTTTAACTCCTATATTGGAAAGAGCATTGTTAACGCATCTGGCGGTATCTTTAAGACCAATATTGAAGATGGGCAAAATGACCAATCCACACAGACGAATCAGGTTGATACCATGATTGCAAAAGGAGCTAAGGTAATCGCATTATCAGTCTGCGATACAACAGCGGCACCGGCACTGATTGAAAAAGTAAAGGCAGCAGGTAATCTGCCAATTATCTTCTTTAATAAAGAAATAACGGAAAAAGGTGTTATCGATTCCTATGAAAATGCTTATCAGGTTACTTCAACAGGAGGAGATTATGGTGCAGCCATTGAAGGACAGATGATTGTGGATGCCTGGAAAGCCAATCCCAACATGGATAAGAATGGGGATGGAAAGCTCCAGATGGTGAATTTAATGGGTGATCCGGGACATACTGCTTCCCAGCCCAGAGCAGATTATGTAAAAAGTACAATTAAAGACGCAGGAATTGATATAGACTTGCTTGCTGAAGACACGGGTATGTGGGTAACAGCAACAGCAAAGGATAAAATGGATGCCTGGATTTCCAAATACGGTGATGAGATAGAATGCATTGTTGCGGCAAATGACGCAATGGCACTTGGAGCATTAACCTCTATTGAAGCAGCCGGGTATAACACCAACGGAACAGAAAGTAAAAAATATATTCCTATTATTGGAATTGATGCCCTGCCGGAGATGCTGGATAAAATCGAAAGCGGAGAAGTAATGGGCTCGGTACTGCAGGATGCCAAGACCCAGGGACAGATAATAGTAAAGATGGCCGAAAACTTAATCAATGGAAAAGATGCTAGTGATGGTATGGATTTCAAGTTAGATGAAGCAAAAGCGATTCGTGTTCCTTATAAGGCTATTACAAAAGATAACCTTGATGTTGCAAAATCTACTTACGCGAAGTAAATCTAAATTTAATACGGGGCATGCGGCATGCGTAAGAAAAAGCGCATGCCCCATATTGGCAGAAAAGAGGGTTAAACATGTTAAGGAGCAAGGAAAACAATAGGAATACAACTCCGGACAGTGTTAAAAATAGTGAATACCTGTTAGAAATGAATGGAATAAGTAAATCGTTCCCGGGGGTAAAGGCCCTGGACAATGTCAATTTACATTTGCGGTGGGGCTCGGTTCATTCCTTAATGGGTGAGAACGGGGCTGGAAAATCAACGCTGATGAAATGCCTGTTTGGAATATATTCCGTTGACAGCGGGGAAATTTTACTTAACGGTAAAAACGTTAAATTCTCCAATCCGGCAGAGGCCTTGAATAACCAGGTTTCAATGGTTCATCAGGAGCTTAATCAGGTTCTGTACCAGACGGTCATGGAAAACGTGTGGCTGGGCCGGTATCCCATGAAAAACGGATTGGTTGACGATAAGAAAATGTACGAAGATACGAAAGCTATTTTTGATGATTTGGACATTAATATTGATCCGAAAGTCAAAATCGGAACACTTCAGGTATCACAGAAGCAAATGATTGAAATCGCAAAAGCTGTTTCCTACAATGCAAAAGTAATTGTGATGGACGAACCGACGTCATCGTTAACGGATAAGGAAGTTGAACATTTATTTCGGATTATAGATAAGCTGAAAAAGAATGACACAAGTATTATATACATTTCCCATAAGATGGAAGAAATTTTGAGGATTTCCGATGAAGTAACTATTATGCGGGATGGTAAGTGGATAGCTACAAAGCCTGCAGCGGAATTAACCATTGATGCTATTATAAGGATGATGGTAGGAAGAGAATTGACGGAACGCTATCCGGTCAGAAATAGCAGTATTGGTGACGTATTGCTGGAGGTCAAGGAGCTTTCCTCCTTTTCACCGGCATTTAAAGAAGTAAATTTCCAATTATGCAAAGGAGAAATTCTGGGTGTTGCCGGCTTGGTTGGAGCAGGCAGGACTGAATTACTGGAAACACTGTTTGGAATCCGGCGAAGAGGAAACGGTGAAATTTATTTGAACGGCAAGAAAATTGATAACGGTACACCGATTAAGGCTATGGAAAATAAATTTGCAATGCTTACGGAAGAACGACGGGCAGATGGAATTTTTACAACACTCAGCGTGGCATTTAATACAATTATTGCGAATGTAGGAAGTTATTCTAATAGAATAGGATTGCTTAATAATAAATTGATTCAGCAGGATGTTAATCGAATGATCCAGGCTATGAATGTTAAAACACCTTCGGGAAAGACCTATATCGGCAATTTGTCCGGAGGAAATCAGCAGAAGGTAATACTTGGCCGCTGGCTGCTTACAAACCCTGATATATTGCTGCTGGACGAACCTACCAGGGGCATTGACGTGGGAGCCAAATATGAAATATACCAGCTGATCAACCGGCTGGCGGAACAAGGGAAAGGCGTGATTATCGTCAGCTCTGAAATGCCGGAACTCCTTGGAATTTGTGACAGAATTCTGGTTATGAGCAACGGCAGACAGTCAGGACTGTTTGATGCAAAAAGCACTTCACAGGTAGAGATTATGAGCTCATCTGCAAAATTCATATAGTTACGGAGGAAATTAACATGAGTAGTTTAAGTAAGGCTACAGAGAAAAAAAGCGTGAACATAAAAGAACTATTGGCTCAAAAAGCAATGTATGTTGTTTTAATAGGACTGTTAATATTGATTGCGGCCTTTGAACCTAAATTTTTATCTTTAAATAATTTTACCAATATTTTTTCCCAGTCCTCTACAAGAATAATCATTGCACTGGGCTCGGCAATGGTGCTGATCGTACAGGGCGTTGATTTATCCGCAGGACGTATGATTGGATTTGCGGCAGTTGTTTCCGCGTCCCTGATGCAGCAGGTTACCTATGCCTACCGGATGTATCCAAATCTTACGGAGCTTCCCATTATTGTACCTTTTCTGGTGGTCATGCTTGTCTGTGCAATCGCAGGAATGCTTTCCGGTATTGTAGTTTCAAAATGCAAGGTTCCTCCCTTTGTGGCAACCCTGGCAATGCAATTAGTACTTTATGGTCTGGCTTCCATCTATTTTGACCGTCCTCCCTATGGTGCGCAGCCCATTGGCGGAATTGATTTTAAATTTACGAAAATAGCCACAGGCTCCATTGGTATCGGAAGCTTACGGATTCCCTATTTAATTATTATAGCAATTATAATAGCTGCTTTGATCTGGGTATTATGGAATAAAACGAAATTCGGTAAATATATGTATGCAGTGGGCGGCAATCCGGAAGCCGCAAAAGTATCCGGCGTTAATGTAACCCGTATACAGATTCTTGTATATACCCTGGCAGGTGCCATGTATGCCTTTGCAGCTACACTTGAGGTTGCACGTATTGGCAGTGCCTCGAATACAACGGGTAACGGATATGAATTGGATGCGGTTGCGGCAGCCGTAGTAGGCGGTGTTTCCCTTACCGGAGGTATCGGAAGTGTGGGAGGAGTCCTTATTGGAGTTCTTATCTTTACGGTAATTAACTATGGTCTGGCATTCATCGGAGTCAATATGTACTGGCAATACATTGTAAAAGGCTTGATTATATTATTTGCCGTAATCCTTGATATGAGAAAATATACGAAGAGAAAATAATATTGGAGGAGGAATAAAATAATGCGTGATGTGGTAAAAAATACAAAGCTTACTGAAAACTGTTCGAAGGAAGAAATCAAAAGGTTCGTTGATGAAATTATTCCCCAATTAACCCTGGAGGAAAAGATTGGAATTATGTCCGGGCAGTCAACGGAAGAAAAATTGATGGACGACCTGTTCGTGATAGAGCATTATAATATGAAACCATATCCTACTATGGCAGTGGACCGGTTAGGATTACCCAATGTGCGCTTTGTGGACGGGCCAAGAGGAGTGGTTTCAGGCTCCTCCACCTGTTTTCCGGTGTCCATGGCCAGAGGTGCTTCTTTTGACAGGGAGCTGGAGGAAAAGATAGGTGAAGTAATCGGAGCTGAGATTCGGGCCCAGGGAGGCAACTATTTTGGCGGCGTCTGCATTAATTTACCCCGTAATCCCAGATGGGGACGGGCCCAGGAGTGCTACGGGGAAGACCAGTATCATCTTGGGGAAATGGGTGCGGCCCTTACCAGAGGAGTGCAGAGCCAGAACGTTATGGCCTGCATCAAGCACTTTGCCATGAACAGTATTGAAAATGCACGTTTTAAAGCGGACGTTTTTGCTGATAAAAGGACACTTCATGAAGTCTATCTTCCCCATTTCAAACGCTGCATAGAAGAAGGTGCGGCCTCCGTAATGGGAGCTTACAATAAAGTATACGGTGACCAGGCATCGGAGAGTAAGCTGTTATTAAAGGATATCCTGAGAACAATGTGGGACTTTGAAGGCTTCACCCTGTCTGACTTTATCTGGGCGGTCAAAGATGCCGTAAAAGCGGTGCAGAATGGAATGAATATTGAAATGCCGAGCCTTCTTTGCTATGTGAATCAATTACCGGATGCGGTAGCAGAAGGAAGAATTGACAGTAAGGATATTGACGAAGCGGTCGGCTATATTTTAAGAACCATCCTGTATTTTGAGACCAGAAAAGACCCGAAGGCTTATGCACCGGAATGCATTGCTTCTCCAGAGCATATTGAAGTTGCAAGAAGAGCAGCGGAGGAATCCATGGTCCTTCTGAAAAATGAAGGAAAGGTTCTGCCTTTTAAGCCTGAGAAAACAAAACGTATTGTGGTACTGGGCGTATTGGGAAATACGGAGAATATCGGTGACCATGGTTCCAGTAAGGTTCATCCCTGGTATACGGTCACACCCTTACGCGGCTTGATGAGAAAAATGCCCACAGCCGAAATTCTTTATCATGATGGAAATGATCTGGAAAAAGCAAAATCACTTGCAAAAGAGGCAGACGCCGTTGTTATTGTAGCAGGCTATATCCATTCGGATGAAGGGGAATACCTTGCCGATCGAAGTGATATTGCTGAAATGGGCGGAGACAGGGCATCTATGAGACTGCATAAAAGAGACATTGATTTAATAAAAGGGCTGAAAGGGATTAATCCGAATACAGTGGTATCCTTGGTGGGAAGCAGTGCCATTCTTATCGATGAATGGGAGCAGGATGTGCCGGCAATCCTCTTTTCCTTCTACAGCGGAATGGAAGGCGGCAACGCTTTGGCAGATATTTTATTCGGTGATGTATGCCCCAGCGGTAAACTCCCCTATACGGTAACCTGCGCAGAAGAGGATTATCCGGAGTTCGACCCGGATTGTACCAGCATTACCTATGAATATTATCACGGCTATGCAAAAATGGAAAAGGAAAACAGGAAAGTACTCTATCCCTTTGGCTATGGCCTGTCATATACCACCTTTGAAATCGGCACCCCGCTGATTACCAGCTTTCAGAATAAAGCGAAAATAACGGTTACAGTAAAAAACACCGGAAACAGGAAAGGTGCGGAAATCGTACAGCTATATGTCGGCTGTGAAGGCAGCAAGGTAGACAGACCAGTGAAGCTGTTAAAGGATTTTGCCAGAATTGAGCTTGCTCCGGGTGAGGAAAGAGAAGTATGCCTTCAGGTTACAAAAGAAAATATGGCATATTTTGATGAAGCTGAAAATGGATTTGTGCAGGAGGATATCGTTTACGCAGCTTATATAGGCAATTGCAGCAGAATGAAAGAGCTTCAAACAGTTAAATTTACTTTCAGGTAATTGCGTGCCATAGAAATGCAAGCATGATATTTTAGCAATCACATAAAAATTCAAATTAATAGAAGGGAAGTTATTATGCGAATAGGTGTTGATTACTATCCCGAGCATTGGGATAGAGAGCGGTGGGAACAAGATGTGAAGCTAATGCTGGAAGCTGGGATTAAAGTAATCCGCGTAGGAGAATTTGCCTGGAGCTTATATGAACCAAGGGAGGATGTTTATGAATTCGCCTGGATGGATGAGATCGTAGACTTCTTTGGGAAAAAAGGGATAAAGCTTATTCTCTGTACTCCGTCAGCAACTCCGCCCAAATGGATGATTGATAAATATCCGGATATTTTAGCGGAGGATATCCATGGAAATACAAAACTGTTCGGTACGAGAAAGCATTATTGTTTTAACAGTGAAATATACAGAGAAAAAGTACGTAAGTTAGTTGGGCTTATTGCAGAGCGTTATGGTAAAAATCCTTATGTGGAAGGCTGGCAGATAGACAATGAGCTGGGCCACGGAAATACGGCACGCTGCTATTGCGAGGAATGCCATCATAAATTCATAGACTGGCTGGAAGAAAAATACAAAACGATAGAATGCTTAAATAAAACCTACGGAACCGTATTCTGGAGCCAGATCTATAATAGCTTTAATGAAGTTATTGTGCCGAAAGCCGGGACCTGTTATGATTTTGATTCCGGGACACAGGGGCAGAATCCAAGCCTGCTCATTGATTACTATAGATTTTGCAGTGACTCCATTATCAGCTTTACCAAAGAGTCAACAGAGCTGATTAAAAAATACAGTGACAAACCATGCACCAGTAATCTCTTGGATGCTGCTGTCAATTCCGGGACAGGAATCGATTATTTTAAACTGTCAGAGGAATTAGATTTTGTTACATGGGATAATTATATTGAGTTCCAATGGGGCAAGGCAAAGATGGAAACAGTATCCAGAGACCATGCCCTGCTGAGGTCATATAAGAAAAAGCCCTTCTGGGTAATGGAGCAGCAGAGCGGACCCTGCGGCTGGAGTAAAATGGGACCCTCGCCGGATCCGGGGAAGCTCAGGCTATGGACATATGAAGCAGTTGCCAATGGTGCCGATACCGTTGTGTATTTCAGATGGAGAGCCTGCACCTTCGGTGCGGAGCAGAACTGGCATGGTATATTAGGACATGATGGAAAAGTAAACAGAAGGTATGACGAGGTTAAACAAACCGGAGAAGAAATGGAAAGGCTAAGTCAAAAGGTGGGAACCTTAATGCCGAAAGCCAGAGTGGCAATTATAAAATCCTTTGATACGGAGTGGTGCCATACGATCTTTCAGAATGTGGAGGGTTTTCAATATGATAATCTTTTACTGGCGTTTTATAAACCATTTTATGATATGAATATTTCCGTTGATTTTGTCCAGGCGGAGGAGGATTTATCCATGTACTCCCTGGTATTGGCACCGGCCCTGGCATACGTTTCCGATGAGGCTAAGAATAATCTGGAAAGCTACGCGGCAAAGGGCGGCACTCTGGTCATAACCTTCCGTTCAGCTTTTAAAAATGAATATAACCGGATGCTGCCGGAGACAATACCGGGCCCATTAGCGGAATTGACCGGCGTGGAGGTGAAGGATTATGACCCTCAGTTTGATAAATCAACTTCAGTGGCAGGCATCTTTGGAAGCGGCACGGCTAAGCTTTGGTGTGACATTGTGACTCCTAAGGATGCGGAGGTATTAGGCTTGTATACCGGCAGTTATTTTAAAGGAGCTCCCTGCCTGACCAGAAAAGGCAGCGTATATTATCTGGCTTGTGATTTGGATGAAAAAGCACAGGGCAATTTTGCAAAATATCTCTGCAGACAGGCCGGTATTGAGGTGGGACTTTATGTGCAGGAAGGAATAGAGGTAGTAGATACTACGGATGGAGAAAAACAGGTAAAGTTCCTCCTGAATCATAATAATTACGATACGGTCATAGCCCTTACACAGGAATATACGGACCTTCTTACAGACCAGAAAGTTGTTAATACTGTAAAACTTGAAGCTTATGGGGTTGCAATTCTGGGTGATTAAATAACATTAAATAAAATTATGTAAATAATAGCTAAAACCATTTTTGAAAGAATTTATTTTTGATTTTTAAGCTGCTGTTCCATCTCTATTTGATGTATGGAACAGCAGCTTTCTTTTAGCATTTCAATACTTTTTTTCCTCTAAACGGAGTGCTGCAAATAACATCCCCACTCCCCCAAGGGCATAGAATAATTTACCGGCGATAACGGAGGTAGGGAGAGACAGAGGAGGATCAAGGATACCCAGCTCCAAGGGATAGTTGGTAAAAAAGCTTTTCCCCAATATATCTGCAGATGCCGGCAGGAAGAACTGGGACAGAGCAGCGAGAATAAGCAGCAGAAGGACGGGAAGTAAAGGATGGAGACGGCTGCCCAAAAGAAACAGTCCCAGCATAAATAGCAGTACAGGCAGCAGGATGATGGCGGAAAGGAGCAGCAGCACAGCAACAGGGACGGCGCCTCCAAACAGGAAGAGGAGAAAAGCCAGACCCAGAAGGACTGTACAAAGGGCTGCAGCCAGCCATGCCACTGCAGCTGCCATGACCTTTACCAACAGGTAGCGGCTTTTTGAAACCGGAGTGGCAAGGATTAGGGGCTGTACACGCAGGGAATTTCCGGAGGAGATATTCCATACCAGAAAGAGGAGTATGATGCCAAGAAGGGGCAGAAGCTCTGACAGATACTCCCCGTAGCTCCAGGGAGAAAAAGGTGCGGTACTTGATACGCCGAGGATGGTCCGGGTGCTTAGAACCTGCCAGCCATAGGCCAGGCATATCACAAGAATACCGGCAAAAAACTTGGAACATACGAGCCGTTTTAATTCATAATGAAATATTTTATTCAAGATTCAGATCCTCCTCGGTTAATTTACAGGCATCCAGAAAATCCTGATAGGTAAGATAGGGATTGTTGTTATCAATTTTGCGGGTGAACAGTTTTTTGAGAATAATGTCCATCTTTTTCTCGCCGCCTACCAGCTGCTCCGCTTTCAGGAGCTTAAGCGGCATTTCACAGTAAAGCCGGGTAGAAGACTGGCTGTTGGAGATACTAGTACGAAATTTCTCCGGCAAAACTTTCAGGTATTCGGGGTGGCGGACATAATAATTATCGTAGTAATCGTCCACCTTTTTTTGCCATTCTCTTACATAGTGCTCCATGGCATAAGCTTCTCCGTATTGCTCCTTCACCATACGGTAGGTAGTATAAACAGTAAGTCCTTCCGATGACCATAGGTTACTGCCGCCATTATCGAACATATTGCCCAGTCCCCACCACTGATGAACAATTTCATGGGCCAGGACTTCACTTCCGGAGGCTCCCTTCTTTGAATCTTTCAGCCCCTGTTCATTAAAGCTGTCCTCACTCATAACGCTGGCACCCTTGCCGGCATAACCGCCCCCTGCAATTCCAATTTCCAAAAGGCGCATATTGCTGCTCTGATAGAAGCTCAGCGGTCCGTAATGGGAGGTACAGTACTCGAATACCCTGCTGATGATGTCTTTGACACCACACTCCTCCATGACTCGCTGATGCTTCAAACTATAATAAAAATCAATATTTATTCCGGCTGCTTGTATGGCTTCGAATATGTAGTCTCCGGCATAAAGAATGAGGGTGCTTCCCGCATCATGAATCAGCCACCGTACCGTACCGTTGGGGTTGGTACCCACCTGCTCCACGGTACCGTCTCCGAATAATACAGGAATCATTTCTTTAGGCAGTGACAGAGCAGAGGTGAACTGAGGTAAATCATCGCCGCTCCAGAAAAAATCCCATGGAACAGGTGCAAAATCCTGATTGGCAAGATAAATATAATCCTTGCTGATTTCAAGTTCTCCCTGGGATAAATCTAAAATATTCCATTCCTGAGGAAAGCCGCCATATTTAATTTTCAGAGTGATTTCTTTAGCGGGAGGGAGATTCACTTCTATTATTTTACCATTTTGGTCATCATTATTAAGGTCATGGTATTTTACGGAAGTCCCATTGGCACTTACAGAAGAAATCTTGTAGCCTGGATTTATACGAAAAGAGATCATTTGAGACTGACCTGCGGTATTTTGCAGCTGATAGGAAGCAGTTCCCCATTGACATCCGGTTTTAAGATTGGGGCGGGCGTCTACATGGATGGAGGAAAAGGTGACAGCTTCGTTGTAATTGATATTATACAGATCATCCGTAATTTCAAGCTTACTGTGGTCGAGAAAGGGCTGCGCGATATATGCCCGGATGCCGGCTGCTATGAACAGGGCGGCAGCAAAGGGCAGGTATAGCTTTCTTGCATTCCAGGCTGCGGAGCGCAGAATTCCCCTGCCATACCGCCTGATGAAAAGAAAAGAAAGACACCAAAAGCCCAACAGTATAAAAAGCCAGAACAATCTGTTCCAGATAATGGAACGCAGCAGCCGCATGTGTCCAAAATCATCCGATAAGTAACCGATGGAGGGATTAACCCAGCGCAGCAGCCAGTTTTCCGTCCATACTTTGATACTAAGCAGAAGGAAGGCGGCAAGCAAAATCAGTGTTAAGTCCATACGCCTGATAATCTGGTATACCGAAGCAGTAAATAGTATTGCAAACACCATGGCTGGAAGCATTGTGCATAAATAAAATTCAAGATAGAGCCCGGGATGAAATACCGAACCAATGCGGGCAGAGGTATAAGGAAACCAAACCGCCAGTACCGCGATTTGGGAAACTGCGGCGGCGAGAAGTAAAGCCATAATTTGAGAGAAATAAAAGGACAGAGGGGAGACGATGGCTTCTGTTAGTATATTTGTATGGGTCCTGTGCACACGGTCTAACTCCAGTACGGTTAAAAATCCAAAGAGCAAAGCTCCCAGTAAAGCTCCGGCCAGTGCTGTATTACCCAGGTAGGTTCCGTTCAAAGAAGTCGTATAGGAGGAATTGGAGATGGAAGTGACTGCCCGGTAAATCCATAATCCTGTTGCGGGAGATGCGATAACAAGCAGGATAACCAGCCAGGTTCTTACACAGCAGAACAGCCGCCCGGTTTCCACCCGTAGTTGAGAGAGGAATTTCATAGCAGCGCACCCTCTCTTTCAATTAGATACAGGTATGCATCCTCCAGGGAAGGTTCCGCTGTGGTGGCATAGTCGGGAAGGGTGTCAGCCACACCACGGCAGGAAATGCCGTGTGCTGTATTTACCCGTGAGGTAATGAGAAGGGCTTGGTCCGCTTTGCTTATACTGTTTTCGATAAAAGTCCCGACATGTCCTTCTGCCCTTTGAATTAATTCTTCCGGGCCTCCGGTGAATAGAATTCTGCCATGGTGGATTACAATCAACTGATTGCAGACGGATTGGACATCCTCGATAATGTGAGTGGACAGCAGCACAATCTTATCCTGTGCCATATGGGAAAAGAGATTGCGGAAGCGGATCCGTTCCTCCGGATCAAGTCCTACCGTAGGCTCATCGAAAATCAGCAGTTCCGGCTCCCCGAGCATAGCCTGGGCAATCCCCACACGCTGGCGCTGTCCTCCTGAAAGGGTTTGGATTCGTGCCTTCTGTTTCTCCTCTAATCCGGTGGCGGCTATTGCTGCTTTGATGGCAGCTTTGCTGTCTTTAATGCCTTTGAGGGAGGACATGTAATCCAGGAACTGCCAGACTGTCAGCTCATCATAAAGCCCGAAGGACTGCGGCAGATAACCAAGCTTCGTCTTCACCTCCTTTTCGCATTTTACTAGCGGACGCCCATCTACGCAGATATCTCCGCGGGAAGGCAGAAGACCTGCAACCAGCAGCTTCATTAAGGTGGATTTGCCCGCCCCGTTTTGTCCGAGAAGCCCGATAAGGTTCGGACTGTCCAAGGTCAGGCTTACGTTGTCCAGTGCCTGTTTTCCCGAAGGGTATAACAGGTCCAGATTTTTCATTTCAATCTTCATAAATGTTTGGTTCCTTTCTGCTCCTTTTATAAGGGCTGAGATGCATGCATCCTTATAATTTCCATTTTTTACTTTATTATAGCATAAAATGAGAAGAAGCACACATACTTTGCACAAGGCAGTACCAGTCCTCGTGCCATTCCATTAACTGTTTTCAAGCGTTTGCCCTGGGTAATTTTAACTACCCCATACGTTTCCGGCAAAGAGAGCCTTTACCTCCTTGGTATGATAAGCATACCGCAGATAAGTAGGATATATTTTAATTTGATATAACTAATTTGTTAAAAAAAAGTAGAGAAAATCAAAAGATTTTCTAAAGAAAGCAGGTTTTAACTTATAACTGGGTACCAGTTTGGTAGTTTTTTGTTGTAGATTATGTTATCATAATATACAGAATGCAGAAGCAGCACAAAGAGTGCCAGCGTAGATTTATCAAAGAAGATTGGAGAGATAATAATGGGAAATACGGATAAATTTGAAATGATAGCTGATATATATGACACTTCTGAAAGAATCCAAATTGCAAAGCTATCGTCAGATGCCATTCGCGAATATTTAGCTGATGCCAAAGATAAGAGCGCAATAGATTTTGGCTGTGGAACCGGTCTTGTTGGAATGAACCTGTTAAAGGATTTTAAATCGATGCTTTTTCTGGATACATCACAAAATATGGTTAATCAGATAAAGCAAAAAATTTCCGTATCGGATATACAGAACGCATCTACCTTATGCTTTGACCTCGAAAAAGAAAGTCTTTCGGAGTTACATGCTGACTATATTTTTATGGTTCAGGTCTTGCTCCATATTAGTGAGGTCGATATGATTTTATCAAGATTATATGAGATTCTGAATGAAAACGGACATTTACTGATTGTAGATTTTGATAAAAATGAAAAAATAGTTTCCGATATAGTTCATAACGGATTTGAGCAAACAGAGTTAGCTGGAATTATGAGTAAAATCGGATACAGGAATATTCAATCTAAGACCTTTCATACCGGAAGCAAAATATTTATGGGGCAGGATGCAGCTATGTTTATTCTTGATTCTCAGAAATAGAGCTGCCTGTTTATTACCAGCGTACATTCCAAACGGTATACACTACAGGGACTGCAGGTATGGCTGTATTAAAAAATGTTGAATACGATTGAGAATGAATTGAATCGATTTTAGGAAAGAGGAAATACAGTGAAATTCATAACTTTGGGAAATCCGCAAAATCCTGTTGCACTTTTGATACATGCCATGTTTATCACGGAAAAAATGTTTGATGGTATTACTTCATTATTGCAAGAGGAATATTATGTCATATTACCCACTTTAGATGGACATGACATTACTGAAAAGACGACTTTTAAATCAGCGCAGGAGGAAGCAGATAAAATAATTGCGTACCTCCAAAAAAAGCATATAACAAGTATAGAGATTTTATTAGGTACTTCATTGGGAGGGATTATTGCCTTTGAACTTTTCAAGCAAAATAAATTAGCAATACAAACTATTTATTTAGATGGTACACCTTTTATTCGTTTCTCTGATTTACGCATTAGAATGATGGCAAAAGTATTCAAAAAAATTGCTCACAAATCAGCTAAACAACCTGAAAATCCCAATGTTTTAGATAAATTATATCCTGTTCATTCGTTGGAAATGAAAAAGATTTGTGGAAATTTAAGTGATGAAAGCATAAATAATTTAGCAAGGACATGCTATACATATGAATTGCCAAATACAATTAATCTAACTGAAAATCAATCTTTGACATTTATTTATAGTACCAAGGAAAAAGCCAAAGTGTGTATCCATACTGTAAAAAAGTTTACAAATTGCCGCTTAATCGTTAAAGATGGGTATAAACACTGTGAATTCTTATACAAAGAACCTGAAAAATACGTAAGAATGCTTGTAAAAAATCAAGATAAAGGAGCCTGTTAATCTCCATAAATTTTACAAGCTTGCTTGCGATACTGCATAAATAAGGGGGGTGGGAGCTTCCTTTGAAGAACATAAATTTAAAAGAAAAGCCACAGGCAATTTTACTGAAAATGACAAGGCTGCTCTATGTGTAAAATTAACAAATTTTTCAAATAGGCCAATTTTTCGTTTGATTTTAAAAAATTTTATATGCTAAAATGAAAGAAAAAGGGAGGATTACACATATGAAACGCATTAAAGCTGCCTGTTTGGAACAGACAATACATTTTCAGTTAAAAGAAGAAATCGGCCAAGCCGCTGCGGCCAGGGCTGTCAAGGAAGAGGTCGAGAAATACAAAGCACAGCTGGAGCGAAGCCGTATAAAGCATAAGATTATGGAAGAGCTTATCCAGCCTGATGAATCCATTATTATTAAAATCAAAAAACAGTATAACAATCATGATTGCGGAGAATATATGGCTTAGAAACAAGCGGCCAGCATCATTATTGGAACGGAAATAAAACAATCCTGATAAAATGGATAGAACAGCCAGCGCCTTTTAGCTTCAATCGAAACTAAAAGGCGCTTTTGCTATTTCAAATGCTAATCAAATATTGGAAAATCCAAAAATAAAATGCATTTTCAATCTATCCGGCTTACCATAAATTAATTGTGGCAGCGGAATCTCTTGCCTCATCAAGGTCAACTGAAATCGCGTAGGTATTTCCTTTATTCTTCGTCCCGTAGCAATTTTCAGCATACTGCCAAAAAGTTATATTGCTTTGTGACAGGCAAGGCGGAGGGGTAGGATTCCAGGTGGGTCTGCCTGCTGCCGTACTGCTTCCGGGTTCAGGCTGGCAGGGCCATACCAAACTGGAATGATTTCCGACATAGGTTGTATCTTCCTTGTATGCTGTAGTGTATGGTGTGTTGAAGTACCCAGTCACGGTATTGGCATAAAAGCCCGGGCCAAATTGATTGTTATAAAGAGTCTTTGCAAAGCCTTTTATCCAGGTACTGGTGGGCTTCCATGGCTGCTCAATGTCAGCGTAAATGGCTGTTGTACTTGGGACATTTAAAGCATTAGCGGCTTTTGCTGCCTTCTGCCCATCCGCTGTTCCGTCCGTTGAGCTTACGGAGGAGGATGTGGCTCCGTTATAAATAAGTAAAATCTTGCAATTCTTATTATGTAAAAATGTGACCTCATCACTTGTTATAGCGTAGCTGCCGCCAATATATCTGCCCCAAAATGCGGGTGCCTGTCCGGCTTTGCTGGTTACCCAATCATAGAGGGTTTGGCCGTTTGATACTAAAGTGGTCGGACGTTCTGCTGAATCTACTCCAAAAATTGTTGCCATTGATGATCTCTCCTTTTTTATGTTTTATAATCTGTCGACTGATTACAACTATAAAGAGAAGGGCAGCTTTATTTTGTAAATGGCGGGTCATGTAAATTTTTACAAAATTTGTTGACATTTTGAGTTTACAGCAGTAAACTCTTTATTAGATAGTTTACTGCTGTAAACAGTATAGGAGGAAGTAACCCTGTGAATAATTTGGATCGAATGGGAAATGCAGAAGCAGAAATTATGAAAATTCTCTGGAAAAGAAATGGAGAGCCCGCTACATCATCTGAAATCCTGAAGGCATTGAAAGACAGGATGGAATGGAGCCGCTCCACCACGCTGACCTTACTGCGCCGGCTTGTAGAAAAGGGTTTTGTCACTTGTGAGAAAAAAGAAATCTTTTATTACACGGCTTTCGTCAGCGAAGAGGAATATAAACATTATCAGACACGTAATTTTATTGAAAGAATATATGATGGCAGTGTTAAAAATTTAATTTCCGCTTTGTGCCGTGGGAACAGCCTGAGTGAAAAGGACATAGAGGAACTTCAGGATTATCTGAAGCAGGAGGCGGAACGGAATGGTTAAGCTTTTGACAGGGCTCCTTGTTTCAACGGTTTCAGGCACTGTACTTGCTGTAATACTGTTCCTGGTGAAGCCCTTGGTAAAGAACAGAGTCCCACAGAAAATCCAGTATTTTAGCTGGTATTTGGTATTTATAAGAATGCTGCTGCCTATTACACTGGGAGGTTTTTTTATTGGGAGCTTGATTCCACCTCTACAGAACCTGGCTATGGAAAATCCGGTAAATGCTACCTCCACAGTTGCTTCACCTCCGGAAAGTTCTGCTGCCAATTCAGCTGCCGACACCATGAATTTGCCCCAGGCTGCCGATTCACCTGTGACCCCTCCTGGCAGTAATTTTTCAGTCTATGATTTAATGCCGTTACTCCTTACTGTCTGGCTGATGGGTATTATTGTGGTTCTTGGATTGAATATAACAGGTTATCTCAGGTTCTCATCACGGATAAAAGAGAGCCGCATCCCCTTGGATGATCAGGAGGCTCTGGCACTGTTTCAGGAATGCTGCGGTAAATACGGGCTGAAGGGGCCGCTGCCGTTGTATGTCAGCTCCTGCATCGATACGCCCATGCTTTGCGGACTTGTTAAGTGTTCGATTGTATTGCCCGAGAGAAGCTTTACCCCTGAGAAGCTTTGCCATGCTTTTCTGCACGAGCTCATACATCACCGCAGGCATGACAACCTGTTGAAATGGATATCGGTTCTTGCAGTCAGTGTCAATTGGTTCAATCCTGTAGTCTACCTTGCTGCACGGGAGGCCAGGCGGAAGTGTGAGCTTTCCTGTGATGAAACAGTTACTGCAGGCTTTACAAAGGAAGAATGTGTCCGGTATGGTGAAACCTTGCTTGCAGTGGCTTCCAATACCGATTACAGACCCTTTGCCATGTCTGCTACCATGAGTGAGGATAAGCGTAACTTGAAGGAGAGACTGGAATTTCTGGTAAAGGCGAAAAGAAAAAGCAGATGCTCGGAGTTTATTTCGGTAGTACTGCTTGGTGTTGGGATTGCAGCCATGACTTTTACATTGATGGTTAGCGGCATAGAAAAGCCCATAGTTTCGGCGGAAGGAGCTGCACTCAGCGTAAATATCCTAGGCTTTGATGAAAACCAGCCGGAGGAGCCCGTCCCGGTTCAGCTTCCGCCTGCATCGCAATATCCCAAGCCGGCATTTGACGGAACGGTGACGATGGTCAGTCCAGCCTGGAAGGAAATGTCTGTTGTACCGGAAGACAGCCTGCATATCGACCCGGACAATCTGCAGTCGCCGCCTGTTAAGGATTTTACCATAACCCAGTGCTGGAAGGGCTCTTTAAAGGGCGAAGATTTTGTTCTGGAAACCTATTACGATTTTTCAGAGAAAGACATTGACCAATCGGAATATTGCTATGCTGCATTGAAAACGGGAGGAAAGGTATATCTTACTCCCATTGACCCCCAGGAGATTCTGGTAAGCTTTTGTGGGCCGATGGCTGTCTTTATCCGCCCCGCAATGTCTTATACAGTGATGCCCATAGATTTGCAAAGCGGGAGTTTTGTAGCGGCAGACAGTGATGAAATTCGTTCACTGGCCACCGAGTCATCCTTTGACTCCAATGAACCACCGAGTATTCCATCCTATGTGACGGGAATTACTCAAAAAGTCGCTGCTTATCCTGCCTGCCAGACATCCGCCTCCATGTCGAATCCCTTCAACAATCCGAAAGACAGGGCAGCCTTGAGTGAAGCCTGGAAACAGCGGATTGGCAACCGGTAATTTTATCACTGCTAAGATATAATTTGGAGTCTTTATTCCTTGAGGGATAATTAGATTGAAAAGTGCCCTGGCATTGCAAGTATGCTTATGATATGTATGTTAATCCGTGTGAAATAAAAGACATTTCGCACCCTAATTTGTGGCAGTGCTGCATCTGCAAGAAGACACGGCATGCAAAGGAAGAGCAATTTTTTAATTTAATTTGGGAGGTATCGCAAGCAGGCTTGCGATAAGCATGGGAATAAAAATGGAAATGGAAGTATTTAATTCGTATAACAGGCAGTTAATATACTGCCTGCAAGTGTAATGCCAGAGGGAGGGCAAAATGAAAAGAAGAATATTTATTTATGTATTACTTATCTGCTTTAACACATTTTTAATAATAGGCTGTTCCAAGAAAGACAAGGATAATTCTAGTACATTGGCAGATCAGCCTTCTTCCAATGTAAGTGAAAACAATGAAAATACAAATACTGAAAGCGGGCAGCTACAGTGTAAGGAAATGATCGTACAGAGAGAGGCCGATTGTTTTTCTTTTAAGAAGGATGAAATAGCCAGGGAGGGATTACTTCAGGATATTGAAGATTTATTATGGATTGTTCCAAGGGGCGGAGCGGGAATTAATGAAACGGGTACGGATAAGGACATTTCCGAAGTACCTATAATAAAGGATATTAATAAGGTAATCCATAATAACTATACAACGGATGAAACAAATAATAAGTATACCTGGATCCGCCTTGTATGTGACCCATATTTACCGAAGGAAGGCGAAAATGCGGTAAAGCATAAAGATATAATACTGTATGTTGACCCGGACAATGTCTCCGATGCTGTCTTTGGCATACAAAATCCCGATAAGGACTCCCAATGGAATATTACAGTCTTACCCGGTTACGGGGAGTGGTTAAAAAAGGAAATTGACATTTTGTTAAGGATAAAAGCAGGGCTTTAAGAGGGGAATTAATTTATATAAAGCTGAAAAAAGCGCAGATGATGGATTTCATCTGCGCCTTTTTCTTATATCATTTAGATCGTTGCATGATTAGCCAATGTTTTCATCCATGAAACAAGACTTGAATAATATGCATCATGGTCTGAACCGCCGAAGCCGGCATCGGCAATATTTCTGGCACAGGTATCTGCATCGGGGGTGGCATGGGAAGTTTCACAATACTGTAAATATCCGATTAAGGATGCATATCTTGAATTGTTAATAAAGAAATACGCATAGCCGATAGCATGCTTGTACCTTCCTTCAAATTTCGCCCAGCCACTCAGACCGGAGCCAATATTTCCTACGGGATTCGTTGAGCTGGTATAGACCATATTCGAAAAATTCTGGTTGGATTTTTGGGTGCTGCCGGTAGCCCAGCCGCATTCACCGCCCCATTGAGCTAAAATCAGTTTTAAAGGTAATCCGTGGCAGGTAGAACTTGCATTATTAGCAACACCTTTAAAACAATCTACAAATGCCTGAACCTTATCATCTGCATTTGTATTGCTGTTAATGCCAACGGAATAATCAGTAGTGCCATCTTTACAGGTTACTTTAGTTGTGGGTATAGCTGTTTTTGCCATTTTATTTTCCTCCTTCAATAATTTTGACTTGCAAGTCTACTTAATAAAGAGAGAAATAAAAGCAATATGTAAACACGGATAATCTATTTCCGTTCCTTTTCCATGAGCTTTTTTGCACTGCGTCTTGCCCGGGTCAGGTATTCCCGGACGCTATCAGGAGAAATGCCAAGCAGTTCGGCAATTTCCTTATTACTCATTTCAAGGTTATATTTAAAGTAAAGCAATTCTTTCTGGTTTCGCGGCAAATGGGAAAGGGTGTCACATAATGCAAGCAGTTCTTCCTGCCGTACAAGTTTTTCAACGATATCCGAATCAGTATAGAATAAATTTTCATCCGAATCCATATTTTTGCTGATATACATATGCTTATTTTCAATATGCTGATGCTTTATGTAATTGAGGGTGACATGTTTAATTGTATAGAAAATATAGGCGGTAATTTTGCCGTCGTTAAGGGTACGAAGTACATTTATTTTTTCAATTAATTTTATAAATACTTCGTCTATTAAATCTTCAATGTCATTATTGTTATGTATCATAGTATAAATATTTTTTCTTGCAAAATTGTAATAGTTTTTATATAAATGAAGTATGAAGGTTCTGTCATCCTCATCGAGTTGTGCGGCATAAAGGGCTTTCAAAGTATTCCCCCCTTCCTTACAGTAAATAAGATAATTGTAAGGTACTGCAATTACTTATTATCATCTTGTGATTAATAAACTGGTGTGATTGAAGTTAATTTTAAGTTTTTTGAATTGGTGATTAGAGCTTATCAAATATCACATCGAAAGCGCAAGCAGGAAATAGTCTTACTGTTTTAAAGGTTGCCAAAAGCCGGCTTGTGCAAGCCGGCATTTTAGTGGAGCTATTCATTATTGTCATTTAGTTTTTGTATGGCACTTTTAAGCTTTTTCGGAATCGGTAAACCCAGCTGGCCGGCATTTTCCAAAATGCTGATTCCTTCGTTTGACAAGTAGAACATTATTATCAGAGTTCGAAGGGTAGTTCCTGTCCCAAGAATGTAATAATCAATGATGTTGCCCATGGATACGATCAGGAAAATCAGAAATTTTTTCACAATACCCTTAAATCCAATATCACTTGATACCTTTTTATCCCGGATTGCCAATAAAATGCCGGTGATGTAATCAATAGTGACAAAGGCAATCAGTGCATATATAAGAGAATCAAAACCGCCAAAAATCCAGCCGATAATGCCTCCTGCAAATGCAAGGATGAATTTAACATAGTCCAGTATTTGTTCCATAATTCACCTCCTAAGTTTGCTTGTCCGAAAACACCAGTTTCAGCTTTTTTAAAGCCCGGTTTTTCATCTGGTTAACCGCCTGCCTGGTAATGCTATTGGCATTTGCGGTTTCCGTAACAGAGTAGCCATCATAAAAAATCATTTTAATAATTATAAATTCGGAAGCCGTTAATAGGTTTTTTAACAAATCCAGCTCATTGTTTATGTAGGTATCGTTTGTAGCATTTAAGGCGTCAATATAATGCAATTCATTTTCTGATAAATCCGAATAAATAATAAATCGATGCAACTGTTTTTGTTTTATCAGCTTTTTAACGTAACTGCTATGCATGGAAGCAGCAATATAAGCTGTCATGCCCCCATCATCCTTATTTTTTATCCTGTCAATCCTTACACAGGAAAGTAATTCGATAAAGTCCGCCAGGAGATCATTATAGGCATCTTCATAATAGAGCATGTGAGCATATTTTTTCAGCAACGGATTAAATTTTTCTATGAGCTCTAAAGTTGAATTACTATCTCCGTTTTGTATTTTAGTTATAACATCAATTATCATATTTATTTCCACCTTTCGACTAATAAAGAGATGGAAACCACAGGATTGTAAACATATGGAAAATAAATTTTGATTTTTGGTTACACTAAATTATTTTTAAGTTAAAACGGGTTAGGCTGCATGTTCGTGAGTTACTATGAATTTTTACGGGCTAAAACGAGAAGCGTTCATCAGCCCTTATATAAACTAAAGACAATTAATATGGGATAATGCAACAATTATTTACATATATTCCTAAATTTGAGGCGAATTTATTGCAAGGAAAGCATTTATTTTCGGAAAGACTTCAGAAAGGGCCAATTTATTCAAAAATAAAATATTTTCGAACAATGTACTGAAACATAGAAGATATGTTTTATAGAGCTTTCAGAATGGAATACAGCCTGGTTAAAAACAGCTTGATATCTGCATTCTTACATATTAGAATAGAATAATTAGAATATTTTGGACTTACAGGACAGAGCTTACAGCACTTTCGATTAAAATTGAATTGAAAGAAATACCAGCGGAACTTTATACCAATAAGCGCTGCAAAAAAATACAAAAGGGAGATTTTATGAAAAAGATTACACTGTTTGGCTTTATAACCCTGCTGTTATTTTCTTTAACAGCCTGCATTAGCACAGAGGAAAGAGAGAAGGGAAAGGAAGAGCTAAAAAAGGGCGAGAAATTAATCAGGGAATATGTAAGAGAGACCTATGGCAGGAAAGCCAAAGCATCTGATTTCAAAGCCTGCTATGCTTATGAAAGATATGATTCAACTGTTCCGAATTTTGATAAAGTGGCAAGTGGTTTTGTAAAGGCAACGGTATCCACAGACGATAACGAATTTGATATCATTTATAATGTACATACGGATGAGGTACTGACAAAAGAAAACATTAGCGCTGTTATGGATTCTTTCCTGGAATACGGGAAAGAGAAAGTAAAAGCTGCTGAATTTGTGGACTGTAAAATGGAATTATATTCTAGAAAATATGAGGATACTTACATAGCCAGCTTTCTCATGCCGGGCATAAAGACATACAAAGAGCTGTTGGAATCAGGGGACTACAGTATCAGACTGACTTACCGGTCTATTGATTCGGATTATAACGGTATAAAAAAGGAAGAGTGGGAAAAAGTAATTGCTCCCTTTCAAAATACGGAAAGCGATGTATATATGCTGTTTGTTAATTTTAAAGAGAAGGAAGGATTTCAGACAGACGCAATCTATGATTACTTTGATGAAATCGATTATGATACCAGCATTGACGGCTTTGTATTAGAATATTCCATTTCGGAAAGAGCACTGGAGAATGCAAAAAATATCATATACGCAGATGACAGAGGGTATGTAATGGAGTTGAAAGCGAAGGTGGGGGATGAATAAGCGCGGAATAGGTGGATAAATGGGTAGGTTTTCACAATGGGGCGGCAGTTTGCACAAAATAGAAAGCTTCCTGCTTCATTCCAATGTATAAGAAGTCCTAATTCTCTGAAGCTTTTGTGCTGGACATATCATTAAACAGATAACTCGCTGAGCTCAAACAATCTGTTTGATGATATAGCACAAAAGCTTCAGAGAAAAGGACTTCTAATACATTTCCATAGGCGCAGGAAGCTTTCTATTTTGTGCAAACTGCCTTAGGTATATTGAAACAGGGCATTTGTAGGACTAATCTTAGTAAATGTTGCGTTGATTGAATGTGGAGTATAAAAAGGTACTTAGTTGAAAACTGAGATTTACTTTGGATATCCAAATCAGGTATACATAGGAATAAGCTAGGTTTATTTATTCCATTCAAATTATTAGTTCAAAGCATTTGAAATTCCCCAGTAAAAAATTGAAATCCCGAAATGTCTGATAAAATGAAAAAGCCGGCAATGTAAGGAGCCGTGCTTACTTAAATTTAAAATTCTGCAACACAATAAATGTGAAAAGGGATGACATTTTTCACATTTTGTGATAATCTATTAATAATCAAATTGGAAAATAATTACATATTCTATTTCAATTTCCTAAAATTTATCGGTATTTTATACAATGAAATATAAATTCAGCACACGGCATGATGATTGAAATAACCATATTAAAAGGATGGCTCCTATGATGCATAAAGCTATTGCCAAAATATTGTTATCCTTGAATCTGTTTACGAAATTAATGATTATGCTATTGTTAATATCGATTCTACCAATATGCCTTATCCAATTTACATCATATAAAATAAGTACGTCCACTATTGAGAAGCAGACCAAGGAATTAATCAGCGCGAACCTCCAGCAATCCAGCAATAGTGTGGCGGGCTTTTTTCATGCCTATGATAATATTATGCTGGATATCTATACGGACAACAGTTACATTGATAACTTAAAGTACATCAATGTTTGGGATACGAAGAACTATTATCCGGCAAAGCATCAGATTGAGAAAAAGCTTGAAAATATTGTTTATGTTTATTCGGAGATTTTGGGAGCTGCCATAGTTGGTTTGAATGGGGATGCCACCTTTTATGATACGGTTACACGGTCCGGCGAGGAAAGCTTCTGTTTTGATGTGAATAATATAAGGACAAATGCCATGTTCAAGGATTCCCTAAAAGTTAAGCATGCTATCTATTCCAATACAATTCATAAGGCGGATAAGAATTACGGGAGCAAAAATTATTTTTACATAGCACACCAGCTGACCGACTTTAATAATTATAAGAACGGTCCCGTTGGAAGTATTATTTTATGCATCGATGAAAAGGCTCTTCGCAAGGTATATTCGGCAGGTATGGATTCTCATTCCAATGTAACATTTTTGGTAAATGGGGAGGGGGATATTATCTCCTTTCCCTTAGAAGCCTATGTGGGCTTGAATATATATCAGGAGTACGGTAACGGCAGCATTGAAAAGGTTACCAAAAAATTCTTTCGGGATAAGCATTTTATGGATGCAGAACAGCTGGAAGTACATAGCAGCAGTATAAAGGACGGAGTATTTACCCTTATTAACGTACAGAATCTAACCTATGCATTAAAGGATGTACAGAATATTTCCAAGATTATTATCTTTATCGGAATTTTATTTGGCAGCATGTGTGTCTTAATTGCCATGTCTTTTGCAGCCGATACCGATAAATCAGTGAAGAAAATCATATACGGGATGAGAAAGACGGATCAGGGAGATTATGATGTACAGATATCCCTGGAAGGGAAGGATGAATTTGCAAGAATTGCCCGCCATTTTAACGACATGATTGTCCGGATAAAGGAATCCAACCGGCAGGAAAAGGAAGCATTGGTACGGAAGAAGAATGCGGAAATCAAATCCCTGGAAGCACAAATCAACCCTCATTTTTTATATAATACCCTGGATGCGATTAATTGGGTGGCCGTGGAGCATGAGGAGTTCCATATCAGCAAGATGCTCATTCACTTAGCCGCCATCTTAAGGTACAGTATTCAAAAAAGCAATGAAATTGTGACTATTCAGGAAGAGCTGGAATATTTAAAAAAATATATCTATTTGCAGCAGGAGAGATATTGCTATTCCTTCCAATGTGCCATTCATATGGAAGAGGGGTTAAAGAGCAGTAAGATACATAAACTGCTGCTGCAGCCCTTAATCGAAAATACCATTGTGCATGGCTTTCCGGGGGCTGGGGGGCAGGATGAAATCCATATCCTGATTGAAAAACAATCTGACAGCTGTATTCAGCTCCAGGTCAGGGATAACGGGAAAGGTATGGCCCGGGAATTAGTGGAGCTGTTTAATAACTATGATTATAAAAGGGATAATGTGGAAACGAGCATAGGTGTGAGAAATGTCATTACAAGATTAAAGCTGTATTACGGCAGCGGCAGTTATTTTCATGTAGCTTCCGATGAGCAGGGGACTGTGGTGACTATCAGGATTCCATATGAAATATAAATAAAATAAGCGGGGCGGCAAATGTAAGAAAATCATGGTGAACCGGAGGGTATCTATGCGTATTCTTATTGTAGAGGACGAGGCAAAAACAAAGGAAGGCTTAATCAGCATTATCGGCAAATTTACGGAGTATGAGATATGCGGCATTGCTTCCAACGGAGTGGAGGGAATAAGAAAGATAAAGGAGTTGAAACCGGATTTAATCATAACAGACATACAAATGCCGGAAATGGACGGTCTGACCATGCTTCGCCAGGTGGAGCAGGAGGGGATTCCCTGCTATGCATTGATTCTGACCGCTTATTCTTCCTTTGAGTATGTCAGAACGGCTCTGCAGCTGGGGGCGGTAGATTATATCTTAAAGCCTGTTGATACCGTGAGCTTTATAGCCGTATTGCAGGAAACGGAGGCCAGGATATTAAAAGAAAAATCGGAGAAGATTGATTCGGCCCATTTAATATGGAGCCTGATGACTTGTAAACCGGAAATGAATGAGCAATTAACACGCCAGCTTTCCATTCAATTACATATAAATGACAGGATGGAAATTACCTTGTTTTTAGTAAAGCCAGACAGTATTGACCAGGAAACGGCGGATGAAATGGTTCAATGTATAAAGGAAAGGCTGAACGAATTATGCATCATGAATTTCCAGGTCATCCATCTGTCCTTTTCCTATGGAATAGTGGTACTTATTATTGATACGGAAAATAATAAGCATTTAAACACCATGTTTTCCACCTGTATCCTGCCAAGCTTACATCATATAGGCAGCTGTTATTGCAGCTATGCTTCCATGCTGGGGCTGGCCGGGCTGAAGGGGAGCGTTGCGGAGTTAAATGCTCTTTTATCCTACGCTTTTGTTTATGGCAGTGAAGTAATACTGGATAAACAAATGGTGGAAAAGCTGAAATTTTCTCCCATCAGTTATCCGATGGATTTAGACAACCGTATCCGGAAAGAAATTATGAATGGGGATTATGAAAAAGCCCTAAAAACAAGCAGCAGATTTAAAGAATTGGTCATTGAAAGCAAGGGCAGGCCGGAGCTGATCAGGGAATACACGGCAAGGTTTTCCTCCAGCCTTTACAATGGGGCAAAGGAATATGACTCCCGGCCGGAGCCTCTGCTGATCTTCCATTACTTTATCAATAACATCATTGAAAGTAAAACAAAGACAGAATTAATTTCAAACTATGAGAAAATTGTGAATACCATACTGACTATAAATCATGAAGAGACGGATATTGATAATCTGACCATCTTGAAAGTGATTAATTATATCCGGGACAATTACAGCAAAGACATTACTTTATCAGACGCGGCCAGTCTGGTAGGGGTAACGCCGGAATACTTAAGCAAGCTGTTTTACCAGCAGATTAATGTGAATTTTGTTGTATTTTTAAGAAATTTCAGGATCAGTATTGCCAAGCGCATGATACTTTCCGGAAAATACCGGATACAGGATATTGCGGACCAGGTTGGATTTAAGGACCCCAAATATTTCAATAAGGTCTTCAAGACGGTCTGCGGCATTTCACCATCCGAGTATAAGAAGGTGATTTAGATGAAAATGTTTCACGTAAATATATTGCTGTCTTTGGGGGTAGTGCTTGTCTTATTCCTGTTAATCAGCAATTATACCGGAAACAGCATAAAGCAGCCCCGGGCAGTGAGCCAGAAGGCAGAAAGAAAAGTATTGCGGATACTATCCCCCTATGAATCTGCCGAAAACAGTAAGCTGCTTCAGGACATAGCTGACCAGTATTCCAGGATTGAAAATAACCCCAAAGTGGAAATTGACTTTATTTCCAAAAATGATTTTAAAAAAGAAATCTGCCTGAATTTGGACCAGAACCATCTAGCGGATTTAATTATATGCGACAATTCCATAATGCCCGCTCTGATTAACCTTAACGTTCTTCGGGATTTAAGCGGCTATATTGATGAAACCTCAAAAGTATCCCATTATTCCTTAGGACAGTGGAATAACACCAGAAGCGACGGAAAATATTACGGGATTCCATTTACCTGTGACCCCTATGTGCTGATATGGAATAAGAGCCTGTTTGAAAAGAGTGGTGTTCCCGTACCGAAGACCTGGGAGGATTTAAAGGCAGCAGCCAGAAGGGTCCAGAAGGTCGGCATCTATGGAATTGGAATCGGGGCAGGACAGCCGGAAGAAATTACAGCCCTCATCCTGCAGCTGCTTTATTCAACGGGGGGCTCCATCCGGGAAATTAACGGGGAGGGTGGCATAAAGGTATTTGAACTGCTTTATTTCCTGAAAACCAATAAGCTGCTTCCGGTCCAATGCATTAACTGGAATCAGCTGGATTTGACCAATAAATTTCTGGATGGTGAAATTGCAATGATGATCAATAATTTAAGTGCGTTATCCGTTATAAAAATGAATCATGCTGATTTTCAGGTGGGAGTGGCGGCAGTTCCCTATGAAAAGAAAGAAAATTATATGTTTCACGGCAAGAACATTGGGATATCCGTTACGGCTGATTATGCAGCTTCTGTTAAGTTTCTGGACTATATAACGGATAAAAGCATGGCAGAAAGGATTGCCGAGGCAACGGAGACCATACCCGTACAAGTGGATGCAGATTATGATTTTAACAATGACGGATATGCAGTCAGCCGGGAATTTATTCAAAAGCAGAAAGAACATGGAATAGCCAAGAGCTCGCTGAATTCCTGGTTTGATATTTCAGCCGCCATTTCGGACGGGATATACCAATTGCTCAGCGAAACGGAGCCCTCTCTTCACAGCATAGCAGACAGCATGCAGGATAAGGTGAGAATAGGAATTATAGAAAATTAAGGCGGCATTTTCTTAATTTTCAGAAAAACCATGAAATGAGATTAAGAATTTACTCCTTTCTTAAAATTTTGGAATTTTAAGTAAAACCCTTTGGAGTTAAGATGAAAGTGTGAAAGAAAAGCGTTTTCACACTCCATTATTTATGGCAGTACCGCAGGCTTGTCTGCGGAATGCAACGGGAGCAAGTGTAACCAATTACAAGTTCTTTAAAGGGTAGAGGAGGTTTTTAATGAAAAAAGCAATGCACCGGGCAATGGCATGTATCATGGTTTTGATGCTCATGGCTTCCATGCTCGCAGGCTGCGGAAAGACAAAGAACAACAAGGCAGAGGTTGAAACTGCCAAGGTAACAGCAGAGGCCGAAAACAAAACCGAGGATGAAAAGGAGCCGGCACCGTCAAAAGAGATGACGGAGGTTGGTACGCCAAGAAATGAAACATTGATTGTTGAGTGCCAGTCACCGACGGACACACCCGGACAGTTCAATTCCTATATGCAGGGAACTACCATGGGCTTCGGCATTCATCAGCTTATGTCAGCGATGATGTGGGAAATCGATACCGTAAAGGGGGAGCAGTTTGGCGAGGTTGCAGATGGCATGCCGGAGTCCAATGCTGATTTTACAGAGCACATTGTAAAAATCCGCAAGGGAATCAAATGGTCCGACGGCGAGGATTTAACTGCGGACGACGTTGTATTTACCTTTAACATGATTATGTCCAATACCGGAATCAGCCAGAATGCCTATTACAATCAGATTTTCAAATCCGTTGGAAAAGTAGATGATTATACCGTTAAAATTGTGACCAAGGAGGCTTTTCCCAGGTTAGCACAGAGATTCGGTGTAACCATCTGGGGAAATGACTTAAGAATTGTTCCGGAGCACATTTACTCCAAGCAGCAGGATGTTACACAGTTTAAGGATTCCAAGCCTGTGGTTGCCGGTCCTTATACGGTAAAGGCTTATGACGAATTGGGAAAATGGGTTCTGTATGAACGCCGTGAAGACTGGAAGGCCAGTACGGTTGGTGTTGTGACAGGAAAAGAGCCCAAGGCGAAATACGTATGGTTCAGAAATCTCGGCGATGATACCAGCCGCCAGATGAGCCTTATTAATAACGAGGTTGACATTCTTTGCGAGGTGACTCCGGAAATGCTGGAGGTAATGACGGCTCAGAATCCGAATATTGCCTGCTGGTACAAGAATTTTCCTTATGCTACCAGTGATGACCCCTGCTCAAAGGGTCTGCTCTTCTCCATGGGTAAGGGTGCTCCTTATGATAACAAGGACTTCCGCTGGGGTATTGCTCTTGCAATGAATTTTGATGAGATATCACAGAATATATTTGACGGTGTAGGGCGTGCGTCACCGTTCCCTATCATTACCAATACAAGTGCTGCCCAGGAACTATATGTCAAGCCAATCCTTTCTTGGCTGGAGGCCTTTCAGCTGGATTTGGGCGACGGTACTTCAGTGAAGCCCTTCGATTCCGGCTATGCTGAGAGAATCGCAGGTGTTCTGAGAAATAAAGGCTATGATATTCCTACGGACCAGAATACTTTGATCGATATGTTTGGTGTCGGCTGCTGGAAATATGATCCTCAGGCAGCAGAGAAGCTGCTGACGAAGGCCGGCCTTGAGAAAAAATCCGACGGCTGGTATTTTAACGGCAAGCCCTTTACCTTTAACATGACATATCTGGCAGATTCGGAAGCGCAGGCAGGCCGTGGTACCCAGGCAGCTTATGACCAATTGACGAAATTCGGCTTCAAAATCAACCTTGTCAGTGAATCCAGTGCGACCTGGGATACCAATGGTGCTACAGGACAGTTTGATATCGCAGGATATTGGCCGACCGGTTTCATAACCAAGGACATCTATTCCCAGATCAACGGCTGGGATGCCGACCTTATCGTTCCCATCGGAGAGAGGGGCTCAGGCCAGTCAGGCCGTTGGAAGAATGCCAAAGCGACCGAAATCATTCACGAACTGGCGAAGCTTTCACCGGATGATCCCAAGGCATATGAGCTGGGTATTGAATTTTTTAAGAATTCCATAGAAGAACTTCCTTTTATTGGTTTTCACTCAGGTGTTAAATTCGTGCCTACCAACAGCACTTATTGGAACAACTACCCCTGTGCCGACAATCCATATAATGGACCCTGGTGGTGGTGGAGCTGCTTTAAATATATAACGACAGAGATTTCACCGGTTCAGTAAAATCAAATGCTTTGCGGTATCAAAACAGTATAAACGTGGGTAAGTAATAAAGATATTCTGTTTGCTGCCCGGTGGTTTCCGCCGGGCAGCAATGGTATATAAGAATAGTTGCCTCGAAATTAGAAAAAGGAGTGAAGCCGTTGAAATTCCGTAAATATTTCGGTCTGAGGTTTTTAACATATTTATTGACTATCTGGATTGGCATCACATTTATATTTTTTATACCCCGTATGTTTCCTTCTGATCCTGTTGAAAACATGATTGGACAGATGCAGTCCCGCTCCGGGCAGATGGATCCTGTACAGATGGAGGCACTCCGCTCACAGCTCAGGGTACAGTTCGGTCTGGAAGGTTCCCTGCTGGAACAATACGGCACCTTCCTTTGGAAGGGATTGCTGCATTTTAATTTCGGTCCGTCCCTGATGAGCTATCCCACCCCCGTAGGCGAAATAATCGGCATGTATCTGCCCTATACGCTTTTTCTTTCCCTGACGACTACCGTCATAGCCTGGGTTATAGGCAATATCATAGGACTTCTTGCCGGCTTTCGTAAAAATAAGCTTTCCTCCAAAATTCTGGAGGGGATAGCCATATGCATTTATCCGGTGCCCTATTTTATCATAGCACTGGTGTTACAGATTGTATTTGCATTTGTTTTGGGATGGTTTCCGATTCAGACAACCATAAACACCCAGGGGAACACCGCTGCCTGGTTCCTTTCACTTTTAAAGGCCTCGATTCTGCCGGCTTTATCCATGCTGCTGGTCGGAACAGGCTGGTGGATCATATCCATGAAATCCCTTGCAGGCACTACATCGGAGGAAGATTTTGTCCTCTTTGCCCGTTACAGGGGAATTTCAGAGAGCAGAATCGGAAAAAGCTATGTGTTCCGGAACTCCATTCTGACCCAGGTCACCGCTTTGGCAATGAGTCTTGGCGGCGTATTCGGCGGCTCCATCATGACTGAAATTGTATTTGGCTATCCGGGAGTCGGTACACTGGTACAAAAGGCTATACTGATGTCAGACTACAACATGATACTCGGCTGTATCACGATTTCTATCGTGGCAATATCTACTGCAACCTTAATCGTGGATTTGATTTACCCGTTTATCGACCCGCGTATTCGGTACAATTGAGAGGGAGAGGTGGAAAGCGTGAAGAAATTCTGGAGAAATACTAATTTAAGTCTGAAGGCAGGACTATTACTGACTGCTATATTTATAATAATTGGGTTTGTCGTATATTTTCTGCCCCATACAAATCCCTTTACCTTCAATTCCTATCCGGGAAAGCTGAAGCCCTCGTCAGAACACCTGCTGGGTACTACAAGTATGGGGCAGGATGTGCTGTGGCTGCTGATCGAGGCTATCCATAATTCCCTTATGATCGGCCTTATCGTGGCTACAATAGGTACTGTCGCAGGTGTATTCATAGGGCTTCTGGCTGGTTTTTCAGGCGGCTTCCTTGACAGGGTACTGACGGTTGTAACAGATACTTTTATTGTAATACCCTCCCTTCCCATCCTTATATTAATGACCTCATTTATGAAGGGATCCTCTACGGTTTTCATCATGGCACTGGTGCTTGCGATGTTTGCCTGGGCCTGGCCCAGCCGCCAGATTCGTTCCATGGCCCTTTCCATGCGGGAGAGGGATTTTATCCATACGGCCTGGTTCTCAGGGGAAGGTACCATTCAGGTCGTTGTAACGGAGATACTTCCCTATGCTTTTACCTGGTCCCTTTCAAACTTCATGAATGCCACTCTTGTTGCTATCGCTTCCGAATCGAGTCTGGCTGTTCTGGGCCTGTCTCCTGGGAATCTTATCTCTCTGGGAAATATGATACAGTGGGCAAGGGACCGTAATGCAATCTTTACAAAGCAGTGGTTCTGGATTGGTTCTCCGATTATAACAACGGCGGTTATGTTTATTGGGCTGTTCCTTCTGATAACAGGCTATAATGATTATCTATCCAGGAAGAGAGGAAGGTAGGAGATGATAAAAATAGACCATTTATCCACCTCGTATTCAACCATAAGCGGACCTGTTCATGTTATTAACGATGTGGATTTTGAAATATATGATAATGAGATCTTCGGAATAGCCGGGGAATCCGGATGCGGCAAGACAACACTTTTAAAGGCCTTATATGATATCATTGAGTTTCCCATGGTGGTGGATTCGGGGAAGCTGATACTTTCCGGGGAAAAATACGGGAAAACTTTTTCCTATGAAACAGGCCAGATCAGAAAGACCTGGTGGAATAATATATCTTATGTCCCTCAGGCAGCACAGAGTGTACTGAACCCAATAGTTCCCCTGAAGAACCAGTTCCTGGATTCCATACCGAAAGAAGATAAAAGGTATAAAACAAAGGAGCAGACCTTAAAAAGGGTTGCGGACTATCTGGAGGAGCTCAGCCTCTCTCCTGATCTCTTGAATGCTTATCCCTTTCAGCTCTCCGGCGGAATGAGGCAGCGTGTTATTATAGCCCTTGCTACCTTTATGTCCCCCAATGTAGTCCTGGCGGATGAACCGACTACGGCCCTTGATGTCGTAGTCCAGCGCGGAATACTTATGATGCTCATGCGCCTTCAGAAGCAGCTGAAGAATACCATGGTCATCGTGAGCCATGATATGGGCGTACATTATCAGGTAACGGACCGCATGGGGATTATGTATTCGGGAAGCCTGGTTGAGCTGGGGAAAACAGAGGACATCTTCGAAAAGCCCATACACCCCTATACGAAAATGCTGGTAGGTGCTCTTCCGCGGGTAGGTGACAAGAGTCCGAAAACCGGAATTCCGGGAAGGCCGCCCGCCCTTACCAACCCCCCTGCAGGGTGCCGGTTTGCTCCCAGGTGCCAAAGAGCTACGGAGGAATGCAGAAAATCGGTACCAAAGCTCCAGGAAGTGGAGCCGGGGCGTTTTGCAGCCTGCCATTTAATAAATAAGAATGGCTGTTAGTGTGAATTATTGAAAAGCATAATTCACAACAAGTTTGTGCCTGGGAAATCCTCGGTCCAAACTTGCGGCATGCAGGGAAAGCATGATTGTTCGTGTGAAAATTGAGAGGCAGTTTCGAAAGTTGGCTTGTGAAATGAATGGAGGAATAAGATGTCCGAAAAATTACTGGAAATTAAAAATGTCAGCAAATCCTTCCATATTGGTGGAATGCTCAGCAAAAAGAAGCTTGTGGCTGTGGATGATGTCAATATTGATATCGATGATGTCAGGCCGGTTATTCTTTCCATTGTAGGCGAGTCCGGCTGCGGCAAGTCTACCCTGTGCAAGATGATACTGCGCCTGCATGACCTGGATCAGGGGGATATCCTTCTTTCCGGCAGGTCTTATAAAGACCGTAAAGGCTACGATGCTTTTCAATTCAGGCTGGATGTGCAGCCCATATTTCAGAATCCTTATGAATCCTTTTCGATGCGCAAAACGGTGGATACCTACTTGTTTAATACTGCTCTCCGGTTAAAAATAGCTAAAAACTATAAAGAAGCCGGGGAGCTGATAGACGATACCCTAAAAAGTGTGGGCTTGTCACTGGAGGTGGTGAAGGGCAAATACCCTACCCAGTTTTCAGGCGGTGAGCTGCAAAGAGTATCCATAGCCAGAGCGCTGATTACCAGGCCGAAGCTGATCATAGCGGATGAGCCGGTCGCAGCTATTGATGCCTCAATGAAAATGAATATTGTAAATTTGTTTAAAGAGTTAAAGGATAAGTATAAGGTATCCTTTATCTATGTTACACATGATCTTTCCACGGCTTATTACGTATCGGATTATATTGCAACCTTATACCGGGGCTGCCTGATAGAATATGGGCCGGCAAAGGAAATCATGGATAATCCGGCACATCCCTATACGGAGCTCTTGATGAATGCCATCCCAAGGGTGGGGGAAAAGTGGGATCAGGAACTGGTTATGCCGGACACGGAGGATAAAGAGTATGCCATTACCTATTGCAAATTTGCTCCCCGTTGTCCCTATGCTACAGAGGAATGCAGGAAATCAAAGCCGGATATGAAAACCTTTGACGACGGGCGGAAGGTACTGTGCTTCTATCCGTTAAACTCCAAAGCTTAGGCGGAAAAGAGGAGAGGTTTACAATGAAAAAGTCATTGGGTATACTGATGGCAGCTGTAATAATTTTATCACTGACCGCATGCATGGAATCAAAAAATGCGGCTGGCATAGATACAGAAACGAATGGCTTAATAAGAAAAGAAACCAAGACACAAAAAATGACCGCTGCCGGTGAAGCAGCCTCTTCTGAAAAAAGCGTTATAACCGTCACCTTCCGGGATGACGGACAGGGGGAAAACAGTACATTGTGGAAATGGCTGCAGACAGCTTATGACAGCTTTGATAAAAAGGACAGCTGTGAGCTGAATATTTCACCGATTACTGCCTGCGAAGGCGATTACTTTGCGAAAATTGCCCTTATGCTGCAGTCCGAAAAAACAGCACCTGATTTAGTGGCGGAGGATACCTTCCAGCTTACGGCGGATGTGGAGGCCGGGTATCTTACTGCCCTGGATGATTACCTGGCAGGCTACGCCGACTGGACGAACGGTTCCTATTATGATTCCTTAAAGAAAGGTGTTGCCGGAGCAGACAATAAGGTATATGGCGTGCCATACAATACGGACATCCGGGGCTTATGGTATAACAAGAAAATCTTTCAAAAGGCAGGCTTGCCGGAGGTTTGGGAGCCAAAGACCTGGGACGACATCTTTTTAGCCTGCAGGACCATTAAGGAGGAAGCTCCGGATGTGATACCATTCTGGTGTAATTCCGGAGTTGCAACCGGAGAGGCAACCTCCATGCAGACTTATGAAATGCTTCTTTACGGAACCGGTGAAGGCCTGCAGGATGAAGCTACCGGCAAATGGATTATATCCAGCCAGGGAATTTTAGATTCTTTAACCTTTCTGGAAGAGTTATATAAGAATGATTTGGGGCCGCCCCTGTCAAAAGTCTTGAACGGCCAGGCAAGCAATATTTCAGCCAGAGAATATTTACCCCAGGGCAAGCTTGTCATATCCCTTGACGGCAGCTGGATTACCGGCAATTATCTGGATACAGGTGCATCTCCCTGGCCGGAATACGAAAATGTTCTAGGCTTTGCCCCTATGCCGACCCGGAAGGGTGACGGCACCGGAATCATAACCATGTCCGGCGGCTGGGCGTGGTCGATTCCATCAAAATCTGATAATAAGGACATTACGATGGAATTTATCAAGCACCTGATGGAGCCTTCCCTTTACGTGGATGCCATTGTTGCTATGGGCAGCATTGGTACCAGGGCAGATATCGCCGATAATGAGAAATATTCTGCCCTGCCCTTCATCCAGACAGCGACCCAATATTTAAAGGTTGCATCCTTCAGGCCCAAGGACAGCAAATATGCGGCAGTCTCAGCCCATATCCAGACCATGGTGGAATCCGTTGTATCCGGAACAAGTCCGGCGGATGCCATGGCAACTTACGGTGTGGACGTAGCACGAACCGTTGGGGAAGATAATGTGATTAGTAAATAAAATATTCCGGGCTTGGCATAGTTGGCTATAATTATATTAAGGAGAATTGGAAGGATAATATAGAAGGCAGCATACTACTTAGCAGATAAAACAATTAAAGGAGACTATTATGAAAAATAAGAATTATAATACGGAAAGACTAACTTTAAAGGTACTGGACAAATCTTCCGCGGAAATAGTTTTAGATTATTATTTAAGGAACAGAGAATTTTTAGGTGAATGGGAACCTTTAAGGAGTGAAGAATTTTATACAAAGGCGTATCAGGAAGAGTTGCTTGAAAATGACCTGTCCCAGATAGAAAATAAGAAGTTATTAAGACTGTGGATTTTTAAGAAGAGTGAAGAAAATCGAATTATTGGCTCTATTGGTTTCAGCAACATTGTGAGGGGGATATTTCTATCATGCTTCCTGGGTTACAAACTGGATAAAGACGAAATCAATCAAGGCTATATGACGGAGGCAATTAAAAAGGGAATTGATATTGTATTCAATGAATACGGATTACATAGGATTGAAGCCAATATAATGCCTCGAAATAAACAATCTTTGAGAGTATCCGAAAAACTGGGGTTTTATCATGAGGGTATTGCACAGGAGTACTTAAAGATCAATGGGATATGGGAAGACCATATCCATATGGTTCTGTTGAACGATAAAGCTTAAGTGAAAAGAAATTTTTGAAATAATCACAAACTGTCTCATTGCATAATAAAGATAGTTGATTTATTCTTTACACAAAGGAGGTGTATTGCTATGGCAAATGAACAGGAAAAAGACTTCAATGCAATGCTGCATAATAATAAGGATATGCCCAAAGTACAAATGCTTGATGATGAAAAAAGTACTGAAAAGTATGGCGGAGAGCGCATGTTTTTTGCTCCCCCTATTGAATATGACAGGGTGATGAAGGCAGTACCATTGGGCAAGGTTATCACAGTAGGGCAAATCAGGGATAACTTTGCTAAGAAAAATAACGCGGATTTTACAGACCCTATTACCGCCGGAATTTTTGTTTCTATTGCTGCATGGGCAAGTGAGCAAAGGGACAGTGATAAAACGCCGTATTGGAGAACGCTTAAAGCAGAGGGAGAGTTGAATCCAAAATATCCGGGTGGTATTGAGGTGCAGAAAGAAAAATTGGAGGCAGAAGGCCACATAATTGTCCGGCGCGGAAGAAGCAACATCAGATATTATGTGCAGGATTATCAGGATAACTTATTTCAGCTGTAACAGTTTTACAAGTACCGTTTAAAGGCGGCAAACTGCGATAGTATTTTAATAAAAGGAAACGATGAGTGTACCTAAATAAAAAAATCTATTGGAATATTGTCTTTCATATTTTTACCTTTTCTAATTACTTGACATATATCAAATAAAACTATATACTTGATATATGTCAAGTATATTCAGGCATTAACAAGCGTCAAGTGAAGGATTAGGTATAAAATCCAGAAATAGAACTTATGTTTTTATTTCTATATTCAAAGGAGGTTTTATATGAAAGCACAATCAATTGCAGTAATAACCGGTGCTACCAGCGGCCTAGGCCAGCTGACAGCAATTGAATTAGCCAAGGGCGGGGCACAGCTGGTATTAACGGCCAGAAATAAGAGCCGTGCAGAGTCAACAGGAAATATGATAAAGAAGCTTGTACCAAATGCAAAAGCAGACTTTTTTTATGGAGACCTGTCACTTATGGAGGATGTAAAAAGAATCGGCAATGAAATAAAGGCTGCATATCCCCAAATTGATATATTAGTGAACAATGCAGGACTGCATGGATTTGAACAGCGAATAACCAAAGAGGGATTTCCTGAAATGATAGCAGTAAATTATCTTGCACCATGGTTATTGACACATTCGCTGTTAGATTCATTAACGGCTTCCCGAAATGCAAGAATAGTTAATGTTGCTTCTGAAGCATCACGCAACCATGGCGAACTTAAATTGCCGGAGGATTTAACGGATACTTCTGAATTTACTACCAGAGGTTCCTCTGAGCTTTACGGAAAGACGAAGCTTCTTGATATTATGTATACGGCGGAAATGGGACGCCGGCTGACTGGTACAGGAGTTACTGTAAATGCTCTTAACCCTGGGTTTAATGTTACAGGACTAGGACGTGAATTAGGGTTTTCTTCTGTACTTGCCAGGATATTGAAAGTCCTGCATATAGGAAATCCACGTAAAGGTGCTGATATTATTATTCGTTTAGCGGCAGACGCTCAGTATGAGGGGGTGACCGGTGGATATTTTAACGTTGGTACCGGTAAGTCCATTGTGCCGGTATACCCCGGCGGGGACATCAGGATGCAGCAGCAGTTGTGGGCAGATACAAAAAATATATTGACAGAAAGAGGTTACCTTCAGTAAAGCGTACATCTTTCTTACAAAATAAGATATTCAAAAGCAGATAAATGGAACAACCGGAAACCGCTGTCCTTTCACTTAATGGCAGCGGTTTCCGGTTGTTTGTATATCCATCATATCAGTATTTCAAGTAAATTGCTTCAGCAAGCGGATAAAATGATTGGATTCCCTCAGAACATGGTCTCCCAGCAAGGGCAAAATAATACTGCGTATTTTACATTCTGAAATTCCTTTTGTGCCAGCTTCTTTGAAGTCGCGATACTTAAGAGTCTCCTGTAAGGTAGCACCTGTAATGCCTTCAATTGTCCTGTCAGTGGCCGATTTTGCTTCCTGCAATAGGGCGGCATATTCCTGGGCAAAATTATTTGAGGTGCTGATGAGTTGATTTTCACTTGGGTCCAGCAGGCCTCTGATGAACAGAGCATGTTCCATCATAATTTGATCCCAGAAAAGCTCGGTTTCTTTTATGCTGCTATCAGGATTCTGTCCACTCTCCAATGCTGCAAGATGACTTCTATACATTTTAGCTTCCCGCAGTATGTGCTCGATGAGCAGCGGATAATTTACAGTGAACATATAACAGGACAGGACGTTATTCAGTATGTTTGATTTAAAATCGATAAGGCCGTCCAGTAATGGTATCGTCAGGGTGTTCAGCTGTTTTACCTGCTGTATCAGCTCCGGTGTGATACGGGGGTTGGGAGAGCCATAGAGGTCTGCTTCCAATTTGGTTATATTCTGATTGATTGCAATACCAGTAAAGTTTTGTGTTTTTTGTTCGCTTCCCAGAGTGTAATTAGTAACAATTTCGCCGGAGGATGCAACAGTAGGAGTTATAATTCCATTCCCTAAGTTTACGGCATTAAGCAAAACAATCTCAAATTGTTCTTTGTATTGGTCCGCAGCTTTTGAATAATCGGGATTTGCCGGAGTGAAGCCGGCTTCCAGGAAAATCGAATGTTCTTTCATAATGCGGCCGAAAAACATATGTAATTCCAGCGACAAAATGACATATTGTTGTTGAGTGAGCATATTGAGCTACCTGGCAGTTTTCTATTATGATATGACGAAAGGGAAGATTTTGCTACTATATTGTTGACTTTGAGCCGACCTGTCAGAGAAGGATTTTACCAAAAACAGCCCCGTCGATATGGTGGGGTTGTTTTTTTACCGGGTCGGGAATTCAGTTTTAGAGGTTATTTTTATAAAAATAGGACTAAATATAACGCTTTCGAAAATTATCGAAAATAAAATGTAAAACATTAACACATTCCATTGACTGAGTGTAATCTGCGGAAGTATAATTATGCCACAACATGGAAAAAGAAGTAAATAAAATTCATGTGGTGTAAAAAAATATCATATTAAAAACAGTGCCGCATAATTTTACGGCCGGAATGGAGGAGCTTTATGAAGGACGCATTAGAAGATAGCTTTAAGTTTATTCATGAGTATTTTGCGGAGGTTGCGAAGGATAATCCGCATCTGCACTGTATTGAATATGAGGACAGAATTTTTACCTATGAGGAAATAAACAGGAGGGCCAACAAGCTTGCCAGATATATCAAAAACATCGGAGCCGGCCCGGAACAGATAATTGGCCTTTATCTGGAACGAACCCCGGAAATGATTATTTCAATTCTGGCAATATTTAAAGCAGGGGCTGCCTATGCCCCGATTTCTACTGCATATCCGAAAGACAGGCTGGAATATCTCATCAATGATGCCGGACTGGAGGTTATACTTACGTCATCTAATCTGGAACGCGGTTTGTCGAAGCTAAATACCAAAGCACCGGTAACCTTTGTATATCTGGATAAGGAAAAAGAAGATATTGACAGGGAATCGGAGGAGGAGGTTCCCTGTCTGAATGAAAGAAATAACCTGGCCTATGTCATATTTACATCCGGGTCAACCGGACGGCCTAAAGGTGTCATGATTGAACACCGGGGAATTCCCAATATGGTGCTTGAGCAGATAAATGCTTTTAACATAAATAAAAATGACAGGGTTTTGCAGTATGCATCCATTGCCTTTGATGCTTCGGTTTCGGAAATATTCACAGCATTGCTTGCGGGTGCGGCCCTGGTGCTCCTGCCCAATAAGGGGCTTTACCTTGGCGAAGACCTTTACCAGGTTTTACGGAAAAAGAAAATAACGGTGGTCACACTTACTCCATCGGTTCTGAACACCTTACCGCCAAAGGAATTACCTGCCCTGAAAACGCTGGTTTCTGCCGGAGAAGCATGTACGAAAAAGCTGATTGATTATTGGTCATCTAAGTTGAATTTCATAAATGCATATGGACCAACGGAATGTACCGTATGTGCATCCATGAATATTTGCAGTTCGGCTGATGAGGGGGTTTCTTTGGGGAAGCCGATAGCCAATACGGCCTTTTATCTTTTGGATAAACAGCTTTGTCCGGTGCCTGCTGGTGAAACCGGTGAACTCTGCATTGCAGGCGTTGGTCTTGCACGGGGTTATCTGAACCTGACCTCTTTAACGGAGGAAAGTTTTTGCAGGAATCCTTTTATGGATGGTATCAGTGAGCGGCTATACAAAACCGGTGACATTTGCCGCAGGGTTTCAAAGGATTCTTTTGAGTGGGTAGGAAGAGAAGACAACCAGGTTAAGATAGCAGGACTTAGAATTGATTTGGATGAGCTCATCCAGGTCTTAAGAGAATACCCCGGAATTCTGGATGCCGTTATAACAATTGTTGATGACAGCTTTAAAAACAAACAGGTCTACGCCTACATAATTACAGATTCTTCCCAAAAGCTGAGCATTAAGGAGATAAAAGCTTATGTAAGAGCCAAGCTGCCGGCTTATATGGTTCCTTCCAGATTTATGTTCATCAGTGAAATTCCAGTTCTTGAAAGCGGTAAACTGGATAAAAACAGCCTTCCTTCTATGGAGGATGTCAGGCCGGATATTGATGCTGCTTATGCTGAGCCTAGAAACCAGATGGAGGCGGCCATTGCACAAATATGGTGTGAGATATTAAAAATAGACAGAGTGGGTATTTACGATAATTTCTTTGATTTGGGAGGGCAGTCCCTGATGGCTACTCAAATTGTATCCCGAATACGCTCAACCCTGGGAATGGAAATCCCCCTTCATGTACTCTTTGAAGCAGCGTCTACGGTGGAACAGACAGCCGCTGCAATCGAAAGGTATCAGCTGGAACAATACGAGCCGGAGGAGCTGGAACAACTTCTGTCAGAGCTTGAAGGCTTATCGGAGGAAGAACTGGCGGCAATCCTAAAGGAAATGGAATAGGGATAGAGGAATTTGAAAGATTATGCCGCTAAAAGCGGGGAAGGGAGCTTATGATGAGAATTTTACTGGTTCAACTGCTGGAATATCTTTATCCCTGGGGAGGGGCCCATAAAGCAAACCGCATACTGATGGAGGGACTTACCGAAAGGGGACACGAATGCGTGGTGGTAACTCCGGAAGTATATATCGGAGGCTTTGAAGAATACTTTAACGAAAAAAAGAATAGCAACGAATTTGAGATATCTGCAGAGAGTGAGAATGTTACCGTAATCCGCAAGAAAGGAGTCACTGTTTACCGGGTGGAGGGAGAGTATAAAATCTTTTCCTTTATTCGAAAGATGGTTGAGGATTTTAAACCGGACATTACGCTGATATCGGAGGATAAATCCCACCTGCTTATGGAAGCTGTGCTGGAAACAAAAACAAGAACAATCTGCCTGGCACACAGTCAGACAGTGCTTCCCTTTGGTCCTGAGTGCTTTGAGGAGAAGCAGGACAAAACTGCCCTTTATCCAAAACTGCATGGAATTATCAGTGTCAGTGATTATCTGCAAAGCTATTTCAAGAAATGGGCCGGACTGGAATCGAAAAGAATTTATTTTCCTTCCTATGGCAAAGGGCCCTTTCCTTTCCTTGGAAATTTTGACAATCCCTATATTACGGTAATTAACCCATCAGGAATCAAGGGGTTCCCAATCATTGCCGGACTAGCCAGAAGCTTTCCCAAGGTACAATTTGCCGCCGTTATAACCTGGTCTACCACAAAGGCTGAGCTGGAAGAATTAAAGGCTATAGAAAATGTAATTATTATGAAGCCGGAAGAGAATGTGGATGTTATTTACCGGCAGACAAAGGTATTCTTAATGCCCTCCCTTTGGGGTGAAGCATTCGGGCAGGTGGTCGTGGAAGCCATGCTTCGAGGTATTCCGGTAATAGCAAGTAATGTCGGCGGACTTCCTGAAGCAAAGCAGGGCCTTAATTATATCCTGCCGGTCAATCCAATCAAAAAGTATATCAGTGAGAAAGAATTATTAATGAGCGTTCACAGGCCGGTTCTGCCAGAGCAGAATCTGAAACCCTGGATTGAAACCCTGGGCCGGTTGATAAATGACAGAAGGCTATATGAAGAGCTATCCGGACAGTCCTATGAGAAGGCGGCCCAATTTCATTCTAAATTAGGCTTTGAAGAGTTTGAGCAGTATTTCAGGGAAGTAATGGAGGCTTATCCTGACGAGTTACTTGGGAAGAAAAATAGAAACCATTCTGCCGGCAGTGCTCTGGAGCGAATTAATCTGCTTTCTCCAGAAAAGCGGGAGCAGCTGTATGAAAGGTTAAGGAAGACAGGAGGCAAAGTGTGAAAGGAAAGCACTTTCGCACTTTATTTATGGCAGTACCGCAGGCAGGTCTGCGGTATGCAATGGGAGCAAGTATGAAGAAAGCAAAAATGAAATTATTACTGATTCAATCCATGGGATATCTGTATCCCTGGGCAGGAGCCAATAAAGCCAATAAGCTCCTCATGGAATGGATGGCAGAAAGGGGCCACCAATGCAGGGTGATCAATCCCTTGCTGAGTCCTCCGGGATTTAATGAAAATGAATATATCAGAGAAAAAAGCGGGGAAAATGAACTGGAGCTTTTAGAAAGCACCGACAGTATGACGCACATACGGATCAATGGAGTGGAGGCCTATACGGTTACCAGTGAATTTAATATTATTTCCTTTATCAGAAAGACAATAGAAGAATTCCAGCCGGATATCACTCTTGTTTCTGACACCCAGCCCTATATTCTGCTGGAAACGGTAACGGAATTAAAAACGAAGGCCGTTTTTCTTGCACACAGTCAATCTACTCTTCCCTTTGGGCCCGATAGCTTTGAGGAAGACAGGGATAAGCTGAGGCTGTTTAAAAAATTACAGGGTATTATTTCCGTCAGCAAATTCCTGGATAATTATTTTCGGAAATGGGCAGATGTGGAATCTAAAGTAATTTATTTTCCCTCCTATGGGAAGGGACCCTTTCCGTACCTTGGAAATTTTCATAATTCCTTTGTCACGGTGATTAATCCGTCTGCCTTAAAAGGCTTTTGTATCTTTAGAGAGCTTGCTAGACGTATGCCAAATGTGCAATTTGCTGCAGTGCCGACCTGGGCTACCGCCGAAGAAGAGCTTGAAGAAATGAAAGCAGCGCCGAATATCACCCTGCTGAAACCATCGGAGGATATTAACGATATTTACAGAAAGACAAGGATTTTTCTTATGCCGTCTCTTTGGGGAGAATCCTTTGGACAAGTTGTTATCGAGGCAATGCTCAGAGGGATACCGGTCATTGCCAGTAATGTCGGAGGACTGCCGGAAGCAAAGCTTGGACTCGATTATATATTACCGGTGGAGCCTATCAGGCAATACAGCACGGATAATTCCCTCATGGGTTCCGTAGCTCAGCCGGTTGTTCCCGAACAGGATTTAGAACCCTGGGTTCATGCACTGGAAAAGCTTATAAATAACAGGGAACATTACGATTTCTTATCCAGGGCTTCTTACAAAAAGGCTCAGGCCTTCCAGGCTTCACTTGGGTTTGAACTGTTTGAGCATTATTTTCAGGAAATCTGCGAAAATACGGATATTTACAGAGAAAGTATTACGAAGCCTGAAAGAAACAGTATTTTGGGGCGGGTCGATACACTTAGTCCTGCAAAGCGGGATCAGCTGGTAAGTCTGTTACAAGAAAGAAGGAGATAACATGAACAGTATTTATGAACGTGTGAACCTTCTCCCACCGGAGAAAAAGAAAATCCTGCTGGAAAAAATATATTTAAGCAACAGCTTAATACAGGAAGATAATGGAATTACACCGGTTTCAAGAGACAGCTCCCAAAGGGAATTTCCCCTTTCCTTTTCTCAGCAGCGTCTGTGGTTCTTATATCAATGGGAACCGGATAGCCCGTCCTATAACATTCCCTGCCTGTTCAGCCTTAATTTTAAAGCGGAGGCAGGCTTATTGGAACAGGCAATTAATAAGCTGGTCGAGCGTCATGAAATACTCCGGACCACCTATAAAATGGAGAAAGAAGAGGCTGTTCAGGTCATTCATCCCTATGAACCTATCCGGCTTCAAATCTGTGACCTGCAAAACAAAACATTCAGTGAAAAAGAGCTTCGAGATACGTTCATGAAAGAAAAAGCATTGATTCCTTTTAATTTGGAAAAGGAATTCCCAATCAGAGCATATTTCTTTATTCTTGGTGAAGATAAAAATTATGTGCTGTTAAATATCCATCATATTGCCTGTGACGGATGGTCCCTGGACATTATAATTAATGAATTGAGAAGTAATTATGGAGCTCTGGCAGAAAAGCGGCAAAGTAAATTAAAGCCTTTGGTACTTCAATATGCGGACTTTACCTGCTGGCAAAGAAAGAACGAAAAATCCGATAATTTCAGAAAGCATGAACTCTATTGGAAAAGCGTTTTTGAGAGCGATATTCCGGTGCTGGAGCTTCCCACGGACAAACCCCGTCCGCCGGTCAGGAGCTTTCTGGGAGCGACGGCCGTAAAAGCGCTGCCCTCCAATATATATAAGGAGTTAAACAAAATATGTGTGGAAGAGGATGCCACTCTTTTTATGGTTACCCTGGCTGCCTATTTTGTTCTGCTTTACAGGTATACAGGACAAACGGATATTGTTGTGGGCTCCCCCATAGCAAATAGGAACAGAACAGAGCTGGAAAATATGATTGGCTTCTTTGTAAATACGATTCCCCTTCGTATGAAATTAAAAGAGCAGGCAACCTTCAGGGAAACCGTCCGGCAAGTGAAAAAAATGACTCTGGAGGCCTATGAACATCAGGACCTTCCATTGGAAAGAATAATCGAACTGCTGACGATTGAAAGGGACATGAGCCATAATCCGCTTTTTCAGGTTATGTTTGTTATGCAGAATGCCTTTCTTACCACCTTTGATACGGTAAAATGGAACATGAACTTTGAGGGCTCTATTAATACGGACAGCTCAAAATTTGACCTTACTTTATCAGCATCTAAGGATTATCTGCAAGCCGAATACAGCACGGATATGTTTGAAAAGCAAACGGTCGTGAAGTTTCTGGACCACTATCTCAACCTGCTGGAAAGCATTATCAAGTATCCCGAACAGGTAATATCCGGAATCGATATATTATCCGATGCTGAAAAGCAGCAGCTCATCGGCTGGAACCGGACAGCTTCCCTCTATGAGGATAATTTTCATTTAATCAGCTGCATTGAAGCCTGGGCCGACAGGCAGCCAGAGAAAATAGCTCTCCTGAATGAAGTAGCTGCTTATACCTACGGGGAGATGAATACATACTCCAATAAACTTGCGCATTACCTGATTTCGAAAGAAATCGGCCCGGAAAAAGTTGTTGGCATCTTTCTTGAGCGTTCGGCTGATTTTATTCTTGCAATGCTGGCGGTGCTGAAATCCGGCGGGGCCTATGTGCCTCTTGACCCTTCCTATCCGAAAGAGCGGATTGAGCATATGATTCAAAGCTCCGGTATGGAAGTACTGATTACCAGGAATACACTGGTACAGGATATGGGACTGGAAAAGGTTACGGTCATTTACCTGGATATTCACAAAGGGCAAATAGATTCCCAAAATCAAAAAAATCCAATTATTCCAAGTAACCGGCATAATCTGATGTATATTATATTTACTTCCGGCTCTACGGGAGAGCCTAAAGGAGTTGGGGTAGAGCTTCGTAATTTTTATAATTATATCCAGGGAATAATCCGGCAGCTGAAAATCAGTGAGCCATACAATTATGCAATTGTTTCCACTCTTGCTGCCGATTTAGGGCTGACCAATGTATTTTGTGCTTTATGCACCGGAGGCACACTGCATGTTTTATCCTATGAGCATTCCTGTGATCCGGATGCGGTTTCAGATTATTTTGTTCATAACAGGATAGATATTATGAAGGTCGTTCCCAGTCATTTTGAAGTGCTGATGACAGCCAATCATCCGGAGCATGTAATACCCCAGAGGACTCTGATACTTGCCGGAGAAGGGTTAAGCTGGGAAACGGTGCGAAAGATCCGGCAGTTAAGACCGGATTGTGCTATTGAAAATCATTATGGTCCCACTGAAACAACAGTCTCAGCCTTGACATATCAGATTCCGAAGAATTTCACCAGCCAGGCCTCTGGAATAGTACCGATCGGAAGGCCCATAGGAAATGTCCGGACCTATATTCTTGACCCTCACCTGGGGCTGGTTCCAGAGGGAGTCCCGGGCGAATTGTATATTAGCGGGGAAGGGGTATCCAGAGGATACATAGATAATAAAGAGCTGACCCAAAACCGGTTTATCCGGAGTCCATTCGGAAGGGATAGATCGGAGCTGCTCTATAAGACCGGTGACAGGGTCAGATATCTGCCGGATGGTATCATAGAAATACTGGGGCGTATGGACCGGCAGGTCAAGATAAGAGGTTTCCGCATTGAACTGGGGGAAATTGAGTCCGTCATAACCTCTGTTTCATATGTTAAGGATGCGGTGGTCCTGGTGAAAGAGTTCGGCAAAACGGATAAGAGGATTGCAGCTTATATTGTAATTGAGAAGCCACGGATATTGGAGAATCCCATAGCGGAAATCAGGAAAAGGCTGAGCGAAAAATTACCGGAATATATGATACCGAACCATATGATGGAATTGGACTCTCTTCCCTTAAACCCAAACGGCAAAGTGGATGTTGGTAAGCTCCCGCCCATTGATTATAGGAAGAAAACAGACAATCCCTCTGGAGAGAAGCCCCGGACAGAAACAGAAAAGCGGATATGCGATATATGGAAGGAGGTCTTAGGGGCAGAGAATATCGGAATTGATGATAATTTCTTTGAACTGGGAGGGGAATCCTTCAAGGCTCTTAAGGTGGTCAGGCGTATTGGTGAATGGGTTGGGATTATGGATTTTTTCAAAAATCCGACGATCCGTTTGCTTGCACAATTCCTGGAGCAGGGAAAAAAGTCTGAAAATCAGATACTTCATAAGCTAAAGACAAGCAGCCGGAGTGGAGGAGCTTCTGTTTCATTGGTTTGTGTACCCTATGCCGGAGGCAGTGCAATTACCTATCAGCCCCTATCGGCACAAATTCCGCCGGAGTATGATTTGTATGCCATTGAAATACCGGGCCACGATTACAGCCATAAAGAGGATACCCTGCTATCCTTGCAGGAAACAGCAGGCTTATGCGTTGAAGAAATCAAAAGCACAGTTAAAGGGCCGATTGCATTGTATGGCCATTGCGTCGGCGGGGCATTGACCATTGAAATTGCGAAGCAGCTGGAGGAAGAAAAACTTCCTTTAAATAGAATATTTGTAGGAGGAGCTCTACCCATTGCCCGTATTCCCGGACGGCTTTTTCAGTTCCTTTCAAAGCTGTTTCCGTCGGACCGTACCATGTCCAATAAGTCCTACCATGAGTTTTTAAAGGCGCTGGGTGGATTTAACGATGTAAGTGATGAAGCGGAAAGGGATTTTTTGATTCGCAATCTGAGGCACGATGCCCGGGAAAGTGAATCCTATTTTACGTCAGCTTACAGTAACAGGGAATATGCCGGACTGCATGCTCCGATTACATGTATCATTGGACAGAAGGACAGGGCCACGGAACTTTATGAGGAAAGGTATCTGGAATGGGGGTATTTTAGCAGCAGTGTGGATTTGGCTGTCATCCCCATGGCCGGCCATTATTTTATTAAGTATCAGGCGGAGCGGCTAAGCAGTATTATTGATAACAGGGTACAGAAAAGCACTAATGCAATTCCGGATACGGCAGACGGAGAAAATGGCCTTACTGGCATAGAACATAAAAGAATAGCCATACCGAATCTGGCAACATTTTTTATTGTTGTGTTAAGTCAAATGGTGTCCGTTTTAGGGTCAGGCCTGACGTCCATTGCAATAGGGGTCTGGGTGTATTCCAAAACGGGCTCGGTGGCTGACTTTGCGGCTATTTCTTCTGCGGGACTTATACCCGGAATTCTTGTACTGCCGGTTGCCGGTGCGGTTGTAGACCGCTATGACAGACGGGTGGTCATGTTATTCAGTGACTTGGCTGCTGCGCTCTCGATTGCCGCTCTGGCAATTCTTATGGCAGCCAATACCATTGAGGTATGGCATATCCTTATCGCAACAGCCATTGGTTCCATATCAAGGGCATTTCACCGGCCGGCTTTTTCGGCAGCCATAGCACAAATAATTCCCAAACAGTACCTGGGCCATGCCAACGGTATTGTCCAATTTTCCGGCTCGACCAGTGAATTGATTTCTCCTTTAATCGGTGTAGCTTTGTATTCACTGATAGGCATGAAGAATATCTTTATTCTTGATTTTTTCAGCTTTTTGGCTGCAATAGTAACGTTGGTATTTATTCGCTTTCCCAATACGCTGTTCCGAAAAAGAGAGGAAACCTTTACCAAAGAAATACTAATGGGATGGAAATTTATCTTTAAAAGGCCGGGCATGATTTATATGATTATATTCTTTTTTATAAGCAATATACTTTTTGGAGCTATTTCCGTATTATTTCAGCCGCTTATTCTGTCCTTTGGCACTGCAGCACAGCTTGCAACCATCACAATGCTGGGGGCTGTCGGAGGCATGACCGGAGCATTACTGATGAGTCTGTGGGGAGGGACAAAACGGAGAGCATCAGGAATGATTGGATTTGTTATTCTCGAAGGCTTTTTTGCCATTATAGCTGGTATCCGGCCTAACTTTATAATCACCGCCATAGGTATATTCGGTTTTTGGTTTTCGGTTACAATGATTAATTCCCACTGGCAGTCACTGATACAGACTAAGGTCGGTCTGGAGCTTCAGGGGCGTGTACTTGCCACAAACCAAATGATTGCCATGTCCAGTATACCAATCGGCTATTTTTTATCGGGGCTGCTGGCTGATTCGGTATTTGAAAAGGCTATGAATAAACAAGGGCTGCTGGCTGACACCATAGGAGCGGTCATTGGGACAGGCACTTCACGGGGGATTGCACTGCTAATAATATGTGCCGGGTTACTGGTAATGCTCTGGTCGATTTTAGGCTTTCATTTCAAGCCGCTTATCTATATGGAAGATAATATGGAGGATGCCTCACCGGGTGCAGAGATACAGGACCGTGATTCCCTCCAGGAGGAACTGGACCATCATATTTTACAATAATGAGGTTCAGCTGCGTCATGAGATATGGCCGGAAATTCGAGGCAGTATCAAGGAAGAGAAGGCCGAGGCATATATCCTGGCAGGAGGATTTAAAGTAGTATCTGATAATGATTTTGTAATTTGCTATGTGAGGTCTATACCCGAAGAAGCAATTATTGTAATCTGTTCTACCGATGAGGAGACCAGGGAGGTTAATATTCCTGTCAATATTTTCGGCATTCATTATTTTAATATCACGGAGGATTTGTTTCATAACAAATTACAGTATGAATATAGCGGAACTTCTTTAACAATGAAGGTACCGCCCCATAGAAGCTATATTTTTTGTGTACCGTGCCAGTAATAAGGTTATCCATTTTTAATTTTCATACATTTATGGAAAGTTTGCTTGACATAAACTCATACCTATGGTATTCTGATTATGGAAAGGGAGCTTTCCTTTTTTGGAAATGAAGTGATAGTGTGCCTGCGAAATCCTCGGCCCAATCTTGCGGCGTGTTGGGAAGGCATGGCGGTTAGTGTGAAAATTAAAATACAATTTTCACACACAAGATTACGCCTGCGAAATCCTCGGCCCAATCTTGCGGCATGTTGGGAAGGCATGGCGGTTAGTGTGAAAATTAAAATACAATTTTCACACAAGATTACGCCTGCGAAATCCTCGGCCCAATCTTGCGGCGCGTTGGGAAAGCACGGCAGTTAGTTTGAAAAATACGGTGTATTTTTCAAATTTCAAAGCAGTATCACAAGCAAGCTTGTAAAATGCATGGAGGTTGGTTTGAAGAACAGATTGGAAGAATTACGTAAACAGCAGGGCATTAAGCAGGAGGATTTGGCAGCGGCACTGGAGGTATCCAGACAGACCGTAGGCTCCCTTGAAAACGGGAGATATAATCCATCCATTCTTTTAGCTTTTAAAATTGCCCGCTACTTTGGGTTGCAGATTGAGGATATCTTTATCTATGAGGAGGTTGAACAGGATGAAAAGCAATAAAGACGGAAAGTATGCCATATTTTCGGTATTAGGTTTTATTATATTTGCAGCAGGTTTTGTACTGCTCAGATTTGTACGGGATGGGGAGGGGATTATGCGAACTCTGCCCTATCTGTTCATTGGAGTTGGCGCAGGTGTATTTGGACAGAACCTTGGTGAACTGCTGAAGATACAAGCGGTGAAGAAAAATCCCCAGGCCGCAAAGCAGATTGAAATCGAAGCGAAGGATGAGCGTAACATCATCATCAGTAATAAAGCAAAAGCCAGGGCATACGACTTAATGCTGATGGTTTTTGGAGCATTAATGCTGGCTTTTGCTCTAATGCAGGTGGAAATATATGTAATACTCATATTTACAGCAGCTTATCTTTTTATCGTTTTTTCCAATGTCTATTATCTGAGCAGATACCAAAAAGAAATGTAACCGGCTAAAAAGGCCAATGGTGAGCTATTACCGGCAAAAGCTAAGCGGTCCGCTTCTGAAAGTATGTTCTTTCAGGAGCAGGAATCCGGCAGAAGATATTTCGTGAACAATTATCAGGGTTTTTCGCTGAGAAAGTATCTCGGTTTTCCCTTGGATTTATTCCGGTACTCAATGGCCTCTTTCGGGCAGCCGCAGATACATGCCATGCAATGGGTGCAATTACCGCTCCATTCCGGCCTGCCAACCTTAAGATGAACATTGTTGATCGGACAGAGAGTGACACATTTTCCGCAGCTGATGCAGGAATCGGTGGAATAAAAGCCCTTGTCGCTGACGATTATGGAATAGAACAGGGGATTTACCGCTGTACTTTGAAACCTGTCCAGAGGGGATATATTTTCTTTGGGAAGCGGCATTTCCTTCTTAATACACTCCGCCGTTTGTAAAATATGCGGTTTGGAGTTTTCGATAATTTTCAAAGCCTCCGTTTTATCTGGGGCGTTATACATGGCAATATAGTTTTCCGGCATTATAATAGATGAAATGCCCATAAATTCAAATCCTTTATCCAGGCATAGTTTTTTCAGATAATATACAGCATTACCCGTCTGGCTTCCGCAGGTCATAACGAAATAGGCTTTTTTACTTCCGGAAAAGGCTGCTTTGCGAAGGAAGGCATCCGCTATTCTGGGAATCCGCCAGGCATAGGTCGGCATAACAAAAACATATGGCTTACTGGATGAAAGCTGGTTGTAATCCCCCTTTTTTATCCCTTCATTCATGGAAAACATTTCATCCTCTGTCGCATCTGCAATAAGATTTGCTGCATATCGGCTATTACCGGTACCGGTGAAATACAATATCATAAAGTCCCTCCTTAATCCTCACCCCTTCTGTCAGGGGCATCTGTGACGAGTTCTCGAATGTGGGCAAACAGTGCCTCAATCTTCTTCAGTTCAGATTCACTGTAATCAATATAGTAGTAATTTCGCGTTCCCACACGCCGAAGTCCGATGATTCCGGCATCCATCAGGATTTTGATATGATGGGATACGGCAGGTCTGGACAGGTTGGTGCGGCCTGTTATCTCACCTACGCGAATACCCTGGCAGTCGCTTTTTAGCAATGCAATAATGATTAACTGCCTGGTTTCATCACCCATTGCAGTGAATGCTTTCTGGCAAGCCTTAAATTCCTCGGATAAGCCTATCAGGCAGTCTTTATACTTCTCTTGGCCAGTACATTTTTTATAATCACTCATGTGTATCATCCTTTACAAATTGAATGGTTCATAGGTTTATATGTTTGAACCATTATATCATATATTTTTTAAAATTATCCATTGGGAAAGAAAATCGAGACGATTAAATATATGATGGAAAAATAGATGAAGAGGCAAACGTAAGAGACTATTGTGATTTTACGGCCCGTTATGGTAAACTATTAACAAAAGGAAGAAGTTAGAAAATGCGTTGCATTTTCAATTTTTCTATATAAACAGTTTCACAAGCAAGCTTGCGATACGCCTGCAGATAAAGGTTTGAGAAGCCGTGGGCAAAATAGAAATGAGGAGGCAAAGAATGAAGAATATTCTTGTTATAGAAGACGATGTTATAATGAATTCCGGAATATGCTATAACCTGGTATTGGAGCAGTACAATGCCGTTCCCGTTTATAATGCAGCTGCGGCACTGGAGAAAATACAGTCACAGTCTTTTGAGCTGGTTGTTCTGGACGTAAATTTGCCTGACGGCAGCGGCTTTGAACTCTGTCCTAAAATCAAGGCGGTACAGGATATTCCGGTTGTATTTTTGACAGCCTGTGATCTGGAAAAGGATGTAATGACTGGCTATGAGCTGGGAGGGGATGATTATGTAACCAAGCCCTTTCAGATTAATATCTTCTGTAAAAAGGTCGCTGCTATTTTAAAACGGTGTGAAAAAAAAGGCAGCGAAGCTGTTTCTATTTGCGGTGACCTAATCATTGATTTTAACAGGCTCACAGCTGTCCTACATAACGAACCAGTAATTTTCACACCAACGGAATATAGAATGTTGAAGGTATTTACTGAAAATCCCGGTATTCTCCTGACAAAGCAGGTTCTCCTTGAGAAGCTGTATGATGTGGATGCAAATTTTGTGGATGAACATGTCCTTACGGTCAATATCAACCGGTTGCGGAGCAAAATAGAAGTTGGCGGAAGAAAATTTATTAAAACCGTTTATGGCATGGGTTATCTCTGGGCAGGCGATAAGAGATGAAAAACAGTTCTTCCTGGGATAAGCTTTCTATCGGTTTCAATGCTGCCTATATCCTTCTGCTGCTGAGCTTTGTTGCAGCTGCCTTCCTTTATTCGGAGGATTGGATTATCCGGGGAGGGGCCATCGTATTTGCACTGCTTTTACTCTTGCTGGCTATTGCCTTTATGAGATTACTTCGAAAACAGTTGGTAACTTTTTCCGCTTCATTGGCGGACTGTATCGATCATATGATTAATGGGAAAAAAGATATCAGCTTCGAGCTGGAGGATGAAACCTTAAGGTCAAAGCTGGGCTACAGGCTGAGGCGCCTGTATGAAATCATGCAGCGCAGCAGCGGGGAGATTCAGTCTGAAAAGGAAATGATGCAGGAGATTATTTCCGATATCTCACATCAGGTCAAAACTCCGCTGACTAACCTGAAAATCTATAATTCCACTCTTCTGGAACGCCAGCTGCCTCAGGAGAAGGAGCGTGAATTCCATTTACTGATGGAAAATCAGATTAACAAGCTTGAATTTTTAATGCAGTCCATGGTGAATATGTCAAGGCTGGAAACAGGGCTGATTACCCTGGCCGTTCAGCTGTCGCCGGTCTATGATACCATTGCCCTGTCTCTTGGCGGAATCGTACTTCCGGCAGAACAGAAAAACATAGAAATTACCGTTGACTGTTCCCCCCTGATTACTGTTCCCCATGATAAAAAGTGGACGGCAGAGGCGCTTTTCAACATACTGGATAACGCTGTCAAATATACCGGGCAGGGCGGCAAGATCACCATCAAAGCGGAACGCTGGGAAACTATGACCAGGATTGACATAGCTGATACCGGGAAAGGGATACCCGAGCAGCACTATGCGCAGATCTTTAAACGCTTTTACCGGGAAGAGGATGTCCATGACGTGGATGGTGTGGGCATCGGCCTTTATTTATGCCGTGAAATCATATCCCATCAGGGGGGATACATACAGGTGAAATCCGAGCCGGGCAAAGGCTCCGTATTTTCGGTTCTATTGCCCAATGAGTGAGTTTTTACAGGGTAATCAGCAACTGCTTTCTTATGAAGCTCCCGCCGGCATTAGGTATTGCAATGATTTATAATATTGCAATGATTTATAATATTGCAATGATTCATAAATATATGGAAATCCATAAATATAATGGGGCTGTTGCAAAATAAAGCTCTGGAAAGTATGACTTGTCACACACCGGTTGGCTGACATCTGACATGATTTGTATGCTAAAATCTTATATAAAATGTTCGCTTATAGCATACAAATCATACCATCTGTCTGTCTAACAGTGTGTGGCAAGTCATACTCCCCAGAGCTTCATTTTGCAACAGCCCCATCTTTATAGTATGGAAAAACAACAGCATTGGCAGCTTGCCTTTTCTGAATGTAAAAGTATCAAACCTGTGATATTTTATTTTGGAATTGAGATAATAGGGAGACATTTATCCTGTATTATGAGTATATCGGGTAAGATTACAGGAGGATGTACAATGAATATATTAAAAACGAGCAGCCTGAAAAAGAAGCTGCTATATTGGGGGACAGGAGGTGCCGGTTTTGTTTCAAAATAATAACAGAGGTGTGATAAAGCACATTTCAGCAGCAAATCTGAGAAGCAGCAAAATGCGTAACCGCCTTGCGGGAATAGTAATCGCACTGGCTGCATTTCTTTTAACGCTCACCCTGACATTTGGATATAATGCCGATATGGAGATGAAAAACAGAACAAGCTATCAGGGCGTATTTGAAAATTCCAGTGTGCAGGTGATTGAAAGAATCCGGACAAATCCGGACGTCAAAGCTTTTGGAACCTACCGGCAGGCCGGAATTGTGAAAAATAAAAATATCAGTCTGTCTTTGTTATATTCGGATGTAAAAATGCTGGAGCTGTCCAATGTACGGGTGAAAACAGGTTCAATACCTGAAAATACAAATCAGATTGCTATTGAAAAAGGCTACTTGGATTCCATTCAGCCAGGAGCGCAAATCGGTGATACGATTACTCTAAATTACCGCAACAATGTGAGTAAGGAAATGCAGACAAATAGCTTTGTTATCACAGGCTTTCTGGAGACCGGAGCCGAAAGCGAACCGAACAGGAAGACCTTTAATGCGATTGTATCCCAGGCCTTTATTAATTCCGACCCGGCACTTTCTTCGGCCTATTTATCCGTTGTAATTCAGATAGCAGATGCAGATAAATACTCCAATGGGGACTTGAAGAAAAAAATCAAAGAAGTCGGGGAAGCAGTCGGCCTTCCGGAACAATCCGTTAGAATCAACTATGTGAATATTGACAGCAATAATGCCACACCTGAGACCACCGCCGTTGTATTTGCAATCGTTTTTATCATCGTAACCGCATGTGCCCTCGTGATTTACAACATTTTCTACATTGCAATTATGCGTAAGGTAAGGGAATACGGGCAATTGCGTATTATTGGAACAACCCGGAAACAAATCAGAAGGATGGTCTTTCGCGAAGGTAAAGTGATGTCACTGCAGTACATACCCCTGGGTACACTGGCAGGCTGCGGAGTAAGCTACGCCCTAAGACCCTCCATGTGGCTTATGCGGTCAAGTGTAATACTTGCTCTCTGTGCAGGGGGTGCGGCGTTTCTTACCGTAATGCTGTCCATTCGAAAGCCCGCCCGAATCGCTGCCGGTGTTTCACCTATGGAGGCAGCCCGTTATACGAATTTCCATATTGGATTAAAGAGTAAAAGGCATACCTCCAAAAGGCTTACTCCCTATGCTCTTGGAAGAATGTATCTGGCGAGAAACAGGAAGAAAACGGCAGTCACCTTCCTGTCCCTTACCTTAAGCGGTATATTGCTTATTGCGGCCGCTTCGCTGCTGTCCTCTGTAGAAACTGCCAAGCGCGCCGGGCACGAATTTCCTTATGGCGGCGAATACAGAATCTCTTTAAACGATGATCTGGTGTCTCCGTCAACATCTTACAGTGATCTTCAAATAGACAATCCCCTTTCGGATGAGCTGAAAACGAAAATATCTTCCATTAGCGGCGTGGACAGTGTGGAAGTCCATAAATATATCAAGAGCAGGCTGGAAGGGGTAAAGCTTGACGATGGAATTATCGGTATTGATAATATCCGGGAAAAGGATTACAGCAAATATGAAAAATATATGAAAGAGGGGGCTTTGCCAGAGGACTCAGCAGAGGATATGCAAATCCTTGTGAACCGGGGAACAGTTACCTATGAATATTTTGGACTGCACTATAAAACCGGGGACAAAATTGCAATGGACCTTTATGACGGGGATAAGCAGATCAGGAAGGAATTTATTGTGTCCGGTGTCATTGAAAATAAAAGCAGCAGTGATACCTTTTTCCTGCCGGATAAGGTGATGGATGAGATTATGACCAGGAATTGCAATTTAAGCTTTGAGATATTGTCCGGGCGGGGCTATTCGGCTGATGTGGAGGCACAGCTGCTGGCACTGACCTCCTCCGATGAAAAGCTTGAATATGTATCCTTGAAGGAGCAGGCAGAGCTATATAAGAGCGTTTTCCATGTCATGATTATTACGGTTTATGCTTTTGTTGCCGTGATTGCATGCTTTGGCCTGGTGAATCTGGTGAATACGATTATCACAAATATTTTGTCTAGAAAAAACGAGATTGGCATTTTACAGGCTGTGGGATTAAGCAGGACACAGCTGCTCAAAATGCTGAATACCGAAAATGCCTATCTGATATACGGAAGCTTTGCCCTATCCGTGCTCCTTGGAAGTATTCTGGGATATGCCGCCTGCAGGATTGCGGAAAACACCGGCGGGCTGTCCTATTTCATTCAATACAAATTCCCGCTTTCAATGATTGGGTTGTATTTTATTCTGATAACAGCTCTGCAGATTGCAGTTACAAGAATCATTGGGTACAGCATGCAGAAGCAGAGTGTGGTTGTTCGCCTGCAGGAGGTTTCATAACAGTATTTATTTCAGGTAAATAGAATGAAGGAGGTCTTCCCATGAATATATTGGAGACAAGGGGATTAAAAAAGTATTATGGTACGAAAGGAAATCTTGTAAGAGCATTGGACGGTGTTGACCTGGCTGTGGAGCAGGGAGAATTTGTGGCTGTTGTCGGTACCTCCGGCAGCGGAAAATCCACACTGCTGCATATGCTTGGCGGTCTGGATAATCCTACCTCCGGCAATGTTATGGTGGACGGAAAAGAGCTGTCCAAAATGAATGATGACCAGTTAACGATTTTTAGGCGCAGGAACATCGGATTTGTGTTTCAGAGCTATAACCTTGTGCCAATCCTGAATGTCTATGAAAATATTATCCTGCCGGTCGAACTGGACGGTGACAGGCCGGACAAGGAATTCACAGATAAAATTGTAGGAATGCTGGGGCTTACGGAGAAGCTTGATAGTATGCCGAATAATCTGTCCGGCGGCCAGCAGCAGCGTGTGGCCATAGCACGGGCACTGGTAACCAAGCCGGCCATCCTCCTTGCTGACGAGCCGACAGGTAACCTTGACAGCAAAACCAGCCAGGAGGTCCTGGGACTCCTGAAAATGACCAGCCGGCAATTTCAGCAGACCATTGTGATGATTACCCATAACAATGAAATTGCTCAGCTCGCCGGCCGGATTGTACGGATAGAGGACGGCAGAATAGTCCGTTAATAGGCTTTATCCGACAGCCCTTCTGGTTTTCCCCCTGAACAGTGTAAGCATCAGTGCTGCCAGTGCACAGCAGGCTGCCACAATGCAGATAGTGCGCATAGCGTAATTGAATGCATCCTGCTGTAAGAGAGTGCCGTGAACTCCCTTGGCAGCGAAAGCGGAGGTGGCATAGCTGACCCTGGAGGAGAGCAGAGCCGCTGAAATTGCCTCACCCAGTACCATGCCTATATTGCGCATGGTTCCAAGTGTTGCACTTGCAACACCTCTGCTCTGTGCCGGGGCGCTTCCCATAACAGCACTGTTGTTTGGCGTATGAAAAAGCCCGGCTCCCATACCGGTGACTGCAAATGCCAGAAGTAATAAAATGGGCGAAGTGTCCGGTCTGAAACTGCTGAAAATAAAAATTGCTGCTGCCAGAATGCCAAGACCTGCACTGCTGATAAGCCGGCTGTCGGATTTATCGGATATTGCACCGCTTACAGGGGCTATTGCCATCATCATCAGGGACATAGGAAGCATTATCAGCCCGGAAACAGAAGCAGAGAACCTGTGCTGTTGCTGGAGATAATACGGTGCAAGGAAAACCATCATAAATTCACTCATATAGAAAAAGGTTGCGGCGAAATTACTTACGGCAAAAACCCTGTTTTTAAAGAGATTCAAATTGAGTATCGGATGACTGCATTTCTTTTCATAAATAAGAAATACGGCAAGCAAGGTAATCCCCAGGAACAGAGAAATTAAAATTGAAATGGAATTAACATTTGTTTTGCCAATCCGATCAAGGGGCAAAAGAATCAGTGTGAGGGAAGCCATAATCAGAATGCTTCCGGCAGAATCGAATTTTGCACCGGCTTTTGGGGCATCCGGCTGTATGTTTCTCATGGCAAGCATTGTGCCGATTAGGCCTATGGGAATATTAAGAAAGAAGATGCTGTTCCAGCCGAAGGCTGAAGCCAGAAAACCACCCAGTGAAGGTCCGGCACAGGTTGCCACTGCTACGGCCATGGAGGTTATGCTAAGTGCTTTTCCCCTGTTTTCCGGTAAGACCGAATTTGTTACAATGGCACTTCCTGACGCCATCATCATTGCGCCGCTCAATGCTTCAAGAACCCGAAACACAATCAGCATCGCGATATTCGCTGACAGGCCGCAAAATATGGAAGCCACTGTAAAACCGATAAAACCGGACACATAGACTTTTTTAAGCCCATAAAGATCTGAAATCCTTCCAAAGGTAAGTTGTGTAGTACACAGGGTGAGCAAATAAGCAACGACCACCCACTCTACGACGGCGATGGTGGTGTGAAAAGCTGTTTGCATAAGAGGCAGTGCTACATTCACTGCGTTGATGTCAAAGCAGGTCATGAATGTACCAAGAGCGACAGTAACCACTGTCAAATTGGTTTTTTTTTGATTCGTTTGCATTGGTGTCCTTCTTTCTGAAATTATATGAGTAAATACTCACATTTAATATAACTCCATGAATGCAGTCTGTCAATACTAAATATGAGTAATTGCTCATATTGTTGACAAATAAGGCTGCTTGCCTTACAATAATCACAAGGAGTTGATGGGATGAAACAGGATAAAGCTGTGCGTAGACCGCAGCAGGAAAGAAGTATTAAAACAAAAGAAAAGATATTAGATGCCGCATACAGGCTTTTTTGTGAAAAAGGTTATTACAATACAACAACAAATGAAATTGCACAGGTTGCAAATGTATCAATAGGCAGCCTTTATTCTTATTTCAAAGATAAGGATACCATCCTGTTAGAAATATTAGACCGGTATAATGATTCCTTTTTTAAAGTGCATGATAAATTATCCCGGGATATGGAGTTATACAAATCTGATCTGAGAATGTGGTTTCGACGGTTAATTGAAGGATTGATTGAAGTGCACCAGATTTCCAAGGAGCTGAACTGCGAGATGAATATTCTTTGCTACTCCATGCCGGAAGTGGCGGCTGTGCAGGAAAAGCAGCGTGAAAAAACATGGCAGATGACGCTCCAGTGTTTTCAGGCATACAAGGAATACATTAAGGTAGAAGATATTGAAGCAGCAGCAATTGTAACTTTTAAATTAATCAGTGCTGTTGTGGATCAAATCGTATTCGGCAAAAACGATATTGATAACGAACGGATTTTACAGGCAGGGGTTGAGGCTGTATATAAGTTCTTAATAGGATAAGCAAAACATAAGCAATGCTGTACTGGTATATTTGGTTATTGATATGATATAATTTAATCATATACTTAAAGTCTTTCAATATATTTGATTTAAAAAAATGGTTTATCGTTCCTTAAATTTATTAAGTGAGCAGAGAGGGGAAAGGCTATGAAATACAGGCAGATAGGAAAAACGGGGTTGAGTGTCAGTGAAATCGGACTTGGTGCAGAATGGCTGGAACGCCACAATGCAGCCGATGTAAAAGCAGTAATTGAGCGCAGTGAAGCATATGGGATTAACATCCTGGATTGTTGGATGTCGGAACCCAATGTACGCTCCAATATTGGTGCAGCAATTGCCGGCCGCCGGGAAAAATGGGTGATACAGGGGCATATCGGTTCAACCTGGCAGAATGGCCAGTATGTTCGAACCCGTGAATTGGAGAAGGTAAAGGAAGCTTTTCAGGATTTATTGAACCGTCTGAAAACAGATTATATTGACCTTGGTATGATTCATTTTGTTGATGAAGTGGCAGAGTTCAATAAAATCATGACGGGGGAATTTATCGATTACGTAAGAGGTTTAAAAGAAGTGGGAACAATCCGCCATATCGGGCTCAGCACGCACAATCCGGAGGTCGCAAAGGCAGCAGCATTGAGCGGTGAAATTGAGATGGTTTTGTTCAGTCTTAATCCTGCCTTTGATATGCTTCCCGCAAGTGAGGATATCAACCAGCTGTTCAGCGAACACTACAATGAGAACCTTAAGGGAATTGCACCGGAACGGGAAGAACTGTATCAGATTTGCGAAAGGGAAAATGTTGGAATCACTGTAATGAAGGGTTATGGCGGAGGAAGGCTGTTTCAGGCGGAAAGTTCACCCTTTGGTGTGGCTTTGACACCGGTTCAGTGCCTTCATTATGCACTTACTCGTCCGGCAGTTGCCACAGTTTTGGTGGGATGCGCTGCTCCGGAAGAAGTGGATGCTGCCGCAGCCTATGAAAATGCTACCGAGGAACAGAAGGACTATGCCACTGTGCTTGCAAATGCACCCTATCATGCATATTCCGGCCAATGTACTTATTGCGGCCATTGTGCCCCATGTCCGGTCTACATAGATATAGCAATGGTTAATAAGCTATATGATTTGGCAGAAATGCAGGAGGAAATTCCGGCTACGATTAAGGCCCACTATAGCTCCCTATCGGCAAATGCATCGAATTGTATCAGCTGCGCTGCCTGTGAGAAACGCTGTCCCTTTGGAGTACCGATAGTCCAGCGTATGAAAAAGGCAGTTCAAGTGTTTGTCTAGGAAAATGCTGATTAATTCAATATAAAGCCTTCAGTTTTTATAGCATGGCAGAGCTTATGCAGATATTGCCGATTATGAATACATATTACATTATGCTAAGGAAAAAAATATGCAGGAACTTAAGAAGTCAAATAATAAATACTGTGTTAATTATGTCAATGGAATAATTACAATTTCTGCAAATCAAAGCATTAGTGTCTCTTCTGTTTTTTGGGATAATGAGAGAGCTAATTTGCTGATTGCAGTTAAATTATATTCTTCAGATTATAGAAAAAATCTAGACTATATTATCTTGGATCATACAATGAAAATAGTAGATGTATTTACTGAGACTGAAGGTGTCATTCCATCTTTTCTTATGGCTCCGGATAAAACAGTTTGGGTGAGATTAAGTTCAACGAATACGGATAAAATTAGAGAGAGTATTTTACCTTTAGAAAATCGTAAACGTATACAAAGCGAGAAATTACTTACGGAGTTTGTGGATAATTTCTCTGTCTGGTATCGTCAGGAGGTAATTTATTTTAGTAAGGATATTTTTAACAAAGAGAAGAAAGACAAAATTGGTCAATATATATTTGATAAAAGCAATCTCTTTAAAAGCCGAAAAATCTATAATATACCATTACCGTCACAGACAAAGGTTATGTCCAAGGATGATAAATTACAGTTAATTAACAGCAAATATCCCAAAATTCTGCATCGTGAAATGCTATTAGATGGAGTGATAAGCAGGCAAAGGGAATTTTCGCTGGGAATAGAATATAATCATTTATATCCTATTAAATTATCGTTTGACGGTGATAGTATTTTTTATGTGGCATCAAACAATCAAATGTTTGAAATAACTATTAATGAGATGGGCTGTGTTGTAAAAACCAATTTACTGATTCAATTAAATGATGTTGAAGATATATTTTATAACATATGGGAACCAACACTTTTGAATGAGGCTTATGTAGTTCGTTTTAACTTTAAAGATGGTGATGGATATATTGTTATAAAACAAGGTGAAGCAATTGAATGCTGGATAAAACAAAATGGAGCTTCTGCTTATAGAGATGTCCTAAGTAAACGGTTAATAGAGTTAGAATCAGAATCGCTAATGCTAACTAATATTCAAAAAATGTCAAATTTCAAGTGTGCACTGGTTTACAGTAAAGTTAGTATAGAGTCACTAGATGAGAACATTAAGATACACATATTTGATGTATAGTACAAATGACAAATAGTATTCGATAGGATTTGTATAATATTTCCTGCCTTTTTGGCTGTAATATTGACAAATCCTTTTTTGGGTTATATGATATGTTAGGTACTAACTTAATTACATAGGATTTTTATCCCAATTTAAAATGCAAATGTAAAATTAAAGTAATGGAAGGAGCTATACTGTTATGAATTCAAGGCCAATGCTTGTGGAAAAAAAGATAAAGGTAAATGCCTATGACATTGATGTAATGGGAATTGTCAGCAATATAGTGTATGTCCGCTGGTTTGAGGATCTCCGGTTTTTACTGCTGGATCAGTTTTGGGCATATGAAGATATGTTAAAATTAAACCAATCACCTATTCTAAGCAAAACTGAAATTGATTATAAACGGCCGCTTACCATCCTGGACAACCCAGTTGGAGAATTATGGATATCCGATTTGAACAAATCACGGTGGACAATTAGTATTGAAATAAAATCAGACGGCAAATTAGTCTGCTGCGGCAAACAGACAGGATACTTTTATGACATGAACAGGAAAAGGCCAGTTCCCATTCCTCAGGAGCTGCTGCAAAAATATCAGAATTGTCTGGAAGAATCCATGGTTTAAATGCGTTATATACTAACACGTTTAGTTGATGAAAGTTTTATCAAAGAGTTTTTTTGATTATTGCTGCCTTCATGAAGATGAACTATTATTTAGCCAGAAATAACCAGTTTGCCGAAACCGTAAGGGATACCATTTTTACGACTGAGTATTCCATCCGTACCGGTATGGAGTCAGTCTATACTTTGCTGAATATTGACTGTGGTGTGCCTGAGGTCTGGGGCAGCTTATACGATGTGCGGGCTCTCCTGAATGCAACCGTATAGCTTTTTGACGGTAAGCAGCTCTCTGAGATGAAGCTGCCTCTAAAGGAAAAGATGGCACTCAAAGAAGCCCTCAAGAAGGTTGAGGGCACAGAGGTTGAAAAATTGCTCAAAGAATACAGGGCAATCTAATAAATCAGATATAGAATCATAAGGTTAATATAAGTAAGGTTAATATAAGCCACGGATGAGGGACAAGGTATTATTATAGAAAGTAATTCATAGATAGAAAGCTAGCAATTTATAAAAAGCAGTTATTCCGTTTGTGCCTTCATTCCTGTCAGGGTATGGGAAATCAGGCTTTTAACAAACGCAGAATCCACTGTTTTACCGGTTATTAATAACCGGTAAAATAGAGGAGCAAAAATCAGGTCAATACTCAGCTCCATGTCCAGGTCGTTTTTCAGCTCCCCTCTTTGCATACCGCGCTCAAGGATATGCTGTGATATGAGGCGGCGGGGATTGAAATACCTGACACGGTATTCTTCAGCAATGTTAGCATCAAATTGGCCGGCTGCAATCAGTTCTGTAATTACCTTTCCCTTCGGACTGGTAATAAAGGCTGCCAGGTTATTTACCTGTATGAAAAGATCTTCACTTACTGAACCGGTATCCGGTACATGGAGCATTGATTCTGTGGCTGCGAAAAAACCGTCTAAGACCACAGCTGCTTTGTTCGGCCACCATTTATAAATAGTCGCTTTACTGACTCCGGCTCTCTCAGCAATACCTTCAACAGTTATAGTATTAAAGCCATTCTCAAGCAATAGCTCGTAAGAAGCAGTGAGAATGGCTTTTTTTGTTTCTTCACTGCGGGGGCGTCCTACCTTTTTTTCCATTGAATTCTCCTTTTCATTTCATTATAAATGTAATATTAAAAACGATACGTACATTATACAATATAAATTTTTTAAAAGAAAGTACTTGACAAAACTAAACGGTGCGTTTAATATATAATCATAAACTAAACGTTCAGTATATAAATTATTTAAAAATCGTTTACAACTATGAATGGAGGATATTATATGAAAAGCGAATTATCTGAAGAAAAAAAGATATCCAGCTGGCTTGTATTTTTGCTGGCAAGTGCATGTGGTCTGATTGTTGCAAATTTATATTATGCACAGCCCCTGGTAGGTCCTATTAGTGCGGACACAGGAATTTCGGCCGGTTTATCCGGACTAATAGTTACAATGACACAGTTAGGTTATGCAATGGGGCTTTTGTTTCTTGTTCCCCTCAGTGATTTACTGGAAAATAAACGCCTTGTGGCATCCATATTGGTTGTAGCCATTCTGGGGCTGGTTTTGGCACCTATGGCAACAACTTCCTATCTCTTTTTCGCAGCTACGATATTAATTGGGTTAGGCTCTGTAGCCGCACAGATATTAGTTCCCTTTGCCGCACATCTGGCACCGGAAAAGCAAAGAGGAAGAATCGTTGGAAATGTAATGAGCGGTCTTTTGCTTGGGATTATGCTTGCAAGACCGGTAGCAAGTATAATTACCGGCATCTGGGGATGGAAATCCGTATTTTTAATATCAGCAGTTATTATAGCAATGCTCATAATCCTGTTAAGCTTTCTGCTTCCGAAAAGAAAGCCTCAGCCTCAGGACAATTACCAGGCTATTATTAAATCCCTGTGGCATTTATTTAGAACCAGTTCTGTATTACGCAGGAGGGCCCTGTACCAGGCAGCTTTATTTGGCAGCTACAGCTTATTCTGGACGGTTGTTCCGTTATGGCTGTCATATCACTTCCATCTAACCCAGAATGAAATTGCTTTATTTGCTCTAGCAGGAGTTGCAGGTGCTATTGCCTCACCAATCGCAGGAAGACTGGCAGACAAGGGGTGGGCCAGAAAGCTCACTGGACTTGCTTTTATAATCGCAGCAGCTTCCTTTGCATTAACCTATGTTTTACAAAGTAATCAAAGAATATCGCTGATCATATTCTGTGCCGCAGCCATTCTCCTCGATATGGCGGTTTCGGGAAATCTTGTTCTTGGGCAGCAGGCAATTTATGGGCTGGGCGATGAAATCCGCGGAAGGGTAAACGGAGTATTCATGGCAGTTTTCTTTGCCGGCGGTGCAATCGGATCGGCCCTGGGAGGCTGGTCATATGCCCAGGGTAGCTGGAAAGCAGCGTCTGTAATAGGCTTCATCTTACCAGTGATAGCATTCCTTTATTATCTTACTGAAAGAAAGGTAAAAGCATAAAATAAGTTTAGTGGCAGAGGGATAATGGAGAAAAACTGAAGATGCAATATATTTGTATTTTTCATAACTTAATGATAGTATTAAGAATGAAACTTCAATAAAATACTTCATAGAAAGAAACTTTATTCTCCCCATCGTTCCCACTTGCCAGATTTAAAGAAAAGAAAGCTAAAGTAAGCAAAAATTTTGTGGCTGCATTTTAACTTTTACCTTTGAGGGTTTCCTTACTTTTTATATTAGGAAATCCTCCTTATATTTATGCGGGGAATCAGACTGGAAGGTTTGGAATTGCCGGTAAGGAAAATGCACGGGATGGCTGGTGGCTGGATGATAGACACACTAGATGGCAGGTGCATTAGATAGAAGGAGCACTGGATGGTTGGAGCACTGGATGGCAGGAGCACTGGATGGCAGGAGCACTGGATAGCAGGAGCACTGGATAGCAGGTTCACTGGATGGCAGATGCACTGGACGACAGGCACACTGAATGAAGGTATACTGGATGGCAGGTGTACTAGATGGTAAGTGCACTGGATAAAGGGACGATGGATTGCAGATGATCGGATAGCGGAGCTGCAGAGCTTGAGAGAAAAGTGATTTCAGGAGGGTATAAAATTGAATAGGAGGATGTAAACAACATGATGAAAATTAATATTGAAAAATGCATTGGCTGCGGACAATGTGTCAAGGATTGTTTTCCAAAGGATATAGAGCTGATTGAAGGGAAAGCAAAAATCAATAATATTGCCTGTATAAAATGCGGGCACTGCATTGCGGTATGTCCCAAGGATGCGGTAACAACAGATGAATATGATATGAATGATGTAAAAAGCTATGTGAAAGAAGAGTTTGATATAGATGGGGATAATCTTCTAAATTTTATTAAATTCAGAAGGACTGTAAGGCAATTTAAAAACAGGGAAGTGGAAGAAGAGAAGCTGTTAAAAATAATTGAGGCCGGCAGGTTTACTCAGACAGGCAGCAATATGCAGGATGTTTCCTACATAGTTGTAAGAAAAGAAATTCAGAAGCTGAAGGCCCTGGCCCTGGAAACGCTTAAGCAAACAGGAGAGCAGATGTTAGCTGCTCCAGCTTCAGAGATAACAGCGGTAACTAAGAGATATGCCGGAATGTGGATTAAGATGTATGAGGATTACCTGGAAAAACCAAGTGTAAACGACAGGTTATTTTTTAATGCTCCGGCTGTCATTATTGTTACTGCAAATTCCGATATCAATGGGGGCCTGGCATCTTCTAATATGGAGCTGCTGGCAAATGCATTAGGCCTTGGAACCTTCTTCAGCGGATTTTTTATAAGGGCTGCCCAAAATAATGAAAAGATTAAGGAGTTTCTCGGAATTCAGGAAGGAAAACATATGGTATCCTGTATGGTGATAGGATACCCGGATGTAACATATTTGAGGACGGTACCAAGGAAAAGTGCGGACATTAACTGGAAATAGTGAAATGTACACTTGGCAGCTTTGGCATCGTTTCACCTTACTATAGGATAGAGTATTAAAATAAAATAATTAGAGAAAGTATAACTTAAAAAAATATAAATCTATAAAAATATAAATCCATAAAAAATACAAATACAGGCGGGGCTATGACCGCCTGTATTTGTATTGGAATCAAAGGAAAGCTATAATGCTTGATTTTATCGGATAAAAAAAATAACAAGGTACCTGAATAAAATGCTTGACTTTCATCTTAACGGGTGCTATTATGAAATTCACAAGGTACCTTATTAATTTCAAATAAAGAAGGGATGAAAGCAGTTATGGATAGCAGTAATTTTTCAAAAGACACCTCCGGATTAATAACTGTATGTAAATTGGGAGTTAGTGTGAAAATTAAAAAGCAATTTTCACACAAGATTGTGCCTGCGAAATCCTCGGCCCAATCTTGAGGCGTGTTGGGAGGCATGGTGGTTAGTATGAAAAAATTTGAAGTATTGCTGAAAGAAAATGGATATAAAATGACCGGACAGCGGCAGATAATCTGGAATATATTACTGGAAAGCCAGGATGGATACTTAAGTCCAAAAGAAATATGGGAAATTGCAAGGCAAAAGGACAAAGCTTTAGGAATTTCCACTGTTTACCGGTCCCTTCAGATTATGGATGAGTTGGGAATTATAAGATGCCTGGATAAAAAGGATGAAATCAGCAAATATGAGCTGGCTTCCGGGGAGGATACCATACACCCCCATCTTATCTGCATGTATTGCGGAAAAATTATTGGTGTGGCAGAGAACTTATTTGTCAGTGACTCCAATGCCATCATCCATGACAAATATAATTTTGAGGTAAGGGATATTCAAATTAAATATTATGGAATCTGCAGTGAATGCGCTCGGAAATCCTGTGAAAAGCAAGTAGTATAACATGACATTCTGACACCCGGATTAAATTTATATAAAATGAAAAATATCTCTTGACTTAAAATATTAACACTATTATAATACTAACAGGGTTAGATAAATGAAGCAGGGAGGTTTTAAGTTGGATTATAAAGAGCTGGCTTTCGAGCTTATGCAAAATATGCATAAAATAAGGCAGGCAGGGCCTCAAAAGCAAATCAGTGAATCCATGCAGGGTGAGCAGTTCGTACTCCAGTTTCTTGCTCTTAACAAAAGGTCTGTACTGCCCAGTGAAATCAGCAATAAAATGGGTATCAGCTCTGCACGTGTTGCTGCTGCCTTGAACAGCCTGGAGAGAAAAGAAATGGTTACACGGCAAATTAATACCAGCGACCGCAGAAAGATTTTAGTAGACCTTACACCTAAGGGAAAGGCTTTTGCGGAAAAACACCATCAGGAGGCTATGGAAATCATGGCGGGAGTCCTCGGGATGTTAGGCGAGCAGGATGCCCGGGAATGTGTACGAATTACCGGAAGAATTGCGGAATTTGCATCACAGAATAAAGATAAAATAAAGTAGCGGTCACTAAAACAGTGACCGCCTTTCAATACCTATATTGCTAACACTATTAGAATCGAACACTATTATTAAATGGAGGTTAACCCTATGATTAAAATTCTGAAACGACTGAACCGGATAGAATGGCTCCAGGTCATCATCAGCCTTGTGTTTATTGTCACACAGGTATGGCTTGATCTGAAATTGCCGGATTATATGTCTGAGATTACAAGATTAACACAAACAGCGGGAAGCAAAATGGCAGATATCTGGGAAGCCGGAGGGTATATGCTGCTCTGTGCCCTTGGAAGCCTTGCCTCATCCATTGCCGTCGGCTTCTTCGCGGCACGGATAGCCGCATCCTTTTCCCAAAGGCTGCGCAGTCTGCTGTATGACAAAGTAGATTCCTTTTCAATGGCAGAAATAAGCCGATTCTCTACAGCAAGTCTTATTACACGTTCCACCAATGATGTTACACAGATTCAAATGCTGGTGATTATGGGACTGCAAATGATAATTAAAGCGCCTATTACGGCAGTATGGGCAATCGCCAAGATTGCAGGAAAAGGGTTTGAATGGACGCTTGCCACCGGAGTTGTATTGTTATTCCTCATTGTCATGATGGCTGTCATTATGGCTCTGATAATGCCAAAATTCAAGATGATGCAGACACTTACCGACGGTCTGAATCGTGTTACTATGGAAAATCTTACAGGCCTGAGGGTGGTTCGTGCCTATAACGCCGAGAATTACCAGGAAGATAAATTTGAAGCTGCAAACGAAAGCCTGACATCGACACAGTTGTTTACCAGCAAGGGCATGGCTGTAATGATGCCGGTCCTAAGCTTGATGATGAGCGGACTTACTCTTGCCATTTACTGGATTGGCGCCTATCTCATCAATTCGGCACAAGCCATGGATAAGTTGTCACTGTTCTCTAACATGGTTGTCTTTTCTTCCTACTCCATGCAGATTATTATGGCGTTCATGATGGTTGTCATGATGTTCGTCATGCTCCCCAGGGCCTCTGTTTCTGCCAGGCGTATTAACGAGGTACTGGATATTGAGCCGGTTATTACCGAAGGCAGGGCAACGGCAGGAAAACCGGGAAGTGAGGGAGAGGTTACCTTTGACCATGTCAGCTTTCAGTATCCGGGTGCAGCTGATTATGTACTGCAGGATGTCAGCTTTTCGGTCAAAAAGGGTGAAACAGTGGCTTTCATTGGTGCCACAGGCAGCGGCAAGACCACGCTGGTCAATCTTGTACCACGCTTTTTTGATACAACGAAGGGGAAAGTCCTTATCGATGGTATGAATGTAAAAGAGTACACCCAGGAAGCCCTCCATAATAAAATTGGTTACGTGCCGCAAAAAGCAGTTTTATTCAAGGGAACCGTAAGCTCCAATGTGGGCTATGGTGACAACGGCCGTGCCAAACCTATGAAAGAAGAAATCAAGCAGGCTCTTCGGATTGCCCAGGGTGCGGAATTCGTGGAGAACATGGACGGACAGTATGAGGCAGATATTGCACAAGGCGGTGCTAATGTATCCGGCGGACAGAAACAGCGCCTTGCCATAGCCCGTGCCGTATGCCGTAAGCCGGAAATCTACATTTTTGATGACAGCTTTTCGGCGCTTGATTATAAGACTGACCGGGTGCTGCGTACAGCACTGAAAAAAGAAACAGCAGGGGTGACCAGCTTAATTGTTGCCCAGCGTATCGGAACAGTAATGGATGCCGATCAGATTATCGTGCTGGAGGAAGGCAGAGTTGTGGGCCATGGCAAGCATGATGAGCTTTTAAAGACATGTGAGGTATATAAGGAAATTGCCATGTCACAGTTAAGTGAGGAGGAACTTGCAATATGAGTGAAAATATAAAAACAAGACCCGCTCAAGGTCCAATGGGTGGAAGAGGCGGTATGGCGGGTCCCGCTGAAAAACCAAAAAACTTTAAAGGGACAATGGTAAAACTGCTGCAATACTGTAAAAGCTATTTACCGGTTATTATAATAGCACTGATTACCGCAGCCCTGGGTACAGTGTTCCAGATTATCGGTCCGGATAAGCTGAAGGACCTGACAAATGAAATCAGTAAAGGCCTTCCAATGCTGGTGAAAGGGGTTCCGGTATTTAAAAGCATCGATATGAATGCGGTAGCGAATATTACCTGGCTCCTTGTATTCTTTTATGTAGGTTCCATGCTGCTGAACCTGATTCAAAGCTTTATTATGGCAACAATGACCCAGAAAATTTCTAAAAAAATGCGTACGGATATTTCCGGGAAAATTAACCGCCTGCCCCTTCGATATTTTGATAAAACAAGCCATGGAGACGTTTTAAGCCGGGTGACTAACGATGTCGACGCCATAGGCCAGACCCTGAATCAAAGTATCGGTACCCTGATTACTTCCGTCACAATGTTCGTGGGTTCCCTTATTATGATGTTCTACAACAATTGGATTATGGCCCTTACTGCAGTCGGTTCCGGTGTAATAGGCTTTATCCTGATGATATTCATTATGAGCAAGACCCAGAAATTTTTCAGTGAACAGCAAAGGGAGCTTGGAAATATCAACGGTCATATAGAAGAAATCTATACGGGCCATAATGTTGTCAAGGTATATAACGGTGGCAGGGATGCAAAGAATACCTTTGAAAAGATAAACGGAAAGCTTTACAAGAGTGCATGGAAGTCTCAGTTTTTGTCAGGACTGATGATACCCATCATGGGCTTTGTGGGTAATCTGGGTTATGTGGCTGTGTGTGTGGTCGGTGCAGCCCTTGCCATGAACGGAACAATTACCTTTGGCGTTATTGTTGCATTTACCATGTATGTCCGCTTGTTTACACAGCCAATGTCACAGATTGCGCAGGCCTTTAACAATCTGCAGAGAACCGCCGCGGCAGGAGAACGTGTATTTGAATTCCTCGATGAAGAGGAATTAACGGATGAAAGCCAAAAGAGGAAGAAGCTTTCGAATATTAAAGGGGATGTGGAATTCAGGCATGTAAAATTCGGATATACTCCGGATAAGACTATAATTCATGACTTCTCTGCCGAAATTAAGGCAGGGCAAAAGGTTGCAATTGTCGGACCCACCGGCGCAGGTAAGACAACAATAGTGAATCTGCTTATGCGGTTCTATGAGTTGGACGGCGGTGAGATCCTCGTGGATAAGACACCGATCAGCCAGGTTCCCCGGGAAAATGTACATGAACAGTTCGGTATGGTCCTGCAGGATACATGGATATTTGAGGGAACTATTCGGGAGAATATTGTATACAGCAAGAAAGGGGTTACGGAGGAGCAGGTGGTTGCTGCCTGTAAGACAGTCGGATTGCATCATTTCATCAAGACGCTTCCTGATGGATATGATACCGTACTTAACGACAAGGCAAGCCTATCGGAAGGTCAAAAGCAGCTGATTACCATTGCACGTGCCATGATACAGAATGCGCCGCTGCTGATACTGGATGAAGCAACCAGCTCTGTTGATACCAGAACTGAGAGAATCGTTCAGAAAGCAATGGATAAACTGACAGAGGGCAGAACATCCTTTGTCATAGCACACAGGCTTTCCACTATTAAAAACGCTGATTTGATCCTGGTTATGAAGGACGGCGATATAATTGAAAGCGGCAGTCATGAGGAGCTGCTCGAAAATAGCGGTTTCTATGCGGATCTTTACAACAGCCAATTTGAACCAGCCGCATAAGAGAGCTGGATTTGAAATAATGATAAGGAAGGTTTCGCAGGATAAAAATAGCACAGGATAAATTCGTACTGGAAAAAATTAGCACAGGAAAAATAAACAAAGGATAAAGTAAACAAAGAATAAAATAAGCAAAGGATAAAATAAGCAAAGGAAAATTGAAGGCGTAAAAGTGGTACTTAGCTTTTACGCCTTAATTTAATAAACTTAAAATTTGAGAAGGATGAAAATATATCCGAATATTTCAGCAATAAAAAGTGTTTCAAGACAGGCTTCCCTACAGTCTTTAGCAGGATTATCTAAGTTAGTTCCCTTAAAAGTGAGAGGGTTTCCAATAGTACTTTATACCGTTCCAGTCCGATGGTCTGCTGCAATTTGATTTGAGCATCTTTCCAGGGAGGAGTAGCTGCCTTTAGCTTATCCTTACCGGCTTCACTTACTGTAATCCGTTTCTTTCGTGAGTCCTTTTCCTCCGTTTTAATATCCACATAACCCTTCTTGCGAAGAATTTCAATATTACGTGTGACTGTTGTCTGATCCATCATAGAGTACTCTGCCAGCTCGTTTACTGAAATGCCGTCCTCCTTTGAGGAGATATCGTTTAGCAGAGCAAATTGTGTGGATTTTAAACCGGAGTCCTGAAGTGCCCTGTCATAATATTGTGTGACCACACGGGTCGTCATTCTAAGATTCCTGCAGGCGCAATTCTCAAGTCTTGGCTCCTTACTGTTCTTTTGATCCATTCTATATTACCTCCCATAGGGAAATGTATGCAGATATAACAATAAAGGGAAAAAGCCAGCTTGTCAAGCAGCGGGGATTAGCTCGCTCATTTATTGTCGTTGGAAGAAGTTCATTTATTTATCATAAAGAGAAGTTCCTTTACTATTCATAAGAAGCTAATTCTTTTTCTACATGGATTTCATGACTTTTACAGATAGCTACTGCCATTTCCCGTACTTTTTCGAAACTGCTTCCGCAGGCCTCAAGAATGATTTGCTCAAAATGCTCCTGATAATTATTATTCATGTAATTGAGGGCGTTCACCTGCCATTTCCATAGTTCATCCGGTGTAAGATAGAAAAACTTCGGCTGTACCTTCTGCCGGTAGAATTCTTCGTCCATTTTCATAATGGTTTCCACCGTAAGAGAAGGAGCCAGCTCGGTCAGTCCGGGAAACTCCTCGCTGCCCGTCCACTTCCCATGGTTCATAGGACAGACTTCCTGGCAAATGTCACAGCCATAAATCCATTCACCGAAATCTGCTGCCAGGGGTTCCTGGGGCAGGTCTCTTCCGCTGAAGGTTGTCAGAAAAGAAACGCACCGGAGGGGGTTCATGGTATAAGCGTCACAAAGGGAAGAAGTGGGGCAGGCCTTGATGCAGCGGTCACAGTTCTTGGGACAGGGAGTAAACCTTGGTTTTTCTATGAGTTCCATGTCCCGGTCAGTCAGGAATGCTTCCAGCCGGACCCAGGAGCCGGACTCAGAATAGAAAAAATTATTTCTGCGGATAATCCCAAGGCCAGCCTGCATTGCAGCCCAGCGAAGTCCGACAATTCCATATTTGCGCTCAGTGGATACCCGCAGACCAAGTTCCTTCATATATGCCTCAAGACTCAGACTGTGCTGGTGTTCCTTCGTTTGTTCATCAACGCGGGAATCGAACAGATAGGATTTGGCAATATGGCCTCCGACAGCTTCCGGGACCTTGTACTGGGTCTGGGGAACCGTCAGAACAACAACGGACTTCGCCCAGGGGAATTCCTTTTCAAAATGTGCAAGGTGCTGCTTTCCCTTATAAAATGCCTCAGACTCGGCAACCTTTTGCACCCTTTCATTTAGTTTTTCCTTATACCCTTCCAGAAGGTGTACCGGAATAATACCGCACTTTTCATAGCCTAGTTCAAGGGCTTTTCTTTGAATCAGTTTTTCTATTTGTTCCATTTTAGAATGTCTCCCTTTTCCAGATTTATTTCCAAGTTATTTTAAATACATGTATATACATATATTTGCGCAGAGTGTAATTATGCCAATAAGTTTTAAGTAATACATATTAAGCAATATATTAAGTAATACATATAATTGGGCACATGATATTAATATTAAAACTATGCCATACAAATAATACAAATAGCTATGTTTGATAAATAGTACTGGTAATAACATTATATATGCATATATTATCAGCGGAAATATATAATGTCAAGAGCAATATAATTTCTGGTGCTAATTATATTAACATTTAATACATATATAAATTACAGTTCCGCCATTTTTCCTGGCTGCCATAAAGACAGCCAGGAAAAATAGCGGAGTTCAGGAGTTCAGAAATTGGTAAATAGTAGAGAAAGTATCACTCCGATTCTAATTCAGAGCTGTTGGTATCCACTCTGGTTTTTTGATAATCTGTGCCCCAATCATACATTGCCTGAATGATGGGGCGCATGGACTCCCCAAGGGCAGTAAGTGCGTAATCTACACGGGGCGGTACTTCTGCGTATACGGTGCGCTGGACGATTCCATCCTGCTCCAGCTGCCGCAGCTGCAGTGTTAAAGTTCGGAAGGTGATGGTGGGCATAAGTTTTTTGAGCTCGCCAAAGCGTTTCTTTCCGCCAAGCAGCCGGAAGAGGATAATTCCCTTCCATTTACCGCTCATAATGTTTAAAGTAGTTTCCACCGGGCAGACCCTGTTGGGGCAATCCGGAATCAGAATATTATTATTTTCCATAGTTTTTCTCCAATAATATAAAAAAGATAGTAATGTTACATTTAGTATATTATATATCATTATTTTGCGTACTTCAACATCCGAATATTATATGCTACTATGTTTCTATCAAAAGGAAAGGTGGTAATAATACCATGAGTAATATGAATCAAACCATTCTGGATGCATTCCGCTTCCGCCACGCCTGCAAGCAGTTTGACTCCACAAAATCCGTGTCAGGGGAAGATTTTGACACCATTCTGGAAGCTGCGCATCTCTCACCGAGTTCCTTCGGTTTTGAGCCGTGGAAATTGATTGTACTGCAGGACGCAGATTTGAAAAAGAAACTTTATCCCATAGCCTGGGGTGCCCAGAACAGTCTAGACGGAGCCAGCCATCTGGTAATTCTTCTTGCACGCAGAAAGGCCGATACGGTTTTCGACTCCGATTATCTCACACATATCATGAAGGATATACAGAAGCTGCCGGATAATATTGCCGAAGGCAAACGCCAGGCATTTAAAGGCTTCCAGCAAAATGATTTCAACCTGCTGGAAAGTGATCGCGCTTTATTTGACTGGGCAAGCAAGCAGACCTACATTGTAATGGCTAATATGCTGACAGCCGCAGCCCTTCTTGGCATCGATTCCTGTCCAATTGAGGGCTTCAATCAGAAAGCAGTAGATCAGCTCCTGGCTGAGGAAGGACTTATGGATCCAAAGCATTTTGGTGTATCGGTTATGGCAGGTTTCGGTTATCGCAGCGGAACGCCCCAATTTGAGAAAACCAGACAGCCTCTGGACGATGTGGTTTTGTGGAAATAAAAAATAGTTATATCAGAAAGTCAGTTTTTTGCTCAGATTGAACTGCCTTCATAAATTAGAACTAAAAATCTAACTTATAGGAGGTCAGTTCAATATGAGTAAAGTACTGGCTTTTTTACATTATGGAAAAGGCTAATCAAATAGGCAATCTGCTATGCAAAATCGGCTAATCGACTATACATTGATGGTCTGCAATAAATTAATAGTTTGCCATAGAATTTACACTTGATATTGACAATCTATGCTCCATATATTATCATTCTCATAACACTGTTATTAAAAAATACTTTGTTATTAAAAAATACTATGTTATGAAAATAAGAGGTGCACCTGTTGGCAAGAGAAGAGCAAAAAATGCGAAGTGAGATGATTCGTCAGGCAATTCTGGATACGGCATTGGAAATTGGAATTCAGGAAGGCTTTGAGGAAGTCTCCATTCGAAAAATCATAAAAAGGATGAAATATTCTACCGGTGTTGTCTATCATCATTTCAAGGATAAGCAGGAAATCATCGATGCCATAGAATTAGCTGAGACAGCATGGCTTCATGCCCAAATTGCTGAATTGCTGAAAAATCAAAAGGATGTTGTCTCTGAAATGGAAGTTGTATTCAAAAGAATTATGAAGCTGGCTTTTGATGAACCGGAAAAATATAATCTGATTGTTCTCCACAAGTATAGCAGACGAAGGTCTGATAGACCGGAATGGATTTCCCATCTGAGTGACAGGTTAAAGCAAGGAATGGAGAGCGGAATTATCAAGGAGATAGATTCTGAGAAAGCCGCGTTTTCCATCTGGAGCTCCTTTCTGGGATTTAATCTTATGATTTCAAGGCATACGGATTTAACAATGGAGCAGGCAGAAGAGCTGTTTCAGGTTCAATTTGATATTATTTTAAAGGGGGTTCTTAATCATGAGTAGATTCCGTATTGTATATGCAACCAAAACCAGGCATTCCAAAAAAATAGCACAGGCCATTGGCAATGCACTTAACATTCAGGCAGATAATGTACCGGACAATCCTGTACTGAGAGAGGTGGATTTGCTTTTTATTGTTGGAGGTATCTATGGAGGTGAAAGTCTGGCTGAGCTTTTAGCATTTGTGAAAAGCTTAGACAGAGAAAAGGTGGCAAGGGTTGCTTTAGTAACTTCATGTGCTACGAAAAAGCAGGGACAGGATACTGTCAGAAAGCTTTTAAAGGAAAAGGAAATTCCTGTTGTGGAGGAATTGATCTGCCAGGGAAGTTTTATACTTATGAAAATGGGCCATCCCAATAAAAACGACATCCGGGAGGCGGTAGATTTTGCTGTCAGGCTATCAGAAGGTATAGATGAGTAAAGGAAGGAATTGATTTACAGCAATAAAACGTATCTGTTTAATAGTGAAAATAAATTGGATATTCTCCAGGCAGAATAGATAAAGCATACTCTGAAAGTATTTTATTAGGACCTTGAATAGGCAGAATGATAGTTACGCCGGTTCAAGGTCCTAATATTACCAAAGTTACACTCTTCAACCTGGAGTTCAATGACTGCTGTACCTTGAACCATTTCTGAGGAAGCTCTATTCCCGCAAACTGAGGGGTGTACTTTTCCACCAGCTTATTCAGTACTTCACGCTTATATTCGTAATCTTGCAGTATCCGAGCGGTTCCGGTCATAACCACACTGTTGTAGAACGCTTCCGTATCACAGGCTGCCTCAATGCCTTCTGTCATCAGACCAAGTAATTCATCCACTTCAAAACAGGCTTTTGGATTGTTATTCACATTATCGATTTTTTGCCCCTTGGGTAATCCATGCATGTAAATGTTACCATTATGATATACAAAATGCATTGCAATTACATGCCTGCAAAAGCAAGGCTTTAATTTGGGTAAAATATGTATTTTATTATACTGTAAGAGGGATGCCTTGAAAAGAAGCATTTTATAGCTGCCATTTGTTCTTAATTCTTCCGCTCATCTCCCCAGAAAAACAATGCAACAGTTCCAGGGCCTGTGTGGCTTCCGATGGTTGTACCGACACTGTTGATTTCTACCTTGCCGTTTAATTTCGGAAATCTTGCTTCCACTAAATCTGCCACAGCACGGGCATCCTCGTAGCAGTAGGCATTGGAAATGTAGCATTTGCCGTTATAATTTGCTCCGTCCTGGGCGTGTAATTCCATTTGATTGACGATTTCTTCCACGACGCGTTTCTTTCCCCTGATTTTATCACGGGGGATAAGCTGGCCAAGATGGTTCATATTCAGCAGAGGGCAGATATTTAAAATGCTGCCGACAAAACCGGCTGTTTTGGAAATACGGCCGCCTTTGACATAGAAGGTAAGGTCGGTGGAGAAAAACCAGTGATGCAGTTCCAGTTTGTGAGTCTCAGCCCAATCATACAGCAAGTCAATTTCCATACCGGAGTCACGCTGGTCGGCCAATTTATCCAGGAACAGGCCATAACCCGAAGAGGCGCCCAGGGAATCTACAATATATATCTTTCTGTCAGGGTATTTTTCCAGCAGTTCGCTTCTGGCGATATTGGCAGAATTGAATACGCCGGAAATGCCGGAAGAGAGGCTTACATGGAGGATATCCAGCCCCTGTTCCAAAAAAGGTGTAAAGTATGTAATAAATTCGTCTACATTTACCTGTGACGTTTTGGTTTCCGCCCCATTTGCCATTGCTCTGTAAAATTCATCAAAGGGAAGGGATTTTCCGAGGTCATCTGCATATTGAACATTATTCAGAGAATAGTGGAAACAAATATAATGAATCTCCCTGTTATCAAAATGCTCCTGTGTTAAATCTGCTGTAGAGCAGCAGCTAAGAATATATTCAGCCATAAATTTTCTCCATCTTAAGTTCTTGAATTTAGTATTTACAATATACCTTTTTGATTTATACTCTTGCGGTACTTATACTCTTGCGGTACTTATACTCTTACCGTACTTATACTTTTGCGGTACTTATACTTTTTCAGTACTTACACTTTTGTAGTACTTATACTTTTTCGGTTCTTTATACGCTTGCGGTACTTTTATGGTTCTTTTCCTTTTATGCATCTTTTCTTTTTATACTTTTTTTTATGTAGTTCTCACTTTCTACAAGGAAAATGAATTAACAACCAGCAGAACGAGCAAAAAGGCTATGACAGAATCTATACCTCCAAGGATTAATTCCACCAGTGTGTGTCTTTTAGTTCTGAGACTTGCCCATGCCATAAGAATGAAAACCAGAATTGACGGTAAGGTCCTTGGACCGATAAAATAGAGCAGCATACTCATTGGTCCGGTCACTCCGCAGGCATGTCCGCTTGCTTTCCATTGGGTTGCCTTATTGAAAACAGTCAGCAGCAGGACAGAGACAAGATAAGTCCAATATATTATGTGAATTGCAATTGGAGCAGCTGTCGCAAATGAGAAAATAACCCCGCAAATATACCCGGCTGCGGAAGCAATGAAAGCCAGATGCCGTTGCCCGTCCCTGCCTTTTTCTCTGAACAGCGGAAGAAAGGGCTGGAGTAAGTAAGCAAGTGCCGGCAGGATTGTCAGAAAGAAAATCATGGCATAGAATTGCGTGTTATCTCCTAACAGAGCTTTGTCGTATATAAAAAGTGCAGCTGCCAGCCCAGCGGCAAGCACCGGAGGAATAGTTATAATCCGTATTGCTTTGGCCAAATGATCCATAACATCATCTCCTTTATCTAATGTAGTTGTGATTACTATGTTACGACATTGAAATAACCCTGTCAATAGTTATTATATAACTTATATTGGCATTATAATAACCTTTAAAGCTGCTATGTGTTAATGATATATCAGCTTGAAATTACGTAAAAGGCAAAAAGGGAATATCCTAAGAAAAAATAAAGAACATCTTCATAGAATAGCTTATTTAATATTAAGAAAATAAATGTTATAATAGCATAAATGAAAATTTAATTCGTGATTTCATATACATACAAAAAAAGGAAAAATGGATTGATTTTTTGGCTGCCTGCCTGACCAGAGGCTAATCGGAGGTTACATATTTAAAGCTGCAGGAAGTAATCAGGCATAATCAAATATAGATAGGAGTGTATAACTATAAGCTGTAAGCACAAACTTAGATAGGTTAAACAATATAGTGTGAATATAAAAAAGCTATTTTCACACAAGTGCCTGCGAAATCCTCAGCCCAATCTTGCGATGCGTTGAGAAGGTGAGGCAGTTAGTGTGAAATAAAAGACATTTCACACCCTGATTGGTGGTGTGTCATATCTGCGGGCAGATGTGGCATGCAATGGGAGCTAGGATAAAAGAATAAGAAAATGAAGATAAGGCTGTCCTGGCTTTTGAATCGTTTAGAAGGCAGGGCTGGTAACTTATCTTAAGTAAAGCCAACCCGGATAAAAGTTTGGATACTGCACTAGAATTAATAAAAACACATAAGAAGCATCTGCTGTTAACAGGAAGGGTAAATTAATTTATGAATATAAATAAGCAAAGAGCTTTTATTATCCATTTTTTCTATTTCTTAATTTTGATTTTACTGGTTTATGTTGGTATAAAATATGTATTCCCCTTGTTAATGCCTTTTGTTATCGGTATTATCATTGCTATGTCCTTTCGGAATCTTATTGATCTTATTGCAAAAAAGGCACATGTAAAGCGTGTTTTGGTTTCGATTATCATTTTAATAGTGTTCTATGGCCTGGTAGGATTTATAATCAGCTTAATCGGCGTTAAGATGGTAAATTTTATTAACTCATTATTTTACAGCTTACCTACTCTTTATAAAGAAACGCTGCTTCCTGCATTTCAGACAGTTACGGACAATATGATTCATAAATATCCCAGCACCAAATCCTATCTGGATAGCTTTATGAGCAATATTGACCAGTCCGTATTTGAATATTTAACAAAAATTTCTTCAAAGGTCGTAGGTATGGCTACCGGCTTTGCCAGCCAGGTTCCGACGTTGTTAATCAAGCTTATTTTTACCATTGTCTCTTCCTTTTTCTTTACCATAGACTATTATAAGATAACACGCTTTATTATCCGGCAGTTCCGTGAAGAGCACCAGAAGATCATAATAAAGCTAAAGGACAATGTAATCGGCTCTCTTGGTAATTTTATAAAGGCCTATGCGGCTATTATTACAATAACCTTTACGGAATTATCCATAGGCTTCTGGATTATTGGGATACCTACGCCTTTTCTATTCGGCCTGCTGGTGGCAATTATAGATATTATGCCGATTATTGGTACCGGAGCCGTATTGCTGCCCTGGTCTGTTATTGCATTTATAATGGGCAATACGAAGATAGGTATGGGAATGCTGATTCTATATATTGTAATAACTGTAGTCAGACAGATTATTGAGCCAAAGATAGTCGGCCAGCAGATTGGCTTATATCCCATTATAACCCTTGTTCTTATGTATGTCGGTGCGCAGCTGATGGGAGTTTTGGGGCTTCTGATACTCCCGATTATGGCTACTATATTGATAAAGCTTAATAAGGAAGGAAGCATTCATTTATTTAAAATATAGGAAGCAGTGATAATATATTTCAGTGCATTCAGTGATTTATAACTTAAAAAAGCGGTAAATGGGCCTTAAAAGGCCCATTTTTTTTCTTTATTTATCAGGGAGTGTCTGATATAATACATATCAGATATATTACGATATTATAAAAGGATGAGGTATAATACTTGTGCCAACAAAGATAAGTGATACAAAAACAGATCGTGTAAAGCGTGAGCTGCTGAAAATGCTCGTAGAGAAGAAATACGGCCCTCATGAGATGCTTCCCAGCGAAGGCATGATTGCGGAATTGTATGGTGTCAGCAGAATGACGAGCAAGCTGGCTCTGAATGCACTGGCTGAGGAGGGAATAATATATCGTGTGCCAAGGCAGGGCAGTTTTCTGAAGGACATTGATATGACGGTTATCAACTCATTGCTGGAGGAATCGGCGTTTAAGACGGAAGGTCAGGGAGATATACAGATCATTGCTCTGGTGATACCCAAAATTGATTTCTACACAGGGCAGATTATTACCGAGCTGTCTCAAATAGCCGGAGAAAGGAACTATGAGGTTATTGTGAAGGTCTCGGGAGGTGCTCTGGAAGAAGAGGAAAAGCTCCTTCGGGAGATTTCGGCAATATCGGGTATCAAGGGTGTCGTATTTTTTCCGGGTGATAAAAATGTCTGCGGGAAGGAGCTGCTGTATTATAAGCTGCGCAACTATCCCATAGTCATGGTGGACCGGGTCTACAAGGAAATTGAGTTTGACAGTGTCTACCATGACCATTACCAGGGAGCCAGAAAAATGGTAAATTATCTGATTGAGAAAGGACACAGGAAAATCGGATTTATCTCCTATGACATTTCGGAGGTTACGAGCAGGGATGAAAGGTATAAAGGCTATGTCAGTGCCATGTCGGAAAATAAGGTTCCCGTTGAAACTGACTATGTGATGATTAGCAGCTCTCAGGAGTCCCGAAATGATATCGTGAAGTATCTGAAAAAAAATACGGAGCTGACGGCAGTCTTCTGCGGAGACGATTACCTGGCAATCCGGCTGTTTTCGGCAGCAAATGAACTGGGGATACCCATTCCCGGCAAGCTTTCGGTAGCGGGCTTTACGGACAATAAAATATTGGAATATCTGGAGATGGAACTGACCACAATGCGCCAGCCGGTAAGACCTTTGATGATGGAAGCTTTTGATATTATAATTAATAAGCTGAAAATGAGAGGGGAACAGGTAAGGCATATTAAAATACCAACTGAGCTGATTGAAAGAAAAAGCGTAAAAAATCTTAGGGAAAGTGGCGTGAAATAAAAGACATTTCACACCCTGATTTAAGGCAGTACCGCTTCTTCAAGCAGAACCAGACACTTGTCATAAACTGTTCTCATTGACAGCCAACGTCGCAAGGGATGAAAAATCCTTAATTCGGTATCTTTTTTTGTCCATATGCTGCAAAATATCCGCCTCACATAAAACCGCAAACACATGAAGCAGGTGACGGTAGCTGACACCAAGGTATTCCGCAACCTCCGTGTGTTTCCTATTATAGATTTCTCCATCTGCAGATAATAGTATAAAATTAGCCAAACGGTTCACCAGAGGATAATTCTGGTTGGTCGCATAATTTGAGGTATTGCGCAAAGCCTTCCGGCATAAAAATAGGCACAGATAATTTAAGAATTTAGTATCATTTCTTAAAAGATGGCTGGTTTCCCTTAGGGGTAACAGGATACATACGCACTTATCCAAAGCAATGACTCCATTGGTAAATTTCTGCGCACCCATAAATTCCATCTCCCCAAATAAGGTAGGAGATTTAAAAAAATCAATGATGGTAACTTTTCCGTTTTCATGAGTCAGGAAAAGCTTAGCATTTCCCTTAATGAGAAATACCAGATCAGATAAATCATCACCTTCTCTGCATATTAAATCATTTTTTTGAAATTCTTTCCATTTGGCATAAGGAGTAATATCAAAGGAAAAAATATTAGTGACATATGAGGGAATCATTTCGTCCGCTTTTTTCATTTTCATCAACAAATCTCTTTCAAACTCTGTTTTTATAATTCATCTTACTATAAAACTTCTCTAAATTCCAGGTTTATGTGAGAAATCTCATATTTTTTACAAAAAGCAAATGATATAATTATTAAATATTAAAAGCAGTTAGTAAAAGAGTAAATTAAAACAACAAATTTTTTCCAGGGGAGGTGCCTTATGATAAAATTTGCGCTACCATACAATGGAGATATGGAGTTCATTGATCAATCGCTTTCTAAGTATGGGAATTATATTGAAAGCTACTTTGGTAATTTAGGAATTGATGATTTTGGAGGGGGACGCGCCCAAACTCAAAATATTGTGAAAAAGGAAAATGAATTGAAAGAAATCCTGGACAAGCTAAACGCTGCTGGCATTGAATTTAATTATGTCATCAACAATAACGGCCTGATGAACGAGGAGTTTACGGAAAAATACCATGAAAGGTATCTGAAATTTATCAACAAATTAGTTGATTTGGGGATACGAAAGGTCACATTGAGCAATCCATATCTAATCAAATATACAAAACAGGAACTGCCGGCTTTAAAAATATCAGCATCGGTGAATTTAAAAACTCGTTCATGGGAAGAACTTGAATATCTGATCCAATTAGGCATTGATGAAGCAACGCTGCATTATGATTTAATCAAGAATTTTGGAGAGCTGATCAGAATTCGTTCGAAAACTGATATATTGTTGAAGCTCATTCCAAATGACTTGTACATATCGAATTGCCCCTGGCAAAAAGGTCATACTCGTATGCAGGGTTCCCACAGCAAGCACAAGGAAACAAAAACACCATATTTCAGCTACTACAGAAATAAATGTGTTAATATCCGGAATTTAAGACCAGAGGAAATATATAGCGGAAAATGGATTGCTCCGGTTGATATTCCAAAATACATGGAAATTGGTTATAAAAATTTCAAATTGCTGGACCGACTGGCAACGACAGAATGGATCATGAAATCCATTGAAATATATCTTGAGCAAAGCCGGACATCCCATTTGGAAGAAATATTAGGCACCTATGGCTCCAAATCAAACATTCATGCCGCTGTCTCCGATGGCCTTTTGGAGCAGGCTCTTTATCCCAGAGACCAGCTGGAGCTTATACCTGAAATATCTCAAGTGGACAATAAAATCTGGTATTCTGCCAATCACACGGACAATTGCATGCACTGCGTTTCATGCCGCCATGCTGCTGACAAGGGTCTGATTTATCCGGAGGATAAGAGACATCAGTATATCGAAAATAACAGGAGGTGGCAGAGCAGAATTACAAAATTACCGTATATCAAAGAGTTAAATCATGGTGAGGTACAGCGTATAGAATATAAATAGGGGGGCAGTTATCGATGGGCGAAATGTTACTACCATTATACTTGGATGAGAGCTTTATGGAGTCTGAATCAGAGGGCAGAATTTTTTTGACCAGATTTGAGCAGGACTTTCAGAAGGATTGTTTTTTGTTTCATGAGGCGAGGAACTGTGCAATCTCACCGGAGGAAGCCAGGAGCATAAGCGGCAGGCATCAGTTATGTTATGCCTATGATATGTTTCATTTCGAAAACAGAGAATTCACCGTAGAGGGGTATAAAGAGATTTGCAAAGATATTCAAACCATGATTGACACAGGATTTAAATATATTCTGGTATCAAACCCCTATATTATTGAACTGCTTTGCAACGAATACAGCAAAGATATTCGTGTGATTGTTTCATCGCAGCTGGAAATCAATCATCCACACAGTAAAATATTTTTTGATGTTTTAAACAACACCAGAAGTATTTCCTATGTTGTCGTATCTCAGAATCATCTTCACAAACAAGAATTTGAAGAAATGAGACGTACATTCGGAAGTATTGAGCTTATGGTTGAGTTGGACCGCCTGATTTCAGATAATCAGATTGTGCATGAGCATTTCAACAACATGCTTTACGGATATTATAATGATTCTGTAAAATACCATTTAAAAAAATATATAGAGGAAAACCGGCGTTATTTCAGAAAGCAAGATTTGGTGGACCAGTTTGATGAAAACATTTCTTATAAGCTGGGAGAGATTGGTGTGGAGAAGGAAATTCCAGAAAAAAATCTGGGACATCTGCTTAATAATGAATTGGAAGATATTCAGGTAATTGATTATGACCTATGGCAGTGAAAGAGAATGAAATTTCAGCCATTATGAATTGGAATTATGATAAAATTAACTGTAATTATAAGGATGCGAGGGATATGGATCATGAAGCTTTTAATATTAGATTTTGACGGAACAATAGCAGATACAAAGAGCAGCATTGTAAATACAATTCAGGCCACGGGAAAACAGCTGGGCTATGGAATTGCCCAGGAGAAGGACATACAGGAAAAAATAGGGCTGCCGCTCAAGGATACCTTTTCATCCGTATTAAAAATCCCAGACAGCCAGATAGATAATGCCATTGATTTATACCGCAGAAAATACCAGGATATCTGCATGAAAAGTGTTGCACTGTTTCCAAATGTAAAGAGTACTATAGAGTACCTGTCACAAAAGGGAATCGTTATTACAGTTGCCTCAAGTAAGGGCAAAGAAGCTCTTCATCTATTGCTGGATCATTTAAAGGTAAGTCCTTTCATTTCTCGTATTTACGGAGAACAGGACGTAAAAAATAAAAAACCGGCTCCGGACATGGCACGATTAATATTGGAGCAGGAAAAATGTGAACCGGAAGAGGCGTTGGTGGTAGGGGATACGGTATTTGACCTTCAGATGGGACAGGGCGCAGGCTGTCACACCTGTGGTGTAACCTATGGAAACAATTCTTATGAAGAACTGAAAGCGCAAAACCCCACCTTTATCATCAATAATTTCGGCGAATTGAAAAGCATCTTTTAAGCTGCAAAAAGAAAAGAGGTCTCAAATGGCTAAACTATATAATGAAATTTCCAGAACCTTTAATGAATATCTGCTGATCCCTAATTTATCTACGCCCTTATGCATACCTGATAAAATTGATCTGACGACTCCTATTACAAGATTTAGAACAGGAGAGGCACACATAAGGCTTAACATTCCGTTTGTATCTTCGATTATGCAGGCTGTGTCGGACAACAAACTTGCCATTTCATTGGCCCGGTGCGGAGGGCTGTCATTTATATATGGGGCTCAGACAATTGATTCTCAGGCTGAAATGATACGGAAAGTCAAAAAATTCAAATCAGGCTTTGTTGTATGCGATTCGTACCTTTCGCCGGAACACACTTTGAATGATATACTGAGGCTGAAGGAGGATACCGGGCATTCTACCATAGCTGTTACCTCTAACGGAAATTCGGACGGTATTCTTACCGGAATTATTACAAGCAGAGATTACAGAATAAGCAGGGACTCCCTGGATAAAAAAGTCTGTCATATTATGACTCCTTTTGAAGCGCTTATTACAGGGAGGGATGGGATTCTTTTAAATGAAGCCAATGACTTGATTTGGGCAAATAAATTAAATTGTCTTCCTATCGTCAACGAAAAACAGCAGCTGGTCCATATGGTGTTCCGTAAGGATTACGAAGCTCATAAGGAGAACCCTTTTGAGCTTCTTGATGAGAAGAAGAGCCTTCTTGTAGGCGCCGGAATTAATACTTACGATTATCAGGACCGAGTCCCGGCACTGCTGGAAGCAGGTGCTGACATATTGTGTCTGGACTCTTCCGATGGTTATTCCACTTGGCAATATGATGCCATTACCTATATAAAGTCAAATTTTCCGAAGGCATATATTGGTGCCGGCAATGTGGTTGATGCCGAAGGTTTCCGTTATCTGGCTGATGCAGGGGCAGATTTTGTAAAGGTCGGCATCGGTGGCGGGTCTATTTGTATCACACGTGAGCAGAAGGGGATCGGAAGAGGTCAGGCGACTTCCATACTGGAAGTCGCTTGTGCCAGGGATAGATATAAGGAGGAGACAGGTATCTACATCCCCATATGTTCTGACGGAGGGATTGTATACGACAATCACATAGCTATAGCCCTGGCCATGGGAGCGGATTTTGTAATGATGGGAAGATATTTTGCAAGGTTTGACGAAAGCCCGGGAAAGAAGCTGAAAAGAGGCAATGAATATGTAAAGGAATATTGGGGAGAAGGATCAAACCGAGCAAAGAACTGGCAGCGATACAGCATGTCAGCCAACAAAGACACTCTTTTTGAAGAAGGTGTTGACAGTTATGTTCCTTATGCAGGTGCACTCAAGGATAATTTATCCGTCACTATCAGCAAGATAAAGTCCACAATGTCAAGCTGCGGGGCCGCTTCCATAGAGGAATTTCAGAAAAAAGCAAGGATCACCCTTGTTTCCCCCATAAGTATTCGGGAAGGCGGAGCCCATGATATCATACTGAAAGATAAAGATTACTAAACAGACTTAAAGAATACGTATAAAAGCAGTCAATCATGTCAATTCAACACCAAGGAGTTGTTGCAAAACTAACATTAAGTTAGTTGGGCAACAGCTCTTTTTATGTTTATTTGTCAGAATGCAATAAGGATTCCGGTATTTTTTTAATATATTATTGACAGAATTCATATAATTTTGTAACATATATATCAGATGATATCAAAAATATCACAAAATATTAAAATATATCAATCCTTGCGTATTGCAGAAATGCGGAAATTATATTTTAGGAGGAGCTGCTGTATCTATACAAACGGTGCAGCAGCTCCTTTCATAAAAGGTGATGCCAGGGGCTGTTCCTTTCAGCCCAAAGGGAAGGGTTAGCAGATAATATATTGCAAAGGAGTTCTGACCGGTGAAAGAAATTCCGAGAAAAAGGATTAAAACTACAGGGAAGCAGAGATTGCGGAAATTTATGCTGCTAACCTCCATGCATTCCATGCTGATGATTACCGTTATGATTGTGTTAATTGCATCCATAGGAATCTGGAATCTGGTGGGAAATTATCTGATGAAGGTGAACAGTGAAATTTATGGCATACAAAAGAATTCTGCTGATATTTATATTTCCGGTATTGAGGATAAATTATCAAATTATATCACAGCCATGGGAGTGGTTTCCATGAGCAATGATTTACGTAATCATATTTTTAATAAGAATATCAGCCGTTCCGAAATGGTAATCCTAAGCGCGGAATTAGGGCAGAGGATAAATGAAATGACATTTTTCCTCTACCAGTCCCAGGAGGTCATCAGTCAAAGATTATACACCTATCTTCCGGCGGACGGGTATTATTTCTGGGATGTTAATAAGGTTATGGATAAGTCCTGGTTTAAGGGCTTAAAGGAGAGCAGTCCCCAGTGGTGGTATACATATTCCGATGTAACCCATACCTACCATCTGACCCTGGCTGGAATCATCAATAACTATAACTCAAAATCCGGCGTATGGGGGCAGGGCTATTGCTGTCAGACCATTACGGTGGATACCGGCACTTTATTCCTTCCCTATAAGAGTTCTTTTAACAGCGTATTCATGTTTGATGATAAAAGCGGTAATGTTATCTATGATTATTCTTCCCCAACCCGGGAAAGGAAAATTAATTTGACTCAAGACCGGATGAAGGAGATTTATCAGGAAATACAGGAAAGCGGGGAATTATCTAAAAAGTTCAAGCTTACCGATGAAAAGGGAAATTCAGAAGTCTTTCATGTTTTGACAAGGAAGCTGGGTTCAATTGATGCAACTGCCGTGATTTTGTTTGATCCGAAACAGATGTCCAAGTCGGATGGAATTGGTGCAATATTTGCAACGGTGGTACTGCTTGTATTTATGATGCTGTTACTGATCCTTTCGAACCGGCTTTATAACAGAAAATTAAATATGCTTATAGGAAAGATGGATAAGTTTGATGAAAAAGAAGTACAGCCGGCAGAACCTATAGGAGGGAAGGATGAGCTTGCACGAATTGAAAGGCACCTTTTCCGGATGCAAAAGCGGATTCAGACCCTGATTCAGGAAGAGTATACTGCGAAAATGCAGGTGATGACTGCCCGTGAACAGGCGTTGATGTCCTGTATTAATCCCCATTTTCTTTATAATACGCTGAATACCATTTCGGCTATGGCCTGTATGGAGGGGGCGGACAGCACAACGGAAATGATAGCGGCATTATCCGCTATGTTCCGGTATTCTTCCGAGGTATCCAGACCCAACGTAACGTTAAAAGAGGAGCTTTCCAATATATCGGATTATTTGTATATCCAGAGTATCCGGTACCAAAATGCCTTTACTTACAGTGTGGATATCGGGGAAGACCTGTATGGCTGCCAGGTGCCGAAGCTCATTCTCCAGCCCTTGATAGAAAATGCCTTTAAGCATGGATTTAAGAATCAAATGACGGAGAAGGGGGAAGACAGGAGTATTCGCATATGGGCGGTGAGGATACAGGATGCGCTTGTTATATCCATACAGGATAACGGGGAAGGAATCTCACCCGAAAGACTCTCCGCCATACAGGAGCGCATAGCGGAACCGGAAGCACAAATAACGGTTATGGATAGGGATAGCAGCAATATCGGACTCTTAAATGTCCATCAGCGGATTCGCCTGCAGTATGGGGCGGATTACGGGCTCCAGATAGCAAGCGGGGGAGAGGTAAAGGGAGTATGTGTATCAGTTCGGATGCCCTGTGGCAGGACAGCATAGAAATTGTGGAGAAAAGGTATGCTTAGTATATTAATAGTGGATGACGAAAAATTAGCCTGTGCGGATATATTATATAAAGTCAGCCGGAGCGGTTTTGGATTTAAATGGGTAATGGAGGCTTCTTCAGCGGAGGAAGCTCTGGAAAAGATCAAGGAGCATAAGCCGGATATTCTGCTTACCGATATTATGATGGGAGAAATGAGCGGAATCGAACTGGTGAAGATAGCCAGGAGCTACGTGCCGGGACTGGCCTCGGTATTAATCTCCGGTTACTCAGAATTCAATTATGCCAAAGAGGCCATAGCCTTAGGGGTGGTTGATTATTTGCTGAAGCCTGTCAGGCAGGAGGAATTGACCGGCACTTTGTCAAAGGCAATTGCAATAGGAATGCACCAGCGAAATGTGCTGCAAAGTCTTTTTAATGGCGGGAAGCTGGAGGATGACAGGTTAAATGAGAGCCAGAGGGAACAGCTGATTGCATTTTTAAATGGCATGAAAACAAGTCTTGATTTTTCTGCGGCAGAATTATTTCCTGCCAATGCGGAATTTTATCAGATAGGAGTATTCAGGCTGTCTTCCTGTACGGCAGGCCAGAGTGAAGGCAGAGTACCTTTAAAGTCCGTTGAATACGAGGGCGTTACGGACCAATCCTTAGCTGATATCGGCGATAACAGCGGAAAAGGCAGGCAGTATTTTGATAAGCTGCGGCGCGCTGTTCAGGATATCATACAGGAGGTTGGGGGACCGTGGTTCCTGACCTTTCATAACTTTGCTCCCAACCAGCAGATTACCGTAATTGCGGCTGCCTTTCATAAAGACCGTAAAAAGTCGGAAGAAACAATTTTACAAAGCTTTCATGAAATTAACCGGAGGATTCACAGGAGGCTGAATATTGTCTTATATGCTGGCGTGTCCGGGCTGGAGGAATCCGTAACCGGAGCATTACTGACCCAGGCCAGGCAGGCCCTGGATTTACGCTTTTCCTTAGAGAGCAGTCCGGAAGGGCGAATATTTTACTGGAGGGAATGGGAGGAGAAGGCCACTTACAATTTGCCGGAAGAGGAATTTAAGCTATACCAAAGGTTACTGGCGGCAGGTGATTTAAAAGAAGCCCTTACAACAGTACAGCGGATTTTTTCCGTAGATATACCCGGTACGGCTATGCATATCCGCATGCTTTATGTGGAGCTTATCTGCATACTGGCACGAACCTGCATCAAAAAAGCAGGTGGAAATATCGTGTCCATGCTTGGTACGGAATGCTTGTCCGGCGGAATCATCGATGAGTTTTCCGACAGGGAAGAGCTGGTTGAAAGCCTTTGCCGGACGATAACAACAGTACTCAGCCAGTGGATGGCAGTGACCGCAGATGCAAGGTCCGTTCTGCTGATTGTAAAAAGCTACATAGAAAATAATTTTACCAGCAGTGAATTGTGCACGAATTTCCTGTCACAGAAATTTTGTATTTCGCTGGGGTATCTTTCCACCTCTTATAATAAGGAATTTGGCATCAATATTACAAAGTATATTATTACCTTAAGAATCGATTATGCAAAGAAGCTTCTTAAGGAGACCGGTTTATGTATCTTTGATATTTCTGAGAGCTGTGGTTTCAGCAATCTGAGTTATTTTATGCGCACCTTTAAAAAACATGCGGGATGTACGCCAAATGAATTTCGTGAAAAATGACGTGTAAAATAATAGGAAAAATAAAAATGATAGTAAAAAGTTCTTAAACACATGTTGTTTGAGAACTTTTTTTGTATTAAATAACAACGAAAATTAAAAAAGTGCATAGTAATCATGAAAATAATTGATATTTATTTACAGTTAAGGGTTGTAAAATTGTCTCACAACACATGAAAGGAGTGAAAAGCTTTTGAAAACTACCATAACAGGTTCGATAACCAGACAGGAAAGGACAAGAAGATTATGGCAGCAAATTATGAAACACAAGGTATTATATCTGTTTATCCTTCCCTGTGTGGTCTGGCTGCTGGTATTTTGCTACTACCCGATGTATGGCGCACTATTAGCTTTTAAAGCTTACAATTACAATCTTGGTATTTTAGGAAGTCCCTGGGTGGGATTACAGAATTTTGAGGAATTTATTAAGTCACCCGATTTTTGGATCGTAATGAAAAATACCATTATAATCAGCGGTCTTAAGATAATTTTCGGATTCCCCGCACCCATTTTTTTAGCATTACTGTTAAATGAGGTCAAGGCTGCTAAATTTAAAAAAGTCGTTCAGACTATGAGTTATCTGCCCAATTTTGTATCCTGGGTTGTAGTAGTCACCTTGATGACGGTAATTTTTACACCATACGGAGGAATTGTAAATAACATAAGAAAGGATTTTGGTCTGGATTCTGTTTTCTTTATGGGGGAGAAGGGGTATTTCTATCCCATGGTAGTCCTTTCTGATATTTGGAAGAATGCAGGCTGGGGATCCATTATATATCTGTCAGCGCTCTCAGGAGTAAGCCAGGAGCTTTATGAAGCAGCTACGGTAGACGGAGCAGGACATCTAAAATGCACATGGCATATCACATTGCCATCCATTAAAGGGACTATCGGAATTATGTTTATCTTTGCAGTTGGAGGTATTTTAAATGCAGGATTTGACCAGGTTCTCTTATTGCAGCAGCCTGCCAATACTCAAATTTCAGAAATCCTTGATACCTTTGTGCTGAAAACCGGTTTGAATTACGGCAGGTTTGAGTATGCTACGGCAATCGGTCTGTTCAAATCTGTTTTTGCGTTTGCACTGATGGCACTGACAAATACGGTTTCCAAGAAGTTTATGGAAGTAAGCATATGGTAATACATAACAAGGAAAGAAGGTTATACCTATTATGAAAATAAAAGAATCAAAATCCCGAAAAATATTCATGGTCTGTAATTACATATTTCTTGCTTTATTTGGCTTCATTTCCTTATATCCTTTCTGGTATGTTCTGATAGCTTCCTTAAATACCGGCAGGGATTTTGCAAAAGGAGGTGTATTCTTCTGGCCGCGTGTATTTACTTTGGAAAATTTCGCTCATGCTTTCAAGGATTCGCGTATTTTTGATTCCTTATCAATATCTGTAGCAAGAACCTTGCTGGGAGTAGTGCTTGGGTTATTTTTCACAGCGCTGATTGCCTATGCGCTAAGTGTTAAGACCTTACCGGGTAAAACATTTTTTACTTTCTTTTTTTACTTTACTACCATATTCGGAGGCGGAATGATTCCTTATTACATGCTGCTTCGTGACATGGGGCTGACCAAAAGCTTTCTGCTTTATGTTATACCGGCCGTTTATAGCTTTTTTAATTTCCTTCTGCTTCGGACTTATTTTGATAATATTCCGTCGGAGTTAAGAGAGTCGGCCCAAATTGACGGGGCAGGTGAAACCAGGATTCTGTTTGGCATCTTTATTCCTTTGTCTAAGCCAATACTGGCTACGCTGGCTTTGTTTATCGGGGTAGGGCATTGGAATGACTGGTTTACCGGGGCTTATTATCAGAGCAGGACGGCTTTGTATCCGGCTGCCACTTTACTGCAAAGGCTCCTCAGCGAAGCAACGGCATCTTCTACGATTAAGGTGGGGCAGGAAACGAGCTTAACAGCAATGACCACTTATACATCCCAATCTTTGCAAATGGCATTTGTTATGCTGCTTACAATGCCTATCGTAGTAGTTTATCCGTTTTTGCAAAAGTACTATGTAAAAGGCGTTATGATCGGTTCCGTAAAAGGCTGATGGTATGAAGGAGCTGCTAAAAGCGGCCCATAAAAAGCATACAAAAAATGAAAAGGAGAATGTCTATGAAAAAAAAGTTACTTAGTATCTTAATGGTAATGATGATGGCGGCTACACTGCTTTCAGGGTGCGGAAAACCCGGCAGCACAAAAAATGATTCGAAGCCGGCTGATTCCAAGGGGGAAAGCAGTACAACAGAAGGTGCAGCAGATGCAGGCGGAGCTAAAAAGTTCGACGATGTAAAATTAAAAATGCTGATATGCTGGAATGGCGGTTTTAAAACAGCATCTGACCAGTACAACAATGAAGTTGCAAAGAAAATCAGAGAAAAAACCGGCGTTACGGTCGAGTTTGAAGGAATCATGATGAGTGAAACCGAAAAACTGAATCTGATGTTTGCTTCCGGTGATATGCCGGATATCATCAATGCACCGTATTGGGGCGGCAGTGCCGGTGAAACAGCAGTTATTAAGAAAGCGGCTACAGAAGGCAGACTGCTTCCTATCGAAGACTATTTGCCCAATTATCCGAATCTGGCAAATTCTTATGATGTGGGAATTGTATCACAGTCTTATCTTGAAAATGATTTGAATTTTAAAGGCTTTGATGGTCATAAATATATTTTGCCTCAGGAAACGCCCGGAGATACAGCTGATGTGACAAACTGGGCATATGGTGTATTTGTCCGCGGTGATGTTCTGAAGGCCTTGGGAATTGATCCGACTACAATTAAAACATCGGATGATTTATACAATTTCATGGTAAAAGCCAAAGAGCATGGATTTAAAGATGTAAATGGCAATGACACGATTGTTGCCACTACTTATCATAACGGATGGGACAGTTCAGGATATTCCATTAATCTTTCCGACAAGAAATTCAGTAATTATATCAAACAGGCAGACGGTACCTATAATTACGTTCCTTTAACAGAGGATTGGACCAATAGACAGCTTTTCATCTGGAAGCTTGTTAATCAGGGATTACTGGATGTAGAGTGCTTTAAGCAGTCGGATGCCCAGGCCGATGAGAAAGTCGGAAACGGAACAGCATTATTTGCTTCAGCCCAATATAGCTCTGTTATTAATTCTACAAAGCTTACCGGTTTATACAGTGCTCATCCGGAAATGAAGTATGTTCCTGTAGGACCTATGACCTATAAGGACGGACAGCCGTTAGTACAGCTTGAGCAGAACGGCCGCGCAGGTTCTCCCGCTATTATTTTCCCGAGCACCTGTTCCAATATCGAAGCTGCTCTTACTTATCTTGATTATATAAACAGTGAAGAAGGTGCCCGTTTATGCCAGTATGGTGTTGAAGGAGATACTTATACTTTAAACGATGCCGGACAGCCTCGTCTGAACAGTGATTTACTTGCCAGAAAGGCAGAAGGAGATTCTTCCGTTGATGATGAGCTCCGTGAAAAAGGAATTGGTTACATATTAGGACGTACACTTCAGGCTGATAAACGTTTTACCTGGTGGGGTGAAATCGGTGCAGGTGATGCAGATGCGGCACCCCAGGAAATGGTGGAATATAAGAAAGCACGTCCCGTTGAACGTGCTGACGGATATCCGCTGGAAGGCCTTGTAGTTAATTATAAGGATTACGATAAGGTAAAGAAATTTGCTTTTGAAGGAACGACCATGGATGACTATGAGCAGCGTGCGTACTTTGCTAAAACAGAAGCAGAAGCACGTTCTATCCTGGAGGATTACCAGAAATATCTATTAACTCAGGATAACGGAATTTTTAAAGACTATTTGAAATATGTAACAGAGTCTGCTAATTCCAGGGATGATATACTGGATTAATAAAAGCTGTGACATAAGACGTCAGCGCAAGCTGGCGTCTTATGCAAATAGAGAGTATTATTTAATAAGACGAGAAATGACGGAGAAGGGAGAAATTTATGGCTTATATCAGGGAACGCTCGCAGGAATTAACGGGATATCAGGAAAGTGCAGCCTGGCAGCCTAGCATTGATGTTCAATGTGATTTTGTTATGGTTTACGGTATTGATGCTTCCATGCCCGAAAGAGTGCACAGGTTTAAGGAGAAAGGGTATGTTGTCCATCTGATGACGGGTATTTCCTGGGGAGAGTATCAGGATTACCTGTATGGAGAATACGACGGGAAAAACCACTGGGATGAAAGCCAGATGGACCGTCATGGCAGGCATATAAAACACGGAAAAGATGTTCCCTATATGTCACCTGCCATAGCCTTTGCAGAGTATCTTGCAAAGAAGCTGAAGATTGCCGTAGATGCGGGAGTTGAGGCGATACATATGGAGGAGCCTGAATTCTGGGACCGTGGGGGATACTCGGAAGCCTTTCAGAGGGAATATCTGTTGTATTACAGAGAACCCTGGCAGGCACCCCACAGCAGTCTGGATGCAAGATATAAAGTATCAAAGCTCAAGGCATATCTTTATGCAAGGACAATTAGTTATATCGGAAATGCCCTGAAGGAATATGCCCTGACAGAGTATGGAAGGGTGCTGCGGTTCTATGTTCCTACCCATAGCCTGCTCAACTATACCCAGTGGAAGATTATCAGTCCAGAAGGCGCTCTCATTGGCTTGCCGGCCGTAGACGGATATATTGCCCAGGTATGGACCGGTACCAGCCGCCCGGCAAATGTCTATGAAGGGGTGGTAAAGGAAAGGACCTTTGAAACGGCATTTCTGGAATACGGAATCATGCAGGAGCTGGTGAAGGGCACTGGAAAAAGAATGTGGTTCCTCCATGATCCCATAGAGGATAATCCGGAATATACCTGGGAGGATTACCGCTATAATTATCTAAAGACCGCAGTCGCCTCCCTCTTGCATCCTGCTGTCTGCCATTATGAAATCTGCCCATGGCCCAAAAGAGTATTTGACGGGGTATTTCCGCGTAAAGCAGGTCTTGCAGGGGGTACAATACCAACAGACAATATGCCAGGCGCCAGGGCAATTCCTCCCGAATATGCCACACTGCTTAACAGCATGATACAGCTCTTTGGAGATATGGACCAGACAGAATATACTTTTGACGGCATGAGGGAAGGTGTAGGTATCCTGATGTCAGATTCAGGATTGTTTCAGAGAAGCTATCCTGACGGAATAATAACGGAAGAAGCTGCCGGCAGTCTGGAAAATGCCATGGAGGCTTTGAAGGACAGAATGCATGAAGGGGAGGATTGTTCCGGGGATAGCCGGATATTAATGGAAAAGGTGGAAAAGGATAAAAATTCCTATCAGGCCTTTATCCAAAGCGGCACCTTCCCGAATTTTTTTGGCATGGCAATGCCTTTATTAAAATACGGTCTTCCCGTAAGACCTGTGCTGCTGGATAATATAAGGCGGTATCCGGGATATTTTGATGATTATAAGACCCTTATTCTAAGCTATGAATACATAAAACCGGAATCTCCCGATGTAAACAATGCCCTTGCAGCCTGGGTAAAAAGCGGCGGTACCCTTGTGTACATAGGAGACGGCAGTGACCCCTATCACAGGATAGACGGCTGGTGGAACCGGCCTGTTCCAGCCACCGGGAAGGAAGGCTATGGCAATCCTTCGGAACATTTGTTTGAAATGCTGGGCCTGTCTCTAAAACCGGAGGATGGCCTTTACAAGGCAGGCAAGGGACGGGTCATGGTATGGAACCTATCGCCCGGAAGGCTTTGCCTGACACCAAAGCTGGCGGATGAATACCGTTTCCGTATGAAGGAGCTATTGGCACATGGGGGCAGTGACTGGAGATTTACCAACCAGCTTACTTTACGCAGGGGACCCTATATCATTTCCTCCGTCATGAATGAGGGCAGAGGAGAGATAGCAGAGGAAACACATATCTTCAAAGGACTGTTTGCGGATATGCTTACCTGTGACTATTCCATACTAAAGGAAAAAAGCCTGTCCCAGGATGAAAATACAATATTATTTGATTTCTCTAAAATCCAGGGTGTTGACTGGCGGATTATCGGCTGCTCTGCCAGAGTATTTTCCTTGGAGAAAGCGGAGGATGGCACCGGTTTTGCCATGAGGGTCAAAGCAGCGAATAAATTAAATGCATTTCTGAGAATCCGCCTGCCAAAGCCGGTAGTGTCAATAGCAGCGGAGGATGAGGCAGGTAATCAGGTCCCGGTTGACTATTCATGGGAGGAAGAAACGAAGACAGAATTATTCCGTTATGAAAGCTCTAATCAGGAACTGAATATCAAAGGATTTTTTTGAGGGGAAATCCTGAATAGATTTTTGGAATTCAAGTAAAAGGAACTGTTGCAAAATGAAGCTCTGCAGAGTATAACATGCCTCACACACCGGTTGACCGACATCGGGTATGATTCGTATGCTAAAATCGTACATTATATGTTCGCTTATAGGATACAAATCATATCATCTGTCTGTCAAACAGTGCATTATGGCAAGTCATACTCCGCAGAGCTTCATTTTGCACCAGCCCCTTTTACATTCCCGGAAACAAGAGTAGTATTCTTTTCTATGCATTTATGTTAAAATACAGGAGGGTTATTCCAGATCGGTCCGCTTGCTATTCTGCCGGACCACCAGGGAATGGGTCTGGGAAGACAGCTGCTTAGAGCTGCACTTGCTTTTACACAGGAAAAGAAGTATAAAAAGGCAACGCTTTGTGTTAATGGGGATAATGAAAGAGCAAAGGTGCTTTATTTAAAAGAAGGCTTCCTTCAAGCTGAAGGAGTGACCGCTTATGAGTATTTCTTAAGCTAAGTACCCATATCTTTGAATAGAAAGGATACCTTATGATTGATGAAATAATGAAATATAATGAAGCTTTTGTTAAAAATAATGAATATGAAAAGTATATTACCAGCAAATACCCGGATAAAAAGTTAGCTATCGTTTCCTGTATGGATACAAGGCTGACCCAGCTGCTGCCGGCAGCACTGGGGCTTAAAAATGGTGACGCCAAAATTATCCAGAATGCAGGAGGTGTCATTTCCCATCCCTTTGGAAGTGCTATGCGAAGCCTTCTGATTGGTATTTATGAATTGTATGTTGAGGAAATTCTGGTAATAGGCCATACGGATTGCGGCGCCAGGTATATAGACAGTCAAAAAATGATAGAGAAGATGAAAGCCCAGGGAATAACCCAGGAAAATATCAATCTGTTAAAGTATTGCGGTGTTGATTTTGATTCCTGGCTGGGAGGGTTTATGGACCTGGAGGTTTCTATCAGGAAATCTGTTGATATGATCTGCTCCCATCCCCTGGTTCCAAAGACGGTAGTGGTTCATGGTTTGATAATAGATTCGGTGACCGGAGAGTTAACGAAGGTAATCTGAGTCAGAGTAATGATAATTGAAATATGATCAATAGCAAAAATTTGGAAGAAACTGAGAAGTATTGGACGGGATTAACAAGGGAATCATTAGTCCGGAACAGGGCTTTTTTCAAGCTTTGCTGTCCAAGGATATTTTCAATTTATTTTCTTAAGTTGTGATAACTTCCCTGTTGTATTTTTTCAAGAAGCGGCGTATATTTGAGTGAGGATTATATTGTTGGATAGACATATAACCGGATAGCAAAATGCGAAGAAGGAAGTGGAAGTTGTGTGAAAATTAAAAAGCAATTTTCACTTTCTATTAGGGCAGTTTCGCAAGTAAACTTGCGAAATGCATGGAGGGCAAAATGGATATTATTTTGGTATTATGCATTGTTTTAGGTGTGGTCTTCGTTCTTTACCTCTTGATTTTCGTAATTCTGGGCATTAGGGTCATTTCCTCGGACCAGGTAGCCGTAGTCGAAAAATGGTGGAGCTTTAAGGGTTCCTTAAAGGATTCCATTATAGCATTAAACGGTGAGGCCGGTTACGCGCCCATACTGCTTCGCGGCGGTATTCATTTTAAAACGGCATTAATGTATAAGGTTCACAAATACCCTCTGATTACAATCCCCCAGGGGCAGATTGCATACATATTCGCCCGTGACGGTAAACCGCTGGAACCGACACAGACCCTGGGCAAAGTAATTACAGAGGCAAATAATTTTCAGGATGTTACCGGATTTTTAAGAAACGGCGGCCAGAGAGGCCCTCAGAGAGGGATTTTAAGAGAGGGTACCTATGCCATCAACCTGGCCCAGTTCATTGTTATAACGCCTACGGATATTAAGGCGGTTTTCAACAGCTCAAAGAGCGAACGTATGGAGCTGGTTACCATGCAGAAGACACTATTGGACCGCAATGCCTTCAGTCCTGTAATAATCATGGCGCAGGGAGCGGAAGCAAGCGATGTGATGGGAATTGTTACGGTACATGACGGCCCTTCCCTTCAGGAAGGGGAAATTATAGCTCCTTATGTAGGGGAGGCACATGCCAGCTTTCAGGACCCGGAGAAATTCCTGGAGCTGGGTGGCAGGCGCGGTAAGCAGATTCAGGTGCTGACGGACGGTACTTATTACGTTAACCGGCTGTTTGCGACCGTAGAATTCCGTGCCAAGACGGTTGTTCCCATCGGTTTTGTAGGTGTTGTTGTTTCTTTCTTTGGAAAAGAAGGCAAGGATACCACCGGTGAAAATTACAAGCATGGGGAACTGGTCGGTGAAGGCTGCAAGGGTGTTCTTGAAAAGCCTCTGATGCCTGGTAAATATGCTTTCAATACGGATGCAGGTAAGGTGGTCCTTGTACCTACCACCAACATTATTCTCAAATGGAATAAATCCGAGGTAGGTTCCCATAAATACGATGAGAACCTGACTGAGGTGGATATTATCACCAAGGACGCCTTTGAGCCGTCCCTGCCCCTGTCGGTGGTAATGCATATCGATTATAAGCAGGCCCCCTGGGTTATCCAGCGTTTTGGTGACATCAACATGCTGGTGAACCAGTCCCTGGACCCTCTGGTAAGCGCCTATTTTAAGGATGTTGCCCAGACGAAAACGTTAATCGAACTCATCCAGGAACGTAGTGAAATCAGGGAAAGAGCGCTGGGAGAAATGCTGGAGAAATTCCAGAAGTATAACCTTCAGTTAGAGGAAGTACTGATTGGAACTCCCAAAGCATCGACTTCCGATGTACAGATTGAAAATATTCTTACCCAGCTTAGAGAAAGACAAATTGCAGAAGAGAAAAAGGTTACCTACCAAAAGCAGCAATCCGCAGCAGAAAGTGAGAAATCCCTTCGAGAAGCACAGGCAGTTGCAGAGCAGCAGAGTTACCTGACAAAATCCAAGATTCAGATTGATATCGAGCGTAATAATGGTGCTGCGCTGGCAAGTAAGGCTGAACAGGAAGCAAACCAGATCATTGCTCTTGCCAAGGCAAACTCCTCCAGAATTACCCTGGAAGGTGAAGCAGAAGCCTCCAAGGAAAGCAATGTCGGTCTGGCAAAGGCCAGAGCAATTGATGCGCAGGTAAAGGCTTACGGCGGCGCAGAATTCCGTGTTATTCAGGAAATTACCGATAAGCTCTCCGATGCCATTAAGAATGCCAAGGTGGATATTGTTCCCAGGACAATGGTAAATATGGGAGCCGGTGAGGGCGGTACGGAAAACGGCAGTACGATCATTGACACCCTGCTGAAATTTATCACAATGGAAAAGCTGGGGGTATCTGTGAAGGATTCCGCTGAGAAGCCCTGGAGAGAAGAAATGGACGATGCGGCTGTTTCGCAGGAAACAGAAGGAATAAAGGAAAAAGAGGAAACAGAGGGAAAAGAACCTCAGCAAAATAGTGATGGGGTATAAAATTGGTATGATTTGAGAAGAGAGCTGTTACAAAAATCATAAAGTCATTAAGCGGCTCATCCATGGAAGAGCCCTGTATATAAGAGGCTGGTGTACTACCTGACGGTAGTCCACCACTTCTTTTATACAGGGTTCTTTTTGAATTAAAATCATGATTATCTCCTGTGCAAGCTGCTTGCAAGGAATGAGAAAGGTATTGACATTTAAAAAAAGGTAACATATTATCTATATAGGTAATGTGTTACCTTTATTTTGACAGGAGAATATGCATGAATAAACTCGAATTAATGACGGATCGACAGTATTTGTTTGGGGCCATTTTTGTAGCGGCCAACAGGATGGATACTTTAATGGAAAGGGAATTTAAGAAGTTTGATATTACAACAAAGCAGTGGTTTTTATCCATTGTGATTGACAACCTGTTCGATAAGCCGCCTACAATAAAGGAAGCGGCCAGGGAAATGGGAAGCTCCCACCAGAATGTCAAACAGGTGGCATTAAAGCTGGAACAAAAAGGCCTGCTGGTCTTAGAGAAAGATGCAAGGGATTCCCGTGTTATAAGACTTAAGCTGACGGAACATAGTCTGGATTTATGGAAAGGGGTAAGGGAAGAAGGAAATGCCTTTACGGAAGCACTGTTTAAAGATATCAGTGAAGAGGAAAAAGGAACGGCAAGAAGAGTAATGGAAAAGTTATTATCCAATATCGCTGAGATGGACAGGTAAAGAGAAGAGAGTTAGGGTTGAAAGAAAATATAAAAAAGAAAGGATGCCACACTGTGATTCTTTCAACCTGCGAAGCTGGTTTCGCATTTATGTTGTGGCAGTGCCTCAGGCAAGCCTGGTGTAGGCAATGAGTGGAATATTTGATGGAAAATTTGAGGGAGAATAATGTGAGAACCAAAACCGACAGAGCCTTTTTGTATTTTACAGTTCCCATAGTCATACTTATAGCAATAAGCAGCATTACAGGCATCTGGCACCAGGAAATATACGCGAAGGAAACAGCGGACTGGCTGTCGCAGTGTGTCGGGCAGGATATTTCCAATCTGTTTTTGGTAGTACCAGCACTTACCCTGTCTGCTTTTTTTGCTTCAAGAGGAATAAGGAGCGCCAGGATTATCTGGATTGGAACAATGATTACCAATATATATTCTTATGTTATTTATTGTTTTTCCGTTCACTTTAACTTTTTGTTCCATGTATACTGTATCATATTAGGATTATCCCTTTACTCGGTAATTTATTTTTTCTTCCATTATATGAAGGAAGATTATAAGAGCTGGTATACGGAAAAGGTACCGGTTAAGGCAACCGGGATTTTTTTGCTGGTTATAGCAGGTATATTTCTGCTCCTATGGCTTTCTCAATCATTACCCGCGGCTATAGCCCGCACAGTGCCGGAGACTATTATCAAGGATGGTCTGTTTACTAATCCGGTTCACGCTCTGGATTATTCCTTTTACCTGCCATTAATGTTCATATCCGCTGTAATGCTGCTGAAAAGGAAGACCCTTGGATATCTGTTGGCGCCGATGATGATAGTTTTTGCCATTATAACCAATTTCAATATAATATCTCTCATGTTCGTTACAATGAAAAAGACATCCGTGGATAGTACACCGATGATTGCTGTTTTTGGTACCTTAACAATTATCTGCCTGGGGTTCTTACTGCTCATGCAAAAGGAGATAGTTAAGCTTTCAGAAAAATAAGCATCAATTACAGGAATGCCTCGTTAAGCTACAGTGTTTATGTGCTATAACAAGCGAATTAATCAGTTGAAAGTAATTGAAAATAATGCTAACATGAATTTATAGTGAAAACAATTTGGGAAGAAGCCCGGAGCCTTCAGCCTGAGATTGTATAAGAGTAATTGAGTGGCTTGGGAACAACTCCTGAGTGTTAAATGTTAAACGGAATAAAATTGTAAGTAATTTCGAATACTGGATGAATACAGGAAGCTAATATTTTCTTACTTACAGCAGATGCTGTCGGATAAAAAAGGGATGGTAAAAATGATGGATACGATTTTTTCGGGAGTCCGGGCCAAGTGGCTGCCGCTTTATGGGGAGCTTCACAGTATGGCCCTGGAAAAGCTGGGAGCATTTGAGGAATATGAGAATTCAAGTGCCGTGCTATGGAAGCACCACACGACCTTTGCTGAGGTCAGTGTAAAAAAGGATTGCCTGGTGGTTGCTTTTGCTTCGGACACCCTTCATGAAGAATGGGAGCCTAAGAAGGCAGTAAGGACCTCTAAAAACCGGGTGGCACATTATTTTGAAGTGACGGACAGCACCTTGTTTCCCCTATTAATCGGACGTATTGAGAAGGCCTATAGCCTCACACAGGCCAATCCTCCAAAGAAAAACCAGGCAGAAAAGCAGGAATATTCCTCCGTGGATGAATACATTGCATTATTTTCGGAAGAGGTACAGGATATTCTGAAACAGGTTCGGCAGACTATCAGGGAAGCCGCTCCGGAAGCAATAGAAAAGATAAGCTGGCAGATGCCGACCTTCTGGCAGAAGGAAAACCTAATCCATTTTGCGGCAATGAAAAACCACATTGGGCTATATCCCGGAGAGAAAGGTGTCCGGGTCTTTGCCGATAAGCTGACCGGCTATAAGACTTCAAAGGGAGCAATCCAGTTTCCGATAGACGGGCCGATACCCTATGAGTTGATTTCAGAAATCACAAGGTTCAGGGTTGGCGAGGTTGTGGATGCGGTAAAAGAAGAAACCGAAGAGGAAGAATATGTATTTGATGCTGTAATTAAGAAGGTTCCGGACCTGGACGGAGCCTATGTTGAAATTCCTTTTGATGTCAAGGAAAAATTCGGAAAAGGCCGTGTGCCTGTTCATGCTGAATTTGATGGGGAGCCTTATGACGGAAGCTTAGTCAGAATGGGAACACCTTGTCATATCCTTGGAATCCGGAAGGATATCCGGGCAAAAATCGGCAAGCAGCCAGGTGATACCGTGAAGGTGGCAATAAAAGAAAGAGTTTCCCGGAAGTGATTATACCAGAAAAAACAATAGGCAACTGACACAAAACACTGCCGGAGAAAATAATGATTTATTATGACAAGAAGTAAAGTAAATACAGGAAAATAACTGTCCTAATATCAAATATGGCAGTTAATAAGAACCCCGCACAAACTAAAATGTGCGGGGTTCCGTGCTTATGAGAAGCAGAGGGAAGTAAGTTGACTGTACCCAGAAAAGACAGTGTGAGGAAATGGTATCTGATGTTATCTGAAAAATAATATAGTCAAGCTCAACTGCCATGTATCAACAATAGAATACAGTTATAAACAGGAAATTTTCTCCGAATTATAGGAACGTACCTCCTTTCGAGAATTAAATTACAGGAAAATAAAACAAGTAAATTGTCAAATTGTAAACTTGCTGTTATCATAATAATATAGAAATCGACAGATAGCCTTAACGGCTTTGTTTTTAATAGATGAGAATGAAGGATTTAAATAGATTATGAAAAAATTAGTGATTGGAATATTAGCACATGTAGATGCAGGCAAGACCACTTTATCAGAAAGCATGCTGTATCTGAGCGGAAAAATCGGAAAACTGGGCAGAGTGGATAACAAGGATGCCTTTTTGGATAATTACGAGTTAGAAAAGGCAAGGGGAATCACCATTTTTTCCAAGCAGGCCATATTGGACATTGGTGAGACGCAGATTACTTTACTGGATACCCCGGGCCATGTGGATTTTTCGGCTGAAATGGAAAGGACCCTTCAGGTCCTGGATTATGCCGTTCTGGTAATAAGCGGTGCGGATGGGGTGCAGGGGCATACCAAAACACTGTGGCGGCTGCTGAATATGTACCGGATACCTGTTTTTTTGTTTATCAATAAGATGGACCAGAATGGAACCGATAAAAATAAATTAATGAAAGAAATGAAGCAGCTGGATGACGGATGTGTGGAGTTTGGAGGAGTAAAGACGGACAGTTTTTATGAACAGCTGGCTATGTGTGAGGAAGACATGCTGGAAGCCTTTCTGGAAACAGGGCACATTGAAGCCTCCCAAATAAAAAAAGCTGTCAGGGAACGCAGAGTATTTCCGTGCTTTTTTGGTTCAGCCCTGAAATTGGAGGGTGTTGAACAATTGCTGGAGGGTATTGGGGAATATGCCATGCTTCCTTCCTATCCGAAGGAATTTGGTGGGAGAATCTTCAAAATAACAAGGGATGAGCAAGGGAACCGCCTGACACACTTAAAGCTTACAGGCGGTATTCTAAGGGTGAAGGATGCTCTAAAAGGCGGCAGCTGGGAAGAAAAGGTCAACCAGATCCGAATTTATTCCGGGCAGAAGTACGAGACAGTAAATGAGCTGGAGGCAGGGGCAGTATGCGCTGTAACAGGGCTCACTCTGAGCAGAGCCGGGGAGGGACTGGGGACTGAGGAAGCTTCTTATGCACCGGTATTGGAACCGGTACTTTCCTACCAGATAATACTGCCGGAGGGGTGCGACCCAAGGGAAATGCTCCCGAAGCTGCGCCAGATTGAAGAAGAGGAACCGGAGCTGCATATAGTCTGGGAGGAGCAGCTGCAGGAAATACAGGCTCAGATTATGGGAGAAGTACAGATTGAAATTCTCAGCAGCCTCATACGGAACCGGTTTGGCATTCAAGTAGCTTTTGGTGACGGAAGAATTGTATATAAGGAGACAATTAAGGATACCGTGGAAGGAGTAGGGCACTTTGAACCTCTGCGGCATTATGCGGAAGTCCACCTGCTGCTGGAACCGGGGGAGCCTGGCAGCGGAGTACAGTTTGGCATAAACTGCAGTGAGGATATACTGGGAAAAAGCTGGCAGAGGCTTGTCCTGACCCATCTGGAAGAAAAAGAGCATAAAGGAGTTCTGACAGGGTCAGCGATTACCGACATGAAGATAACACTGGTCTCGGGCAGGGCACATAATAAGCATACAGAGGGCGGTGACTTCCGGGAAGCCACCTACCGTGCCGTACGCCAGGGACTAAAAGAGGCAGAAGCCGTACTCTTAGAGCCCTATTATGCCTTCCAGCTGGAAGTGCCTGAGAAAATGGTGGGAAGGGCTATGACCGACATTGAAAAAATGTGCGGCACAAGCGAAATAGCACAGACAAATGCCGGGATGGTACTTCTTACAGGGAGTGCTCCGGTTATTACCATGAGAAATTACCAGAAAGAGGTAGCTGCCTATACACAAGGCCTTGGCAGGCTGTTTTGCAGTTTAAAGGGCTATGAACCCTGCCACAATGGGAAGGAAGTAATGGAACATATCGGGTATGACTCGGAAAGAGATTTGGAAAATCCCACAGGCTCCGTATTCTGTGCTCATGGGGCAGGCTTTTTAGTGGATTGGAAGGAGGTTAAAAGCTACATGCATGTGGAAGGCTTTCTCCAGAAGAAGAAGGAACTGCCGGAGGAAACTGCGGGGAACCAGGCCGGGTACACAGAGAAGGAATGGATCAGTCTGGAGGAGATTGACAGGATTATCAATAATACCGCTTATGCCAACCAGGGAAAGAAAACCGTCTGGAAAAAGCACAGAACAGCTCATGAAAGCTATTATAAGACCAGCGGCTATTCAGAGGCCGGCTATGATAACGGGCAGAAAGAAACGAAAGAGGAGTACCTTCTGGTGGATGGTTATAACATTATCTTTGCCTGGCCTGAACTAAGCGACCTTGCTGAGGATAATATGGACGGTGCCAGGATGAAGCTTATGGATACCTTAAGCAATTATCAGGGGATTCGTAAATGTCAGATTATTGCTGTATTTGATGCTTACCGGGTGCAGGGACACCTGGAGGAAGTAATCGATTATCACAATATCCATATGGTATACACCAAAGAAGCCCAGACAGCGGACCAGTATATTGAAAAATTTGCCCATGACAATAAGAAAAAATACAATATAACCGTTGCGACCTCGGACGGCTTGCAGCAGGTTATTATAAGAGGCGCCGGAAGTTCCCTGCTGTCTGCCAGGGAATTAAAGGCTGAAATAGAAACAGCCACTGAAAGAATGAGACAGGAATATGAGGAATCACAGGATAAAAAGCGTAATTACCTGATAGATACACTGCCTGCTGAAGTAAAGCAGCAAATGGAAGATCTGATACGCAAAGAAGATAAAAAGTAACCATACTTAAATTCTTTAGACATTGAAAGCGAAAAAACGCTCTCAAGACATGAATTATTACAATATCTTGAGAGCCTTAAGGTGAAAATCATGAACTATCTAAATACACTAACTGACGAAATGCTATATGATATTCCATCAGGCTGTAAATCCAACCGATTGGGCTTGATTCTTACACAATTCCGCCATTTTTATGCTCATTTAGGTAATATAAATGCTACAAGGATAATTGAAACCAATAACTGGCCGCGAGTTATCGGTACAAGTGGTACAAGTGGGAAATCCACCGAAGGACTTTATGAGTAAACAGCTCACATTCCCTTCCCTCAGCTAAGGTACGGTTTATACTGAAAGTACCTGGGCTGAATTCTGTTTAACTGTTATTCTAGCGCCCGATATACCAAATTATATAAAAGGATGCGTTCTTTAATTTCCGGGCTGACGAGAACCTTAACCAGCATCTTGTTTTCCTGGATTTCCTTTAAATGAATCTTGAATCTTATTATCCCGATTTTTTTAAAAGTTGACAGTTTCTAACTTCAATATATCTTGAAAGCTAGAGCAATATAATCAAAGTACAGTTTATAATATATAATTGCGCAATTTATGCGCAAACTATGAGCGAGCCATAAGTTTTTATTATTCTGAAATTAAAAAATTAAATAATTAATTATAAAAAAATTATAAGTGAAAAACAACCAAAGCATAATACTAGTAATGCGCAACAATAATTGCGCATAAAAATACAATAAAATTATGCAATATGCATAAAAATATAGATAATTTATATAATATAATGACAATTGAAATAAGAGAAGCATCTGATATAATTAAAAATGAACAACCGATTGAGCAAAACGTCGGAGGAGGGCAAATGCAAGTGCAAAATCAAGAGGAAAAAGAAAATAAGGATTTACTTTCCGGCAGTAAATTAACCATAGCTGATATAGCGGAAGAGCTGGGGGTTTCCAAGACTACCGTCTCCAGGGCTATTTCTGGGAAAGGCAGAATCGGCAAGGACACCGTACAGCGGGTCATTGAGTGTATTGAAAAATATAATTATAAACCCAGCTCCATTGCAAAGGGCCTGGCTAATTCAAAAACCTATAATATCGGAGTTGCTTTTCCGGCGGATGCCAATTTAAGCAGTACACCTTTCTTCCAGGTATGTCTTTTAGGAGTATGCGAAGTAGCTGCTGCCATGGACTATGATGTGGTAGTGACTACCGTAAAGGAAACGGATATTAACCTGTTAAAAAGAATCGTAGACCACAATAAAGTGGACGGCATGATACTTACCAGAAACTTTACCAATGATATTGCAACAGAATATCTGAAACAGAAGGGGATTCCCTTTGTGCTGGTCGGCTCCAGTGAAGATGATACGGTTGTCCAGGTGGATAATAACCATAGGGAGGCCTGTGAGAAATTAGTCTCTTTGCTGCTGGCAGACGGCGTCGGAAGAATTGCTTTAATTGCAGGTGACAAAAAGCACATTGTAAACCGTTCCCGTTGTGAAGGATATTATAATGCACTGAAAAACCGCGGAGTTGATATTGAGCAGGATATGGTATTTTCGGACTGTGACAGTCCGGTATTTATTGAACAGGCAGTCCGATACCTGTTGAAGAAGCAGACTGAATGCATCGTATGCACCGATGATGTCATCTGTGCAAAGGTTCTGTCCCTGCTCCGGGAAGAAGGATACTCGGTGCCGGGAGACATGAAGGTGGCCTCCTTTTACGATAGTGTGCATTTGGAGACGAATAATCCGCCTGTAACTGCTATCGGGATAGATGTGGAGGAACTGGGGAATGTTGCCGGAAAGCGTTTGATTGAGATAATAAACGGAGATATAAGTACCCATAAGACAATACTGGATTACGAAATTCATCTAAGACGCTCAACACAATAAGAAGACAGGACAATTGACTGGAGGTATGGGTTTTGAATAAGAAAGGTTTTTTATATAAGCTGAAGAAATATCGTGTATTTTTACTTATGATACTTCCGGCGGTAATCTATACGTTAGTATTTAGCTACATACCCATGGCGGGAATCGTTATGGCTTTTAAAAAATATACATATGCAGGCGGAATTTTTAACAGTCCGTGGAATGGGCTGAAGAATTTTGAGTTCTTCTTCAAATCAGGACAGGCTTTTCTGGTAACCAGGAATACGGTGCTGTACAATCTGTGCTTTATCGTTTTTAATACAGTCCTTCAGATGGCTGTTGCAATACTTTTAACGGAAATGAGAAACAGGCATTTCAAAAAGCTGTTACAATCCTTCATGTTCCTGCCGTATTTTATATCCTGGGTTATTGTATCCGTTATTGCATTTAACCTGTTAAGTTATGACTTTGGTTTTATCAACGGCATTCTTGAGAAAATGGGCGGCGCGAAGATTAATTTTTATTCCAATGGATATCTGTGGCCCATTATCCTGACCTTGTTTAATGCTTGGAAGAGTGTCGGCTACGGCTCGGTAATGTACCTGGCGGCAATCATGGGAATCGATACCTCTATCTATGAGGCTGCCTCCATTGACGGAGCCAATGTATTCCAGCGGATTTTTAAGATTACCATACCTCTTATGATGCCCACAGTCATTATTTTATTGCTCTTGTCGGTGGGAGGTATTTTCCGTGGAAACTTCGATATGTTCTACAACTTAGTCGGGAAGAACGGAGTGCTTTATAAATATACGGATGTTATCGATACACTTACTTTCCGCGCATTAATTACGAACAATGATTTCGGTATGGCAGCAGCCTCCGGTTTTTACCAGTCGATCTTATGCTTCGTGACAATCTTGTTGGTAAATAAGCTTGTAAGCTGTTACAACAAAGATTACAGCTTATTCTAGGAGGGACAGAACATGAATGAAAATACAGCGACCTATTCTAAGGGAATTACAAAAGGCTGGGATTCCAGGATACTTGCTTTTCTTGCCTATTTTATCAATGGTATGGTAGCTTTATTCTGCCTGATACCTTTTATCATGGTCATATCTGCTTCCTTTTCATCGGAAGAAGCAATCAAAGCAAATGGCTTCTCCATATTGCCTCAAGGGCTTACCATGGCGGCTTATAACACAGTATTTAAAGAGCCGGGAGTAATACTAAGGGCTTACGGCGTTACAATCCTGCTGACCATAGTGGGTACGGTAACCGGATTATTTTTTCAGACCATGACAGCCTACGTACTGTCCAGAAAGGAATTTGAATGGAGGAACAAGTTCTCATTTTTCTTCTATTTTACCACACTGTTTAACGGCGGGCTGGTACCTTACTTTATATTGATGACCAGATATCTGAATTTGAAGGATAATTACCTGGCGCTTTTGCTGCCATTGCTGTTTAGTGTTTATAACCTGCTGATAATGAAGAGTTATATTATGGGAATACCGGATTCCCTGATTGATGCGGCCAAGATAGACGGCTGCGGCGAATTCGGTACCCTTGTGAAGGTGGTTATGCCCCTGCTAAAGCCTGCAATGGCTACCGTGGGGCTCTTTATTGCTCTGGCTTACTGGAATGACTGGTATAATGCCATGCTCTTTATTGGAAAGAAGACCATGCATCCTCTTCAGTATTTTTTATATAATCAGGTCAATAACATCGAGGCTTATAAACGTATTCTGGAAACCACGGGAGGCGGAAGCAGCGCTGCCGTATCTGCCATGTCCATGCCGACCCAGTCTCTGAAAATGGCACTTACCGTTGTAGTAACCGGACCGATTATCCTGTTATATCCCTTTGTTCAGAGATATTTTGTACAGGGAATCACCATCGGTGCGGTAAAGGGGTAGAAATAAATCCAAAAGGTTCTATAGAGCTCGTAGAATCCTGATGGATTTAAATAAAGCTAAGAAATGAAAATATATAATGTAGATGTAGTTTTCATATCAAATCAAAGATTTGATATGAAAGAAAGGGGATTTTATGAAAAAAAGAATTTTTTCCATTATCATGGTATTGACTTTGATAGCTGCGATGTTTACAGGCTGCAGCCAGGATAAGAAAACGGAGGGAAAAGAAAAGCGGGTATCGGCAGAAGGAAAGACATTAAATCGGGTTGATATTTCTGAACCGGTAACTTTGAAAATGTATCTTTTAGGCGAGCGAACACCGGATTTTGACAAGGTATATGCAGAGGTCAACAAAATATTGAAAGAAAAGGTCAATGCAACCGTTGAGGTTGATTTCCTTTCCTGGAGCGAGCATGACAAGAAATACTCCCTGTTATTTTCCGGTGGTGAAGATTTTGACTTGATTTTTACAGCTGCCGGCTGGGGACATTATGAAAATACAGTTGCAATGGGAGGCTTCTATGCCCTTACAAAGGATTTCCTGAATACCTATGCACCGGATATCCTGAAGGCGGTTCCGGAAGTGGCCTGGAATCAGGCTGCCATTGACGGAAGTATTTATATGGTACCTAATTATCAGAACGAATTCGGTAACAATGTAGTAGGGCTTCGGGGTGATTTACTTGCAAAATACGGATACAGCGATATTACAAGCTTTGATCAGCTGATTCAGTTTTTTGGAGATGTTGCATCAAAGGAGTCGGGGATTTCACCTTTGGGAACACAGGCAGGAGGGCTTTACTACCAGTATTTATTGGATAAAGGGATGGACACGGTAAGCGGAACCTCTACCAAAGAGCTTTTTCTGTATAATACCCTTAATTCCGGGGATAAGACAATTACCTATGCTCTTGACTGGGATGGCTTTACCGAATACTGCAAGCTGGCAAAGGAATTATTCGATAAGGGCTACTGGTCTGCAGATTCCCTGGCAACAACAGAAGAAAGGCAGGATGGCTTCCTGAACGGAACAGCAGCTTCCTTGATCTGGAACATCGGCACTACCGAGACTTATGTGGATCAGGCCAACAAAGAGCATCCCGACTGGAAATGCCAGATTTATGATACATCACCAAAGGTTGCAAAGGCTGTAAATGCTTATATCAATAACGGTATGGCTATCAATGCCGCAAGTAAGAACAAAGAACGTGCCATGATGGTTTTAAATGAATTCTATACCAATCCGGATATCCAGGATTTAACTTCCCTTGGAATTGAAGGTACTCACTGGAAAACGGAAGATAACAACCAGTACAGTGTTTTAGATGAATCCAATTATGGGGTGGATGCCAACTGTAACTGGGGCTGGGTTAATATGAACATCAAACGTACGGAGTTCAAAGCAAATCCTGACGATGTGGATAAGAAAGTTCAGGCAATCAAGGATTCCTGGAATGCCAGTATCAAACCGGAGCATATTTATGACGGGTTTACCTTTAATAACGCAAATGTAAGCTCACAGGCAGCGGCCATTGAGACAGTATTGGATCAGTATTATACTCCCCTTATCCTTGGAATGGCAGGAGATGTGGATAAAGCTGTGGCAGAACTGCGCAAGCAGCTTGAGGATGCCGGAATCCAGGCGGTATATGATGAAATAAAGAAGCAGGCTGAGACCTATTCTGCCGGCAAATAAAGAGGCTGCTTTAGGAATAATGGGGACTGTACTTTTTCAGTCCCCATTGCTGCTATCAGCTGCCCGGTATAGAACAGAAGAAGACAGCCTGAGAATAGGTATAATAATTGTATCACCTTCGGTATTCGGAAAGATATGCAGATTGAAATTGACCAGACAGGAATAAGACCTACAGGAGGAATAAGAAATGAGCAAAATCGAGTATGGGTTCACCCCAAAATACATGACAAAGAACGGAAAGCCATGGTTTCCCATGATGGGAGAATTCCATTACAGCCGGTATCCGAAGGAATACTGGAAGGAATCCCTTTACAAGATGAAGGCCGGAGGAATAGAGACGGTATCTGCCTATGCATTCTGGATTCATCATGAAGAAGTGGAGGGGGAATATGATTTTAGCGGAGTGAGAGACTTAAGAGCTTTTACAGAGCTGGTAAAGGAAACCGGGCTGACAATGTTTCTAAGAATCGGTCCCTGGTGCCATGGAGAAGTCAGAAACGGCGGCTTACCGGACTGGCTGTTAAAGAAAAGCTTTGAAATCAGGTCAAATAACGAGGAATATTTTGCAGAGGTAAAGCGCTATTACAAGAAGCTGGCCGAAGAGGTGGAAGGACTGCTTTATAAGGATAACGGCCCTATCATCGGCATACAGATAGAAAATGAATACGGTCATTGCGGAGGGCTCCAGGGAGAAGCTGGAGAAGAGCATATGAGATGCCTTACCGGACTGGCAAAGGAAGCTGGATTTTTGGTGCCTTATTATACGGCCACAGGCTGGGGCGGAGCCGTTACGGGGGGACTTTTGCCGGTAATGGGAGGTTATTGCGAAGCACCCTGGGATCAAAGGCTTACGGAGATTGAACCAAGTGGGAATTATGTGTTTACGGAGGAAAGAAATGACCATAATATCGGAAGTGATTATGGTTTTGGTGCCGGAATTACCTTTGACATTCATAAATTCCCTTTTCTTACCGCAGAGCTTGGCGGAGGGCTGCAGGTCACCCGCCACAGAAGGCCGGTAGCCCATCCGAAGGATATTGGTGCCATGTCTATGGTTAAGCTGGGCTGCGGGGTAAATCTCCTTGGGTACTATATGTATCACGGCGGTACCAATCCAAAGGGAAAAAGAACAACACTTCAGGAATCCAGAGAAACAGGGTACCCCAATGACCTTCCGGTTTACAGCTATGATTTTGCGGCACCCATCAGAGAGTACGGGCAGATGTCGGAAACTTTAAAGGAAATTAAGCTGCTGGCAATGTTCCTTCGTGATTTTGGAAGCTCTTTCTGCGAAATGGAACCCTTTATACCGGAGAGTAATCCCTTGTACCAGAATAATCTGAAGGATTTAAGGACCTCCGTGCGCAGGAAAGATAACAGTGGGTATCTCTTTGTGAATAATTATCAGAGAAGGTATACCATGGCGGAGCATTTGTCTGAGGTTTTAAAGGTTGAGCTGGACAGTGAGGTTATCACCTTTCCGGCAAGAGATATCAAAAATGGTGACTTTTTCTTTCTGCCATTTTATATGCCGGTGGGAGATGGAATGCTTAAGTCTGCCATGGCAACACCGCTGTGTGTCCTGCATAACGGGGAAAAGGATACCTATGTGTTTTATACAGACACTGCTCCTGACTATCAATGGGTAAAAAAACCGGATAAGGCAGAAATACTTACCATAACAAGGGAAGAGGCCCTTAATGCCTGGAAGGTAGAAGGGGATAGGGAATATCTTCTGATTACCTGCGGAAATGTTATAGAGACTGACACAGGGCATGCCATTCTCAGCCGCAGTACACACCAGGTAAAAGCGTATCCAAGGCTTTCCGCCCCTCCTGCCGGTTACCGCTATACAGGGGAAGAAAAGGGCTTTTCGGTATATGAGAAACTCTCTGACAGGCCTTCCGGCAGGGTTGAATATACTTTAATACGGGAGGCTGCGGGCATAAAGGTCTATGAGTTTACAATACAGTATCCTTCTGATATAGAAGACTGCTTCCTGCGGATAGATTTCGGAGGTGACAGTGCGAAGCTTTATGTCAAAGGTGAATGGGAGGATGACTGGTTCTATACCGGCCAGACCTGGGAAATCGGATTAAAACGCTATGGCTTCCCGGAAAAGCTTCAGGTTGAAATCCAGGCTTTGAAAGAAAAGGCAGAATGTTATCTGGAGATTTGGCCCGAGTTTAAGGACGGAATCGCCTGTGATATCTATCAGGCATCTGTCGAAGCTGAATATAAGGATTGCTTGAATGCTCGTATTTGATACAGATAAGTAAATCTGGTTATCTCTTTCGGATTCGTTATCGTTAGTAAATGAATCCAACATGCAGAATTTCTGGAACAGTATTTGCTATTTTTCTATACTTGAAATAGAATATAAATTAAGAAAAATGAAATGCATTTTTCAAAATCCTATTTTAGCAGTATCGGAAGCAGGATTGTGAAATGCCTAGGAGGTAGATTGAAAAATGCATTGCATTTTTATCTTTCTATTTAAGCAGTATCGCAATCAAGCTTGCAAAATGCATGGGGGATCGATATGGATGATAGCATAAATTTTAATGATATACTGTCTTTATCAAAAAAACTGGAATCTGAACGGATGGAGAGGGAGATTGATGAGGTTATGCTGGATGAGTATGAAGTGGATGCTGATTTACAATGCCAGCTGAAAGAAGGAACCTATCATTTTCCGAATGTTACTCATACAAAGACGGATAAACAAATACTTACAAGGGTACAAAGTCAGTTTTCGGCAAAGGTGCATATTTGCCGGATGCCCTTGTATTTCCATAAGCATGACTTTATTGAAATCCTGTATGTATACCAGGGAGAATGTAAGCAGTTTATAGAAAGCCTTGATAACTGCCATGTCTTACAGGAGGGCGATTTATTTATGCTGAATCAGAATGTTACTCACGCTTTGCTGCAGGAGGATGAAGATGCCGTTCTAATTAAGATTGTTGTCCCGGTATCCTGGATTTCACATAATTTTATCCAGAATATTGAACATGAAAACCATTTATATGATTTCTTTGTAAATGCAAAATCAGAACGGAAGGAATACTATCATTACCTGCAGTTCCAAAACTGCATTGGCGAGGGCAAATTATTAATTGAACGGATCGTGACGGAGTATTACCTTCAGCAGCAACATTCTGAGGCAGCAATACAGAGCTGCTTACAGCTGCTTATGATTTTCCTTCAAAGAAAAAATGAAGAATACAGCAATATAAGGTATAAAATAGCTCACAGCTCTTTGCAGACAGGGAAAATAATGCAGTATATTTATGACCACAGTGAAACCGTTACGCTGGAAGAATTATCACAGAAATTTTCCTTTAATCAGAGTTATTTAAGCAGGATCATTAAGGGGAATTGTAATATGAATTTTCAGGACCTGGTTCGGAAATGCCGATTAGAGAAGGCTGCCATTTTGCTGGAAAATTCAAAATGTTCCGTAGAAAAAATAGCTTTGATGGTCGGCTACCAAAATGCAATACCTGTTTATAAAGGAATCAAAGAGAAATATGGAATTTCTCCCACAAAATACAGAAAATTACATAGTAAAAATAAAATAGACAATTTATCAAATGAATGAATAGAAAAAAGACATCCAGGTGTGTAAAATTCAGGATAAAGGAATGATGCAGGAGCCTTTATCCTGAATTTTTACAGCGAGGACATTATATTGGAAAAAACGCAAAAGAACAAATTGGAAACGGCATCCATAGGAAAGCTCATGCTTGAGCTGTGCACGCAGACTACATTTTCAATCATGCTGTTTAACATTTACACGATTACGGATACATTGTTTGTTTCGAAAGGAGTTGGAAGTGTTGCAAGCGGAGCTATTGGAATTTTCTCGCCGGTTCTAGTGCTGATCGGGGGCATCAGCTCTACCTTGGGAGCCGGAGGAGGTTCTATTATCTCCAGAAAATTAGGAGAAAAAGATCAAACAAATGCCAAAGCTATTGTGGGGTGCATAATGTGGATATGGCTGCTTTGTTCTTTGGCAATTACCATAACTGGCATTGTGTTCCTGAAGCCTTTGCTGTATTTATTGGGGTGTACGGCAGAAATTTACCCATATGCGGTACAATACGGGCGCATTATTCTTTTGAGTACCGTAATTAGTACAGGATTTTCCGGAATCATGCGTGCAGAAGGAGATATTCTCTTTTCAACGCTGCAATGGTCCTTCCCGGTGATAATCAATATAGCATTGAATCCTTTATTTATTTTTGCTTTTGATATGGGGATTACCGGAACAGCTCTGGCAACTTTAGTTGCACAACTGTTTTCAGCGGGAACCAGTGCCTATTACTTCTTTATCAGGCGCTCAACTCCTTGCAGGATTGGGCTTAGAGATATCCGGTGGAACTGGAAGATAAGCAGGGAAATCTTATATATAGGTGTCCCGGCTCTTCTCAGCAGCTTTGGTGGCAGCTTTATTGGCATTGCCTGGAATCATGTACTAAATCAGGTCGGGGGGACCCTGGCTATCAGCACATTTGCCATTATATCCAGAATCCAGGGCTTTTTAGCCACACCATTCACCGGGGTTATGCAGGGAATTCAACCGATATTAGGATTTGAATGGGGCCGCCAAGAGATTAAAAGGGTAAAAAGAACCGTGTTTTATGCCGGCCGCTTCAATTTGATATATGGGGTTTTTATTGCTGTGTGCTGCTATTTTGGAGCAGAACGAATCCTGACGGTGTTTACCAGTAATGCGGAAATCATAAGTATGGGGAAGGGGGCCTTGAAAATCATTTGCATTTCATTTGCAGCAAGCGGAACCATTCCAATAGTACAAGCTTATTTTCAGGCAATCGGGAATGGAAAAAAGATGCTGCTGTTATCCTTGTGCAGCATTTTTATCATTCGTCTGCCGCTTCTCTTTATCAGCAGAGAGACAATGAATTTGGCAGTTATGTGGTGGACTTATGTCTTTGGTGATGTTCTTACCGCGGGCTGGTCTGTATATGAATATTTAAAATTTCAGAAGGGAGCAAGGATACATGGAGAGCTTAACGAAAAATAAACAGAAGGAAGAAACAATCCATGAAATGGTAAAAAAATTTTTTGGCTCTAATGAATTAAAAAGCTATAAGGAGCTGACAGAAGGATATTTTAATTTAGCCTATGAAATCACGCTAGGGGATGGAGAGGCAGTCATTTTGAAAATTGCTCCATCACCCAATGTGACGGTTATGACTTATGAGAAAAATATTATGTACAGCGAAGTGGAAGCAATGAAGATGGCGGCAAAGCATGCGGATATTCCGGTTCCGAAAATGCTGGGGTATGATGACAGCTGTATGATTTCTTCGTCTCCCTATTTTTTCATGGAAAAACTAAAAGGACACAGCTTGAATTCAGTAAAGGACACTTTATCACAGGAAGAAATTCAGAGGATATATATAGAGGCAGGAAAAATTAATCAAAGAATCAATGAAATTAATTGTCCGTGCTTTGGTTATCCTGGACAGCCAGAATTTCAGGGGAATAATTGGTATGATGTTTTCGGCAGGATGTTAAAAGGGGGGATTGCTGATGCGAAAAGAGGAAAGGTCGACTTAAAAATTCCCGTAGAAGAAATATGGGGTTATTTAGAAAAGGATAAGAGTATTTTTGATGAGGTAACAGTACCTAAACTGGTGCATTGGGATTGCTGGGATGGCAATATATTTGTAGAAGCTGGAAGGATTACAGGCTTTATTGACTGGGAGCGCAGTCTTTGGGCTGATCCCTTGCTGGAGGTAGGGTTTAGAACCTATTCGGATAACACTGATTTCCAAAAAGGGTATGGGCTGGAATTAAGCGCCAGCCAAAAACGACGGGCTCTTTGGTATGATATTTATCTTATGATTCTGGTTGCACTTGAATGTGAATATCGAAAATATGAAACAATGGATATGTATAACTGGTCAACAGATATTTTGACCAGGCAATATGCTCTTTTAAAAACAAATGCATAATATGAAATATTGCACTGTGATATAGCCAATCCGTAAATTTTTTCGGATTGGCTTTTTCTGTTTTGAACAAATTTTTCTTGACTTGGAGCCTGCTTCAAGTGGTAGGCTATTATAAGACAAATAAAAAATATAAGTTAAGAAAGGAGCAAACCTATGGCAATTAGCGGATTTGCAAAGAATTATCATGAAAAAATGCTTCCGGGGTATGTATCGGAATTATTAGAAACAGATCCGGAATTTATTGAGCTTTTTGATAACTTTGCCTTTGATGAAGTGGTGAAGGGTGGTGATTTGGATAACCGGACACGTATGCTTGCAATTCTGGCAGCTCTTGTCGGCGCCCAGTGTAAAAGTGGATACCGGATTATGATGGAGGCAGCACTGAATCTCGGAGTTTCTCCGGTTGAAATCAAAGAGATTGTATATCAGGCAGCTGCTTACCTTGGCATTGGGAGGGTGCTTGACTTCCTGCAGGTTACCAACGATGTGCTGAAAGAGAGGGGAATCCGCCTGCCTTTAAAAGGACAGGCGACCACAACTGCAGATAACCGTCTGGAAAAGGGAATTCAGGCCCAGGTAGACATTTTCGGGCCTCAGATGGCAGAGTTTTATAAATCAGGAGCGGAGGAGGTCCGCCATATCAATTACTGGCTGGCAGAAAATTGTTTCGGAGACTATTACACCCGTACAGGCCTTGATTATAAATTGCGGGAGATGATTACCTTCTGCTTTCTGTCTGCCCAGGGCGGCTGCGAGCCTCAGCTTACCAGCCATGCAGCGGCCAATATGCGAATTGGCAATGACACGCACTTTCTGATTCAGATCATATCCCAGTGTCTGCCCTATATTGGTTATCCAAGGAGCTTGAATGCCCTTCGCTGTGTCACGGAAGCGGCATCCCTGGCTGTAGAAAAGAGTTAATCACCGGGATAGTGCACAGTCAGGTTAAAACAAATACTTTTGAGAATCCCATGTAAGCCTAGAATAAATAAGAAAGAAGTGGAAGAAATGAGAAAAGCAGCAATAGTATATTATTCATATACCAATAACACGAAAAAAATAGCGGAAATGATTCAGCATAAGATGGGTGGAGATTTATTCGAGATAAAGACAGTTACACCATATACAGGAAGCTATAATGAGGTGGTAGAGCAGGGACAGAAAGAAATAAATGAGGGATTTAAGCCGCCGATTCAGCCAATGAATATACAGTTGGAGCAATATGATACCATCATTTTGGGTACGCCGGTATGGTGGTATACCCTGACACCGGCAGTTCGGACGTTTTTGTCGGGTACAGATTTAACAGGTAAGAGAATTATTCCGTTCGCCACGAATGCCGGATGGCTTGGACATACTTTTCAGGACATACGGAAATTATGCCCTGACTCAGAGGTTGTAAAGGAGAGGAACATTGAATTTTCAGAAGACACATTAAAAACATCTGGAAAGGATATAGAGAACTGGATAGAAGGTATGCTGAAATGAAGTATAAACTGCAGGTTAAACGTATGGAGCTGAAACACAAAATAGAATATATATAAGTAACATGGTACTCATGCCGCAGCCGCAAAAGGTGCTGTGGAATCCTGGCTAAAAGAAAATATGTGATATCATCCTTATCGCAGAATATAAGGCTGGAAAATCCACCAAAGGATTTCCAGCCTTAATTGCCTTCCGGCTGAGAAAGGGAAAGCCATTTGCGGAACCTTCTTTGCCGGCAATACTGAACGACTCTTTTATACAATTTCGAATGCCCATACTTTCAACCCCCTTTCACTTTTAAGGAAGCCTTTTGGGAGGGGATAATTCCGTTTCAGCTCTCGAAAGTACCTGCTCAATAGTACCGTAGAAGGCGATGGAAATATAGCGGATAAATTTTTCCCGGTCCCGGTCCTCTTTATTACGAAGCCATTCAATCAGAAGAGAGGCAAGAGATTCCGTATAAATGGTTATGAGAAATTCCTTAAAATCTTCCGGAATATTTTTTCCTTCTGATAGCTGTGTTATGATATTTTCAACAAATGAAAAAAAATCTTTTTGGAAAAACCGTTTTAGTTCATCTCTGCCAAGGGCATCAAAGGCGCAATTGCAGATTACCTTGTTTTCTTCCACATAATTTAAAGTAAACCGGATGGCATCCACGTAATCCACTATCAAATCATATTGCTTTACAACTTCTATTGCTTCTTCTTCAAAAATCCATTTGACCAGGGCATAGATATCCTGAAAATGATAATAGAAAGTTTTACGGTTAACACCGCAGTCTTCAATAATTTCCCGCACTGAGATTTTGCTGAGAGGTTTCTTCTCCATGATTTTTTTTAGGGAAGATGCCAGTGCCCTTTTGGTCATTAAGGTAGTTGTTTCGTGCTTCAAGATAGTTCTCCTTTCCTGGTATTATTATACAGCTGTCCGGATAATTTGACAATGTTAAGCTGCTTTTATTCCACAATTAAGTGGAATTTGTCCGGTTTTTATACAAAACAAGGGTAATTGACCATTTCTAAGGCTTTTACCCCCAGCTATAATGTGAAAAGGAGGCAGGCGCTAAAAACTATTACAGCAAAGGGAGGCAAATAATAATGGCATTTGTAGAATTCGACAATGTACGTAAAGTTTATCAAAGCGGCGAAGTTAAAGTTGAGGCGGTAAAAGGTGTTAACTTTATCATAAAGGAAGGGGAGCTGGTTATTATAGTGGGCCCTTCCGGAGCGGGAAAAACCACAGTTCTGAACATGCTTGGCGGCATGGATAGCTGTACTTCAGGAGATATATTCTTAGACGGAGCAAAAATAAGTAAATATAACCGAAACCAGTTGATCAAGTACCGCAGGGAGGAAATCGGATTTGTATTCCAATTCTATAATCTGGTTCAGAATCTGACAACTGTTGAGAATGTAGAATTAGCATCTCAGATATGCAAAAATCCGCTGGATGCCACTCAATGTCTTAAAGATGTGGGACTTGGAGAAAGGCTTCAGAACTTTCCGTCCCAGTTATCCGGCGGTGAACAGCAGCGTGTAGCAATAGCAAGGGCCCTTGCGAAAAATCCAAAGCTGATGCTTTGTGATGAGCCAACAGGAGCACTTGATTATGTGACAGGCAAGAATATTCTGAAATTATTACAGGATACCTGCAGAAATAACGGCAAGACAGTAGTAATAATCACCCATAACTCAGCATTTGAAGCATTAGGGGACCGGATAATCCGTGTCAGCAACGGTACGGTTTCAGAGATGCAGGTAAATCCAGATCCTATGCCCGCGGAAAGGATTGAGTGGTAATGAAAAGTGTATCATTTCAGAAAAGTGCAAGACGTGCTGTTAAAAGTACTGCCACACGTTTTATATCCATTGCCCTGATTTCTTTTCTGGGAGCAGGGATATTTGCAGGGCTTGCAGCCGTTTCCCCCAATATGAAGAGGGTTGGGGATGAGTATTATGACAAGCAGAATGTAATGGATATCCGGATGCTTTCTACCTATGGATTTACGGAAGAAGATATTTCGGCAATCAGAAACACAGAGGGTGTTTTGGGTGTTATGGCAAGCTATACGGTGGATGCTACGGGAACGGCCGGGGATAAGGATTATGCTTTTCGTTTAAACGGTTTATCCAATACGAAGGACCCGGAAGCGGAGGATTATATCAACCAGCTGAAACTAATTGACGGAAAATGGCCGAAAAACAGCAATGAAGCAATTATTGTCCGTCCCTCCATCGGATTGAAGAATATTACCATAGGCAGTACCATTTCACTTGACAGTGCTTCGAATAATTCTATCCCTGATACCCTGGGCAGAACCGATTATACTATTTCAGGAATTGCAGAGACTCCCTACTACCTGTCATTTATGCAGGGAAATACATCGGTAGGCAGCGGTTCTGTAGATTATGTCCTCTATGTCCCGGAGAGTAATTTTATCATAGACAGCTATACCGATCTCTATGTGACGATAGAGGGAGCTAAAGAGAAAAATGCCTTTGAACAGGAATATTTTCAGCAGATAGATGCCACAGCTGACAGGCTTAAAGTATTGGCAGGCCAGAGGGAGACCTTGCGGTATGAGAAGTTTCGGTCCGATTTGGCAGATGCCAGGAAGGAATATGCCAAGAAAGTAAAGGAGGTTAATGGAAAACTTGCCAATGCAGAAGAAAAGCTTACGGATGGCAGAAAAACTCTGGCAGATGCCAAGGAACAATATGCAGGCAGTTTAGCGGAATATAACACTCGGAAGGGGGAGGCAGATAAGAAGCTGACAGATGCCAGGATTAAGCTTGAGGGTGCTGCTGTACAAATCGCTGAAGGAGACAGGGGGCTTTCGGCAAAGCAGAAGGAATTATATTCAGCCGAGGCACAGTTAAAGACAGCGAGGGAAAAGCTTGACAATGGCTGGAGGGAGTACTATGCCAGAGAAACAGAGTTTACCGATAATAAATCCCTCCTGTCTCAAAATAAAAAGGCTCTTGATAGGGCACAGGCCCAATATGATGCAGGAGTAAAGGCAGCAGAAAGTTCAACAGGTATGACCCTGGAACAAATCGAAGCAGCACTGCCCTCTATGAAAAAGCAGCTGGAGATTTCGCAGTCCCAGTATGATTCTCTTTCGCAGCTTGCCGCCTTAAAAGCCGCAAGAGATGCTGGAGCGCCGGATTCCAAAGAATATGCAGAATGGAATGCGAAATATCAGCAAGCCCTAAGGGGAGCAGGCTTAACTGAACAGCAGGCCGCCCAGCAGATTGGGCAACTGGATTCCCTTAAGATGCAGCTCGATACCTCAAGGAAGCAGTATGAAAATCTTCTATCCTTAGTTTCCTCAAAGGACAACCTGGCAAAGAAATGGGAAGAGTATTATGGGGCTAATACGAAATTAAAGAAAGCAGGTACAGAACTGGCGGCTGCTAAGAAGAAACTGAGCAGTGAAGAAGCAGAATATTCGGCAAAGACAGCAGAACTTAAAAGGGCACGAGTACAGTTACAAAGTGCCGAAAGTAAGCTGACTGCAGCAAAGCAATCCTATCAGACAGGCCTTTTAGAATATAATAAGCAGAAATCTGAAGCAGATACCAAACTTGCCGATGGAAGGAAGGGACTTAGGGATGCCAGAAGCAAGATAGAGGATGGTGAAAAGAAAATTGCGGGCAGCCAGCAGGAGTATGATGACAAAAAGGCGGAAGCCGATGGTAAGCTGTCAGATGGAAAACAGGAAATAGAGGATGCTTCGAAAAAATTATCAGATTTAGGAGAACCTAAGTGGTATGTGCTGGACCGTGACATGAATGAATCCTTTGTCACTTATAATGATGATGCCGGCCGTATGCACGACCTGGCAACGGTATTCCCCGTTATATTTTTCCTTGTGGCAGCACTTGTCTGCCTGACAACTATGACAAGAATGGTTGATGAGGACAGAACACTTATCGGTACCTTTAAGGCTCTTGGCTATTCCAATGGTAAAATCGCAGGCAGATATTTAAAATACGCCGCTTCCGCCAGTATTGTCGGAAGTATTGCAGGGGTATTGTTGGGATTCTGGCTGCTGCCGACCATTATCTGGAATGCTTACAATATTGTATTTGCATTGCCGCAGTTAACTCCGGCTTTTTATACCGGTATAGCATTTATATCAATATTTGCAACGGTTTTCATTATTACGCTTTCCACCGGTATTGCAGCGAAAAAAATACTAGTTGAATCATCGGCTGAATTGATGCGTCCTAAGGCTCCAAAGAGCGGCAAGAGAGTATTGTTAGAATATGTAAAGCCTATATGGAACAATCTTTCCTTCACAAAGAAAGTAACCGTAAGAAATCTGGGATTGAACAAGAAGCGTCTGGTCATGACCCTTATCGGTATCATTGGTTGTACGGCTCTTGTAGTTACTGCCTTTGGTGCTAAAAATGCTGTTAGGACCCTGCTGGATAAACAGTTTGACGGAATATTCCACTATAATGTGACAGTGGGGTTCAATGAAAAAGCACCATCGGATGAGCTGTTTTCCTTGCTGGCAGATAAAACGTATTTTGAACAGTCAACCATAGTACTACGTAAATCTGCTGAAGCCGGTCTATCGGATGATGACAGAAATACCTCCAATGTTTATATTATTGCTGCGAAGGATGCTGAAAGCTTCACAAATTTTGTTACCCTTACCAATCCGGAATCAAAGAATGACATTGCTTTTCATCAGGATAGTGCTATTGTTACAGAAAAGCTGTCAATGAATCTGAATGTGGGTATTGGGGATACAATTAAGGTAAAATACCTGGATGATAATAAATACCACTCCGTTACCATAACGGGTATTACAAATAATTATGCCTTTAATTATGTCTATCTGGGAAGCCGGGCTTACGAAAAAGTATTCGGCGAGGCACCTGATTATAACCAGTTTTTTGCTGTGGCAAAGGATTCCCACAGTAAGGATGAAATAAAGGACTATTTAACCACTGCATCCGATACCGGTATTATCTCCTTTACGGATGACCTTATGGGAAATATCAGAACTTCCATCAACAGCGTAAACAATATTATATGGATACTTATTATTGCAGCCGGCCTCCTTGCGTTTGTAGTTTTATATAACCTGACTAACATTAATATAGGAGAACGGCAAAGAGAACTGGCAACGCTGAAGGTACTGGGCTTCTATGATAAAGAGACCTATAGTTATATTTTCCGTGAAACAGTTGTTTTATCAATTATTGGATGTCTGCTAGGCCTATTCGGTGGAATATTCCTATACCGGGCGGTAATATCAACAGTGGAACCGGATATGATATTGCTCACCAGGGAGCTTACCTGGCAGGGGTATATGGGAGCAGGTATTCTCACCTTGTTCTTTACCTGGGTTGTCAATCAATGTATGAAACCCCGTATTAAGAATATCGACATGTTAGAGTCTTTAAAATCCGTGGATTAAATCACAACAGTATGTTATCTTATTATGCTTGGAACTCCTTTTGCAGGGGTAAAAAAGTAGATTATTTTGATATATTTCCTATCCAATATACGGTATAATAGAATTACAAAACAGCGAATTATAATAACTTACCAAAGGAGCCAGAACAATGACATTCGTATACTTAATGAAAAACCAAAAGCCCCTCAATGAGGAAATAGTAAAGAGCCACGTTGAACATTTAAAAGAATTAAAGAGCCAGGGCAGGCTTGTACTTTGCGGGCCTTTTTCAGATTATCCCGGAGGAATGGTGGTTTTCCTGGCTGAGGATCTGGCTGAAGCCACAAAGATTGCAGAGGCCGACCCGTTTATTGCCTCCGGATGTAAAACTTTTGAAATCAGAACGCTGGAACAAGCCAATGAAGAAAATAATTATCTGCTGTAGTATAGTGCAACAAGGATATTGCAGCATGAGTGTTGTAACAGGGATATTGTAACAAGGGTGCAGCAAAAAGGATGTAGCAGCAGGGATGTAGCAGCATCCTTTTTGCTTTTTGCTTCAAAATTTTACAATTTGAAATTTCTGCTTGCGTTGGAGCTAACTCCAGGTGATATCATGAAAGAGTCAATGAAACAGAGTTGTATCATATCTGCTAAAATCGACTCATTATAAATGTATTGAAAGGAGTTAAAGAAATGAAGAAGTTAGGATTTGGCTGTATGAGGCTTCCCATGAAAGAGGGAAATGAAGGAATGGAAAGGGAAGTGGACTATGAACAGTTTAATCAGATGATTGACCGCTTTTTGGAAGAGGGGTTTAATTATTTCGATACTGCTCATGGATATGTGGAAGGAAAAAGCGAGCTTGCATTAAGAGAATGTCTCGTAAAGAGATATCCGAGAGAAGCGTATATTCTTACAGATAAGCTTACGACACATTTCTTTAAAAAAGAAGAGGAAATCAGGCCTTTATTTGAATTACAGCTTGAAAACGCAGGCGTCGAATATTTCGATTATTATCTGATGCATGCCATGAACCGTGATTTTTATCAGAAATATGTGAAATGCCATGCCTTTGAGATTGTCAGACAGCTTAAGGAAGAAGGAAAAATCAAACATATCGGATTATCTTTCCATGACAAGGCAGAAGTATTGGAAGAAATACTTAGAGAACAGCCGGACGTTGAAGTCGTTCAGATACAGTTCAATTATGCCGATTATGATGATCCGGGAATTGAAAGCTATAAATGCTATCAGATATGTGAGAAATACAATAAACCTGTTATTGTAATGGAACCGGTAAAAGGCGGAGTACTAGTGAATCTCCCGGAAGAAGCAAAAAAGCTCCTTTCGGATTATAACAGGGAAGCAAGTTATGCAAGCTATGCTATCCGCTATTGTGCTTCCTTTGAGAAGGTTTTTATGGTATTAAGCGGAATGAGTACGGCAGAGCAGATGGAAGATAATATCGGGTACATGAAAGAATTCAAGCCTTTTACAAAAGAGGAGTACAATATTGTGGACCATATCAGGGAAATGCTTAAGGGGCAGGATAATATTGCCTGTACAGCCTGTAAGTACTGTATTGACGAATGTCCAAAGAGTATACCAATACCGGACCTTTTTGCCTGCAATAATGCCAAGAAGCAATTCAAGGACTGGAATAGTGAATGGTATTATGGGGTCTATACAAATGGGAAGGGCAAGGCAGCCGACTGCATAAAATGCGGTAAATGTGAAACTGTATGTCCTCAGCATTTGACGATCAGGGACTATTTAGAGGAAGTCAGCGGAATATTTGACCGTAAATAAGCAGACTATATACTGGAATTGCCTGGAAGAAAGGAAGCCTTTTATGAAGGAAAATATTGATTTTAAAGCGGATACTATCTTTCCGGCCGGGGAGCCCTTGCCGGAGATGTTAAGTAAATATTTTATCGGCCAGGCATACTTAAATATGCTGACCACCACAGGGGTTGGAATTGGAAATGTAACCTTTGAGCCGGGTGCCCGGAATAACTGGCATATCCATCACAAAGGAGGACAAATTCTTTTAGTAACAGGTGGAAGGGGATATTACCAGGCATGGGGAGAAGCAGCCAGAGAGTTGAAAACGGGGGATGTCGTAAATATTCCCGCGGAGGTGAAGCATTGGCATGGCGCTGCTCCGGACAGCTGGTTTTCCCATCTGGCAATTGAAATACCGGCAGAGGGTGCTTCCAATGAGTGGCTGGAAGCAGTGACCGAGGAAACTTATAATAATAGTAAGAAATGAAGAGGTGAAAGAGAATGAACAGTTTTATTTATGATATTCCAACAAGAGTATATTTTGGAGAAAATCAGCTGGGACACTTAGGGAAAGAATTAGCGGGATATGGCAGGCGTGTCCTGTTGGTGTACGGCGGCGGTTCCATTAAAAAGACAGGATTGTACAATAAGGTTGTGACAGAAATTAAAAAGGCGGGACTGGAGCTGTTCGAGTGTTCCGGTATTGAGCCAAATCCCAGAGTTACCTCAGTAAACAGGGGCGCGGATATCTGTAAAAAGGAAAAGATAGATGTTTTGCTTGCAGTAGGCGGAGGCTCCACTATTGATGCAACAAAGTTTATCGGAGCGGCAGCTTTTTATGAGGGGGATGCCTGGGACATTATGACGGAGAAGGCACCGATAGTAAACTTTCTTCCGATTGTTACCGTATTGACCCTTTCTGCTACCGGCTCTGAGATGGATGCAGGGGGCGTTATCAGCAATATCGAAACAAAAGATAAGATTGGCTTGATGCATCCTGTCCTTTTACCGAAGGTATCCTTCCTTGATCCAACCAATACCTACACCGTAAATGAATACCAGACGGCCTGCGGTGCTGCTGATATGCTGAATCATATCCTGGAAGTATATTTTAATATGAATCAGGACCTCTATATGCTGGACTGTGTCATGGAAGGCCTTATGAAGACCATTATCAAATATGCGCCGGTTGCCATGAGTGATCCGGAAAATTATGAAGCACGTGCAAATCTGATGTGGGCTTCCTCCTGGGCAATCAACGGTTTTGTTGACGGCGGAAAGCAGCAGGCTTGGAGCTGCCATCCTATGGAACATGAGATTTCAGCATACTATGATATTACCCATGGACTGGGACTGGCAATTCTGACTCCTCGCTGGCTCACCTATACCTTGGATGAGACGACTGTATCAAAATTTTATCAGTTTGGAGTAAATGTATTTGACATTGATAAGAACCTGGAGCCGATGACGGTGGCAAAGAAGAGTGTAGAAATGATATCGGAATTCCTCTTTCATACCCTGAAACTACAGAGCACCCTTACCGAAATAGGGATTGATGATTCCAATTTCAGCATTATGGCTAAGAAAGCCTGCGAAGGAAACGTATTACCCGGCTTTAAACCATTAAATCAGCAGGATATTGAAAATATCTTCAGAATGTGTCTGTAATAAGAAATAAGAGCGGGTATTGCAGAAGTTGCTGGAATTGGCATTTCTTATTATGGGTATTGGATTTATAAAAATTATACTATCGAGCAATGATATGGCTGACCTGAAAATGGGTCAGCCATTTTTCATAAGCTTTTGGGAGTTTATATAACAAACGAAAATGGAAAACAAAGCTGGAATTGGATATTTAGTCCCTGCTTGCCATTCCTCCTGCTATCAAGCCTGCAATTGCTGAATCAAATTTACTGATTTAAATTATGATATAAAATTGCTGGTTCAAATTTACGGAATCGGAATTACTAAATCAAAATTACGGAATCAAAATTGTTGAATCAAAAATACTAAATCAAAATTGCTGAATCAAAAATACTAAATCAAAAATTACTGATGTAAATTATTTTTTGAAAGATTAATGATTGAAAATAATAGATTACTGCTTGAAAAATAATTATAAAGAATACATTTATATATCATTATTGAAATGAGGTGCATTAAAGTGTAATAAAGTTTATCAAAATGCAATAAATTGCAATGATATATTGACAACTGCAATCAAATCGGCTAGTATTATACTACTGTTATGCCTTGGAGGATAAATCATTATGAAGGAAAAATTTTATACAATTTATCAGGTAGCGGAATTGCTGGACATGCATCATAAAACAATCAGAAAATTTATAGCAGATGGTAAGCTGGGAGCGACAAAGGCAGGAAAGCAGTGGAGAATTTCTGATAAGGATTTGTCAGCGTTTATGGAGAACAGCAATGAAAAGGCCGAAGAAAAGGCATATGAAATGACAGAGGAAAGGCTGGAAGGAAATACTTCATCGGACTTTACGGCGAAAGGTTTGCCGCCAAAGAGTGAAAAGCCAAGAATCAGTGTGTCAACCGTCATCGACATAGATGAGATAGAGAAAAACCAGTATATGCGGATATCCAATACCCTTATAGCCGCAATGAACAGCAAGGATTCAACATTCCAGAATTCTACCCTTCATGTAAAATACTACGAGGAAGAAGGCAGATTGAAGATACTGCTTTGGGGACCGGTAAAATTCACAGAAGAAATGCTGGACATAATTACTATGCTGTCAGAGCCTGCCAGGGAAGGAGAGTCAGAGGAATGAAAACAGTAACCGCATTCAGAACACAGGAAGGAAAGAATGAAATTTTTAAGGCCTATGACGAATTTCTTCAAGGGTGGGATTTTCCATATGAGGAAATATCTATAGATACCCGTTATGGTAAAACCTATATCCTTGCAGGGGGAGATAAAAATAATCCGCCCCTTCTGCTTCTCCATGGTACCGGAATGAATTCAATTATGTGGCTAAAGGATATTAAGACGTATGCTCATAAATATCGGGTATATGCAGTAGACATAGTTGGGGAGCCGGGGAAAAGCGATGCCAGGCAGCTTCCCTTAAAAGGGAACTTTTATGCAGATTGGCTTTATGAGGTATTCAATAAACTGAGTATCGGGAAAGCCATAATTATCGGTATTTCACTGGGAGCATGGCTGGGAGTGAAATTTGCAATCAACTATCCGGATAAAACGGATAAGCTGGTACTTCTGTCACCCTCCGGGATAGGACCTCAAAGAAAGGCTTTTATTTTTACTGCGTTGTATTATGGAATATTCGGAGAAAAGGGAACGGAAAGGCTATATGCTAAAATTAACGGAAATAAGCCTTTACCGGCTTCCATTCTGCAATATCAAAAGCTTATAAGAAATAACTTTCATTACCGCCATGAAGCAATCCCTTTGTTTTCCAACAAAGAACTGGCAAAGCTTAGTATGCCAACGGTACTTCTTGCAGGCAGTAAGGATATCATGCTTCATTCCGAAAAAACAGCAGCACGGCTGAAAACATTGCTGCCCCAGGCGACAATCTGTTTACTGCCGGAAGAGGGGCATTCAATTGTTAATCCGGCTGAGAAAATAAAAGAATTTTTATAATTATAAGAAAGGCCATAACATATCCATTTGGCCTGTCTTTGGAAAGGAATAATTAGGATGAATGTTAAGACCATAGAAAGAAACGGTACTTTAATTGCATTTGTACAAAGTGATGAGGTCATAATATCAGATGCACAGTCTGCATTGGATTTTGTAATGAGCATAAACTATGAAACAGGCTGTAACCATATCGCCATTAATAAACAAACCATTACCGAAGATTTCTTTAAGCTGAGCAATTGTCTTGCCGGAGAGATACTTCAAAAATTCGTCAATTATAATGTGAAATTTGCTATCATCGGGGATTTTTCACATTATCAAAGTAAGCCGCTAAGAGATTTGATATATGAGAGCAATCATGGGAAAGATATTTATTTTGTCCCTACAGAAGAGGAAGCGTTCGACAAGCTGGCTTCTGTCTGATACTGTGTTTTTACGAAGATAAGTACCATTTAAACATTATTTATGTTTAAATGGTACTTTTTTTGAAATTAGAAGTTGGAATCGGGTGTGAGAATATCATGATTATTAAATACATGCTTGGATTAAAAATGACTCAGTTCCTTGTAATTCGCTTCCCTGCATTTCATACCCCAAGTATACATGGATGAAAGCTGAGATTAGCTTTTTATGCCTGAGCAGGATTTACAAAATGGCATATCCAAGAACCAAGAAATGCACCCATAAATCGAATAAACCACCCCTACTTTAGAAGAATGGCGGATGTTATACTCAAAACGAAATACTACCTTTATAAAGCGGATGAAGTATTGTGCCTGCTATCGGGTATTTTTGAAAGGAAGGCAGGCTTCAATATGGAACCGGAAATCACCAAGGATTCAAAAAAAGGAAGGCAGGCTGTTATAACAGCCGGATATTGTTAAAAAGGAGGATAGGGGAAGAGAAGGCAAAACTATTGCTGCCAGGGGAGCAGCCGAGAAAACCACAGATACCGATGGGGGAAGAAGTACAACTGCTTTTTGCAGGATGTACTTGCGTTTTGATGGTTAGGAGAAATGTATATAGGGGCAATTCATTATGGAGGATGAGCATGAGAAACAGGGAAAAAAGGATAATTTCATGGTTATTAATGTTATGTATGATTCTTTCAAACTGTATTACTGTATTCGCAGAAACACTTCCTATAAGAACGGATGATGCGCAGACCGGTAAAACAACCCTATGGTCCGCATCGTTTGAAGATACAAGCGGCTTTCAAGCCAATAAGCTGGACAGTAAAGGCGCGGACCACATAAAACCGGTATCGTCAAAGGCATTTGCCGGAGACATTACTTATTTGGTGGATCTGAATTCTGTCACCGGTAATTCAGATTATAATTCAACAGAAACAAAATTAAAGCTATTTGATAAAGCATCCTCGACGAAATATTTGACCAATACGGGGGTGCCTGTAAATATCAGCTGGTCGCTGACAGGAAAGGTAAAAAAAGCGGTTAACCAGTATTCCATTGTATCGGCCAATGATGTGGCAGCCCGTGATCCAAAGAGCTGGGTACTCTATGGACAAAATGAAGGGGATTCTGACTGGACCATGCTTGACCAACGGTCAGGGATTACCTTTGCAGGCCGTTTTGAGGAACAGACCTTTGCGGTATCCAGTCCGAAGGCTTTTTCCAGCTACAAGCTGTCAATCACAGCAAATGCGGGAAACGGGGGAATGACCCAGCTGGCGGATATTATTCTTGGCACCGGCAATCCGGCAGATGACCAATATCAGCTTAATGGCATGATGGTGGATATTTCAAACGGACCCTCATCCACCTGGAATCAGGCAGCAAATGCCGGCTGGTCCGGAGCAAAGGCCTTAAAAGCCGCAGGCAGCATCACGGAGCAGGATGCTTATTCCTACGATGTTATTTATGAGGACTTAAGCATACCGGTCAGTGATAATACCTATTTGAAGTACAACATATTTCCCGCCATGTCCAACGGGGAAGCATACGACTTCCAATATACCCAGATGTATATGGCTGTGGACATCAAATTTTCCGACGGTACTTATTTAAGTGATTTACATGCAAAGGATCAGAACGGTAACGGAATCGACGCGGTATCCCAGGGGGACAGCAAGACCCTTACCACGAATCAGTGGAATCAGATATACGGTAAAATCGGTGATGTGGCAAAGGGAAAAACAATCAAAAAAATTCTGGTCGTTTATCATAAACCTGCCCATGACATGACAGGATTAAAGGATTTTACTGCCTATTTTGATGATATTGAAATTTATAATAAAGGGGAGCAGGTTTACACCCATTTATCAAATTACACCAATATATTAAGAGGAACCAATGATTCCCCAGGCTTTTCAAGAGGCCTGACAGCTCCGGCAGTTACAATGCCCCATGGCTTTAACTTCTGGGTTCCGGCAACAAATACGAATGATAATAAAATATACGATTATCAGGATACTTCCTTACGGTACATAACCATAAGCCATGAACCCTCCTACTGGGTCGGAGACCGGGGCACCTGGCAGTTCATGGTCAATACAAGCGTGGATGCAGCTACGGCGGCCAGTTTTGGATTAGGCAGTCTGACAGCTGATTATTCCCATGAAAATGAAACGGCACATGCCCATTATTACAGTGTGGAATTTGATAAGGCACAGGGGGCGGCAAAAGGCTCGAAGCTGGAATTGACCCCTACGGATCATGGGGCGGCGGTAAGGTTCACCTTTGATTCCGGAGTGACTAACAAAAATGTTATTTTTGACTGTGTCCGTGCCGGCGGTGCTGTTACCTTTGATAATTCGGGAGCAGTAACGACCTTCCAGGGCTACAGTGACCATACGGGCAATGGCTCCAAGCGCATGTATGTATATGGAACCTTTGATACAAAAGCCCAGGTAACAAAGACCAATAATAAGGCAGGCATTGCAAGCTTTCTTAAAAATGTGGTCGAAATGAAAATAGCAACCTCCTACATCAGCTATGACCAGGCGAAGAAGAACCTGGAGCTGGAAATAGAAGCAGCAGAAACCTTTGACGATATTTTTGTAAAAGCACAGACTGCCTGGGACCAGAAATTAGGAGTGGTAAACGGTGTAAAGGGAGCGGCCTATGAGCAGCTGGTCACGCTGTACTCCAATCTCTACCGCCTCTTTACCTATCCCAATACCATGTCGGAAAATACCGGAACAAAAGCGGCACCGGTATGGAAATATAAGAGCCCTTACAAGGATGCCGGTGCAGAGCCGGTGGAGGGGAAAATCTATATTAATAATGGCTTCTGGGATACTTACCGTACCGCATGGGCTGCTTACAGCCTGTTAACACCAACGGAGTCGGCAGAAATGCTGAACGGACTGGTACAGCATTATCATGACCAGGGCTGGGTACCGAGATGGATTGCGCCGGGTGGAACCAACAGCATGGTAGGCACCAGCAGTGATGTAATCTTTGCGGATGCCCTGGTAAAAGGAATTTCCTTTGATTATGAAGGAGCCTATGCATCTGCCCTGCGCAACGCGGCAGCTGTATCCTCCAATCTGACAAATGGAGGACGTAAGAACCTGAATACGTCCATTTTCCTGGGTTATACACCTGGAACCGGCGAAGATTTCTCCTGGTCAATGGAAGGATATATAAATGATTACGGCATTTCCCAGATGGCAAAGGTATTGGCGGAAAAAGAAACTGACGCAGCGAAGAAGGAAGAGTACCTTGCCGAATATCAATACTATCTGAATCGTGCAAAGAATTATGTGAAATTATTCGACAATTCCGGAGAGGCCTATGGGGACCAATGGTTTAAAGGCAAAGCCGCAAATGGTGACTGGGTAACCTCGAATTATACCAATGATGTGTTTGATCCCTTTTACTGGGGAGAAAGCTATACGGAAACCAATGCATTTAATATGGCCGCATCCGTACCCCAGGATGGCCTGGGGCTGGCTGCTCTTTATGGCGGGACAGAGAAGCTGGGGCTTAAGCTGGATACGGTTTTTGAGACAAACGGTATCTATAATGGCTATGGTGCTGTAAATGGCGTTGGCGGTATCCATGAGCAGAAGGAAGCCCGTGAGGTAAAGCTGGGGCAGTATGGACACAGCAACCAGCCTTCCCATCATCTGATCTACATGTATAATTATGCCGCACAGCCCTGGAAGACTCAAAAATACGTCCGTGATGTGCTGGACCGCTGCTACGTGGGAGGCACCTTCGGCCAGGGTTATATCGGAGATGAAGACAACGGTGAAATGTCGGCCTGGTATATATTTTCTGCTTTGGGCTTTTATCCTTTGCAGATGGGCAGTGATGAATTCGCAGTCGGGTCACCGTTATTTGATGAAGTTACCCTTCAGCTTGAAGGAGGGCATGCCTTAACTATAAAGGCAAATAACAACAGTAAGGATAATGTCTATGTTCAGAGCATGAAGCTGAATGGGTCCCCCTATACGAAATCCTATATTAAATATTCGGATATTATTCAGGGCGGAACGGTAGAATTTAATATGGGTGCGGCACCCAATACCTCTTTTGGAACAGGTGACGGCGATTTACCCGGCTCCATTACTGCATTGGGAGAAGAACCCAGGGCTTATGATGATTTGATGGATGCATCTGCAAATAAGCTCCAGGCAGCAACAGATACCTCCTTGGTATTGCAGGATAATTTTGCATCCGGCGTAACCGGTGCAGCTGCCTTAATCGATAATAATTCCGGTACGGAAATATCCTTATCGGAGGGAGATACTGTCTATTATAATTTATTAAAGGGCAAGAAAGCGGAAATGTTTACGATTACCTCCGGTAAAACGGATGGGGCACCAGCATGGGTGACACTGTACGGTGCCGAGGATAACGGGCAATGGACTGAACTGGCAGCTTATAATAACCTGGCCTTTGAGTGGAGCCAGTATACCCGGCCGTTTAGAATCAATGAGGCTTTACAGAAGGAATATACCCATTATAAATTTGTGTTTGGACAGGGTACGGTATCTGAAATAGAGCTATTAAATTATGATGACGGTGCTTTTGACAGAGAGGATCTCGGAAGACTGATTCAGTCAGCAAAGTTAATTGACCAGTCAAATCTGATAGATACCTTAAAGGAGATACTCAATACTGCAATTATTACTGCAAATGCAGTATACGCCCTGCCGGATTCATCAGAGGAGGCTTATACAAATGCCTTTAATGCTTTGAAAAAAGCTATCAAAAAAGTTACAGGAACCCTAACCGAAGCCTACAGCAGGATAGAAGCGGAGGCATTTTCCAATGGAAATGTTCTGATTGATAAAATCGGGGATATTCCCAATAACATTGGCGGTGTAAAAGCAAACTACTGGGCAAGCTATGATAATGTATTATTCAAAGGGGATACCAATTATATTGAGATGTATTATGCAGCCCAGGGCTCCGATGGCGGAGGCTATGTGGAAATACATCTGGATGATAAGGAATCGGCACCGGTTGGAATCATTCAGACACCGGTTACGGCATCAAGCGGCTGGTCCAACTATGTAAAAGTTACGGCAGCCCTGCCGAAGGGAATTACAGGAGTACATGACGTATACCTGGTATTCAGAAATGACGGTACACACGCCTATGTTGCAAATGTCGACTGGTTCAGATTTGATGCAATCAGCTCCATTACTGCAATTGCAGGAGAGCATGGTTTGATATCTTCATCCGGCAGTTCTGCTGCATACGGCGGAAATGTAACCTTTGATATTGATCCGGATGACGGATATGTAATCGAACAGCTGCTGGTTAATGGCGTTGACACAGGTTTCAGGGGCTATGGAAGTCAGAAGGTCTTATACCCGCTGAAAAACATAACCCAGAATATTACGGCAAATGTTACGTTCCAGCCAATAAATGCCGGTGCCGTAACGCCATCGGCGATACAAATAACGGCATTGCCCCATAAGCTTAATTATACGGTAGGAGAATCCCTGGATCTAAGCGGACTGGAAGTATCGGCGACCTTTGAGGACGGTACCACAGCACTTGTTTATGATTATCAGATTGCAACGGAGAATCCAACAGCCAGGGAAGGAACAGTACCGGTTGTCATAAGCTATGGAAATGTTTCGGCAAGCTTTGATATTACAGTAAGTGGGGCAGTTTCCGTAACGCCATCGGCAATCCGGATTACAATGCTGCCAAATAAGCTGGTATATCATGTTGGGGAAGCCTTGGACCTGACAGGAATGGAAGTAACAGCGGACTACAGTGACGGCAGGTCGGCAGTTGTGAGCGGCTATGAAGTAATCACCAAGGAGCCGACAAGTACACCGGGAACAATTACGGTCACCATAGGCTATGAAGGCGTAACCGCGGCTTTTGAAATCAGGGTTGCATCCAATAATCCCAGTGAGCCCGATATAACCGGCCTGGAAATAACGAAATATCCGGATAAACTGGAGTATTATACGGGAGAAGCCTTGGATCTGACAGGGATGGAAGTGAAGGCGGCTTATAAGGACGGTACGATGGCTTATATAAAGGACTATGAGGTGGTAACACAGAATCCGATAAGCGGCCAGGGCTTGAAACCAATTACAATCAGCTATAAGGGCTTTACTGCTGCCTTTAATATCAGGGTTATTTCAACTCCAAGCGTTCCTGGAAATCCAAGCGAACCGGCTGCTCCGAGCATATCAGTTACCGGCCTGGTTATCGCAAAACAGCCGGATAAGCTGGAATATTACGTTGGAGAAGCAATTGATCTAAGCGGGCTGGAGGTTTTGGCTGCCTATAGCAATGGTACAACAAGGAGTATAACCGGCTATCAGGTTTCAGAAAAAACTGCCGCTAAAGCGGGGGATGCTGTCATAACGATAAGCTATGAGGGTGCAAGGGCAAGCTTTACCATACATGTGAAAAATCTGAAGCTTACCTTAAATATCACCAAAAAAACCATGAAGGCAGGAGAAAGCTTTCAGTTAATACCAGATGTTTATCCTGCAGGTTCAGTGTATAAAGCACAGTTCAGTTCAAGTGATCCAGCCGTTGCTTCGGTGAACGGGGATGGAAACATAACGGCCAATAAAGCCGGAATGGCCACAATAACAGTTTCAATCGGAAATAGTGTAACCGCATCCTGCTCCGTAACTGTTGCCGCTCAGGTAAAAGCAATAAAGCTGAAGGATACGAAAAAAACGCTGGGTGTTGGAGAAAAATTTAAGTTATTGTATGAATTTAGTTCCGCAAATAACCACAGTAAGGTTATATTCAAATCCAGTAAAAAGTCAGTTGCAGCTGTTGATGCAAAGGGCGTAATTACAGCTAAAAAAACAGGTACAGCCATTATCACGGTAACTTTGGAAAACGGAGCTTCCGTAACCTGTGCCATTACCGTAAAAAAAGCACCTGCTTCAGTGAAAACCGGAAAGAGTTCATTAACTTTGAAGGTTAATGGGAAATACCAGACTAAGGTTTCCTTGAATAAGAATTCCGCAGGCAGTGTAACCTATTCATCCAGTGATGTATCCATTGTCATGGTGGATAAGAACGGTAAACTTAAGGCTAAGAAACCCGGAAGAGCGGTAATTACGGTGAAAACCTATAATGGAAAGACAGCGAAGATAGCAGTGACCGTTACCGGAAAGTAAGGAAGAAACAATTACATTACAGGGCAGTACTAGCTGAAATTATCAGCTGCTACTGCCCTGTTCCATGGTACTTGGAAATGTTTTTAATTCCTGTGTCAAATCTTCCAGTGTGACACTCGAAAGTTCTGCTCTCATAGCAGCCACCGCATTATCCAGATGGGAAAGGAGGAGGCAGCGGATATTACAGCCAACAGGACAAGTGTCGGAAGTATTGGGATGGAACTTAAAGATTTCGTCGGTTTCATCTGTCTCGACGGCAGAATAAATATCCCAGAGTGTAATATCGCTTATGGGCTTTGCAAGCTTCATTTTACCTCTGCCGGGTCTTACGGATAATAGACCGGCCTTTTTTAATTTCAGGAATATATTGCGGATAATAACGGAATTGCATCCGGCACTTTCCGCTGCAAGGTCACTGGTAATCCGTGTTTCCGGAAAATAAGCAACCATCATCAGAGCATGTACTGCGATAGGAAATTGTGTACTTACACGCATATTTAATCACCCAAAGTAATTGTAACTTATTTTATGAAAAAAGTCAATTGTAAGTATTGACATTACAAATACAACGTGATATTGTATGTAACATAAAACATTACAAAAGGAGTATAAATCATGGAAGCAAAGAAAGCTATTGCATCAAGATATTCAGTACGTGCATATAAGAAGGATCAAATAGCAGAAGAAAAGCTGGAGACAATTCTGGCCGCCGGCAGTGCAGCACCGGTTGGTATGGGGAGATATGATTCACTTCATGTGACAGTAATTCAGGATGAAGAAATACGTAAGAGAATTTCAGAAGGTATCCGGCAGATATTCAATACAGAAAGCGACGCTTTATATGGTGGGTCAACGCTGGTTCTGGTTTCTTCCAAGGAGGAAGTGCCTGCTCCGGGTATTGATTATACAAATGCAGCCTGTGTTGCGGAAAACATGATGTTAGCAGGGGCGGATATTGGTATCGGAAGTGTTCTGGTATGGGGAATAGCCCTTGCAGTGGAAGCAGATAAGAGCTTAAAAGAAGCCCTTTCCATCCCGGAAGGATTCAAAGCTATGATTGGAACAGTTTTTGGCTATGCAGCAAATGCAGAACAGAAAGAAAAGGATTTAAAAGTAAAGATTCAAATGAACCGGATATAATCAGCGGGTTCCTTACATTTAAGTAAAGATTGTCAGGCTTCCGGCTAAGCAGAGGGTTTTAAAAGAAAGACGGAAGTATAATATGGTATAAAATTTTTAAAGATGTAAGAGTGCAAAACTTTTACATCTTTTTTAGTGTTTAAATTCCTGTAAGTTTACATGTGATCATATAAGTTATTACAAAATATATCAATTTGGGATTCTTAGGAAAACGCATGGAATTAAATTATAGATTCCCTAGTCCTCGTGCCTTTTCATTAACGGGTTTCATGCGTTTACCATGTTTGGAATTCTAGTCTGCCATGCTTGGAATTCTAATCTGCCATGCTTGGAATTCTTGTCGTAATTGAATATAGAGTGGTATACTGTTATAATTTAGTTAATTACAATAAAAGAAAAAATTTCAGGAGGCAGCAAAGATGAAAAAACGCCCAGTAACAACGCTGTATATGCTATCAAGTGTGGATGGGAAAATCAGTACAGGAGCTTCTGACCATTTGGATGCAGACGCGGATTTTCCGAAGATTGACGGCCTGAAGCAAGGTCTTCACCAATATTATGAAATTGAGCAGACTACGGATTTATGGTCATTGAATTCCGGGCGTGTGCAGGCTAAAATCGGAGCTAATGAAAAAGCGATGCCTGCCAAAACACCGGTGTCCTTTGTGATAATAGATAACAAGAACCTGACGGAGCATGGTATTCACTATTTTTGCAGTCTGGCAAAAACATTTGTACTGGTTACTACGAATAAAGAGCATCCGGCTTATGCTGTGGATGAGAGTAATCTGCATATCATTTATCAGCCAAAGCTGAATCTGCGAGAAATGCTGGAAATCCTGTATGAAGAGTATGCTTGTGAAAGAATAACCGTGCAAGCAGGCGGTATGCTGAACGGACTTTTTCTCAGGGAAAAGCTTTTTGATTACATTGATGTAGTTGTTGCCCCGGTACTTGTCGGCGGAAAAGAAACGTCCACCCTGATAGATGGAACTGCTATTACTTCGCCGGAGGAGCTTGGTCAATTGGGTGTGCTTCATCTTGAAAATTGCAGTGTGCTGGAAGATTCCTATATCCGCCTGCAATATAAGGTCATGGGGTGATAACTCCGGTTAGTCAAGCTGTAATTAACAGAAGGGAATATGAAAAATGAAAATAAATATCAGAAAGTATAACACAATGGACCTGTCTACCATGATTCAAATCTGGAATGAAGTTGTAGAAGATGGAATTGCTTTTCCTCAGGAAGACTGTTTGACGGAAGAAGCAGGCTACAGGTTCTTTGGTGAACAAACCTATTGTGCTGTTGCAGAAGACAGTGAGAGCAAAAAAATATTTGGTCTATATATCCTCCACCCAAATAATGTAGGAAGGTGCGGACATATTTGCAATGCAAGTTATGCAGTAAGCTCTGAAAGCAGGGGGCTGCACATTGGGGAAAAATTGGTACAGGACTGTCTTGTCCAGGCAAAGGAGCATGGATTTTCCATTATGCAGTTTAACGCCGTGGTCGCAACCAATACCCATGCAAGGAATTTATATGAACGCCTAGGCTTTCAACCGCTTGGAACTATACCAGGCGGCTTCCGCATGAAAGACGGGCATTATGAGGATATTTGCCCTTATTATTTTGTTCTGTAGTAACTTTCTGCTGCTTCTAAGATACTAGAATCTGGCGGATGCAATGGCATTTTCGCAGTAATTCTGCCATGTATTACCATTTGTACCGGCAGGCTATAGAATAGGCTGTTTCCAGCTGCTTCTTTGTAGTCTTATGGTTCTGAAATGATTGTAAGGTTAAGTTGACATGAGGTAGAAACAGTTGTATAATCTTATGTAAGGTTAACGTTACATGAAGCATTTGCTGAATAAAACAGATTCGCAAATAAACTTACGAAACGCATGGAGATTAAATGAAGAACAGAGTCAGACAATTAAGAGAAGCCATGGGTATGACCCAGGAGCAGCTGGGGGAATTGGTCGGGACCTCCAGACAGGCTATCAATGCTATTGAAACAGAAAAAAATGAGCCGTCCATATGGCTTGCTTATGATATCTCAAGAGTTTTTCATGAACCGATTGAGGATGTATTCTTATTTGAAGAAAGTGAAAGAAAATCAAGAGCAGATGTAAGCAGGGGGTATGCTTGTGGCACTAAGAGAGATTAGAACCTTTGAGGATGAAATTTTACGAAAGAAAAGCAAAGCTGTTGCTAAAGTCGATGATAAAATCAGGCAGCTTTTGGAGGATATGGCGGAGACCATGTATCATACTCCCAATGGAGGAGGACTGGCAGCCTGCCAGGTAGGAATACTAAGGCGTCTGGTAGTTGCAGATATGGGCGAGGGGCTGTTAAAGCTTGTAAACCCTGAAATCACTGAACAAGAAGGAGAGCAGACAGTAATAGAGGGGTGTTTAAGCTATCCCGGCGTATGGGGAAAGCTAATCAGACCTTACAGGGTAGTGGTAAGAGCCCTGAATGAAAAAGGGGAGCAGATTACGATTGAAGCAGTAGGAGACTTGGCAAAATGCCTCTGTCATGAAATTGATCATTTGGAGGGAATTATCTTTACCGATAAGGTAATTGAATACGTTAAGGCAGAATAAAAAGTGTATGGCTGTACTCAGATAGGAAGTGAACAAATTGAAACGAAGAAGATTTACATATGATGAATGGGCCGGCATACCGAACCAAAGATTCTGCCAGCAAAGAATAGATACAGCTCTTTTTCATGGAATGGCACGGCTTATTTGTATGGACAAGGTAGCAGAGCCAATCATATGGAACTTTCAAAATGATGATATCCTTGTATGTGATAATGGCATGAAATGGTTAGCCATGATGCCGGATAATGAATATTATGTAATTAGTGCTTTGCTAAATAACAGGAACGAGATTACTTTATGGTATATTGATATGATAGCAGATTCCGGTTTGGATGAGGATGGCATTGTCTATTATGATGACTTGTATTTGGATCTGGTGGTCTATCCTTATGGGGAAGTCTATACGGATGATATGGATGAACTGGAAGAAGCCTTAGAAAAGAAGGATATCTCACAGGACCTGTATGATTTGGCATTAAGGACCAGTGATAAATTAAGGGCAGGCTTATTATCCGACAGAAAGAAACTGCAGGATATCTCAATGGGATGTCTGCAGTTTCTTTCAGGAAATATGTAAAGAAGCAGCAGAATTAGTTGGAAAAACACAGTGCACTTTTCTGGTTTCTAAATAAGCTATGCTGTAGGCCTGCTTGGGATGTACATGGGGATAGGATTACTATTTAAGCAGAATTGCAAGTAAGTGTGAAAGCCTTTAATACTTCAAAGTTTTTCATTAGGGGATATCATCCCCTTTTATTATGTCTATTTTATTTGTATCTAAGTTACTATCTATAGCCAGGTCTGGTGAGCTATCTGATAAATGCTCCAAATTCTCCGAAGAATTTCCATCAGCAACAGCATACTGCTTCTTAGAAAGCAGAATATAGGAAGTAATCCCTGCGGTTATGGGGATGATTAAGGTTACACCGAGACTGCTGCACAATATGGAAATGATTTCAGAACAGAAGACCTTTGAATTTATAATTGTTCCAAAGGAGTAATGCAGGTCCTTCAGCCATAAAATGAGAGCCATATAGCCTCCTACAAAGGCAAAATAAAGTGTGTTTGTAGTGGTTCCAAGGATATCCCTTGAGATATTCAGTCCCGATTCAAATAATTTGCGCCTTGTAATGGAAGGGTTATGCAGAAATACCTCATTCATGGAAGAGGAGATGGATATTGCGGTATCAATAATCGCACCGATTAAGCTCATAATAATGGTGCTGATAATGAGCTTTGTAAAATTGGTCCCGATATAGAGGGAATACAAGCTTATCTCTTCGAATTCTTCTTCGCTGAAGCCCTGTATCCGTGCGGCATAGCCGATAAAGTATATGAAGAAAAACAAGACTGCCAATGTTAAAAGAGTGGACCAAAAGGCGGCATATGTTTTGGGATGCTTTCCGTTAATGGTAAAAAGGGAAACATAGCTTATCAGAATGCAGGCCAGAATGGTTATAGTGATAGGATTTAAATTATGGGCTATCAGCATAATGGCAGTAAATATAATAAGAAAATTTATTATTAAGGAAAAGAAGGCTTTCGTACCTTTTTCTTTTCCGATTAACTTCATGAGTATAAATAGGATGAGAGCTAAAATAATGATAACATTCATCTGCTTACTTACACCAGGCTGTTGGGCAAGGGAAAACTGTATAATCCATAGGGAAAATAGGAAGGTTATGCAAGTGGAATCCCTGCTGCGGCGTCCTTTCTTTCTATTGTTAAAAATTTTTCTGTGGTTCTGCTTCATCCAATAATAAGGAGATTATGATACAGAATCATGAATTCTGTTTTTTCTATGCCGTTGCTGTATAAATACGGAGGTAAACAAGGATAGGGGGATGGCTAAGACAATGCCGATGCTTCCGGTCAGGGCACGTATTAGCTCAAGGGACAGGTTCATATTAAAGCTGTACCCTGTCTGAAAGCCGTTTTTAAGGTAAACGAGCAGCATTGGAATAGCACCGCTGACATAGGCAAAAAACAGTACATTGGTCATTGTGCCCATAATATCCTTCCCTATCTCCATTCCGGAATCCATCAGGGCTTTCCTTGGAATATTGGGATTTTTTTCGCTTAATTCATAGACGGAGGAAGAAATGGTGATGCATACATCCATAACAGCTCCAAGGCACCCAACCAGGATTTCAGCCATAAAGATTTCATGGGGAGGATGGGTTAAAAACTGCATTTCTTCATACCGAACGCCTTTTTCATTGGTCAGCTTCATTACAACATAAGCAATGATAAGGGTAAGGAACGTGCCGGTTATTGTGGATATAATGGCAGTAAAGGTCTTTTGATTGAAGCCTCCCACAAGAAGAAGGGAAAAGACCGTAAATACAATCACTACGATACTGCAAACAAACAGCAGATTGATTCCTTTTAAATATAAGTCCATAACGAAAGAAAAGAGGACAATGTTAAACCCAAGACTGAGCAGTGAGAATAGTCCCTTTTTCTTTCCCACAGCGATAATAAAGGCAGTAAATAAAACCGCCATAAATACGAGATAGGTATCCCTCTTTAATCCCTTTATGGTACCGGTGAGAGTGGCTTTTGTACTCTTGTCCAGTGAAATGAACAAATCGTCGCCTATATTATACCGGTTGTCTGCGGCACCGGAATAGGAATATTGATTCTTTAGCTCTACATTTCTGCCCTTGAAGCTCCCATTTTGAATCTTGCATGTAAGAAGCTGCGTATACAGAATGTCTTTGTTTCCGTAATAATCGACGGACTTTTCTTTGCTTACCAACTGTACCCCGGTTACTTTGGCAATGGTATCCCTGTAGCAATTATAATCCCTCTTTACGAATAGCAGGGAAAATATACAGCAGATCCCCAAGAGAGTATACAGTAGTATTTTCTTTTTATGTATCAGTATTTTTTTCATAAACGCGCCTTTAATACAAATAAAATGTCTTAAAATCTCTAATCATCCTATCACAACACTTAAAACTTGTAAATATTTTTTATCAAATGACATTACATACGAAGGAATTTTTTTCCTGTCCAAATTTTAAAACCATACATTTTATTAAGGGGAAAGTGGGGGGGATTGGGAATGGACGATGATTTTGGCTTACCTTTTGTAATTTTCTCGTTCGGGGTTCCGAATCCCACTAAAATGCCAGCAGCTGTTCCTGGCAGGTGAAATTATACCAAACTCGCTGGAAGGTTGTATTTGTGCAGGGCTGTGAGCTCAGACAGTGGTATAATTTTACCTAGGAACAGCTGCTGCCATTTAAGTGTCATTAGGGAACTCCTCAATAGAAAATTACGAAAGGTAAGCCAAAATCATCTGGGGATTGGCAATAAACTCTTGGACAGTTGTTGTATTATTTGGGTCTTATAGTGTTTTGGGCTGGCAAACGCATAAGGTCAAATAATGGATATACACAGATGACCAAGGGGGTTGTTTGGGCATTTTGTCTCAAGAGGTTCCTTATGACACTTAAGCGGCAGGAAATGTGACTAGGTAAAGTAATGCCACTGTTTGAGCTCGATAACTAACACAGCCATATTTGTTACAGCGAGTTTGGCATTACTTTACCTGCCAGTCACGTTTTCTGCCGCTTTAGTGGAATAAGGGTTCTCGCGTAACAAAACGCCCAAACAACCCCCTTGGTCATCGTCCGTTTCCATAAACTTCCTTCATTCGTTTGTCGGCTTTATTTATTTGACTTGTCAGCTGACAAGACATGTGCTATAATGGCGAAAAATACAAATGGGAAGTGATGAGTGATAGATAAAATAAAAAATAAGATAGAGGAATTAAAAAAAGAAAAGGATATAGCGGTACTGGCCCACTATTACACCGACGGGCAGATTCAGGCTCTTGCTGATTATGTCGGAGATTCTTATTATCTTAGCAAAATAGCAACAGAGATACCCCAGCAGACAATTTTATTCTGCGGTGTATCCTTTATGGGGGAAAGTGCAAAGCTGCTTAATCCCGGGAAAACAATTATTATGCCTGACAGTTATGCCGATTGCCCGATGGCACATATGGCTGATATTGATGAAATAGAGGAAGTCAGAAAAAAGCATAAGGACGCAGCGGTAGTCTGCTATGTGAATTCCACTGCTGAGATTAAGGCCCACTCAGATGTCTGTGTGACCTCTGCCAATGCCTTAAAGATAGTAAAGGCCCTGCCAAATGAGACGATTTATTTTATACCTGACGGGAATCTGGGAAGATATCTTGCAGGGAAGATTCCCGAAAAGAATTTTATATTAAGTGACGGATTTTGCCATGTACATACTAGCATTACAAGAGAAAATGTTGAAAGAGCAAAACAGCTGCATCCTCAGGCAATTGTTTTGGCTCATCCTGAATGTACATGGGATGTATTGGAGATTTCGGATTATATCGGAAGTACCTCCGGTATTATAGAGTATGCCACGAAAAGTGAGGGGGAAGTATTCATTATATGTACCGAAATGGGAGTACTCTACGAGCTGGAATTAAAGAATCCGCAGAAGAAGTTCTATTCGGTAGGGCACAGGCAGTTTTGCCCCAACATGAAGAGGATAACCCCGGAAAAAATTTTGGAACAGTTACAAACTATGAGCAATGTAGTTGAATTAGACGAAGAAATGTATGACAAAGCAAACAGACCCCTTGAGAGAATGCTTACTATGTCAAAGTAAGGGGATTAGTGAAAAGTTGAAAAGCATAATTCACACCCTGATTTGTAGCAGTGCTCCATCTGCAAGCAAATGGAGCATGCAATGGGAGCTAATATGAATATAAAAGCAGATGTTGTTATAGTAGGAAGCGGCGCAGCCGGTCTGTACTGCGCACTTAACCTGCCGGAGAATAAAACAATCCGGCTGATTACAAAGAGTACCCTGGAAATGAGCGATTCTTATCTGGCCCAGGGAGGAATATGTGTACTGAAGGAAGAAGCGGATTATGAAAGCTTTTTTACGGATACTTTAAAAGCCGGACATTTTGAAAATGACAAGGCAGCAGTATCCCGAATGATACGAAAATCCCCGGAAGTAATTCAGGAGCTGGTTTCATTGGGAGTGGAATTTGAGCAAAGAGAAGGAAAATTCCTTTACACAAAAGAAGGCGCCCATTCCCAGCCAAGAATTTTATACCATAAGGACGTTACCGGGCAGGAGATTACACAAAAACTCCTGGCACAGGTAAAAAAGAAAAGCAATATTATCCTGATGGAATATACCGAAATGATAGATTTGATATGCAGTGACAACTATTGCAGCGGAGTTGTAATCCGCACGAAGGAGGGTATTAACCAAAGACTGGATGCGGATTTTACAGTGCTGGCAACAGGGGGAATCGGAGGCTTATACCAGGCTTCCACCAATTATCCTCATTTGACGGGAGATTCTCTGGCACTTGCTGTCAAACACCATATCCAGTTAAAGAATATCAACTATATACAGATTCATCCTACCACCCTGTATACGGAAAAGCCCGGAAGGCGCTTCCTGATTTCAGAGTCCGTAAGGGGTGAAGGTGCTTACCTTCTTAATGGGAAAAAGGAGCGCTTTGTCGATGAGCTTTTACCAAGGGATATTCTGACCCGGAAAATCTTTCAGCAGATGAAAAAGGAAGGCAGTAAGCATGTATGGCTTTCCGTTGCCCACATGGGAAGTGATGCTGTGACAGGGCGGTTTCCCAATATATATAAGCGCTGTAGGGAGGAAGGAATTGATATTACAAGGGACTGCATTCCTGTCACACCTGCACAGCATTATTTTATGGGAGGAATAAAGGTAGGCTTAAACAGTAAGACCTCCATGGAGCACCTGTATGCAGTGGGAGAGACCAGCTGCAACGGAGTGCATGGGGCAAACCGCCTTGCCAGCAATTCTCTGCTGGAAAGCCTGGTTTTTGCAAGGGAAGCTGCAAAGGATATTTTGGCACAGCATCAAAAGATAAGCTTTTCACCGGTAGCGGTAGACCTTGCCCAGTATTATGATTACGGAAAGCTGCAGGCAAAAAATAAGGAACTGGTATTAAAGGAAATAGAAAGGGCAGAGCAGAATGTACAACGAAATAACCTTCAAGTTAAATATGGATGAGCTGATATTGCAAGCATTGAGGGAGGATATTTCCAGTGAGGATATCACAACCAATGCAGTGATAAGGGAGAAAAAAACAGGCAGGGCAGAGCTTTTATGCAAGCAGGACGGTGTCATGGCAGGGCTTGAGGTCTTTTTCCGGGTATTTTTCCTCTTAGACCCGTTTGCAAAGATGGAAGCCTATGTAAAGGATGGGGATAAGGTGAAAAGCGGTGACCTCCTTGCCGTGGTAACAGCCGATGCCAGGGCATTGCTCTCAGGGGAAAGAACAGCACTGAATTATCTCCAGCGTATGAGCGGAATAGCGACATATACAAAGGAAGCTGCCGATCTTTTAGAGGGAAGCAATACCAGGTTACTGGATACCAGAAAGACAACACCTGGCATGAGAATATTTGAGAAATATGCAGTTAAAGCAGGAGGGGGCTTTAATCACAGGTATAATCTCTCTGACGGAATTCTGTTAAAGGATAATCACATAGCAGCTGCCGGCGGTGTAAAGCAGGCAGTTGAACTGGCAAAGGAATATGCTCCCTTTGTGCGGAAAATTGAGGTGGAGGTAGAGAATCTGGAAATGTTAAAGGAGGCCCTGGAGGCCGGTGCGGATATCATTATGTTAGACAATATGAGCATCGATATGATGAAGCAGGCGGTGGAAATCACAGCGGGCAGGGCTAAGACAGAATGTTCCGGCAACGTAACAAAGGAGCGGATTACGGAGCTAAGAGATATAGGAGTTGATTATATTTCCTGCGGAGCCTTAACACACTCTGCCCCCATATTGGATGTATCATTAAAAAATCTTGTTATAATAAAGGAATAGTCGTTAAAAAGCATTGCTTTGTAACGATAACCAATACTCTTTATCAAAAGGGCCGCTGTAATTCATTGACCTGGCTGTCATCAAAATGCCAGCCAGGTCAATGAATTACAGCAGCCCTTTTGAATTAAAGCTATGAGCTTCTTGTGAAGCTTACTATTACTTAGCACGCATACATTCAATAAGTATGATATTCTGATACTTGAATCAATAATGGCATGTATAAATTGTTTCAATATATTTACAAGTATAAATTACCTCACTATATTGACATATATAGATTATCTATATATAATGACATGTATAGATAATCTATATAAAGGAGAACGATATATGGCTATTGATAAAAGTCTGCTGACCGGCAGTACAACGACTCTTATTTTAAAGCTGCTGGATGAAAAGGATATGTACGGATATCAGATGATTGAAACACTTGCCAGGAAATCGGACAATACCTTCAATCTTAAGGCAGGGACATTATATCCGATTTTGCATGGACTTGAAAATGACGGCATGGTGGAGTCCTATGATGAACAAGCAGAGGGAACCAGAATAAGGAAGTATTATCATATCACTAAAAAGGGCAGAAAGCTCCTGAAAGATAAACAGCAGGAGTGGATAGACTATACCTCCGCAGTCAACAAGGTATTGAATGGAGGTGCGGGCTATGCAGCCACTTGATGAAATCAAGAAATACAGTGAGACTGTCTGTGAGCAGATAAGGTGGAAAAAAGCACATCCTGTCATTGGAGAGGAAATAGAGAACCATCTTTGCGACCAGAGAGATGCCTATATTTGTGAAGGGCAGGAGGAAGAAACCGCAACTCGTAATGCAATAATCCAAATGGGTGATGCGGTTGCGGTCGGAATGGCCTTGGATAAAACGCATAAACCAAAGCCTCAGTGGGCATTGATTATTTTGGCGTTGCTTTTAATGGTAATTGGAGCCGGAGCCAGTTATTTAACCGATACCCCAGGGGATACCCGTGGCAGTTTTAGCATTTTCCCGTACATAGCCGCAGCGGCTGTATTTTTTATTACCTATTTTCTTGACTTTTCAATTTTAGGAAAGTATCCGAAACAATCTTACTATTTAGTTTTGGTGATTAGTGTGCTGGGCGTCCTGCAGTCTTCCCGGATTATTGGCAGAGCCTGGTTTGTGCTGGGGCCATATTCCGTGAGTTTAGCGTATTTATCATTGATATTTCCGCTGACATATTCGCTGTTTCTCTATGCTATGAGAAACAAGGGAGTTCGGGGGATTCTTTGCTGCGGGTTAGGCTATTTGCCATATGCGGTCATTTTATTGCTTATTCCATCAACTACAGGCTTTATACTGTTTACTCTCACAACTTTCATACTGCTGGGGATTGCGGTTGCACGAGGGTGGTTTGGTGTCAGTAAAAAAACCGGTATGCTGCTGGTTCTGCTTCCTGGTGCTTGTTCCGCTGGACTTACGTGTATCTGGTTTTTCCAGAACGCTTACCGGATAAGCCGGCTTAGTACCCTGTTAAATCCTTATTCTGATTCGAGGGGGTATCAAATCGTATTAATTCGGGAACTGATGTCCAATGCGGCATTTATAGGGAAAGGCAGTGTTCCCCGGCAATATGGGGAGAATGTATTATCTATGTCGTATTTTGGAAACGACTTTATTCTTACGACTATGGCCCATCAGTGGGGATGGGCTGCATTCTTTGGAGTTGTAATGATTTTTACCGCTTTTTCTGTTCTGGGTTTTTTATATGTATCCAGGCAGAAAAGTGTACTGGGGTCAATGGTGTCCATGGCAATTCTGCTTACTTTTATAATGCAGACAGTTATTTATATTGCCGGTAACCTGGGGTATGGTTTATTATCCGTACTTTCCCTGCCCCTGGTATCCTATGGAAAGGCGGCACTTCTCATCAATTCAGGTTTGATTGGATTTATGCTTTCTGTGTTCCGTACAGGAGATATTATGAAGGACAGCTATAAACCATATACTAAGAAAAGTTCCTTTATTGCTTATGAGGATGGAAAATTAATCATCAATTTTAAGGGGTAATATAGCACTCCTATGAATCTTTTATTGTTCTTTTAATTTTATATACTATCTTCTTTTAATCTGTATAGAGTACGTTTGGATAATGTACAACTTTTTCCTTAGGAGATTAGAGAAAGTTTCAATAAGGGCAGCGCATTTGGCTGTCCTTTGTTTTGCTGCTACTTAAGTTCACCAAGGGAGCAGAATTTTGTCAAAGTGTTCTAAGATTTTTTTCATAATGACAAATGCTTTATTTTTCTGCTATTTCAATACTGCTAACAATAAAAGTAAGAGTTTGACAATAGAAAGTTTCTTTTCATTTGACATTTGATAAACCATATCAAAAATATACACTATATTTTTATATTTTATACATTGTTATGCATATATATACAAAAATAAACAAATATAAAATAATACTTGACTTGGAGTGGGCTCCAGATGCTAAAGTAAATTTATAGTTAGTTTATAGTATAATAAATTTCAGAGAAGTTGGGGACTGCTATGTTAAAAAAACAACCACTTGGAAGATTAATCATTCCCATATATGTAAATAGTAATGGAAGCAAATAGGAGGAAAGTAATGACAATTGCAGAGGCGAGTAGAAAATATGAATTATCACAGGACACGCTGCGCTATTATGAACGTATCGGCCTGTTACCAAGAGTTAACAGAAATAAAAGCGGAATCAGGGATTATACGGAAGAGGACTGCGGATGGATTGAGTTTGTAAAGTGCATGAGAAATGCAGGGCTTCCCATTGAAGTATTGATTGAATATGTATCCCTGTATCAGAAAGGCGATAGTTCGCTTGAAGCCAGAAGGGAGCTTTTAGTCGAGCAGCGGACGTTATTGATGGCAAAAATGGAAGAAATGAAAGTAACACTGGAGCGTCTGAATGGGAAGATTGACCGATATGATCAGATATATATCCCAAACCAGAAAAAGCAAAAACCAAAAGAATAGGCTTTGCCTGATTCTGTTGAACCATAGAAGTTAAAGTTGCTGATTTTAGAAAAGAAAGAGAGGCAGTCATATGGAATATGTAAAACTGGGAAATACCGGTATGGATGTATCCCGCATATGCCTGGGATGCATGAGCTTTGGAGATCCTGGCAGCTGGATTCATCAATGGGTACTAAAGGAGGAAGAAAGCCGTGAAATCATTAAAAGGGCCTTGGATTTAGGGATTAACTTCTTTGACACTGCCAATGTCTATTCTCTTGGTAAAAGTGAAGAAATACTTGGCCGTGCCCTAAAGGACTACGGAAATCGTGAGGAGATAGTGATAGCCACCAAGGTACATGGAAAGATGTCGGAAGGGCCCAACGGCGGAGGGCTGTCCAGGAAAGAGATATTTAACGAAATTGATAAAAGCCTCAAACGGCTGGGGACAGACTATGTGGACCTCTATATCATCCATAGGTGGGATTACAATACGCCAATAGAAGAGACCATGGAAGCACTTCATGATGTGGTCAAAGCAGGAAAAGCACGCTATATCGGAGCTTCCGCCATGTATGCCTGGCAGTTCCAGAAGGCTTTATACACAGCAGAAAAGCACGGCTGGACCCGGTTTGTATCCATGCAGGACCATTTGAATCTGCTGTACAGAGAGGAAGAGCGGGAAATGCTTCCTCTATGCAGGGAGGAGAAGATAGGGGTAACTCCCTATAGTCCCTTGGCCTCCGGGCGTCTGTGCAGGGACTGGTCAGAAACCACCAAAAGATATGAAACGGACCAGATTGCAAGAAGTAAATACGATGCCACGGCAGAGGCTGATAAACTAGTGGTGGAAAGGCTTGCGAAGGTAGCAAAAGACAGGGGGATTCCCCGCACCCATGCAGCAATAGCATGGCTGCTGCAGAAGGAGCCCGTAGCGGCGCCGATTATCGGTGCTACAAAGCTATCCCATATTGAAACCGCAGCTGAGGCTGTAAAGGTTAAATTGACCACAGAAGAAATTATGTTTTTGGAAGAGCCGTATATTCCCCATGGGATTGTCGGGCACAATTAGAAAGATTAGAAATGGTAGAAAAGAAGGGCAATTCGGAGTCATAACTATGAAGCCGGATGGCCCTTGTTCTATTTGAAGCCTTTCATTCGAAAGAGGCATGGCTATTTGTCTGTCAGATGCTGCTGGCAATCGAGGCAATAGTGGGGCTATAAGCTTTGATGCTGCCTTGGTATCTATTTTACATAGGATTTTTTATATGTAATAAGTACTTAATCTAAATTGGCTTTAATTATATTCAGCCTAGATTAAACTTACCAATAATATTGTCAAAATGCACTATATAAACAGGGGCAGTGATTGTAAATAGTATCAAAAATAATTTTTAGAGATAAAAAATGCTGACATTTTAATATTTAGAGTGTTAAAATAGTATTTTGAATAATTTTAAGCTGTGAAAAAGATATGGCTTAATAGAACAGGCAGGTGAAAAATGGAAGAGAATAACAAGTTAAAGGCATTGGATGCGGCTATTTTAAAAATTGAGAAGGATTTTGGAAGAGGTTCTGTTATTCGTTTAGGAGATTCCAGTGCTTTTGGCGAGATAGAAGTGATTCCGACAGGTTCCTTAAGTCTTGATATTGCATTAGGACTGGGAGGTATTCCCAGAGGCAGGATAGTAGAGGTATATGGTCCGGAGTCCTCAGGAAAAACAACAGTTTCACTTCATATGGTTGCAGAAGTTCAGAAACGTGGCGGAATAGCAGCTTTTATTGACGCCGAGCATGCTCTTGATCCTAAATATGCAAAAAGCATTGGTGTAGATGTTGATGAGTTGTATATATCGCAGCCGGATGCAGGAGAACAGGCACTGGAGATAGCAGAAACTATGGTTCGCTCAGGTGCAATTGATATTTTAGTAATAGATTCCGTTGCTGCTTTAGTACCTAAGGCAGAAATAGATGGTGAGATGGGGGACAGCCACATTGGACTTCAGGCCAGACTGATGTCACAAGCGCTTAGAAAGCTTACACCTGTTGTCAGTAAGTCGAAATGTATTGTTATATTTATTAATCAGCTTCGTGAAAAAATCGGAATTATGTTTGGTAATCCCGAAGTAACAACGGGAGGTAAGGCCTTAAAGTTTTATGCTTCTTTAAGACTGGATGTCAGAAAAATCGACATGATAAAAGTTGGCGGTGAACGGGTTGGAAACCGGACAAGAATTAAGGTGGTAAAGAATAAGATTGCCCCGCCGTTTAAAGAGGCGGAATTTGATATTATGTATGGAACCGGAATATCAAGAGAAGGAGATATTCTTGATTTAGCTGCCGATATCGATATCATTAATAAAAGCGGTTCATGGTATGCCTATGAAGGGGAAAAGATAGGCCAGGGACGGGAGGCAGTCAAGATATACTTAGCCGGACATCCTGACAGGATGGCAGAAGTAGAAAAAAGGGTCAGGGAATTTTATCATCTGCAGACAGATAAAATAAATACAGAAGATGGAATAAAGATGCAAGAAGAAAACCAGGACTTATCGGAATATGAAATGAAAGAATCAGAAATGAAAGAATCAGAAAGTGATGAAGTTATAATGGTTAATTAATAAGCAAATATTGTAACTAATCATAATTGTGATGCCAGAAGGTACTTCGATATTTCAATAACTTAAGTTTTATACTGATAAAGCAGCCTATGGGATAAAATAACTCCTCCAAAACTGACATTTGGGGGAGTTGAAAAGGAAATTTGTTGCTTCCTGTATTTATGTAATTTCCACCATAACTCAATACTGATATGATGAAAACATCAGAATTCGAATTCTTTCCTTTGAAAATTCCGAAGTTTTCATATCTTTAAGCGACATAAGAAGCAAATAAATCATACAGCTCAGGAAGGACTTTCTTCAGTGAAACCGGGCGTTTTCTATTGGAGTCAAAATAGCAGTGGATACTTTCACCTGTTGTCCGAAGTTTACCGGTTACGGCATCCGTAATCTGATAGTGGACTGTCATTTTGGTCACCGTCAGGGCTGAAATCGAAACCTCAATGTTAACGGTATCCCCGAAGGAGACCATGGACTTGTACTCACAGGATAAACCAAGCAGTGCGAAGTCGATGCCTTCCTTTACTGCCCGGTCATAACCAAAGCCAACCTGTTCCATGAAATCCACTCTTGCTTCCTCCATCCAATGGATATAATTGGCATGATGGATAATACCCATCTGGTCTGTTTCATAATACTGTGCTTTTCTTACATATGGTCTAATATTCATGAGATTTCTCCTCTTTCCCTTCAATATCCTAAATTACTTTTATTATTGCGGCTGGAAATATTTATAAGCTACAGATATATTAACGTAAAAAATTCTTTATTGCAATTCATAAGTTCATGAATTATTCTGTTTTACATAATTATTACAGATAAATTCATGGGTTATAAACAAGCAGAAATACAGCCGGAGCAAGGAATCAAGAAGCTATTATTACTGCAGCCGTAAACCGTATTTTGTTATATTTGAATATTTTTTCATTTTTTTCTTGCAATAGCTGCCATTATATGTTAACATACTCAAGAATTAATTTGATGAAAAGGAGGTCAGGCATATGTTTATTATTACAATGTTAAACACAAATCAACAGAATAAAAGATGCATGACCGGCCTGTGTGAGAGATTATCATAATTTTGAACATATATAAGCTTTTTGAGCCGCGGGTTGTGTAGAATCTGCGGCTTTTTTAATACATGGAACGGGATGTCAGGCTAAAAGTATACTTAAAATATGCCTGAACGCCAAAAGACGCAGAGAACAGAATCTGCGTCTTTTTTTGCTTATATGGCATGCAAAGTTTGAGCACATCGGCCGGAAAAGGCAGGAGCGTAAGATATTTTGTACAATCCTCCCAAACATGCGAAGAAAGGAAATAAACGTATACATGAAATTATCCATTAAAAAATATGGAGCACTGCTTGCAAAATACATGAAAAACAGTAAGCTTTCCTTGTTTTTGCTGGCGCTGATATTAGGGGGCAGCATAGGGCTGCAATTGGTCAATCCGATGCTTATCAGCTTTTTCATTGACGGCATAGGGGCAAATAAACCAATGAACGATTTGATCAAGGCAGCGGTGCTCTTTATAATTGCTGCCTTTACCCAGCAATTACTGGCAATTGCCTCTACATACCTTAGCCAGAATATCGGCTGGCGTACCACCAATACCCTTAGACGGGATATGGTAAAACACTGTCTTTCTCTGGATATGAATTACTTTAAGGAGCATCCCTCCGGAGAGCTGGTGGAAAGAATTGATGGAGATGTAACAGCATTATTTAACTTTTTTTCAAAGCTGTTTATCAGCTTTGCCAATAATGTTCTGCTAATGGTTGGAATCATACTTGTTTTAGCTTTTAAAAGCCCTCTGATTGGATTGGCTTTTACCCTGTTTTTGGTATTGGCCTTTAGCATATTGGGGAGAACCCAGAAAGATGCTGTGGACAATTTCGGAAAGGACCGAGAAATTACTACAAAATTCTATGGCTTTTTGGGCGAGCACCTGGATTGCACCGAAGAAATCAAGGTAAACGGTGCAGGAAGCTATTGCCTGGAGCGCTTTATGGAGCTGCTGCGAAAATGGCTGCCCATACGTCTGAAAGCTCATTTATCAGGCTATAAGATCTGGATTACCCTGTCCGGACTTTTTGGAATGGGGGATATTATGATATTTGCCTTGGGAGGATATCTCTGGTACAAAGGAAATATCACCTTAGGGCTGGTATACCTTATGATTAATTATTTTCAGCTTCTGGAGAATCCCCTGGACCAGTTACGGGAGCAGCTAATGGATATCCAGAAGGCAACTGCCAGTATTATACGCATTGAGGAGCTGTTAAAGCTGACTTCCAGCATCAAAGACGATGGCACAGCCAGCCTTGGAGAGGAAGAGGAGCTGTCCTTAAGCTTTGAAGAGGTTTCCTTTTCCTATGAAAAAGAAATACCCGTATTGCAGAATATCACCTTTGACCTTGGGGCAGGGAAGGTATTGGGGATTTTGGGACACACGGGCTGCGGAAAGACGACCCTTGCAAGGCTTGTGGTAAGATTCTACGAACCGGATTCGGGGAATATTTATTTAAACGGTAAGAAGCAGCAGGATATCCTGCTAAAGGATATTCGCAAAAGCATTGCGTATGTAACCCAGGAGGTACAGCTGTTTCATGCCAGCGTGAGGGACAATATCACCTTTTTTAATCCCGGAATCCCGGATGAGCTGATTATCTCAACCATCTGCCGGATGGGATTAAAGGACTGGTATGAAAATCTGAAAGAGGGGCTTGATACCGTGCTGGTGCCGGGAGGCGGAATGTCCTCCGGTGAGGCACAGCTCCTGACCCTTGTCAGAGTGTTTTTAAGGAATCCCAGGCTGATTATTCTGGATGAGGCCTCTGCAAGACTTGACCCGGTTACGGAAAGGTTCCTGGAAAATGCCTTATCCACACTGATAGAAGGCAGGGCTTGCATTATCATAGCCCACAGGCTGTCAACGGTTCAAAGGGCTGACAACATCCTGATTCTGGATAAGGGAAGAATGCTGGAATACGGTCAGAGAGAAGAGCTGTTAAAGAATAAGAATTCAAGATTGAATGAGCTGTTAAGCTTTGGGATAGAGGAGGTGCTGGTATGAAAAGCAAAAAACAAAAGAAGGAGCTTTCTATGGCAAGGCTGATGCTTAAGATGATGGCTTACAGGCCCGGCCTTTATGCCGTAAACTGTCTTTTATGGGCAATGATACATGTACTTCCTCTGGTAATGGGCTTACTGTACAAGGAGTTTTTTCAGATACTTACACCTCACAGTGACTTTTGGAACAGTCTGGCGGTGATATGCGCCCTGACTCTTGCCTATACGCTTGGCCGAATGGTGAATATTTATCTTGGTGCCAATGCAGATAACCTGCACCGTTTTACCATGAGTGCCCTGCTGCGCAGGAATATGTTTGAAAGTATTCTGAAGAAGCCCGGAGCGGCAGCAGTACCCTGGGCCTCGGGAGAAGCACTTAACTGCTTTCGGGATGATGCGGATACCATCGAGAATACCATTAGCTGGACATTGGATTTTATTGGAACCCTTACCTTTGTGGTAGTTGCCGTGACCATCATGTTAAATATCAACGTTAAGATTACACTTTTAGTATTTGCTCCCATGGTAATTGTAGTAGGTGTTGTACAGATGCTGAGAGAGAAGCTGCAAAAATACAGAGAAGCCGCCAGAGAAGCTACGGGAATGGTGACCGGAGCAATGGGAGAAATCTTTGGTGCGGTTCAGGCTATTAAGGTAGCAGGGGAAGAAGAACATGTATTGGGCTATCTGGAGGAACTGAATCATAAGAGGCATAAATTTATGCTGAGAGACACACTGCTTTCACAGACCCTTAATTCCGTATTCCATAATACGGTAAACCTGGGAACGGGATTTATTCTCCTTTTGGCAGCAGGACTTATGAAAAAAGGGGAGCTAAGTATCGGCGATTTGTCCTTATTCATATTTTATCTGAATTTTATCTCTGACTTTACCAGTTTTTATGGAAGTTTTATTGCCAATGTCAGGCAGGGAAAGATATCCTTTGAAAGAATTGCGGAGCTGATGCAGGAGGCGACTCCCGAAGGTGCCGTGGCACATACAGGGATGCCCTTAAAAGATGCAGAAAGTAAAAGAAAAATTGCGGCAGGCAGGAAGATAGAGGCAGGAAGGAAGACAGAGTCAGGAAGAAAGACAGAGAAAGGAAGAATGGCAGAGGTGAAAAAGGAAGCGGAGGCGGAAGCACTTCGGGAGCTCCAGGTAAAGGGATTGACTTACCTTTATGAAAGCTCCGGAAACGGAGTGGAAGACGTAAGCTTTACCTTAAAGAAAGGTTCCTTTACTGTGATAACCGGAAGAATCGGCTCCGGTAAATCTACCCTGTTAAAGGTATTGTTAGGCCTTTTGCCTGCCCAGAAAGGAAGTATTTACTGGAACAGCAGGGAACTGAAGGAACCCGGCGAATTTCTTACAAAGCCCCATTGTGCCTATACTCCCCAGATTCCAAGGCTTGTCAGTGACACTGTAAGGAATAATATTCTTTTTGGATTAAAGGAAGAGGATACGGATTTACTGGAAGCTCTGCACTCGGCTGTTTTCGAGGAGGATATTTCACAGCTGGAGCAGGGGCTTGATACTGTCGTCGGTCCAAGGGGTGTGAAATTATCAGGCGGGCAGATACAAAGAGTTGCGGTAGCCCGTATGTTTGCCAGAAAAGCAAGCCTCATGGTATTTGATGATATCTCAAGTGCGTTGGATGTGGAGACTGAGAACAAGCTATGGAACCGGCTGTTCGGGAAACGCCCCGCAGCCAGCCTGGTGGTATCCAACCGCAGACTGGCACTAAAACAGGCGGACCAGATAATTGTTATGAAAGATGGCCGAGTGGATGCCGTGGGAACCCTGGAGGAGTTACTTCAAAATAACGAAGAAATGCAGGCTATCTGGGGCTGATGAAGATATTACGGTGTTTCCCTGAGCTTTTTCAGATATATTAACATATTATCTTCATCTCTTTGGTTATATTCATAGAAAAGACTGCCCGCAACGGCGACTGCTATCCGGTGGAAAAGTTCACAGGCATGAAATACGGCATCCCATAGGTTATCATAATCGGAATAGGTAAGCTCATAGAGTTCATACAGCTCATGGGGCAGGTATTTTTTAAAATACTTGCCCCACTTTCCGGCTGAGACTTTAAAGCCGGTCTGGGTGCCAATATACCATTCTATCATTTTATCAAGCTCGGCATGGACTGTTCCATGATACATTCTCATGGCATAGGGCATCTGATTTCGAACCAGCCCCTTGGCAACGTTGTTAAGGCACCACCAGAACTCGTTGCAGCAGCCGTCATACCGGCACTTTGAAGGTTTCTGAATCCAGTAGCCGCTGTCATTTGATGAAGGGATGGAGGGAAGGATAGTATCCTTATCCAGTAGAGGTACGGTTAAAGTATCTGACGTATATTCTTCCTCCATCACTTCCTTTATCTGTATGTGCAGATCAATACGGTTGCCATCCACAAAGAGCATCAGCCAGCCATAGGAGCGGCTGAGATCGGCATTCATACCAAATCCCAGGTCATTGGAATCCGGTTCCTGTACCATGGCAATATCACCGAATTTTTCTATCCAGCCCTTATCCTTTAGGAAGGAAGCTGTCTCTGTAACAACATAAACAATATCATAATCCTGATAACTGTCCCTTGTTACATTGGGATTTGTCCGGGAGCCGTTCATATAAACTGCCCGGATACGCTCGTCCTCTCTTGCAAGACCAAGGATCAAGTCAAACATTTCATTTTCTGAACGCATCTTAACCTCTTTTCTGAAAATTCAATTTTGAATTGGATAATCGTTAAACTTACATAAATCCCAGGGAAGCTCTATGAATTTCCTCATCCCAGCAATTATTGTCCATTTTTTCGTATAACAGAATAGTATAATTATACCACGTGTAAAAATAAGAACAAGTGTTTAGATGGAAAACCTTTCTCATTATCTGGATAGCTGGCTAAGCAAAAAAACAGGATAAGGTATTTTTAATTCCCCTATTCAACCGATTTCAATGATTCAATCATATCAATCTTTTTCAGGTTAAAATAAGTAGTAATCTGCATGATCAGAGAAAAAGCCATTGTAATTAAAAAGGTCCAGAGAAAGCTTAACCCTTTGACAGACTTAAAATATACAAACTCCTCCCGTTCAATGACTCCCATAACGAACCGGTGCAGGCCGATTCCAAGAAGAAGTCCGGCAGCAATGCTGATTATTGTTAAGAGCAGGGCTTCCCGGTAGATATATTCATTGGTTTCCATGTCATAGAAGCCAAGTACCTTTAAGGTGGCAATTTCACGTTTCCGCTCGCTGATATTAATAGAGGTGAGATTGTAAAGTACAATGACCACTAAAAGGCAGGAAACAAAGACCAGCAGAAGGACAACACTGTTTAAGCTGCTGTTTTCTTTCACAGCCCGTGATAGAATATCCTCCGTAAAGGTTACATTTACCGCCACTTTGCTGTCAAGCAGGTTTTGGGCGTAAACAGCGGCATCTCCCTGATAATTGGAAACAATCATATTGTAGGTGAGGGGCTGTTGGAATAGCTTTGTGTAAAGGCCCTTACTGATATAAACATAATTTTTGATATGGTTTTCTGCGATATCCGAAACCGGCAGGGAGTAGGAATTGTTATCTGAGTCTTTAATCCGGAGTATATCGCCCTTTTTTAAGTTGTATACAGCAGCAATCTTTTCAGAGATAATCACTCCGGTATTATTTAATTTAACAGTATTTCCCGTCTTATAGTTTCTGATATTGTAATAGGTTTTAAAAGCTTCTTCTTTTTCCGGCACTATCAGGTAGGCATCCAGTTCCTTTTCCTTTGATTCACAGGTAACGGAAGTCTGCTTGATAAATAAGGGATTTGAAATACCTTCTTTCTTTAAAAGAGCTGACAGGTCATTGCTGCTTTTGGTGTCATTCTTCAGCACGACCATATTGTTGTACCGGAAAATATCCTGGAATTGTTTCTCTGCTACGCCGTTTATGCTGTCCTTAATGCCAAATCCGGTAAGAAGCAGCGCCGTGCACCCGGATATTCCAATGATTGTCATAAAGACTCTGGACTTATAACGGAAGATATTACGCATGGTAACCTTCCAGGTAAAGGACAGGTGCTTCCATACAAAGCCAATTTTCTCAAGGAGAATGGTCTGGCCTTTCTTGGGAGGAACCGGACGCAATAAGGCAGCCGGACGGGCCTTTAATTCCTGGTGGCAGAAAATCACAGTCACTGTAGTCATAAGCAGGACGGCAACAGCTAAAATGGTAAGAAAGCTTATGACGTCAAACTGCAGAATCAAAGGCGGCAGGATATAGGGAAAGCAGGTATAGATGATTTTAGGGATGATTGTACAGCCAATAAAAAATCCACAGGTACTTCCCAGAACAGTAGCGGATAAAACATAAAGGAGATAGGTTGCAACAATGCTATTATCATGAAAGCCCAGAGAAGTCAGGGTGCCAAGCTCTCCGCGCTCCTCCGTAATCATTCTGGCCATGGTATTGGAGGTCATTAAAATCACTATCAGTATAAAAAATAAAGGAATGATTGCCGCAATGAGCCTGATGGTAGTGGCAGCGGATTTTAAATCACTGTAACCGTTTATTACATTGTTTCTGTCAAGAATGGTCCATTTGGCTTTTTCGATATCGGAAAGCTTATCTTTTGCTTCCGCTAGCTTCTTTTGAGCATCGGATATCTTGGTCTGAAACTCCTTTAGATTCTTATTGTATTTGTCATATCCGTCCTTCAGCTTTTTTTCGTTTTTGGAAAGCTCTTTCCTGCCATCCTTTATTTGCTCTCTTGCACTGGCAATCTGGGAGTTAAAGGCAGCTATCCCCTGATTCAGCTCGCTTTCCCTGGCAGTGAGGCTCTTAATGGACTCCTCTAGAGTGAGTAAGCCCTTATAGGAAGCGGAATATTCCTGAATCTGTGCATCCAGCTGCTTATATTCCGGGCTGTCTTTTGAAAGAAGGCTCTGCCTGGATTTTAAGGTTTCAAGAGCTGTGTTTAATTCTGTTATTTTCGCATTCAGTTCGGCTTTGGTGATGCCGTACTTTTTTAAAGCAGAGTCAATCTGATTCCAGCCGTCGGCAATTTTCTTCTTTGCATCTTTAAAAGCAGCGTTTTGAGAGGTAATCGTGTCCTCCAGGCCGGCTTCCTTTTTGGCAAGTTCCTCTTTGCCATCGCTTAATTTCAGTGCGTTTTTATCAAGCTTTTTCTTAGCATCGGCCAGTTTACTTTCACCTTTGGCTTTTTCCTTTTCAAAATCCTTCGTTTTCTCCTCAATTTTATTGTTTGCTTTTTCGTAAATTTCCTGATATCTGGCATTTTCTCTTTCGGGCTTTAGCTTTTCGATTTCGGTTTGAAGCTCTGTCATGATATCCTCATGCTTCTTTGAAAAGGCATTCAGATTATCGGTACCGGCAGCCCGGATATTGATATGGGTATAGGCATCCAGATTAAAATTATCCTTTTTCACATAAAGAAAGGAAAAGAGTTTTCCGTCACCGACAGTGGTGCTTCCGTAATCTTCCGATAAAAACAGCGGAGTTTTTACCGTTCCGACAACGGTAAATTCCGTATTTGATAATTTATCACCTTCATCGCTGGTAATCGTGATTTTATCACCGATTTTATAATGCTTACTATCGGCTGCACATTCGGTATTGCTTTCCGGCAAACGGCCCTGCACTAGCTTTAAGGTGTTGACGGTTTCTTCAATTGACTGAATTCTTAAGGCATTTCCCTGTTCCAGCACATCCAGTGAGTAGCTTGGTGTAACAGAGCTCACAGCTTTCAGAGTCTGCAGGGCGTTCACATCCTCTGCTGTCAGACCCAGAGTACTGACGATCTGATAATCCATCAGTTTCCGGGATTCCATGTATTTGCTGAAGGAAGAGGTGATGTCCGGGACACTTTCCTGTATTCCGGCAAAGAAACCAACTCCTACCAATACTATCAAAAACAGGGACAGGAATCTTCCCAGGGATTTTTTAATTTTAATCAGAGTATTCTTATACAGCACGTTTCTCACCACACGATTTCATTTGATTTTTTGGGATTCTCATTGAGAACAATATGATTGACGGTTCCGTTTTTAACATGGATAACCTTGTCGGCGATATCTGCCAAAACCGCATTATGGGTTATGAGAATAGTTGTTGTCCCCATGGTTTTGCAGGTGTTCTGAAGCAGTTCAATGATCCGCTGTCCAGTGGTGCTGTCAAGGGCTCCGGTAGGCTCGTCACATAAAAGGATCTTTGGATTTTTAGCAATTGCCCTGGCGATGGCAACGCGCTGCTGCTCACCGCCGGAGAGCTGTGCCGGGAAATTGTTGATACGGTCGGATAAGCCTACCTGTTCCAGTACTGTTTTCGGGTCAAGGGAGTCACGGCATATCTGACAGGCCAGTTCTACGTTTTCAAGAGCGGTTAAATTTGCCACCAGGTTATAGAACTGGAAGACGAAGCCGATATCATTCCGCCGGTAGTTTACAAGATTCTTTTTGTTATATTGATGAATGGCATTGCTGTCTACAAGGATGCTGCCCCCGCTTGGAGTGTCCATACCCCCTAAGAGGTTCAGGACAGTGGTTTTCCCTGCTCCCGACGGCCCCAGTATAACCACCAGTTCGCCTTTTTCCACTGTAAAGGAGCAGTCCCTTACCGCTGATATGGTGACATCACCCACGGTGTATTCTTTTTTTATGTTATTCAGCTCAATGAAAGCCATGTATTTTCCTCCGGTAATCCAACATAGTGTTGATGATTTATCTTTAATATAGTATACTGACAGTATGTATTTAATTCAACAGACAAAAAGTTAAAAAATGAAAATTAATCAACAGATTTAATAAATATGTTGAGAAAACAGCAAAAAAGTTAAAATTCAGGGAATATTCACTGGTTATTTATGGGATACAATAGTAATAGTATAAATAGCCAGTTCTTAAGCATTTCGCAAGTAAACTTACAATATACATGGGAGTTAAATTATGAAGGAAAAGAAAACCGACAGGCGGGTAAAGTATACCATCATGGTAATTAAGCAAAGCTTTGTAAAATTGTTAAAGACGAAGCCAATAGCTAAAATCACTATAAAGGAAATCTGCGAGGAGGCGGACATCAACAGAGCCACCTTTTATGCCCATTACCAGGACCAGTATGACCTGCTGCAGCAGATTGAGAAGGATATCATCAGTGATATTAACCAGTATCTTGGCAGCTATAATTTGCGGAATGCCCATGAAATGCCTCTTGAAATGCTTGATAAAATCCTGGAATACATAAAAGAAAATTCGGAAATATTTGATGTGCTTTTAAATTCCAGCGGAGATATCAAGTTCCAGCAGGAAGTTACCAATATTATCGGAAGGCAGCATTTCTCCCTGCAGGGGACCAACGAGGATGAGGACGAATATGTATTCCTGTTTTTTGCCAATGGCAGCATCGGTATTATCAAAAAATGGTTAAAGGACGGTATGAAAAAGCCTGTAAAAGAAATGACGGAATTAATTTTCGATTTGTCTTTAAATGGCAGAGGAGGCAGGAAAGGTTAATATAACTGAAAAACCATACCTTATTTTGTCTGTAAGGAGCCGTATATGAGAAATTTAAAAAATGATTTTGCGGAAGCTGTTAAAAAGATGCTGGACAGTAAAACCCTGGATAAGATTACTGTCACAGATATTGTGAATGATTGCAAGGTATCCAGGCAGGCTTTCTATTATCACTTCAGTGATATTTATGACATTATCGAATGGATTTTCAAGCAGGAAACGGAATATGCCCTGGAAAAACACCGGAACATAGAAACCTGGCAGATTGGTTACTGCAATCTGTTGAATTGGCTTAAGGATAACCGCTCTTTGGTTATCAATACCTATAAGTCCATCCAGAGAGAGTATATCGAGAACTTTATGTACCATGTACTTTTTACATATATCAACCAGGTGGTAGAGGAGCAGGCAAAGGGATTCAATGTCAGCAGCGATCAAAAGGAATTTGTAACGAAATATTTTACGCTGTCATTTAATGGGATTGCATTGGATTGGATAAGAAACGGTATGAAGGAAGAGCCAGAAAAAATCGTAAAAAATATCGAGGTATTGGTCAGAGGAGATTTTAAAAAAGCGTTGGAAAAGATGCATGCAGAAAACCTGCGTGAAATAAAAGGATAGGGTAATGAGCCGGTTTCTTTACAAATACCCCCATGTGTAAATTGTACTTTACGAATTCGTGATATATATTGAGGTTATATTATTTCGAAGGAGGTATTTAATATGCATTATACAAATGGGAATTATGCCGCTTTTTCAAAACCATTAAAATCCAGTACCGTTGACGGTAAGAAAGCATACCTGATCGGAGGAGGTCTGGCGGCTTTGTCTGCGGCTGCCTTTTTGATAAGGGATGGGCATATGGAAGGCAGGAACATATGTGTATTGGAAGAGCTGTCTCTGCCCGGCGGCGGATGTGACGGCGTAAAGGACGACAACAGGGGCTTTATCATCAGAGGAGGACGGGAAATGGAGGACCATTTCGAATGTCTGTGGGACTTGTACCGCTCCATTCCTTCTCTGGAACTAGAAAATGCATCTGTTTTAGATGAGTTTTACTGGCTGAATCAGGCGGACCCCAGCAGCTCGCCGGTAAGAGTGACCGTAAATCAGGGAAAGGATGCCAATACACTGCATAAATTCACTCTGAGTGACAGAGCAGCTATGGAATTATCCAGACTGGTGCTGACACCGGAAGAGGCCCTTGATGATAAGAAAATTACGGATGTATTCACTGAGGACTTCCTGGCCTCCAATTTCTGGCTGTTCTGGCGTTCCATGTTTGCTTTTGAGGAATGGCACAGTGCCATTGAAATGCGCAGATACCTGACTCGTTTTATTCATCTGACCCATACCCTGACGGACCTTTCCGGCCTGCGCTTTACAAAATACAACCAGTATGAATCCCTGATACTTCCCCTGGTCAAATATCTGGAGGCAGAGGGGGTACAGTTCCGGTATGATACGGTGGTAACCAATGTAGAATTTGAGTGTAAAGCAGATAAAAAAATAGCGAAGAAAATCCAATGCACGTCAATGGGAGAAGATACCGGTATAACCCTGACAGAGAAGGATTTGGTCTTTATAACCCTTGGATGCAGTACCGAGCAGTCAGGCTTTGGAGATGACAACCATCCGGCTGTGGTTCCCGAGGGCATCGGCCCTTCCTGGGAATTGTGGAAGAACATTGCAGCACAGGATGAAGCCTTTGGAAGGCCGGAAAAATTCTATGGTGATGTAGCCGGCTCTAATTGGGAGTCCGCAACCATTACCTGCCTGGATGATAAAATTCCGGAATATATTTCTAAAATGACCGGCAGGAATCCCGGCAGCGGAAGTATTGTGACGGGAGGACCCATTACAGTGAAAGATTCCTCCTGGCTAATGAGCTGGACAGTAAGCAGACAGCCTCATTTCAAGGTACAGCCCTCCGGACAGATCGTTGCCTGGGTATACGGCCTGTTCTCCGATGTGGAAGGCGATTTTATTAAAAAGCCAATGAAGGAGTGCACCGGCAGTGAAATTGTAGAGGAATGGTTATACCACATAGGCGTTCCAGCTGAGGAAATTCCGGAGCTGGCTAAAAACCATGCCCATTGTATTCCCTGTATGATGCCCTATGTCACTTCCTATTTTATGGTCAGGAAAGCAGGTGACAGGCCGGACATCGTTCCCAAGGGTGCAGTAAACTTTGCTTTCATCGGTGAACATGTTGAAACACCAAGAGACACGGTATTTACAACGGAATATGCAGTCCGCACCGGTATGGAAGCGGTTTATACCCTCCTAGATGTAGGACGGGGCGTTCCGGAGGTCTATGGCTCGGCCTTTGATGTACGGGCACTTTTAAAGGCAGCTGCAAGCCTTTTGGATGGGAAAAGGCTAAGGGATATTGCGATGCCACAGGATAAGAAGATGGCACTTGGCAATCTTTTAAAGGAAGCAAATGGGACGGTCATAACAGAACTGCTTAAGGAATCCGGGCTAATTTAGGATAGAGGGAAGTGCAGCCTGTTTTTAAGTATAGTCTTTATTGTAGACTAATAATAGGTAATAGGGTCCAAATGGAAGAAGCAGCCACAAAGCCATTCAGTTGGTCTTGTGGCTGCTTTCCGTAATTTCCGTATATCCTTAGAATTATAAATTACTATCAATGAATTCCTTGATAATAGCCAATAATTCATTGCTCCAGAAGGAACCTTCATGAGGAGCTCCCTCCACGCAGATAAGTGTTGCATCAGCTCCGGCATCCGATAATCTGTGGTACATTAGTTCACTCTGGGAATAATCCACAACGGTATCCTGATTGCCTTGCAGAATCAGGAAGGGCGGGTAGGAAACTCCCTCTCTGATATGGTCAACAGGATTCATTTCTAAAACCTTTTTCACATTTTCCTTTGTATCTTCTCCGCGAAGGGCTGCAAAAAGTGTCCTGGTATCTTCATCCATAGCCGCAATATTTTCCAGGGTATAAGTCAAATCAGTCGGACCAAAGCAGTCAACGACCAGCTTTACGGAATCTGAAAATTCGGAATATTCCTCTGTTTTATAGCGGGAATCATCTCCGGTAAGGCCCACCAGCAAGGCAGTGTTGCCGCCGGATGAAGTTCCCCAGATTCCCACCCTTTCGGAATCAATCTGATATTTGGCAGCGTTTTTCTTAAGAAAGCGGATGCCGGCCTTTACATCCTCTAAATATGCCGGAAAAGGATGTCCCTCAAGACTGTTTCGGTGGGTTAGGGTTGCTACCACATAGCCTTCCCTTGCAAATTGTGCCAATTGGGGCAGCTCATAATAAACATCGGGAAAGGTCCAGGCACTGCCCTGTACAAACACGATCAAAGGATATTTGGGCTGCTCCTTTGCAGTCTCATCCGTCCAGGGCTTTAACAGCTGAAGCTTTAAATCAATTCCCTGAGCGGTGGAAAATACAACATCAGGAATCATGACTGCCATGCCTTTTAAGGCAGGATTGTTCTTAATAACTTTTACTTCTTTGTACGCCATAACATAGTTCCTCCTGAATCGTTAATGTTAAAATGCTTATTACACGGTGAAACAAGTGTATAAAATATGTATGACATATATTTTAACATAAAAGCTGCAAAGCAACAATAGAACTAGCACCAGTATATCCTTTAAACAGTGCCTGATTTTCGCTTGCTGACGGCTGTCTTCAATTATCTCAATTCAGGGGGGATTGGGAACGGACGATGATTTTGTCTTACCTTTCGTAATTTTCTCGTTCGGGGTTCCAAATTCCACTAAAATGCCGGCAGCTGTTCCTGGCAGGTGAAATTATACCAAACTCGCTGGAAGGTTGTATTTGTGCAGGGCTGTGAGCTCAGACAGTGGTATAATTTTACCTAGGAACAGCTGCCGCCATTTAAGTGTCATTAGGGAACTCCTCAATAGAAAATTACGAAAGGTAAGCCAAAATCATCTGGGGGTTGGCAATAAACTCTTGGACAGTTATTGTGTTGTTGGAGGCTTTTAGAGCTTTGGGCACCGCAAACGCATAAGACCAAATAATGGATGGATATACACAGATGACCAAGGGGGTTGTTTGGGAGTTTTGTCTCAAGAGGTTCCTTCTGCCGCTTTAGTGGAATAAGGGTTCTCGCGCAACAAAACTCCCAAACAACCCCCTTGGTCATCGTCCACTTCCATAAACTTCCGTCATGCGCTTGTCGTGGTCAACAAAGTTAAAGGTTTAATATGGTAAATTGCACAAGTAGTGATGTGAGGGAAAGAACCACCCAGCAGGACAGGCCCAGTATGATAGGCTTTAATCCATTTTTCACAAGCTTTACAAGATTGGTGTTAAGCCCAATTGCTGACATTGCCATAACGATAATGTACTTTCCTGCTTTAACAAGAAATTCCTTTGCTGCGTCCGGTATTGGTAGAAAGGTACTGATAATGGAGGCAGCAACGAAGCCTAATATGAACCAGGGAAATATTTTGGAGAGGCTGTAATTTACCTTGCTGTCCTTTGCTTTGTTTCGGGAAACGAAGAGGGCAAGAACAAGAGTTACGGGGATAATCATAAGTGTCCTTGTAAGCTTTACAATGACAGCCAGATTTCCGGCAGCATTGCTGAAGGAATATCCTGCGGCTACAACGGAAGAGGTATCATTTACTGCGGTTCCTGCCCAGAGACCAAAATGGTAATCCGTCATCTGAAACAGATGTCCCAGAAAAGGGAAGAGAAAGGCAGCAATAACATTAAAAAGAAAAATAGTTGAAATGGAACGGGCAACATCTTCATCATCCGCCTGGATAACAGGAGCTGTGGCAGCGATTGCAGAACCGCCGCAGATGGCGGTTCCGACGCCAATCAGGATATTGGTATTCTTCTCAACCTTTAAAAGCTTTCCTATGAAATAGGCACTTAAAAAAGTAGCAGTCAAAGTAAAAAGCATCAGGACGATGGTCTGTCTGCCGACCTTTAACACACTGTAGAGGTTCATGTTAAAGCCAAGCAGGATAATGGAATATTGCAGAAGCTTTTTGGAGGTATAGGTAATTCCGGTTTCTAAGGCTTGAGGCCTCTTAAAAAAGGCAAGTATCATTCCAAAGAGAATTCCAAGTACCGGGCTTCCGATTATGGGAAATTTCTCTCCGATTATCCAGGCCGGAATTGCTATGACAGCAGTTACTAAAATGCCCGGTATTCTGCCCGGCTTTTTTACAGCAGCTTCACCGGAGGGGTTCTTTGTTAATTTAGTCATGTTTACACCTGTTACATATCACAGGCAGGCCTGTGATATTGCCGCAGTTAAAAATAAGTGAAGGAAATGGTTAGCGGCATCCTTTCTATAATTAGTATTTTCTTTCACTTTTAAAACTATTGCATAACACAGGCTGGCCTGTGATATTACCTTAAATTAAAATAAATGAGAGAACTGGTTAACGGCACCTTTCTATAATTAAAATTTTTCTTCGTCCTTAAAAACCCTTGCATATTACAAGAAGGCCTGTGATATTACCAAAGATACAGTTAATTACTTTCTGCGCATAAAAGTTTGTCACTATTTCGTTTATTTTGGCTCTGTACCAGTATATAGCTTGACAACATATAAGTAAAATATTATTATCTTATACATATAATAAGTAATTACTTATTGTTAAAAATACAACTAACATATCCGGAATATTTACCATGCCGGATATCAGGAGAGGATAACATTGACATTACGGCATTTTCAAATATTTGTGGCAGTCTGCGACAATAAGAATATGACAGCAGCTGCAAACAGCATGTTCATGTCCCAGTCTGCTGTGAGCCAGGCGGTTTCCGAGCTGGAAGAATATTATAATGTTCGTCTTTTTGAAAGATTATCAAAAAAGTTATATCTTACCCAGGCTGGTGAAAAGCTGTTAAGCTATGCCAGGCATATTATTGGCCTGAATGCAGCAGCGGAAAATGAAATGCGGGCCTTAAGGAAAAAAGGGAACATAAGGATTGGTGCCAGCGTTACAGTGGGTTCCTGCGTCCTGCCAAAGCTGGTGTCTGATTTCAGGAGGGAGTCTCCGGGACTTACCATAGAAGTCACGGAAGATAATACCTCAAAGATCGAGCAAATGATTATAAATGACAAGCTTGACTTAGGCCTGGTAGAAGGGGAAATAACATCCTCCGATATCAAAAGCAGGTCTTTGACAGATGATGTTCTGGTGCTGATATGTGCAAAGGATCATCCTTTTGCAAAACGCAGCAGGATTGAGCCCAAGGAGCTGGAGAAAGAGAATTTTATTCTGAGAGAAGTAGGCAGCGGAACCAGAAAGACCTTCGAGAATGTTATGGCGGAGAATTCGCTGAAGTGGACCGCAACCTGGACCTGTAATAATGCTGATACAATCAAGATGGCGGTAGCAGAAGACCTTGGAATTTCTGTGATTTCAAAAAGGGCGGTCAGCAAGGAATTAGAGGAAGGGCTTCTGAAGGCTGTAAATATAAACGGGCTGATTTTTATACGCCAGTTCAAGCTGATTTATCATAAGAATAAGTATTTCACAGAGGCAATAAAGAGCTTTACGGAGCTTTGCCTGCTGAAATATAAAGACCTGACGGAGGAATGAAGTATCGAGAATAAGAGCCGGCAGGCATGTAAGCTTGTAAGTCGGTAAGCCTGCAAGGGTACTCTTAAAAGTATATTTTCTCCTTCCAAGCCTATAATATAGTTAAGCCTTTACAGCGTTATTTCAGTTTTACAGGGACTTTTTAATGATGTTTATAGAAATTATGGGGTGATTTCCGAATGATTAAAAGGCATACCATTGCCAGTACCATAATGATAATTGCCATTTGTACGATAATTGGTGTTTTTTTCTGGATATCCTATCAGCGGATCAATGAGGTATATCGGGATGAAACCCGGATTACGATAACGAAAATGCGTAAACTGTTCCTGAAGGATACGGTCAATAACATCATTCAGGATATCACATTGGACAGGAAAAAGGAACGGGATTATTATCAGAAAAATATCGATAAAAGATATGAGACTCTTTTATCCGGGCAAAATTTGCCGGAAAAAGAGTACACAGATTATTTTAAACGCTGGTTCGCTTCCGACTATTCCCGGGATATCAATGAAAACGAGTGGACCGTCTTTTTATGGAATAACAGCAGCAAAAAGGTTATCTATGATCCGGCAGATATAGTAAAGAAGGACATCAATGAAAATCTGAAGACAGTAAAAACACAGCTGCTGTATTACCGGATTATAACCCACGGCCCAATCTATGGGCTTATCGGTGTAAGCAGGAAATATGTGGATAACAAAGTAAAAGAAGCGGCGGCAGATAAAATAAGAAATATGAAATTTGGCAATGGCTCCTATGTCTGGGTAAATGAAATCATCAACTATGCAGGAGGAAAGGATTATGCCATCAGACGGGTGCATCCCAATCTTCCCCAAACAGAAGGAACATATCTGTCAACCGACATGACGGACATCAAGGGAAACCGCCCCTATGCACAGGAATTGGCGGGCGTAAAAGCGCAGGGAGAATTATTCTTTACGTATTATTTTAAAGAGCTGAACAGTGATGACGTATCGGAAAAGCTGACCTATGCCAAATTGTATAAGGACTTTAACTGGATTATTGCTATGGGGATTCCTCTGGATGACATCCGGCAATATATTGACCATACCAATGCCAAGAGTATGGCAGCGGTGAGAGGTCAAATGATAACCCTTGTGGCGCTGATGATTATATTTGTGGCATTCAGCCTGTTTTTATTCCTGTCACTTGAACGGCTGTATACAAAAGATATCAGCAGGCAGATGGAACTGGAAATGAATAAGGATGTTCTGTCAAAAGCCTATAGCCGCAGGTTTGGCACCCTGGAACTGGTAAAGGAGTTTAAGGAATTTAAGAGGAAAAGGATAACAGATACGGCCATTTTTATGTTTGACGTCGATAGCTTTAAAGGAATCAACGATAATTTTGGACATGATGTGGGAGACAAGGTGCTGATTGAAATTGTAAACAGGGTGTACCAGGTGATACGAAGCTCAGACTGCCTGATACGCTGGGGCGGAGATGAATTTGTAGGCATCTTTCACGGGCTGAAGGAAGAGAATTCTGTTTACACTGCTGAAAAGCTGGCAGCAGCCATATCGGATTTAAGAATACAGCAGGAAAAGGAAGTCATAAGTCCGACCATATCCCTTGGAATAGCATACTTTGATGAGAAGGATGAAAGCTTTGAAGAGGTTATAAAGCGGGCGGATGCAGCAATGTATCAATCAAAGAAAGAGGGGAAAAACAGGGTGAGCCTTTACAGGGAGCCTTTTTCCTCCTCAATGTGATTTTTTATAGGCACTTGGCGTGGTGCCGGTTAGTCTTTTAAAGACCTCGTTAAAATGCTTGATATCACTGTAGCCCACCTGTTGGGCGATTACAATAATCTTGCTGTCGGTAGTTTTAAGTAAATGGCAGGCTTCTTCAATCCGAAGCCTTTGAACATATTCGGAAATCGTAAGGCCGGTGTAATCCTTAAAGAGCTTACAGTAATAAGTAGGGCTTAAAAAAGACCTGGAAGCCAAGTCGGAAAGCTTGACAGTAACATTATAGTTTTGTTTCAGATATTGAATGGATTGCTCAATAAGACTGGCATGGTGCGTTATCATGCCGGTTTTATTATTTGGCGAATTCTTCAGGGAGCGGAAAATTTTAATAAGAAACTCAATTAGGTATACACGAAGGATTTCTGCATACCCATCTTCTTTTTCGGTAAATTCCTTCAGCATTTTGTGATAAATATCCTCAAAGGCAGGATTTTCACCTTCTGACAGCTTTAAATCGCCCATACTGTCAGGAGCCAGGGAAAAAATAGAACGAAAGGAAAGATAGTGGATTACATCTTTAAAATCCTTGTAGTCAATCAGGTTGACATCTATGAAATCAGGCTTAAACACACAGTTATAGACCTTTAAGGGTTCCCTGTCAGAGGAAGCAAAGGAGCGGAATTCATGTGGTATATGGTAGTTAATGAGAAATAAATCCCCTTTGTTTACATCGTATTGCTTATCTCCCAGAATATGAATGCCGGAACCGGAAGCCACATAGGATATCTCAATAAAATCATGGACATGCAAATGCGGCTCGGGATTTTCGGTTATGTAGTTTATAAAGATGGAATTACCGTTCTGGAATAACTTTTCGCCGGTATCATGATAAATTAAGTTATTAGACATGTGATTCACCCCCGTTTCATTATAATACACAGATGTGAAATTGAAAATACACAATATGAATTGATTTGAGTGATAAAAGGGAAGGTTTTCAAAAGGGGACGGCAGTTTGTACAAAATAGAAAGCATGAAGGCTTCGATTACAATGTATAAGAAGTCCTAATTCTCTGAAGCTTTTGTGCTGGACATATCATCAAACAGATAACTCGTGGGCTCAGACAATCTGTTTGATGATATAGCACAAAAGCTTCAGAGAAAAGGACTTCTAATACATTTCCATAGGCGCCTTCATGCTTTCTATTTTGTGCAAACTGCCTGTGGGTTTTAAACGAGACATTTGTGTCGGGCTATTTTTAAGTATTATTAAGCAGCAAAGTAATGGCTTAGATGCATGCAGGAACATAAGAGAAGATAATGCCCCAGGTAGTTTAGCCGGAAGCATTATCTTCTTTATATTTGAAATATTCTAACAGAATAGTAATGACTATGATATTACTGCTCGTTTGTTAAATGGAATTTCTCTAAGAAATAGAAAAACAGAGAAAGTACCATACCGACAATACATCCAAGTACCATACCTTGTAAGGTGACCTTACCTAGCTGTAATGCCACTCCGGATAAGCCTGTAACGAAAATGACAGAGGTCAGTACCAGATTACGGCTGCGGCTGTAATCTACCTGAGCGTCTACCAGAAGACGGATACCGGATGCTCCTATGGTACCGTATAGTAAGAAGGAAATTCCTCCTATAACAGGTCCGGGAATTGTCTGTATTAAGGCAGCAACCGGCCCAATAAAGGATGATAGGATGGAAAGGATAGCGGCACCGGCAATAACCTGTACAGAATAAACCTTTGTCATTGCCATAACGCCTATGTTCTCACCATAAGTGGTGGTTGGAACAGAACCAACAAAACCGGAGAGCATGGTGGAGATACCGTCTGCTAACAGAGAACGGTGCAGGCCGGGATTCTTGATGAGGTCTCTTTCAACAATTTTACTGGTAACAATCTGATGCCCTATATGTTCGGAGGCTATAACTAAGATAACCGGGAATATCATAATGATAGCTTCAAGCTTAAATCTTGGCAGCTGGAAATTAGGCATTTTAAAGAGTTGTGTGTGGAGTGCCTGACTAACTTCACTTATCGTTACAACCTTTGTAAAAAGTGCTGCAATGTATCCTGCAATAATTGCTACTAATATGGGAATTACGGCAAAGAATTTACGAAAGAGCACATTACCAAATACGGCAACTGCTAAGGTAACTAGAAAGACAAGAACATTTTTGGAATCGATAGGAATTTTGTCTTGGGGGATAAGACCGGCTTTTTCAGCGGCGGTTTTAGCAAGTTCTAAACCAATGAGTGCAACCACAGGTCCCATGGCTGCGGGGGGAAGTACAACATCAATCCATTTGACACCAAACTTATAAATAATGAAAGATAGCACACAGATTGCAATACCAACTGCGATGAAACCGCCCAGTGCGTAAGGATAACCCCATGTAGTAATAACAATACCGGCGGGCCCAAGAAAAGCAAAGCTGGAACCGAGATAAGCGGGAGCTTTGCCTTTTGTAATAAGAATAAATAGTAATGTTCCAATACCATTCATCAACAGTACCACTGCCGGATTGATATTGAAGAGAATTGGAACCATAACAGTTGCCCCAAACATTGCGAACATGTGCTGAATCGATAAAGGTACCAGCAGCTTCGGTTCTACCTTTTCTTCTACTTGAATAATTCTTTTGTTTTCCACAAAAAAAAACCTCCTTCATATTTATCTTGAGTAGTATAACACGGACTTAAGCAGATTTCTACAACAAATTTTAAAATTTTTTGAATTTCTCCCCACTTAATTCCCAGAAAATATAAATAATAGCTATATTATTACTGGGTGTCCAATTTTACCCTGTATATAACCTACAAAGGGGTAAGGGTCTATTTTATGGCTTATTCCTGTTTACGGATTTTTCCTATGGGGTTTAACTATACCAGTGTGATAATATTAAAAGTCTTAGATTATTCCAGCACACCAGTTAATGGCATTGCACAGGAGCTGCTTGAAATCCTCCTGCTGCCAGACACTCAGAGTATGGCCGGGAGTCAATACGCACAAACGGCCCTTTCCCATATTTCTTGTATACCCTCCGATTTGTTCTCCGCCGCTTTCAGAATAGGTCTTTATAAAGATAGCAGCATCGGGAGCCGTTAATTTGATATTGTAGTGCTCATCTCTGACAGTAAAATCCCTGACGGTATCAACGATGGGATGGGAGGCTGTTATCTTCACATCCACAGTACAACGGGGAGGATGGCCAACGAAATAGTTTCCTGTAAAATCGGTGTAGGCGTCACCTTCCTTTGAAGTATTGCCGGAATGAAGGGAAAGAAAGCCGCCTCCCTTCCTTACATATTCTTCAAATTCTTTCGGGCAGACCTCTGTAACGCCTTCTTCAAACCAGGGAGAAGAATTGGAGGAATTCACGGCATTTCCTTTGCAGCAGATGATTACAGGGTACTTTGCTATCATTTCAGGGGTCAGGATGTCCTTGGCTGTTTTAATTACAGTGAAGTTATAAAGGTTCATAAGGGGCTTAATGCCCAGTTCAATAACCTCGGCGGGGTGCCAAAGGTCATCGCATAACAGTAATACGTCAATCATACAAATACTCCTTACAGATTCGGATTTCATATTTTCATAGGTCCATGCCAACAGTATATCCAAATACAGGAAAGAAGTCGATGGGCTAAATTATACTCGGATACCCATCTTTGTACAATAGGGCTTATAACCGCCGGCCTTTGTTGATTTCATAGCTGGGTGGTGGTAAGATAAGGAAGAGTAAGGAACGCTTGAAACTCGAAGTACGGTATAGAAAGCTGCATTCTATGGAGGTACTGCTTGGTATTGGTTGACAGCAGTACTGCAAATAAGCTTGTGGTAAACAAGAGGTGAAATTATGGGAAAAACTGCTGTAATCACAGGAGCTGACAGAGGGCTTGGGTTAGCGGTTGTTAAAGAATTTTTAGAAAAAGGCTATAAGGTATTTGCAGGCCAGTATATGGCTGAATGGGGCGAACTTGCAGATTTAAAGAAAGAGTACGATGAAGGTCTTTATATTATACCCTTGGACGTAGGTAACGATATATCCGTTAAAAATGCCTTTGATCTGGTTGCAAAGGAAACGGATTCTATTGATATGCTTGTGAATAATGCAGGAATTGCAGGCTCTGCCGGGGATATTTACGAATTGGAGGAATTGGAGAGAGGTTTAGCCATGTATAATACCAATTGCCTGGGAGCACTGCGTATGGTACATGCTTTTTTACCCTTATTGGAAAGAGGAGGGGAAAAAAGATTGTGCTTTGTATCCTCGGAAGCAGGCAGCATCAGTGTGTGCCACCGCCAGGAGGGCTATGTATATCCAATGTCAAAAACTGCCCTTAATATGGCTGTCCGCTTGCTGTTTGAAGAATTAAATCCCCGGGGTTATACCTTCCGTCTGTATCACCCCGGCTGGGTAAAATCCTATATGTCCGGCAGAAAAAGTAAGGCTGGAAAGTATGAGCCGGAAGAATCAGCAGCATCTGCCTGTCAATTTTTTGCCCAGAATCTTGTGCATGAGGATGTTCTGAAAATGTATGATAATGAATTTGCAGTGTGGCCGTTTTAAACTGGAAATCAGTAATGAAAACAAACTTACAGCTTAGATACTATATGAATATTTAATATGTGGTGCATTTAAATGTTTAAGTGAATATTGAAAGAGATAACGTGTGATACTGCAGGCAAGTTTGCCTTTGATATGCAGGGGATAACGTGATAATAAAAGTAATACAGGAAAGAGGTTACTATGGGATATAAGATTGTATTGGAGGGAAGGGCGGATTCCTTTATGGAAGAGCTTGAGAGGGATTTCAAAAAGGCCGGGCATGAGGTCATAGAGGAAAGTGAAGAAGTGGATATCTTTGTGTACTGCATACATCCGCCTGCATGTGAGGCTATGGATTATAATGCCTTATTAAAAGCATATGATGAAACGGCTTTGGAGCTGCTAAGGAAGGTTTCAGAATATCTGCCCTTACTGGAAAAGGGGAGGAAAAAACGGCTCTGCTTTGTTACTTCGTTGGACTCCAGCATTAACAATACAAGGACGGGAGGCCATTGGGAGAGGATAGTTTCCGCTTCCTGCAATATGGCGGTAAAAACTCTGTTTAACCGCCTGAATCCTCTTGGCTTTACCTTCCGGCTGTTTGCAGTGGAGGATTACAGTGAGCTTTCAGAAGCCTCCTATGCGGCAGGGTATATGCTCCAGGACAGAAGCATGGAGGAAGAATCCCATCAGCATTCCGATGAGAAGAGAATTGTTATCAGAGATAAATACGAACGGGAATATCCCTGGTAAAAGTAAAAACGCAGAAGAAGGTCAGATTCCGGTAAGTTTACAGAGTCTGGCCTTCTTTTTATACTTTCAAGTAGTTGGTATTTCAAGAAGCAGGTATTTCAAGCGGCCTATTTTTATGAAGCGTGTTTTCTCAAGAGGCCTGCATTATATTAAGCTATTCATGAAAGCTGTTTTCATAAAGATTACATCTTGTAGTACTTTCAGCTTGTAATATCTGTGGTAATATCAATTAAATCTTTATAATTCCTTTCGTACCTGCTTTGCTGCTTCGACCATGTGCCTAAGGCTGGGAACAGTTTCTTCCACCCCTCTGGTTTTTAGCCCGCAATCAGGGTTGATCCAGAGCTTTTCCGCAGGGATATTTTGAAGCAGGGTATGAATGGCAATTACGATTTCATCCGTAGATGGGATTCTGGGCGAATGGATATCATATACACCCGGGCCTGCCGCAGTCTGAAAATGGGAGCTTTTAATGGCATTCAGGATAGTGAGGCTGGAGCGGGAAGCTTCAAAGGAAATTACATCCGCATCCATGGAATCGATATCTGTTAGAATATCGCTGAATTCACTGTAGCACATGTGGGTGTGGATTTGTGTCCTGGCCTTTACTCCGCTGTGTACCAGGCGGAAGGCCTTAATTGCCCAGTCAAGATAACCGGTATGCCAGTCTGCTCTGCGAAGGGGAAGCTTTTCCTTTAAGGCAGCTTCATCCACCTGTATTATGGAAAGACCGGAGGCTTCCAGGTCCAGCACCTCATCACGAATGGCAAGGGCTATCTGCAGGGCTATTTCCGATAAGCTTATATCCTCTCTTGGAAAGGACCAGTTCAGGATTGTAACAGGTCCGGTCAGCATACCTTTTACCGGTTTAACAGTCAGGCTCTGGGCATATTTTGACAGTTCCACAGTGATAGGGGAGACTCTTTTAACATCACCCCAAATAATGGGCGGCTTAACACAGCGGGTGCCGTAAGACTGTACCCAGCCCTGTGTGGTAAATAAGAATCCCGACAGGTTTTCACCGAAGAATTCCACCATATCATTCCGCTCGTATTCACCGTGGACAAGGACATCCAGCCCCAGCTCCTCCTGCAGGGAAATGCAGTCTGCAATCAGGGCTTGAAGCTTATTCTGATATTCAGAAAAGCTAAGCTCACCCTTCTTGTATTGGGAGCGGATTGTTTTTACCTCCCTGGTCTGGGGAAAGGAGCCGATTGTTGTAGTAGGAAGGAGCGGCAGCCTTAATACTTCTTTTTGCAATAATTCACGTTCCTGTAAGGACGGAGTTCTTACAAAATCCTTATCTGACAGGAGCTTTATACGTTCTTGTACATCCTTATCACTTCTGTCCGGCCGTTGGCTATGGAGCTTTGCATTTTTCGTAAACAGAGGATTCCCTGTAAAGTCCTCGTCCTGAATTAATATTTCCAGTTCGGCAAGCTCCTTTAATTTTTCCATGGCAAAGGCCAGATATTTTCGTATTTCTTCCGGCAGTTGAAGCTCTTTTTCCACTGTATAGGGGACATGGAGCAGGGAGCAGGAGGTGCTGACAGCAAGCTTAGGGGCAGCTTTTTGTAAAGCGGCCAATGTCTGCAGGGTATTTTCGTAGTGGTTCCGCCAGATATTCCTGCCGCATACAACTCCGGCAAAAAGTACCTTATCCTTTGGAAAGCCATGCTCTGCAATCAGAGAAATATTCTCATTTCCTTCGATAAAATCCAGTCCGATGCCGTCAAAATCCAGCTCCGTGACTTCCTTGTAGCAATCCCTGATATCGCCGAAATATGTTTGCAGCAGAAGCTTTATGCTCCTTTTCTGCTTTAACAGAGGAGTATAGAGCTGCTTTAAGAGGGAAATATCCTTTTCATCAAGGTCTGTTACAAGAATTGGTTCGTCAAATTGAATCCACTCGGCACCAAGCTCATTAAAGCGGAGAAGAAGCTCTTTATAGGCATTCGTTAATTCATCGGCAAGAGCTGAAAAATCCTTTTCTCCGGTATAGGTTGAAAGCTTCAGGAAGGTGAGGGGGCCGATTAGTACAGGCTTCGTCAGGATTCCCTGTGCTTTCGCTTCCAGAAATTCGTCAAAGGGCTTGCTGCCGGACAGGCAAAAATGGATATCCTCTGAGAGCTCCGGTACAATATAGTGGTAATTGGTATTGAACCATTTACGCATGGGCAGGGCCTTTACATCCCCTGCCTTTCCCTGGTATCCCCTTGCCATGGCGAAATAGGTATCAAGGCTGCTTAAGCCCAAATCACTATACCGTTTTGGAGTAGCCCCAAGCAATACGGCAGTATCCAGCATGCAGTCATAAAAAGTAAAATCATTGGAAGGTATCAGGGAAATTCCGGAAGCATATTGGTGCTTCCACTGCTCATCGCGCAGGTGCTTTGCATTTTCCTGTAATTGCGCTTCTGTTATATTTTCTTTAAAATAGTCCTCCGTTAAGAATTTCAGTTCCCTGTTGGAGCCTATTCTTGGATATCCGATTACTGATGTGTACATTTTCTTCTCCTCATCCCCAGATTTCTTCTGCAATTTCTTTTATAAAGCGAAGCTTCTTCCACTGTTCATCCTCTGTAAGGATATTTCCTTCCTCGGTGGAAGCAAAGCCGCACTGGGGACTCAGGGCCAGACGGTTGAGGGAAATGTAGCGGGCCGCTTCGTTGATGCGGGCTATTATCTGCTTCTTATCCTCCAGTGCTCCGGTCTTTGAGGATACCAGCCCAAGTACAACCAATTTTTCACCGGAGACTTCCTTTAAGGGGGTGAAATCACCGGCACGGTCCGTATCATATTCCAGATAGTAGGCAGAAACATTCTCTCTTCCAAGAAGGGGTTCTGCTACGGAATCGTAGCCGCCGGAGCTGGCCCAGGTGGAGTGATAATTTCCGCGGCAGACATGTGTTGTAACAGTCAGGTCAGAAGGCAGGTCCTTAATGGCTTCATTATTCAGGCGAAGGTAGAGCTCCTTCAGCTCCTCTACGTCATATCCCTCCCCGGCCATGAGGCTCCAGAAGTCCCTGTCACAAAGCATACCCCAGGTGCAGTCATCCAGCTGCAGATTCCGGCAGCCAAGGTTATAAAATGCCAGAATAATATCATGGTAGGCCTTTGAGATATCTTCAAAGAGTTCTTCACGATTGGGATAATACTCATCCACTGCCTTTTCGTTCTCCCCTCTGACCAGCTCTGCTAAAAGCTGGGCAGGGGATGGGATGGTCTGTCTTGCCAGTACATCTTCTCCGGCAGCTTCCTTTAAGAAACGGTAATGAGCCAGAAAGGGGTGGTCTGTAAAACGGAGCTTCCCGGAAAGTCTTGCAGAATCCGCTCTGGTTTCTTCTCCGTGAAAGAAATAGCCATGTTCCTGTATCGTATGCTCTATCCCGTCAAAGCCCCAGAAAAAATCCAGATGCCAGTAGCTGCGGCGGAACTCCCCGTCCGTCACGGATTTTAACCCAATCTCCTTTTGTTTTGCAACCAGCTTCCGAATTTCTTCATCCTCAATTACTGAAAGCTCTGCCTGGGTGATTTCTCCTTTGGCAAAATCCTCCCTTGCCTTCTTGATGGCCTGGGGGCGTAAAAAGCTTCCGACAATATCATAGCGAAAGGGGGCAGTTGTCCGTTTGGTTATTTTTTCAGTTGTTATACTCATAAAAAGTTTCCTCCCTGTTCTGAAGTTTTTATCAGTATAGCATGAGAAAAAGATTATAAGGTAACACATTAAAATTATATTGATATATAGTTAGAAACTATAACCTGGATTACACTTCCACAAAAAACTGTTCTGCTTCCGGTGTGATTGGGAACGGACGATGATTTTGGCTTACCTTTCGTGATTTTCTCGTTCGGGGTTTCGAATTCCACTAAAATGCCAGCAGCTGTTCCTGGCAGGTAAAATTATACCAAACTCGCTGGAAGGTTGTATTTGTGCAGGGCTGTGAGCTCAGACAGTGGTATAATTTTACCTAGGAACAGCTGCCGCCATTTAAGTGTCATTAGGGAACTCCTCAATAGAAAATTACGAAAGGTAAGCCAAAATCATCTGGGATTGGCAATAAACTCTTGGACAGTTGTTGTGTTGTTGGAGGCTTTTGGGGTTTTGGGCACAACAAACGCATAAGACCGAATAATGAATATACACAGATGACCAAGGGGGTTGTTTTGAAGTTTTGTCTCAAGAGGTTCCTTATGACACTTAAGCGGCAGGAAACGTGACTAGGTAAAGCAGTGCCACTGTTTGAGCTTGATAACTAACACAGCCATAGTTGTTACAGCGAGTTTGGCACTGATTTGCCTGCCAGTTACGTTTTCTGCCGCTTTAGTGGAATATGGGTTCTCGCGTAACAAAAGTTCAAAACACCCCCCTTGGTCATCGTCCGCTTCCATAGACTTCCTTTTGCTTGCCGTGTGCCCGGACTGTTAAGTCTTGCTATTTTTATAAGATGATGATATCCTTGAAGCTATGATTTAACCGTAAAAACAGTTTGATATCTTTAATTGTTCAAGGCAGCAATGGCAGCAATACTATATGCTGTCCGGTTAATCACTTAAAAGTATACAGGAGGAGAGAGTATGTATCAGAAGATTGATTTTAGTTATAAACCTGTTCTTGAAGGAGAGAAGGTCATTTTAAGGCCCTTTGAAGAAAATGACTGGGAAAGAATGGTGGAAATAATAGCAGAACCTGAATTAAGGCGTTTAACCGGCTCCGTTACCAATGATAAGGAGGCAGAGGAACCGGAAGAAGCAGAGCCAATAAAGGAATGGTACCAGAGCCGAAATGATAAGGATGACCGTCTGGACCTGGCAATTGTTGATAAGAAAAGCAGGGAACTGGTGGGAGAAGTTGTTTTCAATGAATATGATGAATCCACCGGAAATATCAACTTTCGGATTTTAATGGGCCAGAGTGGGTGCAATAAGGGATTTGGGACAGAAGCGATTTCCATGTTTATAAAGTATGGAATGACAGAGCTTAAAGTACATAAAATCGGGCTGGAGGTATATAGCTTTAATCCAAGAGCCGAAAGGGTGTACCAGAAAGCCGGATTCGTTCTGGAGGGTGTAAAGCGTGAGGATTTTAGCTATAACGGTGAATACTTTGATACCAGAATATATGGAATGTTAAAAGAAGATTATTTCAAAGGATAAGTGTTAAATAGAGGAAACAATGAGAATTATAATATCACCTGCCAAAAAAATGAAAACAGACACGGATACCCTTGAATATCATGGACTTCCCAGATTTATGGAGGATACCGGTATTCTGCTGTCCCGTTTAAGGGAATTAAGCTATGAGGAAGCTAAAAAGCTGTGGAACTGTAATGATAAAATTGCAGCCTGCAATTATGAAAGGCTTGAAAAGATGGATTTGTGCCGTAATCTGACACCGGCCGTCCTTTCCTATGAAGGAATCCAGTACCAGTATATGGCACCCCATGTTTTTGAGTCAAAGGAGCTTGCCTATATTAACGAGCATCTTAGGATTCTATCAGGATTTTACGGTTTATTAAACCCTTTTGACGGAGTTGTCCCATACAGGCTGGAAATGCAGGCAAGATTAACCGTCAGCGGCTGCCGTTCCCTGTATGAATTCTGGAATAAGCGGTTAGCCGAGCAGCTTTTTTCAGAGAGCAGCTGTATTATCAACCTGGCTTCCGCGGAATACAGCAAATGCATTTCCGCTTATTTACCGGAGAAAGCAGACTATATCACCTGTATCTTCGGGGAGCTGATAGGCGGTAAGGTCGTGGAAAAGGGAACCCTTGTAAAGATGGCAAGGGGAGAGATGGTACGTTTTATGGCGGAAAACCGGATAGAAGACAGGAAGAAGTTAAGAGAATTTGACAGGCTTCAATTTACATATTCAAAGGAACTGTCGAATAGAAATACCTATGTTTTTCTAAAGGGTAAGAAATAAAATTATCGGAAACGAAGGTTGCCGTGGCTTTTGAACAAGCAAGCCACGGCAGTCTTTTTGTCAGGAAGAAAAATCTTTGTTAACCGGTGCAGGTAACAGCATTTTTAACTGGTTTTCATAAATCCATTTGGGACTGTATTTTTTACGTATATTCATCCTTGCAGTGACAATATTATTATGTTCCATTGCCATCAGGATTCTTTTGCCGTTATCTTCATAATAAGCTTTTTCGCTGGGGGAATAGGTTTCTTCGGTGGAGAATCCAAAGTTTCTGGCATCCCAACGTAAGAAGCAGGCTCCTAAATCTTTTCCCAGCTCCTCTAAGGCTGGAACTGCTTCATTCAGCACCAGATAATTGCCCCTGCTGGCAGCCTCTAATACTGTCAGACCAAAGGATTCGGAATAGGATGGGCAGATATAGAGGTTGGAGAGTGTAAACAAATCCAGAACCGCATACCGTGGCAAGCCGTTAGGAAAGCCGTAATCACTGGTAAAAATCATATCATCTGACTTAAGGCCGAAGTACATACCCTTTTCTTTGATTTGTTTTTTATATTGGGCTACAGGAATATCCATGGACGGAAACTCACAAAAAATAACTTTTATCTCATAAGTACTGATACTTTTTAAAGCACCGGCCAGCATAGCCACCTTTTCAAACTTTTTGCCTGTTGTGAACCTTCCGGGATAAACAATCAGGATATCGGGGCTAAGAAGGTCTACCTGTCTGCCCAGTGCTTTTACTTCCCCGCACATATTGTCCAGGATATCAAGGGAATTGTTCAGTACATGGCACCTGTCCATGGGAACCCGGTATTGTCTGGATAAGGCTTTCAGTCCGCAGCTGGTAGGATAGACATAATCGGTATTGGGAAGAGGTGAATATCTGGCGGAATGGGGCCATGCCACCTGGTTTCCCACCTGGCTTTCGTCAGGGAGGGAATGGGTCATGGCAATAAAGCGGAGCCCTGGCAGGCGCTCTGCAGCGTATCGTACAGCCACATTGTGAAGCAGGTGCCAGCCCTGAAAGAGGATATCATGAAGCATGCACACATCCAGCCCCTGTAGTTTATCTGTAAGATCCCTTCCGATTGTCTCTGCTTCTTCCAAAAAAGTATCATGGATTACTGCCTTAGGCGAACTGTAATCGTGCCAGATTATCTGTTTATCCTGATAATGGTTGCATACCTTTACCCATTCAATTCTGGGGTCCAGATAGATGCCCCAGCGCTCTTCCTCCTTTAAGTCCTCACTTACCAGCAGCCTGACCTCAATTCCCTGCTCCAGCAGCATTTTTATATGGTCGGCTACTACATTTACCAGGGAATATATGGTGGCGAGACCGTTGAACATTGTCAAAATACCTATTCTCATTGTACTTACCTGTCTTTTTGCTTACTATAGGATATGCAGGAGGCCAGGCTTATTAGAAAGGGAAATGATGGCAGCAGAGTGAAAGGGTAAAGATGCATCAAAGACAGATTGGCACATTTTGTAAATTGCTGTCATAAAATGATATGGCAGCAAAGAAGCTGCTTTGATATCATAGAATCTTTTTAACCCGGGAAAGGGGTCATTATGAGAATATTTAGAAAAACAAGAATATTACAGCAGTGTGCGGATTTGGCCCAGGCTTCAGAGTATAATCTGTTTACCCTTTCAAATGCAGTGCAAAATAACAGTGATATCGAAGGAAGGGCAGCCATTGGAGGAAATGCGGTATTTTCTTCCTTTGGTGTAGGCTCAGCATTATGCAATCCACCTGCTACTCCCTGTCCGGCTTACGGGACGGACCCTACACTGGTGGTCGGCGGCGATTTAGTATGGACAAACGGAGAAAATATCAGCGGTAATACGGTTATGTCATTCATAGGAAGCTATAACGTAACAGGTGTTTCCTACAATAATGCCGAAGCTGGTCAGCAGCCTGTAATAACAGGTGATTTGCCGGTTGACTTTCAAGCAGCCTTTCAATATTTTAAATGTGCAGCAGGCAGGTGGGCAGATGAATTCAGTCCGGAAGGTACCACAATTGTGATTAATTGTTTTGGAAATGTATTTCTTGTAGGTTTGAACAAGGACATCAATATTTTTCATATAAGTACGGATAGTGTGGCACCTCCCGCCAATGTAGCCGGCTCGGGGAATAACACCTTTGAGACCATCTCAAGCCTTACGATTATTGCACCGGGAGCATCTACTATTTTGATAAATGTAGAGGGTAAAACAGTTAATTTCGGGAATTACGGGATTCTAAGAAGCACAAATGTACCGGCAGCTTTACCGGTACCTTCAGTAGATTCCTGTAATCAACTGCAGCAGGGAGTCGTACCGATAATTGCTCAAAAGAGGCTTATATTCTGGAACTTCTTTCATGCTGAAACCATACTGACAGCAAATGGAAGTTTCCAGGGAACCGTATTCGCACCCAATGCTACGGTCTATACGACCGGTGGTAATATAGAGGGAAACGTGATAGTTGATGGATATCTGCCAAATGGAGATGCCGCCAATCATACGGAAGTGCACAATTATCTCTTTAACGGATGCCTTCCGGTGGTGGATTGCAGTGCAACCACGAGCAGTACAACAACAAGCAGTACCACATCAACAAGCAGCAGTACGACGAGCAGTAGCACATCAACGAGCAGTAGCACATCAACGAGCAGCAGTACTTCAACAAGCAGCAGTACTTCAACAAGCAGCAGTACTTCAACAAGCAGCAGTACTTCAACAAGCAGCAGTACATCAACGAGCAGCAGTACCTCAACAAGCAGTAGCACAACAACAAACAGTAGTACAACAAGCAGTACGACGACAACATATCCGTACTACAGTATGACCTTCTGCCCATGCTGTGCCCATGAGCTGGTTGTATGGAATTATGCCTGTTCCATGTACTATTATTGCCCTCATTGTGATTATAGTTTTATAGAAAACTTTGGCTGCTAACCGGCAGGCTCTTATAAAATACTGTTAAGCAGCGGCAGAATTTCAATATTTATGCTTCTTCCACTTATAAGCTGGTAAATAACGTAACTGGAAGGAGCATTTTTAGTGTCATAAGGAACCTCTTGAGACAAAACTCCAAAACAACCTCCTTGGTCCTCTGTGTATATCCATTATTTGGTCTCATGTATTTGCTGTGAAGAACTAAATATTAAAACTGCTTGAAGAACTAAATATTAAAACTTGATTTCGAAAAAAATATATGCTATTATTTAGAAATTAAATGAAATACGATGAAAAGGAATAGTAGACCTTAGAGAAAGATCAGAGACCTGTTGGGTGGTGTGAAACAGGATTTTAAAGAGGTTGAACTCGCCTTGGAGTAGCTGGCTGAACATAGATGTAGGCTAAGACGGAAGCCCACCGTTACAGGGGATAGATATAGACTACTGATGTATCGAAAAATAATAAAGAGTGGTATAGCAGAAGAACTTCTGTCTCTTGCAGGGATAGAGGTTTTATTTTTTGCAGATAAGCTCTTTGGATATTGATTTTTGATAATGCCTGGCAGTCTGTATCAATAGAGTGCATGCATCGGCATGAATAAGAGTGGTACCGCGAAATCCCCCTTCGTCTCTTAAAACGTAAGGGGGATTCTCATATGGAAGGAGATTTTTTATGCGTATCAACTATTCAAGGAAAACCGATGTTAAATGGCAGAAAATATGGGAGGAGTCCGGAATTTACCGCTTTCAGCCGGATTCCGCCAAAGAAAAGCTTTATTTGATGGAGATGTTCTCTTACCCTTCCGGAGCCAAATTGCATATAGGCCACTGGTGGAATTTCGGCATTCCTGATATTTGGGGAAGGATGAAGAGAATGCAGGGATATCAGGTGTTTCACCCTATGGGTTTTGATGCCTTCGGCCTTCCGGCAGAGAATTATGCCATTACCAGTGGCATTCACCCGAAGACCTCCACCGAAGAGAACATCAGAACAATGGAAGAACAGCTTAAAACAATCGGTGCCACTTATGACTGGGATTATGAGATAAAGACCTGTGAGCCGGAATACTACCGATGGACACAGTGGTTATTTCTTCAGTTATATCATAGAGGGCTTGCATACCAAAAGAAAGCCCCCGTCAACTGGTGTCCCAGCTGCCAGACAGTACTTGCCAACGAACAGGCAAAGAACGGAGAATGCGATCGTTGCGGCTCCAAGGTCATTCAAAAGGATTTAACACAATGGTTCTTCCGTATTACCGAGTATGCAGAAGAATTGTTAAGCGGATTGGATTCTCTGGATTGGCCGGAGAAAACGAAAGCTATCCAGCGTAACTGGATTGGGAAAAGCAAGGGAGCGGAAGTTATGTTTGAAATAGAAGGATGTGAAGAAAAGCTTCCGGTTTATACTACCCGTGTTGATACCTTAATGGGAGTTACTTATCTGGTGATGGCCCCTGAGCATTCCCTCATTCCGGCAATTACTTCCGAGAAACAGAGAAAAGAAGTGGAAGAATATCAAAAAGCGGCTGCTTTGCTTACAGAACTGGACAGAACCTCTGCCATGAAGGAGAAGACAGGAGTATTTACAGGTGCCATGGGAATACATCCCTTAACCGGCAGGAAAATACCTATATGGATTAGTGACTATGTTATTGCCAGTTATGGAACAGGGGCTGTCATGGCAGTACCTGCCCATGATACCAGAGATTATGAATTTGCGGTGAAATATCAGCTGCCCATTTTACAGGTAATAGAAAGAAGTAAAGGGGGAGAGCGTCTTCCCCTTACAGGGGCAGGCATCTTGGTGAACAGCGGAAAATTTACGGGATTGTCTTCGGAAAAGGCCGGAGAGAAAATTACAGCGGATTTATCTCTGAGGCAAGCCGGAGCCAGCAGAACAAATTACCGGTTAAGAGACTGGCTGGTCTCCAGACAGCGCTACTGGGGAGCCCCGATACCTATAGTATACTGTGAAAAATGCGGAGTAGTACCCGTTCCTGAAGAAAAGCTTCCTGTAACACTGCCTTTTGAAGTGGATTTTATACCAGGAGGTGAGTCACCTCTTGCGGGAAATAAGGAATTTACGGATACAGTCTGCCCCTGCTGCGGCGGAGCGGCAAAAAGGGAAACAGATACTCTTGATACCTTTGTTTGCTCTTCCTGGTATTATTTAAGATATTTGGACCCTCATAACCAGAAGGCACCCTGGGATATTGAAAAGGCTAGACAGTTTATGCCCATTGATAAATATGTAGGAGGGATAGAGCATGCTGCCATGCATTTATTATATGCCAGGTTTATTTATAAGGCTTTAAGAGATATGGGGTTTGTAGAGGGTTCAGAGCCTTTCAGGTCTCTGGTACACCAGGGAATTATACTTGGTCCAGATGGACAGAAAATGAGCAAGTCAAGAGGAAATACCATTTCGCCGGATGGATATATAGAGGAATATGGATCAGACGTATTCCGCACCTATCTTTCCTTTGGCTTTTCCTATCAGGAGGGAGGAACCTGGAAGGATAACGGTATCAAAGCTGTGAAAGATTTTTTTGATAGAATAACCAGGATGGTTGAGAATTTTCAGGAGCGAAAGAAAGAAACCGGGATGAAGGGAAGAAATTATGAGGAAGGCTTTGATGAAAAAATAGATAGGATGCAGCACAGGGCTATAAAGGCCGTCACCCAGGAACTTGAAAAATTTCAGTTCAACACTGCTATTGCAAGATTAATGGAATTCCGTAGAGTCATTGTGGAATACCAATCTGAGAAAAAGGAAAGTACTGCCTTTGAATTTAAGCTGATTACCTGTTTCATTAAGCTTTTTGCTCCTTTTGCGCCTCATTTTACAGAGGAAATGTGGGAAGAGCTTGGTATGAAAGGTTCTGTTTTCGACAGCAGCTGGCCTGTATTTGATAATAGTAAGGCGGAAGGCGATGCCGTGGAAATTGTTGTACAAATCAACAGTAAGAATAGATGTAAAATCAGTATTGGAAGCCATGAAACGGAAGAAGCGATTAAAATGCAGGCACTGAACCAAAAAGAAATTATTGCTGAATTGGAGGGTAGAACAGTACGCAGGATAATATATGTAAAAGCCAGGCTTATAAATATTGTAGTTTCTTGATGAATGTTCTGACAGGTTATTAGGAAACAAAAGATAAAATAATCCGGATGGTAGGCATAGTCATCGACAATGGGAACCCCGCTATTGACAAACAAATGATAAAATAATCCAGTCAGGTTGTGCTGTTCTGATACTGTTTTTTTAAATGACAACGATAGCCGGTAATTCACCTGCAAATGAATATTGAAAAAGATAACGTGATTAAAATAATTAGAAATCAAAGTATTCATAACATTTTAATAGTATACAGACGGCACGGCATAACTGTAAGGAGCATTTTCATCCAAAAGAATTACTTGTAAAGCAGATAAGAAATGAGTAAAATTTTATTTATCAAAATATGATTGGAGATAAAATAATGGAAAAGACATATGAATTTCTAAAAAAATGCGGAACCTACTATATTGCAACTATTGATGGAGACAGGCCCAGAGTAAGACCTTTTGGAACAGTTCATATATTTGAAGGTAAGCTTTACATTCAAACCGGTAAGATAAAAAAAGTTTCAAAACAAATGCATGCAAACCCCAATATTGAAATCAGTGCCTTTATCGGGGATAAATGGATTCGTCTGGAAGCAACAGCTGTGGAAGATGAACGTCTCGAGGCTCAGCAGAGCATGTTAGATGAATATCCTTCCTTGCAGAATATGTATAAAGCAGGGGACGGAAATACGGAAGTATGGTATTTAAAGGATGCCGCTGCCAGGATTATTTCCCTGGGAGGAGAGGTAGTTACCGAGAACTTTTAGCGTTAAGAGCATATAAGCTAAAAGAAGGAGGATAGAAGTATGTATTTTAAACACCAATTGGGCCTTCAGGATATAGCGGGAAGAAAAATAAATACCAGAGAGGCTGTGCGGGCTGTAATCCTTTTGGAAAATAAACTGCTTCTGGTGAAAACGGTCAGGGGAGATTATAAATTTCCAGGCGGCGGTAGAAAGGCAGAGGAAGATGACAGGGAGGCACTGGTACGTGAAGTAAAGGAAGAAACAGGGTTTAGAGTAACAGAGGTTAGGGAGCCGGTTGGTGAGATTATCGAAAATTATAAGGATGCCTGCGAGCCTGAGTCAGTATTTCGCATGACCTCTGCATACTATCTCTGTGAGATATTCAGGGAAGGGGAGAAACAGCAGCTGGATGATTACGAGGCGGAATTAGGTTTTCAGCCGGTTTTTATCGGAGCCAGGGAGGCTTTAAAGTTGAATGAGGAGATATTCGCAAGGGAGATGGAGCACAGTAACATATTTCTTTCCAGAGAGATTTGTGCCCTGAAAGAAATAATAAAATTTATTTGAATTCCGGCGGCCTTTCAGATATACTCTACTCTATATGTGTTTGCCAAAAGGAGAAAGCAGAGTCTATGAGGTTCTATTTTGCCCCGTTAGAGGGAATTACAGGCTATATTTACAGGAGTGCGCATCATGCTTTTTTTGGTAAGGTAGATAAATACTTTTCCCCTTTTATCACCACCAACCAGGACGGAGCCTTTAAAAACAGAGATATTAATGATATATTGCCGGAGAACAACAAAGGGCAGGTATTGATTCCACAGCTGCTTACCAATAATGCGGGAGATTTTATCCGTGCCGCACAAAAGATAAAGCAGCTGGGCTATGAGGAAATCAATTTGAATCTGGGATGTCCTTCCGGGACAGTGGTAGCAAAGTATAAGGGCTCGGGGTTTCTGGCCCGTAAGGAAGAACTGGACAGGTTTCTGGAAGAAATATTTACAAATCCCGTAATGAAGATATCCATAAAGACACGGATTGGAATAGAATTTCCGGAGGAATTTTATGAGCTTCTTCGGATATACAACAAATACCCTCTGGAAGAGCTTATCATTCATCCAAGAGTGCAGAAGGATTATTATAAGAATAAGCCCAATAAGGATGTGTTCCTGGATGCCCTGAGTACCAGCAGGAATCCTGTCTGCTATAACGGGGACCTCTTTACGCTGAGAGATTATCTGGAATTCATACAGGAATTCCCAGAGGTCGGGACAATAATGCTGGGAAGAGGGCTGATTACCAATCCGGGACTGATAGAGCTGATAGAGGAAAAGAAACAGCCCGGCAAAGAAAGAGTAAGGGAATTTCATGACAGGATATATGAAGAGTATCAGGAAATCCTTTTTGGCGACAGGAATGTCCTATTTAAAATGAAGGAAATATGGATTTACATGGCCGCTTTATTTACGGATTATGAAAAATATTTGAAAAAGATAAAAAAGGCCGAGAAGCTAAGGGACTATGAAGAAGCTGTAAACAGGCTGTTTGGAGAGCAGGAAATAGAAGAGCCTGTTATTCTGTCAAGGTAAGCCCATAAAGCTGTATCACTGCCTTTAATTCCCGGATATAGGCTCCCGCCTGCATACTGAGCTGTATCTGATGGTTGGCAATCCAGCCCACCTGAATTTCATCCTCCACTTTCAGCGGAACCGATTTGATATTATCCCCATTCAGGTCTGCGCTGACAATACCGGTGGAAATAGTATAGCCGTTAAGGCCGATTAAGAGATTGAAAAGAGTAGCCCTGTCACTGACATGGATACTCTTTTTCCGGTATACGGTGCTAAGGATTTCCTCGGAAAAATAAAAGGAATTATATTCTCCCTGTTCAAAGGAAAGATAAGGATAATCCTGTAAATCTTCAAGGGTCACAAAGGGCCTGTCTGCCAGAGGGTTCTGGGAGCTGACAAAGATATGGGGCTTTGCCGTAAACAAGGGATGAAAGACCAGGCGGTTTTCCCGCAGCAGCTTCTCAATTACCTTCCGGTTAAAGGGATTCTTATACAGAATTCCTATTTCACTTCGCAAATTCTTAACATCCTCTATGATTTCATGGGTTCTGGTTTCCCTCAAGGTAAATTCGTATTCGTCTGACCCGCTTTCCCTGATCAGATTTACAAAGGCATTGACGGCAAAGGCATAGTGCTGGGTAGAGATGGAGCAAAGCTGTCTGGAAGGTTTTTTGCTTAAGTAGCGCTGTTCCAAAAGCCCCGCCTGTTCCACGACCTGGCGGGCATAGCCTAAGAATTCCGCTCCGTCTACGGATAGGGTAATCCCCTTGGGAGTTCGCAAAAAGAGGTCAAAGCCGATTTCTGTCTCCAGCTCCTTTACGGCATTGGACAGGCTGGGCTGTGTGATAAACAGCCGCTTGGCTGCTTCGTTAATAGAACCGCAGTTTACGATTTCAATAATATACTTTAATTGCTGCAAGGTCATAAGCCTGCCTCCTGCCATTTTTGAATAGGAATATTATATCACATAACCGGATTTTAACAAAGCCTGTTCGGAAATCGCTGAACTTGTTCGAAAAATCGCTGAACTTGTTCGGAAAATCGCTGAACTCGTTCGAAAAATCGCTGAACTTGTTCGAAAAATCGCTGAACTCGTTCGAAAAATTGCTGAGCTTGCTCAAAAATCGCTGAACACGTTCAAAAAATCATTGAACATGGAAAAATAAAAGAGACAGAATTCTCATATCTTCCTGTCTCTTACTACCTATATAATACCACAAAACCTAGAAATTTTCAAGTCTTGTAATAGATTGGAAGCTGACCTATAATGAGATACTACCTTGGAAGGAGGTTTTTATATGGAGGACAATTTATTTGAATTGATGCAGTTAAAGAAGCAGGAAGAAGAAATCAGGTCATTGGTGGCAGTTAATGAAAAAACGGAAAGCTTCGGCCTTACACTATCCTATGAAGATGCGAAGGAGCTGGTTGTCATGCGGAATGACAGCCTTAAGAGCAGCCAGCGGATCGAATTCGGAGATGGCATCTTGCAGAAACTTATTTTTCAATTTTGTGACTCCCAGTATATTAACCAGGATAATTACCTTCAGACATTGACAGATCTTCAGGACATCTTCTATCAGTTCAAGAATGAAGCCGAGGATAATCTGACAGATGATGAATTGATTACTTTTATGAAGGAGCAGTTTGAAGAAGTATGTACCGGGGATACGGAATATCTGGCAGGAACCTGTCTTGAAAAATTTGCAGAAGCTGTACGGGCAGGCTACGATGGATATAAGGAGACCGGCGGACACGGAGAATACGGCCAGTTCGATGATGTGGTACGGTGGGATAAGGATTTATATTTATCGGTACTGAAAGAACTTTTTTGGGATTAACGGGAGGATAAATGGAGTACGAGATGGAAGAGCTTTTGCCTCTGGTAGAAAAGCTGACATATAAATATACCTCCGGTGACAGCAGCTCAGTCACCTACGAGACAGCCAGAATGCTGATGGAAGCCATACTTTACTGCATGGAGGAGTATGACAGGGGTAAGGAATTTGGTATCAGGACAAAGGAGAAAATCAATGCGGAAACTGCCTATAAGCTTGGGTTTGATGCAGTGACAGCAAAGGTTTATAAAACAAAGGAATTTTATAATGCCCTGTTGGAGGAGTTTAAGGATTACGGCTGCAGGAATTTAAGGGATACGGTTCTGGAAGGAATGCCATCCTTTTTCCTGTGGTATGATCCGAAATTCAAGCCCCAGGACCACATTCTTACCCTGGATTATCCTACTTTAAGACCCGTAAACGAGTTATGCGGAGTGGATGCTATCTACAATTATCTTCAAGCTATCAAAATAGAAAATGATTTCTTAAAGGCTTTTGATACTGCACAGGTGGAACAGCTTCTTGAAAGAGTAATGCCTGATTACAGGAACCTGTATTATGACAATATAGCCTATGCCGTATTGCTGATGGTCGTAGGATGTATTGCAGCCAGGAAGCCGGTAGGCAGGCTGTTTCTTTCCGAAGGGGATTTAATGGCTGTAAAGCAGTTTTTCAAAGACGACAGCGAAGAAACAGCAGAAAAAAAGATAAACAGCCTGCTTACTGATATGTTTCAGAAGGTATTTGGTGATGACGGGGAAATGGAGAGGTATTTCAGCCACTTGGGGAGGGAATATGCAACAAGGATATTAAACGGCATCAGGCATGATTCCTTGCCTGCTACCTTTTACCTGCCGGAATTTTAACAGTCTGCGATGGAGGAACTCTTCCCTGTAGGTATTTGCAGCATAAACAGGCAATGACAAAAGAAAGGAATGTGACGATATTTATACAGGCCAAAGGCACGGGAATTTCCGTGCCTTTAGTAAATCTATGTATCTATTTGGAATTCGTCATGCTTCTGCTTAAAAGGCGCAATGAATAAAATGTTTATTTCTTTTGCAAGCATGACAATTCTTGATCAAACCATGTTTCAATATCATCTCGGATATATAGAACAGAATCATCCAACGATATGGGAAGTCCACGGCAGCCGCCATCACAATGACCGATTTCTCTTTTTCTGCCGCAGCCATATCCCTTTGCAATCAGTTCCTGCAAAATGGGAGGAAATGTTTTGAGGGTGTCAGTGTACTCGTGGGTCTTTGCCGGTTTCACATTGATATGATAGCCGTTGCCTAGGGAAGCGTTAATTCCCCATAAATCCTTCCGTTTATAACAATACTTTATATAGATATGAAACCCTTTAACTTCCACGACGCAGGTAAGTCCTTTATCCAGATAGCGCTGATGCAGCTGCAGAATGAAATCCTGCACATCTGAGGACAAAGGCTTTATCGTATCCTGCACGATGGAAAGCACATCGGTTTCATCCTTTTTCAATGCCCTGTAATCACAGCGCAAAAAAACATCCTGGTTGACGAGGGTGCCATGGTCTATTTCGGCGATTGCCATGACCTTCAGGCCTGTCAGCATAGTGGGGTTATCTGGATATGTAATCTTTATGGTTTTGATGTCTGACAAGTTTTGCTTTTTATCATTTATATCAATGCCGTCAATGCAAATACCGCAATCCGCCAGAAAGCGCAGACATTCAAGGTTTTTGGCAACAGACAGCTTTCTGCCCAATACGATATTTCCACAGGCGAGAGATTGCGCGTTTTCAATTGGTATTCCATGATAACCTATATTCATTAGTATAGTGCTTACATTGTGCAGGAACGGATAATACACCGAAAGAGTGGTGCGGTTTTCATATTCATGGGCAGCTTTTTTGCTATTATCATAGACATTGCCTTTGGCGTATAAAACATCGTAAAGCCGAACCAAAAAGGCTCTGAACGCCTGAACGCCCTCATGTATGCTCTCGTCAACTAAAACATTTGTATAGGCAGGATTGAGCGCATATGCTTCGTGCGTTTCGGGCACCATAATTTCCTTTAAATAGCTTGCCACATCCTGAAGCGTTTTTCTCATGTGTTTTACCTCTCGTAATTTTCTTTGCCTTATTTCTCAAAAGCTAATTGCAAATTCAAATTAATTAAAGAATACCATAAGCAAGGATAAAAATATAGTATTGATCATTTATACACATATAGTTATATGCTTTTTTTATAATTGGCTTTATCTGCAGTCTAAGGAATGTGACGAAAGTCATATTCCTTTCTTTCTTTTTTCACTACCGGAAGTCAGTATAGCATGGTAAGATACCATCAGAAAGCTGAGAAGCAGGGAGGATGGCAGGATGAATGACATTGTTTTAAAAACAGATGGAATTACTAAAAAGTACAGTAACAAGGCAGTTGTAGATTGCCTGACCTTAGAGATCGGAAGAGGGGAGATATTTGGCCTTCTTGGTCCTAACGGAGCCGGCAAATCCACTACGATGAATATGATTTGCGGGCTGGTTAAGCCAAATGCAGGAAGTATCTGCCTCTTTGGAAGGGATATGAAGGAGGAGGGGAAGAAGCTCCTTGGTAAAATAGGCTATATCCCTCAGGAGCTTGCCATTCACGAGAATTTAAAGGCATGGGAGAATGTGGAGCTGTTCACCTCCCTTTACGGAATCAAGGGGGCGGAGTTAAAAAAGGCAGTGGAGGAATCACTGGAGTTTGTAGGCTTATCGGATAAAAGGAATGTATTTGCCAAAAACTTTTCGGGAGGAATGAAGAGAAGGCTGAACATAGCCTGTGCGCTGGGGCATAAACCGGAGCTTCTGATTTTTGATGAGCCCACAGTGGGAATTGACCCCCAATCCAGAAATTTTATACTGGAGAAAATCAAAGAGGCCAACAGGGCTGGGACCACCATTATCTACACCAGCCACTATATGGAGGAGGTGGAGGCCGTATGCAGAAGGATTGCCATAATGGACAGCGGCAAGGTCATTGCAACGGGCTCCAGGGAGGAGTTAAAGCAGCTGGTAACGGCGGATGCGGAAAAGGAACTTACGCTGGAAGAAGTATTCCTGACATTAACCGGTAAAAAGCTGCGGGATTACACGGAGGGGGTATAAGCGATGCCTTGGGCTTTAATAAAGAATAATTTTAAATTAATGTTTCGCAATAAGTGGGTTATCATACTTATGCTTGTAGGACCTGTATTTGTAATTGCCTCCTTATCCAGTGCTTTCAAAGCAATGCTGACAAGCTATACCCCGGCAGATACTTTTACGGCAGGTTATAGTTTAGAAGCGGGAAGCAGCTGGGAGGGGGCCATGGCCTCCATTAAGGAGGCGGCAAAGGAGAATAAGATTGAATTGCGTGAATTTTCACTTGATGGCACCTCTTCTTTAAAGTCGGTTGAAGATATTTTTCAGAGAAAGGAAGCAGCCGTATTCGTGGAATTTAATAAAGGTTCCTATCACATTTATAAGCAGAAGGATATGGAAACCGAGGCAGGCGTTATGGAATATTTCCTCCATCAGGTGGTGCAGTCCTTAAAACAGGCTGATGCCGGTGTCGGGAACGGAAATGGAAATGGAGACAGAAACGGAACCAGCATACGAACGGTTTCCTTAAATACAGTTCCAAAGCCTGACTCAACTGATTATTACGGTATTATTTATATCGTCTATTTCAGCTGGTGCAGTATCATTATTATGTCCCCTGTTTTCAGCAGTGAAAGGAAGAACCGCATTGTGCCAAGACTCAAGGCATCGCCCTTATCCAGCTTTTCCTTATACCTTGGCAAGGTGCTGCCCTGTATTTCACTTACCATGCTGTTGACCTTTTCCAGTGCGGCACTGAATACATTACTCTTTGGAATAAAGTGGGGAAGGCTGCCGGGCACCTTGCTGGTCATGGCCTGCAGTGTTATAGCAGCTGCACTCTTTAGTATCTTTATATACTATCTTTTCGGGAATATGGCGGTGACTGTCGGAGTTATTTTCACACTTGTATGGGTGGCTGGTTTTCTTGGAGGAAGCTTTGAAACATATTTTTATTCGGCAGTTTCCGACAGGCTGAAAGAGTTGTCGCCTTTGTATTATATCAACAGGACCCTGGTGGAATATTCTACAATGGGAAGAAGTGATTATGGGACCAGGTGTCTTTTATATCTTGCTGTTATCAGTATAACTGCCTTCGTGGGAGGACTGCTTCTGGCAGACGGAAGGGGGAGGAAAAATCAATGAATGCTCTTCGTACACTTTTAATAATGAATCTAAAGCTATTGCTTCGAAATAAAGGGTTCCTCTTTTTTCTGTTTGTGGTTCCGGTGTTTTCCGTAATGCTTTTAAACATCAGGCTGGATGGAATCTCCAGCTCAAAGGAAAAGCTCCAGGATATTATTGAGCTGAAGGATATGGAGGAAAAGGTAGTCTATGAAAGAGATTATACACTAATGCCCATACTGGTGTATGACAAATCCATGACAGAGCTGTCCGGGTATTTTTTAAAGCAGCTGGCACAGGAAGGAATCTATCAGATTTACCATGTGGATGCAGCTAATATACCGGATGAAAAAATAGCAGATAACATGGAATTTCATATAGACAAGGACGCCGCTTTAAGCTTCTTATGCCTAAATCAGGATTTTGATAAAAAACTTCTGGAAGGCCGGGTAGAAGACAGTATTACCTTTTATAAGACAGGACAGGATGAAAGGGAAGAACTGTTCTATCAATCCTTGGAGCAGACAGCAGCTGCCTTTCAAAAGCCGGAAAAGGGTAAGGATACAGAGAGTTTATTAAAGCAGCTGCAGGCTTTGGAAAATGCTCAGCCAAAAAAGGAAGTAACCTTCCTAAATAATGGGCTGGCATCAGATTTAAATGATGCACAAAAAATAAAATTATATTCTATCAAGTTTTCTGTGGCCATAGTGACAATTGCCTTCCTTTACGCCGGCATCTTCATTGCTCAGACAGCCGTGGAAGAGAAAAACAATCTGGTATATACCAGGCTTAAACTGACCGGAACCGGTGAGGTTACGTATATGCTGGCAAAAATAATCATAACTCTGATGACAGCCTTTTTACAAACTGTTATAATGGGAATAGGGATTGCAGTATTTGTAAAAACGGATTTTGGAATCAGTACATGGAATTATCTGCTTTTAATAGGGCTTTTGGGGATGATATTCTGCACTATGAGCCTGGTTACGGGAATTCTCTTAAACAATGTTATGAGTGCCAGCTATCTGGCTTTTATGACCTGGTGCATAAGCTCCATGCTGGCCGGCTTGTATTTTCCCATGGACGATGCGAGCAGGATGTTGAGAAATACTTCCAGGCTGATGCCTCAGAGGTGGACTGTCATAGCCGCGGAAGGCATGATGGTAAAAGACTCTTCCGTATACTTTATGATACTTTGTATTACGGCAGCTTACCTTGTAATAATAATGAGTACGGGTGCCATTGGTTTAAAATATGGCAGGAATGAATGAGGATGCAGGAACATTTGGAATTGCGCTATTTTGTATTTATTAAGCTGATTATGGTTATGGCTGTTACGGTTTATGCGGCAGTATTTACTGGGAATAGGGAAGGTGGAATTTCCTACCAGGCGCTGCTGGTGGCAGCCTTCCTTTTTGTGTCTGTAGTTTGGCTGGAATTTAAGGAAGAGAAAAGAGAGGACCTTAAGAGTAATACCGCCAAGGCTCTCTTGGCAGTTGGAAATTCAGCTGTGCCTTTGACGGCTGAGGTGATTTCAATCTGTATTCTGGTCTGGGGATTGGAAAAGGCATATATTTACCTGCTGCCAATGGTGCTTTTGGATATCATAATAATTTTCAGATGGAAGCCTTTCTATTATCCGGCAGCCTACCTCGGTATTTTCCTGACAGATGGGAAAGCAGCCTATTTTGTGGTAGCTTCCTTTATCCTGGCACTGTACTTCCAACATTATATCATTGTCAAAAGGGAGCAGGTCAAGACAGAAATGAACTCCCAAAAGGAAGAGGTCCTTAAAAGGGACCTGAGGAGGAGTGAAACGGAGTACCGGAAGGAAGTGGACAGAAACCGCCTGTATTTTGAGAATAAGGTACTGGAGGAGAGGGCGTGGCTGGCCCAGGCACTTCATGACAAACTGGGACACAGTATAAACGGTTCCGTATACCAGTTAGAGGCAGTCAAGGTAATCATGGAGAAGGACAGGGAAGGAAGCAGGGAGATGCTGCAGGCGGTCATTGACAGCTTAAGGTCCAGTATGGATGAGATTCGGGGGCTTTTGCGGCAGGAACGGCCGGGAAAGAAGCAGCTTGCCTCTATCCAGCTCAACAGCCTCTGTGAGGATTGCAGAAAAAAATACGGAATAGAAGCAGATTTTTCCTTAACGGGAGAAGGGGAAGATATCAGCGGAAAGTACTGGGAAATCATTCTGGATAATTGCTTTGAGGCCGTCTCCAATGCCTTAAAATACTCCTTCTGCACCAAAATTTCCATAGAGATATTTGTCATGAACCGCATGGTCCGCTGTACGGTATCGGATAACGGCAGGGGCTGTGCGCAGATCAAGGAGGGCATGGGACTGGACGGAATGAGAAGGCGTGTCAGGGAGGCAAAGGGCTTTATCAGCTTTGCAGGGGATAACGGCTTTGTTATTAATATGCTGCTGCCCATAGAAGGCGCTCAAAAAGGAGGGGAACATGGCTGACAGGATACGGGTAATTATAGCGGATGACAGTGATTTTGTGCGGGATGGCATGAGAATAATTTTAAGCGTAGATGAGGAATTTCTGGTTACGGGCTGTGCGGCAGACGGCAGAGAAGCGGTGGAAGCAGCCAGAAGAAATCCTACCGACGTCGTCCTTATGGATATTCAGATGCCGGTTATGGACGGAATTGAAGCAACCGGGATTATTGTAAAGGAGAATCTTGCAAAGGTACTGATTCTCACAACCTTTGATGACTATGACCTGGTAAGAGAGGCTATGAAGAACGGCGCCAAGGGTTACCTGATCAAAAACCATACGCCGGACCAGTTAAAGCAAATGATAAAGTCCATCCATAACGGTGCCGGAGTCATGGAGGAAAGTATTCTTACAAGGCTTACCCAGGCAGACAACAGCATAATGGGAGCAAAAGGCTTTCCCAGGGAGTTATATACGGACAGGGAAATGGAAATTATAAGGGCCGTTTCAGAGGGCTTATCCAACAAGGAAATCGCAGAAAAGCTGTTCCTGTCCGAAGGCACTGTAAAAAATTATATCAGCAATATCCTGGAGAAGGAAGGAATATCCCACAGAACCCAGCTGGCAGTGTACTATCTGACGGGAAAACGCGGATAAAGATTATATATATATTACCGACCGTATAAAGCCGCAGGACCTGTTATCAAAGCCATGAATGGCAGTAACACTCAAATATCAGCATAAGAAAGTCATGAATGGCAGCTATTACATAGGGCAGCCCTTCATGGCTTTCTTATTTGTTAATCCGGGTATCATAAGTTAATGTTATTTCAAGCTACAAAAGCCTCGTTTCAATATGTATACAGGTAATTTGTACAAAGCAGAAAGAACGAATGCGACTATGGAAAGGTATTAGAAGTCCTTTTCACTGAAGATTTTGCGCTATATTAACAAACAGATTGTTTGAGTGTAGCGAGTTATCTGTTTGTTAATATGTCCAGCGCAAAATCTTCAGAGAATTAGGACTTCTTATACCTTGGAATGGAAGCATGAGTCTTTCTGCTTTGTACAAATTGCCGTCCCCTTGTGAAAAACTGTTCTAAATGTCTTGACAAAATGTGGTGACAGTTGTAACATAAAGAAGTGGTGACAAACGTGACCCATGAAAGGAGTGGTTAAGTGAATCAAAATGCAAGCCGTATTTCCCAGGCTGAATTTGAGGTAATGAAGATTTTATGGCGTACCGGTGCACCGGTTTCTACAGGAGATATCTATCAGGAGCTCTCAAAGGAATTTGGCTGGGACCGTTCCACGGTTCGTACTCTTTTAAAAAGGCTGACAGAAAAAGGGGCAGTATCAGCCCACAAGTTAAAGGTACTATGTTATCAGCCGGCAATATCTGAAAAAGAGTACTGTGACGAGCAGATAAAAAATGTTGTGGAACGCCTTTACGGCGGAAGTGCCACACGGCTGGTGACTTCCCTGGTGGAAAATTATGATTTAACGGATGCGGATATGGAGGAACTTAGGGATATATTAAAATTGGAAGGGGAAAAGCATGAGTGATTTGTTCAAAGAAATCTTATCCATGTCCTTGTCCGGTTCCCTGCTGATCCTGTTAATCCTGCTGCTGAAACCTATATTAAAGGAAAGGTTTTCAAAGGCGTGGCAGTATTACATCTGGATTATTGTGCTGATAAGGCTTGTTCTTCCTTATTCACCGGAATTTGGAATCATAGACAGTTTATTTCAGCCGGCGGCTGTTCAAAGCAGTTCTGAAGTGGGGACTGATACACAAGGAAATAATATACATACGGAAGACAGCAGCATACAGAGTATAGCGGAAAATTCCGCGGAAAATTCTGCGGAGAATTCCACGGACAATACAGTTTTGCACGCTGTAAGTCCCAAAGGGTATAAGGAAGCTTTGGACGGATTTCAAATCGGCGCTTACTTGTGGCTGGCAGGGATGGCAATTCTGTTCATTTTAAGGCTGATAAGGTATTTGCGTTTTCTGGCATTCATGAAGAACAGCTCGGAGCCTGTTTCTGATAAGCGGACAGTACAAATTTATAAGAGTGCCGCCCTGGAACTTGGAATTACCAGAGTACCGCAGCTAAAGCTGAATAGCCAGATTGCATCACCCATGCTGCTTGGCCTTATAAAACCCTCTGTTTACCTTACGGATATTACTTTAGATTGGGATGATACCAGCCTTTACTATGTACTGCGCCATGAGCTGATGCATTATAAACGCCATGATATCTGGTATAAATGGTGCTGCGGCCTGGTGTCCGGTATTCACTGGTTCAACCCGGTCATATTAATTATGAACCGCCAGATCAGCAAACAGTGTGAAATATCCTGTGATGAGGCGGTAGCAAGGGACCTTAGCAAGGAAGAGAAGCTTCTATATGGACATGTACTTTTAAATGCCATATCAGAAAACAGAAAGAAAAATTCTCCGATGCTTTCTTTGACCCTGTCTGAGGATAAAAAGAGTATGAAAGAAAGGATTAAATCAATAATGATGTCTAAGCGAAAATCAAAGAAAATAAAAATATTATCTGCAATTGTAACAGCAGCCTTATGCATTGCGGCCTTTTGGCTGGGCGCCTATACCATGGACGGTGGGGAAAATACCGTCTTAGCTGCTGACGGACAGAATACCGGCAGTTCTGTAAGCAGCAATTCAAAGAGTGCAGCCGGCAGCCAGGGAGATACGAAGCAGTATACAAAAGCCGTCAGTGCTTCCGAAAAAAGCAGCGGTAAAAATGCAGCTGTCCAGGTTGGAAATGGAAGTAGTGCAACTGAAAATGTAACATCCGGAAACACAATCCAGGCAAGTGCCTCCGAAAATACAGCTAAAAGCCCAAAAGCAAAGGCCGCTGCCACAGCAAAAAGCTCGAAATCCGAAACCACCACACCAAATAAAAAATCCGACAATACTAACAGTACAAAAACACCCAAGCCGGTAGCTCCCAAAAACACAGGAGCTTCCGCTAAAAGCACCCTGACATACAGTAATAAGGACTATGGATTCAATTTCACCCTACCCTCCGATTGGAAGGGCTATACCATTATAAAAGATACCTGGGAGGGAAAACCCCTTAGCGGAAAACAATCAGGCAAAGTAACACAGAAGGGAGCGGTACTTCTACTGCGCAATCCCAAATGGACAAAGAAAAATCCTTATCAGGATATCCCCATTATGATATTTACAAAGAAACAGTGGAAGCTGATAGAAAAGGAAGAGCTTGCCGTAAGTGCAGCTCCCGTAGGACCAAGCAAGCTTGGAAGCAATTCCAAATATGTCTTCGCTCTGCCTGCCCGCTATAATTTTGCCTTTCCTGCCGGATATGAAGAAGTAGAGAAAATCATAAAAAATAGCCCGCTGACACCAACGGAAAACATAAAATAATATGAACCGCCGCGGTAACAAATCCTTCTTCAAACGGAGCAGAGTATCATTATAACGCTATTAGCCACTAAAAGCTTTTAAGCCTGCCGCCTAAGTTCTTCATACGGTTTTGAAGCTTCATTCAGCTCTTCACCTATAAGACCGCCCGTCAAATGCCCAGTTTCAATCTAAAACAGGCAGTTTGCACCAAATAGAGGGATGAATGCGCCTATGGAAATGTATTAGAAGTCCTTTTCTCTGAAGCTTTTGTGCTATATCCTCAAACAGATTGTCTGAGCCCTCGAGTTATCTGTTTGAGGATATGTCCAGCACAAAAGCTTCAGAGAAATTAGGACTTCTTATACATTGTAATCGAAGCATTCATCCCTCTATTTGGTACAAACTGCCGTCCCCCTTTGAAAACCTAACCGTTTATCCTACAAATCTCAAATCCCCCATAATTTTAGTATTGACCAGCTAACGTTTGTTAGCTATACTATAATCACTGAAGTCCCAGACTATTGGAGGAAAATATGACCACAAAAGAAAGCATTGAAGCAGAAGCTCTTAACCTGCTTTGTATAAAAGGATATTCCGGTGTATCCATCAGGGATATTGCAAGAGCCGTGGGCATAAAGGAAAGCTCAATTTATAAGCACTATAAGAGCAAGGAGGATATCTTTGAGACCATAGTGGTACATTACATGGAAAAGACAGAATCAATATTTGCGCCGCCCTCCGGAGATCCCGGCGCATTTGCAGAGCTGTCAAAGGAGATGCTGATTGGAATGATGAAGGCGACATTCCAGACCTTTGCCATGGATGAATACATCTCAAAATGCAGAAAGCTATTTATGATCAGTGCCCCCGGTAATGCCAAGATTGGCAGCTTATATACCGGAAGCTTCATAACAGAGCCCATAAGGCTGAATACCTTTATCTTTCATAAGCTCCTTGCAGCATCCAAAGCAGGCAGGAAAACCGCAGAGGGAGAGCTTTCGGAGAAAGCGGCGGCTATGGCCTATCAGTTTTATTCACCGGTGTTTCTGATTCTTCAGGAGTACGATTATGGAATGGTAACCATGGAGGAAGCATTACGTAAAGTGGAAGGACTTACAGAGCAGTTTATGGAGGTGTACGGATTATGAAAATTAGTGTAATACATGGTCAGACTCATAAGGGTAATACCTACCGGCTTACGCATATGCTGTTAGAGCAGCTGGAGTGTAAAAAGGAGGATATATCGGAATTCTATGTTAATGGCATTGGGCTTTGTGTAGGCTGTGCCCAGTGTATTTACAAAGACGAAAACCTATGCCCCCATAGGAATGGTATGCTGTCGATTATAAAAGCAATGGAGGAGGCCGATGTCATCATAATGGATTCCCCCAATTACTGCATGGGGATGTCCGGCCAGCTGAAGAATTTCTGTGACCATTTGGGCTACCGGTGGATGAGCCACCGCCCCTTTGATATGAGAAAAAAGATTGGTGTGGGTATTGCCACGGCAGCGGGCATGGGAGCAGGAAAAACGGCAAAAGCAATCTGCAGCCAGATGTCCTGGTGGTCCGTCGGCAGGACCTTTCGCCTTGCTTTTGCACTAAACGCTGCCGATTGGGAAGAAGTTTCAGAAAAGCCCATGGGAAAGCTTAAGAAAAAAATCAGGAAGCTGGCAAATAAAATTAATCGCAGCTATGGGAGGGTAAAGCCCGGTTTTAAGACCAGGGCATTATTTAAAATGATGGCTCTGATGCATAAGAACATGGCCTGGAATGAGATTGAGACCGCCCATTGGAAGGACAATGGCTGGATAAGTTGAAAAATACCAACTTTTTCTATGTGAAAGACTTGACAAAATGTTCATAAGAAGTATAATTTGCTAGACAGTTTTATTAGCGAATCGGCAGATAAGCTCTTAAAACTATGACAGAAATATAGAACAGGGAAAAGGCACTATGAAGAACATTGGTCAAGCTGACAAAAAGATTTATCAAAATATTATATATCCTGTGGCAGGAACGGTATTAACCGCATTATTGCTGACGGCAGTGATTGAGAGCTTAAGCCGTAAATCACTTTATCAGGCACTTTTATTTTTGTGGCAGGAGCCGCTGTTATTCTTTCTGAATTTTTCCGTTATACTGATAACATTATCGGTTACTTTATTAACAGCAAGAAGAAGGTTCTTCTATTTGTTAATTACGGGAGCCTGGCTGATATTAGGCATTGTGAACCGGGTGGTTCAGTGCTTTAGGCTGACCCCTGTCTCGGCTATGGATTTTTACCAGGTGAAGGAAGTAATCAGGTCCCTGCCTATGTATATGAATACAATCGGTCTTATTTTTATAGGAATCTTAGTGCTGGCGGTCATTGCCTTCCTGATTTTACTGTGGAGAAGGCTTAAGGTATCAAAGCGGCTGATTATTGCACCTCTTTCCCTTTTGGCATTTTCCTCATTTCTATTTGCCTTCCTGTTCTTTGCGGCGACCAGGGACAATATACTGCAAAAGAACTTTGACAATCTGCGGGATGCCTATTTGGAATACGGCTTTGCCTATTGTTTTTCCAACAGTATTTTTGAGAGGGGAATCGATAAGCCGAAGGATTATTCTGCAAAGAGAATGGAAGAGGTCCTAAAGCATGTCGAAGGGGAGCCGGATAAGCTTTACACAGGAAAGAAGGCTGAGGTGGAAAAGCCCAATATTATAATGGTCCAGCTTGAATCTTTTTTTGATGTGAATTACTTTAAAAATTATACCTTTTCGGAAAATCCAATTCCGAATTTTACCAGACTAAAAGAGAATTGCCCCTCTGGTTTTTTAAAGGTACCTGTTTACGGAGCCGGAACAGTGAATACGGAATTTGAGATAATAACAGGAATGAGCATGCAGTTCTTTGGAACGGGAGAATATCCCTACAGAACGGTCTTACGTTCAAAAACCTGTGAAAGCGTTCCTTTCAATCTTGGCAGGGACGGATACCACAGCTATGTAATCCATAACAATACGGCAACCTTTTATAACCGGAACGACGTATTTCCAAGGCTGGGGTTTGATTATTTTGATTCCTGCGAATATATGAACGGCCTGTCCTATAATAAAATCGGCTGGGCAAAGGATAACGTTTTGACAGGTGAGATTCTGAAGGCATTAAATTCAGATGCGGAAAGAGATTATATTTATACCATTACCGTACAGTCCCATGGGATTTATCCCGCCGGCAGCGAGGACGGGAGGGGAATTAAGGTAAGCCCGGCATCCCAGAATATCCAGTACCCTGATGAGCTGTATAAATCACTTTCGGATTACGTCAGCAGTATGGAGTACTATGTGAACCAGTTGAAGGAAACGGACCAGTTTGTAGGTGCCCTGACGGAAAGCCTGTCAAAATACAAGGAGCCTACGGTAGTGGTATTCTATGGAGACCATCTGCCGCCGTTATCCTTAGAGCAGAAGGATATAACAAATGACAGACATTCCACCGAGTATGTTATCTGGAGTAATTTCCCCATGGAAAAGACCAGGTACGACCTCCCGGCATACCAGCTAAGTGCCTATGTGTTCAACCGGTTTGGGATGGAGGACGGAATACTGACAAAGTTCCATCAAAGGTGTTTTGAGGATGAAAATTACAAAGAAGAACTAAAACTCTTGCAATATGATATGCTGTACGGCAAAAAGTACGTATTTGATAAGAAGGACCCCAACGGGAAAAAGGATATGGCAATGGGCATTTACCAGCCGGAAATCCAGAAGGTTACAAAGGAGGGAGACAGCCTTCTTATTACCGGAAGCGGTTTTACGGAATGCAGCATGGTAATTGCGGGCGGAAAGCGCTGTAAGACAGAATTTCTTAGTGATACCGCATTAAGGATACCCGATAGTAATCTGGAGGGTAAACAGATATTGGTTGAACAGCTTGCAGGCAAAAAGTCAGTCCTTGGAAAGAGCAAAGCCTTTCAGTATCAGTCTGTAAAAAATGATAAATAAATAGATAAGGCGGGCAAGGGAGCTTTCGCTTTATGGCTAATAACCATAGGCTGAAGCTCTTTTTTATTAGTATTAATTAGCTGAGAATACTTTATATATTGCCCTATAAGCCAATAAATTACAGAATTATCAAAAAAGTGTTGTAAGTTTCTAGAAGAATACTTATAATTATTTAATGATGTAATTGGGTAAAGAATAAGCCTGTGATTCATGTATGTTGAATTCTTAGAAAGAGGTCACTATGATAGGTACAATAGGAGAGGTTGACAGGATATTTTACAGAAGCCTGGAGGAGCTGGAGTCACACCATTTGGATGAGGCCATCAAAAGCTGTATGGAAGCATTATGCGGTTATGAGGAATTAGGTGAGTATTTTAAAAGTGCCAGATGCCAGAATCTCCAGGGGGTTATTTACGCTGCCATGGATAATGAGACAATGGCGGTGGACTGTTATCTTGCCGGCTTGGAATATTGCCGCAAACACCAGGTAAAGGGCTTGGCCCACCTTTTCTATTGCAATATCGGTACCAGATATTTGGAGCTTGGTGATACTGCCAAGGCCATTGACTTCTTTTTAAAGGGCCTGGCGGATTTAACGGAAAACGGAAATGACCTCTCTGATTTGTATGAAAAATGGCTGATTGTCAATAAGCTGAATCTGGGTGTTGCCTATTTGAGGTTCGGCAGATTGGAAGAAGCGGAAGAGAACCTGAAAGCAGCAATGGAATTAGTGGAAAGTACCGGTGACAATACCTACAGCTTTACTATTATGTGCGGCCTCTCAAAGATTTATCTTGCAAAAGACGAGGAAGGGTATGTAAGGGAAAACCTTCATACTATGATGGAATACGTCAGGCTGAAGCTTGCACCGCTAAATGACTATATGCAGGATATCATAAGCTTTATCGATATTTTGAAAGCAATTGGGGAATTTGATTTATGGAGAGAGACAATTGAGGAGTTTGACCAGCTTTCCAGAGAAGTAAAATCACCGACTGTAATGCTGCAGGCCGTTGAATTCTGGCTGGATTATTATTCCACCAGAGGCATGATGGAAGAGCATAAAAGAATGTGCATCCGCCATACACAGCTTTATATGGCTTTAAAGAAATATATCAATCAGGATAAAATCATGGCATTAAATGCCAAGCTGGAGCTGCAGCAGGCAGAGGATGATGTAAAAGCGGCAAAGCTCAGGCTGGAGAGTGATGATGTAACAGGACTCAAGAACCGTTATGCCATGCAGATGCATGGGCCTAAAAAGGTGGAACTGGCTTATAAAACAGGAACAATGCTGGTAGTAGGGATATTGGACCTGGATCATTTCAAGGAATTAAATGATACCTGCGGCCACCTGAGAGGGGATACCGCCTTAAAGCAGGTAGGAAATATTCTGGACAACTGCCTGGATGGCTACGGAGATATTTACCGCTATGGCGGTGATGAGTTTGTATTGATTATACCAAACGGAAATTATGAGGTGGCAGATAAGGTTGCCAGGAAAATTATCAAAAGCATTGCGAAAAGCCATATACCCAATAAAGCAGCCCCCATTAACGGCGAGCTTACCATATCCTTGGGAATATGCTGCTGCATTCCCAAAGAAACGGACAGGCTGGAGGACCTTTTTGATATCGCAGACGGCGTATTATATCAGGTAAAGAATAACGGAAAAAATAACTTTGGCATAAAGCTCATACAGGAAAGCGAAAGCTGCTCCGTATAAAAAAAATTAAAAAATTTCAAAAAAATTTTCGGTCTGTAACATATGTTACGGACTTTTTTATTTCCAGCTGATAAGATATAAACATCAAGGCGCGGTACCAAATAATGACAGGCGCAATTAAAATCACAGGAGGATATTAGAATGGAGAACAAGATGTTCTGTTATCAATGTCAGGAAACAGCAGGCTGCAGCGGATGTACGCAATCAGGGGTATGCGGCAAGAGTCCGGAAGTAGCTGCCATGCAGGATTTATTGGTTTATGTGACCAAGGGGATTTCTGAAATCACTACAAGGCTTCGTGAAGAAGGAAAGAAAGTCAGCCCTGAAATCAACCACCTGATAACCTTGAACCTGTTTACCACCATAACCAATGCAAATTTTGACGAGGAAGCGGTTGTTTCCCGTATTATTACAACAATAGAGGCCAAGAAGGAACTGGCAGGACAGTTAGGCAATAAAAATAATCTGAACGAAGCAGCCCTTTGGGAAGCAGACAGAAAGGAATTTGCTGCAAAGGCAGCTACAGTAGGCGTTCTTTCTACCGAAAATGAAGATATCAGATCTCTTAGAGAACTTATCACTTATGGATTAAAAGGACTTTCCGCTTATGGCAAGCATGCCAATGCACTTCTGAACGATGATGAGGAAGTGGATGCTTTCTTACAGAAAGCACTGGCAAAGACCCTGGATGACAGTCTTGGTGCAGATGAGCTTGTTGCACTTACTCTGGAAACCGGTAAATACGGCGTAAACGGAATGGCCCTTCTTGACAAGGCCAATACCACAGCCTATGGCAATCCGGAAATTACAAAGGTTAATATCGGCGTAGGAAACCGTCCCGGAATCCTTATTTCTGGACATGATTTACGTGATATGGAAATGCTTCTTAAGCAGACAGAGGGAACCGGCGTAGATGTATATACCCATTCGGAAATGCTGCCTGCCCATTATTACCCTGCTTTTAAGAAATACTCCCATTTCGTAGGCAACTACGGTAATGCATGGTGGAAGCAGAAGGAAGAATTTGAAAGCTTCAACGGACCTATCTTAATGACCACCAACTGTATCGTTCCGCCTAAGGACAGCTATAAAGACAGACTTTATACCACTGGAGCTGCAGGCTTCCCCGGCTGCAGGCACATCCCCGGTGAAATCGGAGAAGAGAAGGATTTTTCTGAAATTATTGAGCATGCTAAGAAATGTGCTGCGCCCACAGAAATTGAGACCGGTGAAATCGTCGGAGGCTTTGCCCACAATCAGGTATTAGCCCTTGCCGATACGGTAGTCGGTGCTGTGAAATCAGGAGCTATTAAGAAATTTGTCGTAATGGCAGGCTGTGACGGAAGAGCAAAATCCAGAAACTATTACACAGACTTTGCAAAGGCACTTCCTAAGGATGCCGTAATCTTAACAGCAGGCTGTGCAAAGTATAAATACAACAAGCTTGAACTGGGTGACATCGGCGGAATTCCGAGAGTACTGGATGCAGGACAGTGCAACGACTCCTATTCCCTTGCGGTTATTGCATTAAAGCTGAAGGAAGTATTTGGCTTAGAGGATATTAATGACCTGCCCATCATCTACAACATTGCATGGTATGAGCAGAAGGCTGTTATCGTATTATTAGCCCTGTTATACCTGGGTGTAAAGAACATCCATTTAGGACCCACACTTCCTGCTTTCCTTTCACCCAATGTAGCAAAGGTTTTAGTAGAGAACTTTGGCATTGCAGGAATCGGAACAGTGGAAGACGACATGGAGCTTTTCTTTGGCAAGGAAGATGAGGCTGCCGCTGCTGCGGAAGAAGGTATCATCACAAAGGATATGCTGATTGGTGACATTCTCCGTATTGACGAGGACCTTGCTCCTGCCCTGTTAGAGATTGGCATGCACTGCTTAGGCTGCCCTTCCTCCCAGATGGAATCCTTAGAGGATGCCTGTGCAGTTCACGGCATAGATGTAAATGAGGTTCTGGCTAAGTTAAACAGCCAGTTGACAAAGTAACAATTTCCTATACCCTCCCCCTTTTAATATAGAGTTATTACCAGCCAAAATGTCATGGTAATTCCGGAACTGCTGCTTTCTCATCCGATAAATATTGCAGCAGTTCCGGTAATCCATGCTAAAGGAGAACCATATGAGTGCATTTTTAGGACCCATTCATTACTGGGTATTTCATAAGATTACATTACAGGAAGAATTAATACAGGATATGATAAAAGCTTCCAGTGAAAACAACTGGGACAGTAAATTAGAAGAAAAGCTTTCAGAAGCATGTGGGACCATTGAAAACAAGCCTCTGGAGGATATTATAGATGGTGCAAATATACATGGATGGCTTCAGAGCAGAATCTCCGTTACAGAAGGAAGATTAAGCCTGGCAGTTACCGAGCTGCTGAAAGCAGAGCCGGAACGAAAGAAAGAGCTTATCCGGATAGCCTTTGAATTTGGAAAAAAGCATGGCGTACCGGAAAATGCGGACACAGAGGAAGCCTTTCAGGCTATCTGCGACAGCCTGATTGACGGCATGCCCTGTGACAGAGTAAATGAAGTACTGGAGCAGAGCGAGCTTATTACCAGATGGCAGCAGACTGCCTGTGTTCACAGCAGTTACTGGGAGCAGCTGGGAGAGACCTCAGAGGTTTATTATGAGCTCAGAAGGGCAATAATAGAAGGAATGTTAAGCTCCACCAGGCTTTCCTTCCATGCAGAGGAAGGCAATATTTATGAGCTTGTAATGCAATAAGGGCGGGGACCGTCGGCAGCCTGGCATCATAACAATAAGTCAATATCAATAAAGTGCTGAAGGATAAACTGAAAAACAGGTCAGGGAGGTATGCTTATGTACAGCGTAGAATTAATGGTGATGGAACATGATAATATCCTTAAATTTATCGGTGCGGTGGAAAATGCCTGCTGCCGTATGATAGAAGGCGGAGAAGTCAATACGGAAGATTTCGAAAAGATGATATACTTTGCCAGAAACTATGCGGACAAGCATCATCATGGCAAGGAAGAGCAGGTTTTATTTGCGGAAATGACCCAGCACCTGGGCAAAATAGGGACCAACCTGATTCAGCATGGAATGCTGGTGGAACATGACCTGGGACGTCTGCATATATCCGATTTGGAGGAAGCCACGAAGCTTTACAGGGAGGAGCCCAAAACCATTCATAAGCTTGGTATTATTGCAGGCGCTTCCGGTTATGCCAATCTGCTAAAAAGACATATCGGTAAAGAAAACGAAGTAGTCTATCCTTATGCAGAGAAAAGCCTGAGCCCGGAAATACTTGCATCTGTTGATGAAAGAGTAAGAGCCTTTGAAGAGCAGGCAGAGGGCGAAGGAGTGCAAAAATACTGTCTTGGACTGCTGGAAGAACTTGTAAGTAAATACAGCAGCATCTGATAAGAGCAATTTCTGTTTTGTGATTATATAGCTATCTGTACTTTCATTGGGTCAGGAATTTTTAAAAAAATTCTTGAGGTAGGAAAGTGAAAAAGAACCTGATAAAATACAGATAGAAAGTTATTACAGAACGGAAGGAGCAGTAAGGTATGATACCCAAAAAATGCAGCCATGAATCAATTAAATAGGCTATTTATAATGGAATCATTATAAAGGAAATATTTGGAAGGGTATACTTTGCTGATATTACACAAAGAAAGATTGTTTTAGCCTTAAAGCTGAAGAGCCGGGAAAAGAACCTGAAAAGCATCAGGAAATGAGCTTGGAAAGCATCAGCCAAAGAGCTTGAGAAGCATTAGGCTCTGTCATCTGAACAATAGGAAATACAGCACTGTAGAAAGAGTATTCTTTCTGCAGTTTTTTTGTCCGCAAAATTCATCTAAGACTATCCTTTATCAATGGAATTCCAATTAAAAGCATAAAGCAAAGCAGGTCAATTGCCTGAATATCAAAAGAGCCTGCCCCTGCAGCCGGAGAAGGTGTGAGCCTGGGGCTGTAAGGGCAGGGAATTGGAGGAATTTATGAAGGATTTATTTGTTAATGGTGTAAAGAAATATATGGATACCACTTTGGTATTAAATAATATAACCTTTATGGTAAATGAAGGTGAAAAGGCTGGAATAGTCGGAGAAAACGGAAGCGGTAAGACTACGGTACTGAAATTGATTGCCGGCATCCTGACCTTGAATCACTGTGCCGGCTATCCCTATGCTCCGGTACCTCCGGGATATGATGAAGGATGGGTTATACTGCCGAAGGAGGTAACCTGTGCCTATCTTAACCAGATACCGGATTATGAAGCAGGGATTAAGGTAATAGATGTGCTGAATCTTGCCTTTGAGGAAGTGTATGCCCTGGAAGCTGAGCTAAGAAGCCTGGAAAAAGACATGCAGCATGCAAAGGAGGCAGAGCTGGAGCGGATACTGAAGAGATATGATAACTGTCTTAAAGTGTATGAAAGCAAGGGCGGTTATGAGGTGACGGAGAAGCTGAACCGGATATGCAAGGGCCTTAAATTCAGCGAAGAATTCTTAAATAAGGATTTTAGCATATTAAGCGGCGGTGAGAAGACCACGGCAGCCCTTGGAAAGCTTCTGATGGACAGCCCGGATATCCTGCTACTGGATGAGCCCACCAACCACCTGGACATGGAATCCGTAGAATGGTTGGAGGAGTATGTAAGAAATTATAAGGGAACCGTAATTATTGTATCCCATGACAGATATTTTCTGGATCATACCGTAACAAAAATCATTGAATTTGAAGAGAAGGAAAGTGACACTTATCAGGGGAATTACACGGAATATCTCCGCCTGAAAGAAGAAAAAATCCGTTTATGGCAGGAGACCTTCAGGGAACAGCAGAAGAAAATCGGTGAAATGGAAACCTCCGTAAAGCAGTTAAGGGAATGGGCCTCTAAGGGCGGTAATAATAAATTCTATAAAAGGGCTGCCAGCATCCAGAACAGGCTTGATAAAATAGAGCGGATAGAAAGGCCCGTTACTAAGAAAAAAGATATGAAACTGAACTTTATAGAGACGGGCAGGTCGGGAAATATCGTAATCAAAGCAGAGGGCCTGAAAAAAGCCTATGGCGGGAAAGTTCTCTTTGAAGATGGGGAAGTACAGGTCTATTATGGGGAAAGAGTTGCCCTGATTGGGCAGAATGGCAGCGGCAAAACAACCTTTCTTAAGATGCTTTTGGGAGAAGAAGTGCCGGATGATGGCATCATAGAGCTCGGCAGCAGTGTAAAGGCAGCGTATCTTCCCCAGCAGCTTGTGTTTTCTAATGAAGAACTGACAGTGGTCGAATGCTTTAGAGAAGATATTTCAATTCTGGAAGGAGCGGCCAGAGAATATCTTTCAAAGTTCCTGTTCTTTGGCAGTACGGTGTATAAGAAGGTAAAGCACCTGTCCGGAGGAGAGAGAGTACGCCTGATGCTTGCCAGACTAATTTTTCATGAGGCAAATCTGCTGATATTGGATGAACCTACCAACCACCTGGATACCTCCTCCATTGAAAATATCGAGAATACGCTGGAAGCCTTTAAAGGAACCGTATTTTTTATTTCCCATGACAGGTACTTTATCAATAAAGCTGCCGGCAGGGTACTTTCACTGGAAAGAGGAAAGCTTATAAGCTATGCCGGAAATTACGATGACTATAAGGAGATAAAAGAGAAGCTTAACAGGCAGGCTGAAAATAAGCCTGCTGATACTCCCGCTAAGAAAGACAGCATAAAAGTAAAACCCCATGGGGGATGCGGCAGAAAAAAAGAGGAAAAGAAGGAAGATACGGCAGAAAGAAAGAAAAATCTTGAAACCCGGATTGAAAACCTGGAAAAAGAAATCAGCAGCATAGGAGAAAGTATGAATTCTCCTCATATCCTGCTTGAGGAGCTTAATAAGCTTTACCGCAGGCAGGAGGAATTATCAGCAGAGCTTGATTTCTGTATGGAGGAATGGATGGATTGTAATTAGGTTAAGCCGGTTATTTGGTTGTATATTCGGCTTAGCATTGAATTTACGTTCTCTCAGGCTATAAAATGTGCTGTAAGATTGGAGAAGGGACTGTTGCAAAATAGATAGTTCAGACCGGATATCTTGCATAAATTCGTTTATGTATACAATATCCGGTATTGATTGTTCTTTTTGCGACAGCCCTTTTTTTCGTCAAATTTATTCTAAGTAGTTGACATTTAAAACCGGATAGTATATTATATGAAAAAAATTAATAATATTAAACATATATGAATAGTATGTTAATATAACAATCAGAGGCAGTCATCGAAAATGAATAGAAGGGGAAAAGGATTATGGCGAAAAAAACAACACAAATTGCAATCTATGGTAAAGGAGGCATCGGCAAATCAACAACGACATCAAATCTGTCTGCCGCTTTATCTGAGATGGGTTATAAGGTAATGCAGTTTGGCTGCGACCCGAAAAGTGATTCCACGAATACCTTGCGCAATGGAAAATATATACCCACCGTACTGGATACGCTGAGAGAAAAGAGTACGGTAAAAGCCAGTGAGGTCATATTCGAAGGCTTTCACGGTATTTACTGTGTGGAGGCCGGAGGCCCCGCACCCGGTGTCGGATGCGCCGGAAGAGGTATTATTACTGCGGTGGAATTATTTAAGCAGCAGAAGGTTTTCGAAGAACTGGATTTGGATTATGTCATTTATGATGTTCTCGGAGACGTTGTATGCGGCGGTTTCGCCGTACCAATCAGAGAAGGGATAGCGGAACATGTATTTACCGTATCCTCTGCGGATTTCATGTCCATATATGCTTCCAATAACCTTTTCAAAGGAATACATAAGTACTCAAGATCAGGCGGAGCCTTACTTGGCGGTGTCATTGCCAATTCCATCAATGCACCCTACTCCAAAGAAATAATCGATGATTTCGTTGCAAAGACCAATACCCAGGTAATTGAATATGTTCCCCGCTCCGTAACCGTAACCCAGAGCGAATTGCAGGGAAAGACCACCATTGAAGCCGCACCCAATACGGCACAGGCAGATGTGTACCGTTCGCTTGCCAGAAAGATAGCAAACCATACGGAATCAAAGGTCCCTGCTCCTCTTGAAATCGGTGAGTTAAGAGAGTGGGCAGCCAAATGGGGAGATTACCTTTTAGCCATGGAAACCGGAACCATACGGACAGAGCAGGCAAGCAATTTATAAGGGAGAAAATGAAACTTAATATAATAATTGCATCCGTTAACAGGAATATTCATTCGCTTAAAGTTACAGGCAGAAAAGCGTGAGCAGAAATGGAGTCAAGATGGAAGATAACAGGAATAATTACGAAGCGCTAAAGAATTCTCATCCATGCTTTGCAGGGCACAGGGCGAATAAGGGCAGAATCCATTTACCGGTGAGCCCGGGGTGTAATATAGAATGTAAATTCTGTGACAGAAAAATCAACGATTATGAGCAAAGGCCCGGCGTTACCTCCGTGGTCATTCAGGCTGAGGAGGCCTTGGAAATTGTAAGAAAGTCTTTGGAGCTATGTCCTGAGATTACGGTAGTTGGTATCGCAGGTCCGGGAGATACCCTGGCAACGGACTATGCCCTTAATACCTTTCGACTTATAAAGGAGGCTTTTCCGGATATCCTCAAGTGTATGAGCACCAATGGCCTGCTGCTTTCGGAAAGGGCAGAGGAAATCCTTGAGGTTGGAATCGATTCTTTAACGGTAACGGTCAATGCGGTGGACCCTGCCATCGAGGCTGAATTGAATTCCTCCATTGTGTATCACGGCAAGCGGTATGAGGGGGAAGAGGCAGCAGGGATTCTTATCAGGAACCAGCTGGCAGGGATACGGAAGGTTTCGGAAGCGGGAATTACAATTAAGGTAAATACGGTACTTGTACCGGGTATCAACGACGGGCACATTGAAGAGATAGCAAGAACCGTAAGTGAAGCAGGTGCCTCTATTTATAATCTGATACCACTGATTCCACAATATGAGCTGTCGGAATGTGAAGCTCCCAACTGTATGCAGATTGAAACAGCCAGAGGAAAAGCCGCCCAATATATTGATGTTTTCCGCCACTGTCAAAGATGCCGGGCAGATGCCATTGGTATACCGGGAGAAAAGGATTTTGGCGATCAGATATATCTGAACAGGATTGCCCATAAGGATACCTTCTCCCATGGATGATACTGCAATGCGGCCAGATGATTCAGGAGGGTGAATATGTCCTATAAAATAGCAGTTGCCAGTACGGATGGCAAGGTAATCAACCAGCATTTTGGGAGAACAAAGAAGTTTTATATTATTCATGTGGAGGATTCCGGGGAATACCATTACATAGAGACAAGGGAAACCGCCCCGGCCTGTCAGGGAGGCAGCCATGAGGAGGACTTACTGGCACGGAATGCAGAGCTGTTGTCCGACTGCAAATACGTATTGGTAAGCCAGATTGGCCCGGGAGCTGAATATGCCCTTAGCAAAAAAGGAGTTACCGCTTTTGTAATCACCCATTACATCGATGAGGCGGTAAAAAGACTGATTCAGTATCATTCGGAATCAAGCTGAAGGATACTGAACCAGACTGAAATAAGCTGAAGGATACTGAACCAGACGGGATTTAGGCTTAAATAAAAAACATTAACCCCTGCTCGGATTTATATTTTTCTGATTCGGATACAAGGTCATAAAGAGTGACCTTTTGAAGGGTTTCCCTGATTACTGAATCTAGGGAATCATAAATGGAAGCCTTCATAGCTTCTTCCATTTCAGGAGCCGTATCTTTTATAGTCTCCTCCGTGGTTTCAAATAAAGAGGTTTCCACAGCGGACAGGATATCGTATACGGTAATGTGCTGAGGTTCCCCGCTTAACTGGTATCCGCCCTGTGAGCCTTTGATAGAAGTAACAATTCCACCGCGCTTTAATAAGGAAAAAACCTGCTCCAGGTAGATTTTTGAAATATTCAGTTTTTCAGAAATACTGATTAGGGTAATATAGTCATTTTTATTGTTAAGCTGCGCCATGTGTATGGTTGCCGCAAGTGCATAACGACTTTTTGCTGATAATCTCATGGTATCCTCCAATCTGTTGTCAGACAGATTTGATATATGGTAAACAAAAGGGTCTTTTGTTTAGAAATAATATTCATAAGTGCTTTGTTTTCTGACAATAGTGTTCTATTTCATATTATTCAAATATGTATTTATAATATATGAAAAAGATATTACTGTCAATAGCATATGAAATTGGGGCGGATATCATACATTATTTTATACAGCAAAAAATTCCGGCATCCTTTGTAACAGAGAGGCCTTTTTTACCGAGCTTTCTTGTAAGAAATTTCTCGAAATCCTGCTCCCTATCCTTTAAGATACTCATTTGATTTCCATGGCAGGAATAGATATAATCGGCCAGGGGCCTTATATCGGTCACCAGCAAGCTGTCTTCGTAAAGGTATTTCTCAACGGTCTGAAAGAAGGCCTTTAGTTCCTCAGCCCCTTCATCAAGACCGAAAATGTCATAAAGCTTAACCTCCGAAAGGGCAATTTGCTCGTCATATTCCTTTGCCAGTTCTTCAATTTCCTTCATATGCTTCCTGCCATAGGTGCTAAGGCATAGGCAGCCGCCCTTTTTTAAGACACGGTAAAGCTCGCCAAGGGCTTTTTTTCTGTCTCTGGCATAGAACAGGACATGATTGGCGATGACAAGGTCAAAGGAATTATCCTCATAGGGAATATTCTGCATATCAAACTGTTCAAAGGAAAAGGAAGGCGATATCCCCTTTAATCTGGCAGCGGCACTTCTTAGCATACCGGAGGAAATATCGGAGAGCAAAAGAGAGGCTCCCTTTGGAAGGGAATCCTTCATTTCCCGCCAAAGCTCTCCGTTTCCGCACCCGACCTCCAGGATATTCTGATTCTCACGAATAGGGAGTTTGCTGCATATCCAAGGATACCAGCCTAAGGGATTTTGGGCGTATTTCCTGTGCAGATCGATGCGTACCTTAAGATTCTTGGAGGTCTTGTACTGGCTCAGAAGAGTCTCCTCCATATTTAAAAGGTGTATCAGACCCACAATTTGGCTCCAGTCAGGCTCTTCCGATTGGGAAAGCAGGGCGGAAGTTTCGTTTAACATCTGTTCCATTTGCCTTAATTCAGCGATTTTCTCACCAATGAGCTTTTGCTGCAGCTGTAAGGATTCTTTTACAAAGGAAGCATCCGAGGAATTAATGGTAATCTCCTTGATTTCCTCCAGGGCAAAGCCCAGTTTTTTCAGTACAAGGATTCTTTGCAGGCTGGCAAAATCCCTGTCAGTATAATAGCGGTAGCCGGAATCCTTCATTAGGGAAGGCTTGAGCAGTCCCTTTTGATCATAATACCGTATTGTCCGTACAGATATATTGGCTCTTTTTGAAAATTCTCCGGTAGTATAAAATGAATCGTTCATGGAATATCACCTCCTTCACTTCCTGTAATTACTTCATTATTTAATGGGAAGGGATTGCAGGACTGTCCATAAAGTCCCTGTTCTCCATATACCATCCCACCGTCCTTCTTATTCCCTCTTCAAAGGAAACCTCCTGCTTCCAGCCAAGTTCCTTCTGAAGCTTTGCAGCATCCATGGAATACCTTCTGTCATGGCCTTTCCGGTCTTCTATAAATTCAATGGAAGGAATGCTCATCTGGTACTCATTCTTTAAAATAGAAGTTATGCTATTAATTATCTCAAGGTTAGTATAATCCTTTTCGGCACCGATATTATAAACCTCTCCAATTCGGCCTTCTTTTAACACTTTGTCAATGGCCGACAGGTGGTCTGAGACATACAGCCAGTTCCTAATATTCAGTCCATCTCCGTAGACAGGTATTGGCTGGCCCTTTTGACAGCATAAGATGCAGTTTGGAATAAATTTTTCCTGATATTGATAGGGGCCGTAATTGTTGGAGCATCTTGTTACCAGGACAGGAAGCCCATAGGTCTCATAATAGGCTCTTGCCATATGGTCACCTCCGGCCTTGCTGGCGGAGTAGGGGTTTCTGGGCTGCACAGGCGTATTTTCCGTAAATTTGCCAGGCCCTTTCAGTTCACCGTATACTTCATCCGTTGAAATATAGAGAAAACGTTTGCCGCTAAAATCCCTTTCCCAGGCATTTTTGGCAGCATCCAAAAGGCTTAAGGTGCCGCAGACATTTACCCTGGCAAATTCCTTTGGGGAACGGATGCTCCTGTCCACATGGGAATGAGCTGCAAAGTGTACTACATAGTCAATGTCATTCTTTGCAAATAGTTCCTCCAGCAGAGCTTCCTCGCAGATATCACCTTTTACAAAGCGGTAAGCACTGCTTCCTTCATAGCAGCTTACATTTGCAGACCTTGCACAATAAGTCAGGGCGTCCAGGTTTATAATTCTGATTTCTTCTTTCAGATGCTGCATTAAATAGTGAATATAATTGGAGCCGATAAACCCGGCACCTCCGGTAATAAGATATGTTTTCATAAGAAACCTCCTGTATATGTTTTAGTAATCATATTGTAGAAGGTTACCTAGCGTAAGAGTCAAGCACATTATTAATAAGTTTTTAATAAGGAAATCTGAAAGGTTTAATCCCACAGTCTGAAAGTCTTTAACTGCAAGGCTTGAATTCTATAGGCCTTTAAAAATAATCGGTTTTTTTCATTAATATTACAGTACCAGTGTATCCATAATCCTGAAGAACCTTCCCTCTTCAATGTTACTGTTTTGAAAAGGGTTTTCAGGCATTGTCTCTAGAAAGGAAAAGGTGACGGGAAAGCATTGCTCCATATGTGTTACATATTCCTTTGAAAAATATTCCCGGCTTCCTTGTACGCCCATAAGTATGAGCTGATAGCAGTTCATCAGAACAAACTCCAGAAAGCTTTTGTTATCCGTGGGAAAGGAATTGCATAAATCAGTTACAAAGAATAAAAGCTTATTAACGGTCTTTTCTTCTTCCGCAGGATGTGTATTGATAGTAAACAGAGTCTGGTGCCCTTTCTCCGAATCCTCCCTGATATCCTGCAGGTCGTCGGCAAGCTGCAGAAAGAACCCAAATCCCAGATAAAAGATCATATCTTCCTCGGTAATCCTTTCCTTTACAAAGAAGCGGTCAATGAGCACTGATATGCCTCCCTTATACAGAGATATAAAAAGGCGCTTTTCATAATCCAGGGAGTTATCCTTGCTTTGCTGCTCCAGGCTTTTCTCCTGGGCATCCAGCATCATAAGCAAAAGCTCTGTCACCGGGCAGGGGGCTTCTTCTTTACATGATTCCTTTGCAGCAGAAAGAAAGTACAGGGTCTTGTCATCATGCTCGGAGGTTGAAGCTGCCGCTTCTCCCTTCAGGTAATCTCTGATAAGGGAATTATAGCGGGCTTTTTCCTCCTTGGTACAGGCGGTATTGTCTATATAATTATCCGTAAAGGGATAGAGCATACTGTAACCGTAGCAGGCTCTGGAAAAGTCAGAGGTGTCCTGATGGATTTCCTTGAACATCAGATAGACGGTATAGTTTCTGACAGCCTGCCCCATGTCCTCAAAGGACAAAGCCGGCGCATCGGTACGGACCCTTTTTATAAATTCTTTGATTTCCGAAATGAGGTTTTCTACCCTTTCATGGGGGAGGTATCGGTGCAGTTCAAGGATGGTCTCTTCGGACAGAACCTGATATAGCAGGCGGAAGGTCTTTTTCTTCCATCTCCTTCTGCCGAGGGGAAAGCGTGGATACTTTGTGATTTGCTGGTGGAACTGAGCAGATATTTCTTTGACATAGGCTTCGTTCTTTTCCTTCGCTTCACGGGATACCTGTGTCAAACAGGAGGGAAAGGCCTCCGCTGCCGATAACCAGCGTTCTCTTAAAACAGGAAGGAAAGATTTTATAATCGTATTCTCATGAAAGAAATCCATAACTGTTCTCCTTTATTTTCCAGCTATTGCATGCTGTGCCATTAAATGTATTATAAAGAACAAGGCAGCTAAAATCAATAATTGTATAAGATAAGTGCTAAACTATTGATTGTGGGGAATTGTTTCGGTATAATGACTATAGGAGAAATAATGAAATTGGAGGAGTACCCATGTCACAAACGACAAAAAAAGCTCTGGCTTATTCTCTCAAGAATCTATTAAAGCAAAAGCCCTTGGATAAGATAACGGTAACGGATATAACCGAGGACTGTGAGGTTAACAGGCAGACCTTTTACTACCATTTTAAGGATATCTATGATCTGGTGGAGTGGATATATACCATTGAAGCAACCAAAGCATTGGATGGCAACAAAACTGCTACGACCTGGCAGCAGGGTTTCCTTCAAATATTTGAATATATTGTGGAAAACAAGGCATTTGTAAAAAGCACCTATCATTCTGTTAACAGAGAGCACTTGGAAGCCTATCTTTATAACGAGACTTTTAATTTGCTGATTGGGGTTTTGGACGAATTTGCAGAGGATATGTCCGTCAGAGAAGAAGATAAAAAATATATCGCTAATTTCTACAAATATGCTTTTGTTGGTTTGGTCCTTGACTGGATAGGAAGGGGAATGAAAGAAGAGCCCAAAGAAATTATGGACAGGCTGAGCATTCTGCTTCAGGGAGATTTTCGAAATTCCTTGGAGAAATTTAATACCAAGAGGGTTTCGGTTACTTCCTTACATTGAAAGCTGCAGAGAGATTGTATTTACAATGGAATATTCTGTCCGTGCTGGGATGAAAGCAGTGTATTACCTTCTTGATGCGGACAGGGGGAGTGCCGTAAGTATTTGATTCCTTTTATGACATCGGAGTGCCGATGATTCCACCTTAAAGCTGATGAATGGAGAGAAGATAGCGGATAAGAAGTTTCAGAAGAGGCAGCTGCAGTTATTGTGCAGCGCCTCTTTTTGTAGAATAATATTATAGAATAAAATCATTGTGATGTATTTCTTATTTTCGCGATATCCCTTCTGGGAGAGGCTCCAAAAAAGCGGCTGTAGTCGCGGCTGAACTGAGAATCACTTATGTATCCCACCAGCCTGGAGGCAGTGGTGGCATCCATTTGCCGGGATAGCATCAGGCGTTTTGCTTCCTGCAAGCGGAGGGCTTTTTGGTATTGTACCGGAGTCATGGATGTGACCGCTTTAAAATGTTCATGAAATGACGATATGCTCATATGTGCAATCTTTGCCAGTTCTGCAACTTTTATCTGCTGGGAAAAGTTTTTGCGAAGCCATTCAATTGAATTTGCAATGTGATGGACACTGGAGTCTGCAAATCCCATCTCAGCAGCATGTATTCCAATGGGGCTGCGAAGAAGACGTATCAGAATCTCTTCCAGTATGAGTGGTCCCAGTAATTCTGTATCGCCGGGATTTTGCAGGCATTCAATGAGCCTTGATACCGCATTGATCATGTTTATATCGGTATCTGTTATATAGCCTGCACGCCATTGGCTTACTTGCGGGAGGCCTTGAGGATATACCTCAGGATATACCTTTAACACCAGTTCCGCCATCTTTTGAGGGTCCAGTTCCAGCCTGACAGTGAGAAGTGGCTCGGTGGGGCTGGCTTCCGTAACCTTCAGAGAGACAGGCAGCGCAACAGGAAGCATCATCATTTGACACCGGCCAAGGCTGTAGGCTTCCTGCCCCACAGCGATGGACTTGGCTCCTTGTGCTACAATTCCCAAAGAAGGGGAATAGAAGGTTTTTATGAAATCAGGAGTACTTTCGGAATAACGGACAATATATAAGCCGGGAATGGACATGCCTGCAACACCATCCTGTGGAGTACAGGCGCTTAACAGCTGTACCAGCCGGGCCACCTCTGCATCGAGTAATTGATTGGAGCTGGCCAATGGCTGTGATATGGAACTTTCATTTGTTATAACCATTATTAAAAATGTCTCCTTCCTCTATTAATTCTGTGATTTCCCACTGCATCTGACAAGAAACGAACTATTTATGGCATAGCCAATATCCCTTAACTGAAACAAGCCTTCCATTATTGAAAATATCAAAGCTAAAAACATCAAAGCTAAAAACATGCTCCAAACCGGAAAAGTAGTAGCTTGAAGGAAGGCCAGGGCAATGAAGGCAATAAATATCATGCCATTGGAGGTTAAAAGTGCGTTGCAATAACCTGATATACGGATAAATGTAAACCAATAATTATATATCCTTTCGATAGATAATGCAAGTATTAAATATTTTTAAAAGAATTACATAAATACTTATTAATTAAGCAGAATTTACTTAGCAATTCATCCCAGGTTGTGTATGCATTTCCTGAAAAAAAGAAGAAGAGAAATGAGAAGTAGAAAAAGGAAAAGAAGACAAAGGGAGATTAAGACAAAGGGAGATTAAGACAAAGGGAGATTAAGACAAAAAGAGAATAAGACAAAAAGAGGAGAAAATAAGGCAAATATCCTTCTGGAAAATCAATTATACTATAAAAGTCCTATACAATAGGCAGTATGAGAATAGTATAAAGGTTAAACAGAAAAGAGGTATTATATTATGCGTATATTTATAACAGGAGCAACGGGTTTCGTTGGCTCAGCAGTAGCAAAGGAATTAATGGGAGCCGGATATGAGGTATTAGGTCTTGCACGTTCAGACGAGGCGGTGAAATCCCTTAGTGCCGCCGGAGTTCAGGTACATAAAGGTGACCTGGAGGATTTGGAGAGCCTGCGGGCCGGAGCGGCAAATGCAGATGGTGTCATTCACACAGCATTTAATCATGATTTTACAAAATTTAAGGACAGCACTGAGACAGACAGGCGCGCGATAGAAGCAATTGGAACAGAACTTGCAGGCTCAGGACGGCCTTTCATTGTTACTTCCGCAATAGGAATTCTTCCCCAGGGACATCTTGTTTCAGAGGAAACAGAACCAGTTACAGGACCGCATTCCCGCGGGCTGTCAGAACAGACAGTAATACAGTTTGCCGGGAAGGGAGTAAGGACCTCTGTGATTCGGCTGGCACCGTCAGTTCATGGCGAAGGTGACCACAATTTTATTCCGAACCTGATAAGACTGGCAAAGGAAAAAGGTGTTTCTGCTTATATTGGAGAAGGCAGCAATCGCTGGCCCGCCGTCCACAGATTTGATACGGCACATCTCTATCGTCTGATACTTGAAAAAGGTATTGCAGGCAGCAGATACCATGCAGTTGCCGAAGAGAGTATTCCATTTAAAGAAATCGCCGGTGCCATTGGCCGCCAATTAAATGTACCTGTTGTCAGCCTGTCTCCCGAAGAAGCCGGCAATCATTTTGGATGGTTCACGAACTTTGCAGCCATGGATGTCCCTGCGTCAAGCCAGCTGACAAGAGAACAGCTTGGCTGGCAGCCGTCATATCCAGGCTTGCTTGAGGATATCAGTCTCCCGCATTATTATTAAATTAACTGAAAAAGGGAGAGTTCTTCCATTCAAATTCTGTTAAAAATACCATAGATTCCCTTTACAGAGCTTATCACTAGAGATATAATGGTTTTAATTACTACATGAGGCGGCATGAGCCTTGTGATATATGTATATAGTGAATAATGCCAGGAGGGAAGAAGATGTCTGATTATATTATAACCTGCTGTTCCACAGCGGATATGCCAGGTGAATTCTTTAAGGAAAATAATATCCCCATCATTCATTTCCACTATACGATGGAAGGAAAGGAATACGAGGATGACCTGGGAAAATCCATGCCCTTTGATTTATTTTATAATAAAATAAAGGAGGGAGCTGTTTCTACTACCTCACAGCCCAATGCGGAGCAATATATGGAAGTCTGGGAACCGCTTCTAAAAGAAGGCAGGGATGTATTGCATATAAGCCTGTCCGGCGGTATATCCGGTGCCTATAATTCCGCCTGTATCGCGGCGGATATGTTAAGAGAAAAGTATCCGGAAAATAAGTTATATGTAGTGGATTCACTGGCAGCATCTTCCGGTTATGGACTTCTTGTTACTCTTGGAATGGAAAAGAAAAAGGAAGGACTCCCCATAGAGGAGTGCGATAAGTGGATTGAGGAGAATAAGCTCACCATCCATCACTGGTTCTTTTCCACAGACCTTACAAGCTATTACAGGGGAGGAAGGATATCCGCAACCTCCGCTGCTTTTGGCACTATTCTGAAAATATGCCCGCTTCTGAATGTAAGCCATGAAGGAAAGCTGATTCCCAGGGATAAGTACAGGGGAAAGAAAAAGGTGTCGGAAGAGATGGTAAAGCGTATGGAGCAATATGCACTTGACCGGTACGGTTATTCAGGAAGATGTTATATTTCCCATTCCTCCTGTTATGAAGACGCAAAACTGGTCGCAGAGATGATTGAGGAGAAATTCCCGAAGCTTAATGGAAAAGTGATGATAAATAACATCGGAACTGTTATTGGCTCCCATACAGGCCCCGGGACGGTCGCCCTTTATTTTGCAGGAGTTAAACGTACGGAATAGGAAAGCTACTTTTTATCATCCAGAAGCTGCTTTAGCAGGCTGATCAGAAAAGCTGCAAGGAGGGAATTTAAGAAGCCTCCCATTGCAATTCCGCTTACAAAGTGATCAGCTATCATAATGGTCCAGGCATTGACCACAAAGTTGAACAGGCCCAGGGTCAGTATATTCAGAGGAAGGGTCACCAGTAACAGGAGCGGTTTCAGCAGCAGGTTCACAAGGAGCAGTACAACGCCCACAAATAGCAGGGAAAACGAATTGTAAACGGAAACTGTAGGAATAGCCAGTGAGAGCAGATATATAACTGCAATGTAGGAAACATAGTGAAAAAATATCTTTTTCATAGAATGTCCTTTCTGATAAGTTTATAAAATTTTGACCAGGACCTGCACTTCGTTGGTTGCTACGTCCACTAAGTCATAGGAACCATCTTTTTTTAAAGAATGTATTATTGTGTGTACAGCCTCCAGAAATACCTTTAGTGCCTCCGGTGTAAAAACATACTTTTTTTCACCGGAGGTTATTTTAGATACAGGTGCATTGGGAGTAAATAATTTTATGACGCTTAATAAATCTACGGTGCTGTCTATCAGCTCATCCAATAGGCTTAAAGGTATGGGAAAGGAAATTGAAAAGGCTCTTTTTTCCTTAACTTTTACAGATATCCACATAACAGGATAGATTTTACTCCACATAAATTTTTACCCTTATCATGCTTTGGCTGTCCTCATCCCAGGCTTCTACATCTACAATGCTGGGGTCATCCAGGGTTCCGTTTAGCAATTGGTTTATGATCTCCTGAAAATCAATATCGGATATATAAACGCCCTTGCTTTCCATCTTGCTTCTGGCATCGGGCGGTATATGGGTCATTACTTTACCGGCAACCTCTCCAAGGGTCGTGATAAGACCAAGGGGAACGTTAACATTGACATTCACTGTTTTATTGTCGGAGGAGACTTTAATCTTTAGAAATTTATACTGGCTTTTCTTAATAACCGGGTTCGTGACGGATATTTCATTCGTTTCCTTTGTTTCAGTGGTTTCCTTTGTATTCCCCAGGGCTTCCAAAAGCTCCATGCCTTCGGCTGCGGTAATCTGTCCTTTTTCAATCATTTCCAGAATTTTTAATTGTTCATTCATATATTATACCATTATATACCGCTGTCAGCGATACTGCCACAAATAGGAAGAGTGAAGGAATATGCAGGTGGCCCTTTCTTTTTATTTTCATTCACCCAAACTTCATTACCTTATCCTTTTGTTTCATTCAGACGGTTACAGATTTAATTTCTTAATTCTTTCCGTTGCTTCCTTTGGAGAGATTTCCCCTTTTGACAGCTGCTCTAAAATCTCTTCCTTCGCTTCTTTTATAAAGTCGTTATCTCTTGCCGCTTCCTTTGAGGGCACCTCAAAGCCAAGATTCCGGATAACAGCATCCAGCTTACCGCGGACGGTTGGATAAGAAATTCCAAGTTCCTTCTCAACATCCTTGATATTACCTCTGCATTTAATAAATATCTTTGCAAATTCCAGATCCTCAGCAGGCAGTCTGCAGAATTCGCAGGGTTCAAAGTCTCCTTCCAGTGAAGTATGGCACTTCGGACATCCAAGCTTTGTAATGGAGAGCTTTTCCCCGCAGACAGGACAGTTGCCGGGAGCCTTATATCTCATGGAAAATACCTCCTTTATTTATTTACTACAATATACTACGGTAGATTTATTATGTCAATACGAAAATTAAAAATATTAATATATAAATTAATATTTTTAAGATTTGAATTAAATAAATTAACCTGATGTAGATAATGCTTTTAATTATTACTAAAAGAATTCCTATTTGCGAAGTAAGGAAAAATAAATTATAATAAAAAAAGGTAATAAAAATGTTAGTGTGAATACGAAGGAATGAGGTGACGTATGTACGAGAAAGTTTTGGAATCAGCAGAATACCTGAAGGGCAGAATAAGCCTTTCACCAAAGATTGCGGTGGTATTGGGCTCGGGGCTTGGTGATATTGTGGAATCCCTTACGGATACAGAAACAGTGGAATACGGTGATATTCCGAATTTCCCCCAATCCACAGTAAAAGGACACGCGGGCAGGATGGTCGCCGGGAGGCTGAAAGGCACCCCGGTGCTTATTATGCAGGGAAGATTCCATTTTTTTGAAGGTTATTCCATGAAAGAGGTGGCCTATCCTGTATTTGTGATGAAGCTGTTTGGAATTGAGAAGCTGGTACTTACCAATGCCTGCGGAGGAATTAATGAAAGCTTTACTCCTGGAACCATTATGCTTATTCAGGATTTTATTAACCTGATGCCATCCAATCCGCTGATTGGCATAAATGATGAAAGGTTTGGTCCAAGATTTCCGGATATGACGGAGCCTTATAATCTGGAACTTTTAGAACTGGCAGGAAAAACAGCGGATAAGCTTTCCATTCCTTATGGTAAGGGAGTATATGCCGGTTTTCCGGGACCTTATTATGAAACCGCAGCAGAAATAAGAATGATAAGAGGCTTTGGAGCAGATGCTGTCGGGATGTCTACGGTGCCGGAAACCATAGCTGCCAATTATCTTGGAATAAAGGTGCTTGGATTGGCGGTAATTACCAATATGGCAACAGGTATCCAGAAGGTAAAACATTCTCATGAGAGGGTCATTGAAACGGCTAATAAGGCTTCCAAAGATTTGACAAATCTGCTGCGCGGAGTCATTGAAGGGATATAAGCCTTGCCCTTTTTTATTTAGCAGGGATAATGCAGAGCAAAAAACATATATTATATTAATCGGTTTATAGGTGCTTGTATATGTCGAATAAAAAATATCTGTGTATTTGTGTTATCCTAGCAGCTACGCTTATTATATTAACGCTGCCATTAGTCCATTTTCCAAAGCATACAAAGGAGGAAGCCACTACTGCCGGTGCGGAGGTATCTGCTGGTACACCTACTGGTACACCTGCCGGAGTGCCTGCTGGAGCAGAGGAAAAAATATACCTGCCAATTATTATGTATCATGACATCAAGAAGAACAATTCGGGCAAGGATATTATAAATCCCGGCGAATTTGAGAGCGATTTAAAATTCCTGAAGGAAAATAACTATACTTCAATTACAATGCAGGACGTTATTGATTATGTCTATGAGGATAAACCTCTTCCGGAGAATCCGATTATGATAACCTTTGATGACGGGTATCTGACGACCTACCGCTATGCCTACCCCCTCCTGCAGGAATATGACACCAAAATTGTATTGTCTATCATAGGCAAGAGCACCGATGATTTTACAAGGGTGGGAGACGACCATTTGCAGTATGCCCATCTTACCTGGCCTCTGCTGGATGAGATGCTGGAATCGGGTCTGATAGAAATACAGAACCACACCTACAACCTGCATTCTACCCGCGCCGGAAGAGTGGGCTGTAAGCAGAAAAGAGGAGAAGCCCTGCAGGATTATGAAGCCGTCCTTACAGAGGATGTCATGAAGCTCCAGCAGGAAATCATTGATATGACAGGAATTACACCAACTACATTTACAATTCCTTATGGGGAATACAATGATAATACCATTGAAATCATTAAAAAGCTGGGCTTTCAAGCGGCACTCACCTGTGATTACGGAGTCAATAAGATAACGAAAGACAAGAAGACCCTTTATCATCTGAAAAGAATCTGCCGTTCCCATAACTATCCAATGAGCGAATTGCTTGAGGATGTCAAAAAGACTATCAGATAGTGCCCATGTGGCTGCATTTTTTAACTTACTATTTGAGCAGTACCGCAAGCAGGCTTGCGATAAGCATAGGAGGATAGGTTGAAAAATAAAAAACATTTTTCAACTATGTATTCAGGAATATCATATCAAAGATTTGATATTCACAAAAGGAGTTAGTGTGAAAGATAAAGATTTTTCACACGCAAATTTGTGCCTGCGGCTCAAAGTTTGCAGGCTGTGAGAAAGGCATGGTTATTAAAATGAAATTACTAATCGAGAAAGTTATATCCAGGGAGGATATGGAGCAATTGGCGCAGTTAGCACGCAAGATCTGGAATGAATATTACATACAGATTTTATCCAGGGAGCAAATCGCGTATATGGTAGAGAAATTTCAATCAGTGGGAGCTATCACGGACCAGATTGAAAACCAGGGGTTTGAATATTATAATTTAAGGCCTGGCGGTGCCGCCGCCGGATATATTGGAATTAAAGCCCAGGGAGATGGTTCTCTTTTTCTCAGCAAGCTCTACATCAGTAAAGAGTTCCGAGGCATGGGGTATGCCAAAGAAGCAATGGATTTTATAACAGAGCTTTGTAAGGAAAGAGGATTAAATAAAATGTGGCTTACGGTAAACCGATATAACGATAACAGTATTAAAGTCTATGAAAAAATGGGCTTTCATATTGTACGGGCACAGGTGGCAAATATCGGGAACGGCTACAGCATGGATGATTATATTATGGAAAAGAATATTATCTGAACATCTCAATAATATAGTTGCACCATTTTTTATAAATACGTGTAAAAAGCCGGCTGGCGGAAATTTTATAATCCGCTGCCGGCTTTTCCGGTCTGCCCTGATTCTATAAAGCTTTTAAGAAAGCCAAAGAAGTTACAACAAAAGAATATCAGGAAAAGGAAAGAAATTTAATATTAACGCTGTTTTTATGCTTTTATATTATAAAAAATTGCGGTATTATATTGGTGATGAAAATATCACATCTCACAGAACAGCATGTGATATAAAATGTGACAGTAAAAAATGTGATGCATATTTTAATTTATATTTGAGCACTATCGAAGCAGACTTGTAATTAGAATGATGTATTCATAAATACCAAATCAAATATGTTACATTTATGGAAGGAGTTAAAATGAAAATCTTAGCGATTGGAAACAGCTTTTCAGAAGACGCTATGGCATATTTTTATCAGATTGCCCAGGCAGGGGGAGATAACATCAAGGCAGTAAATCTCTATATTGGAGGGTGCTCATTGGAAAGACACTGGAACAATGTGGAGGGGGATATTGCGGATTATGATTACCAGTTAAACGGAAGTCATACGGGCAGAAAAATATCCATAAAAGAAGCATTACTGGAAGAGGAATGGGACATAGTTACTCTGCAGCAGTGCAGCGGACAGAGCGGTCTGCCGGAAAGCTATTATCCTTATATTGAGAAGCTTTCGGAGTATGTAAGCAGTCTGGTACCCCATGCAAAGCAGTGGATACATAAGACCTGGGCTTATGAAAAGGATTCAAATCATGAGGAGTATGCCTATTATGACCACAGTCAGGACAAGATGTATGAGGAATTGACCAGAGCCTATGAGCTTGCTGCGAAAAAGCTTTCTTTACCAGTGATACCCTGCGGTGATGTAATTCAGTATTTAAGGAGCCTTCCGGCTTTTGACTATGGAAAGGGCGGTCTGAGCCTTTGCCGTGACGGCTACCATATGAATATCCCTTACGGGCGTTATGCTCTGGCACTTACCTGGTATAAGACTCTGCTTCATGGTGATGTTCTGTCAAACACCTTTGTTCCGTCCGCAGAAGGCACAGAGACGGATGCAGAACTTCTCAGGACTGTGAGAGAAGGAGTGAATGCCTGCTTGGCTTCAGTGAAATAAAGTATCAGTGTTATTTAATTCTGCATTATGAAAGGATGCTCCATATGGATTACGGTATGCCCACACTGATTGAATTAGAAACCTTAAGAGAAAATGCCGCCCTGTGCCAGAGCCTGGGGTTACAGTTCATAGAGCTTAATATGAATCTGCCTCAATACACCGAGGAAGTATTTCAAAATCTGGATTATCTCAAGGAATTATCAAAGGAATATGGGATTTATTACACCATCCATCTGGATGAGAACCTGAATGTGTGCGACTTTAACAGCCGGGTAGCCGGAGCCTATGAAGAAACGGTCTATGAGACCTTAAAGGCTGCCATAAGACTGGGAGTGCCCTTGCTTAATATGCATATGCAGGAAGGAGTCTATTTTACACTTCCGGATAAAAAGGTATATCTCTTTGAGAAATATAAGGAGCTTTATCTCAGAAAGCTGGAACAATTCCGTAACCGGTGTACGGAGATTATCGGAAGCAACGGGCTTGTGGTATCTATTGAGAATACGGACGGATATCTGCCCTTTCAAAAAGAGGGGATAGAGCGGATGCTTGAAAGCCATGTGTTTACCTTGACCTGGGATATCGGGCATTCCTATGCTGCCGGTAAGACAGATGAGGAATTTATCCTTCGGCATAAGGAGAGATTAAAGCATTTTCATATTCATGATGCTTTCGGTAAAAAAAATCATCTTACCTTGGGAACGGGAGAGGTAAATCTTGCGGAAAAGCTGTCAATAGCAAAGAATACAAGGAGCAGGTGCGTGCTGGAGACCAAGACAGCCCAAAGCCTTAAGGAATCTGTAAAATGGCTGCAAGAAAATAAAATACTGGAATAGCAGTAGGAAAATAAAAGAAACAAAAGAAACATAAGAAACAAAAGAATAATAAACAAAAAAGCCGGTAACTCTGTCGATACATAGAATTACCGGTTTTTTGCTTACCTTCTATAGTGTAAACCTTTGTAAAAATCTTAATGAAACCTTATTTAAAATTATTCCCTTAACACGTCTGTTTCCTTCCACTTGCCGGAAAAGTAAAAGTACATGGAGAGGATTGTTGCAGCAATCCATCCAATAGGCCAGGAAGCCCATATTCCATTGGTACCGAAAATGGGAGCCAGAATGTAAGAGAGTGCAACTCTTAAGAACAAATCCGTCAGAGTAGCAGCCATGAACTGGCCCATGGAACCGGCACCTCTTAATACACCGTCTGCCAGGAGCTTGACAGAGATAACAAAGTAAAAGGGAGAGGCAATCTGTAAAAAGTGAATACCGGTTGCCAGGCCCAGAGAACTGTCGACCTTAAAAAAGGATATGAGCTGACTGCCTAGAAAGGTGTAAGACAACACAAAGGGCAGGCAGATAACAAGAACCATGGCAATACCGCTGTGAAAGCCCTTCTTAATCCTGTCATAATTTCTGGCACCTACATTTTGGGCAGTAAAACTGGACATTCCGTTGGCAAGAGTTGATAACGAGGTGATGGCAAAGGTGTTAAGCTTAATGGCAGCGGAAAAGCCTGCGATAACCGGTGTACCATAGCCGTTGATCAGATTCTGGACAAAGATATTGCCCACTGAAACAAAGCTTTGCTGCAGGATACTTGGGATAGCAACACGGGCAATCTGCCACAATACGGAAAAGGAGAAGTAGGAAAAAGCCTCTGCTTTAAGCTGCTTTAACCTGGCTACAAGGGTAACCAGAGACAGGATACAGGCAATACCCTGTGCAATGAAGGTAGCCCAGGCAACTCCGGCAACACCAAGATGCAGGCGTCCTACAAATAACAGGCATAAAAGTATGTTACCTACGGAAGAGCCTATGAGAAAGTATAGGGGAGTGTTGGAATCTCCAAGGGAAGTAAAGATACCGGTTGCTACATTGTATAAAAAGAGAAAGGCAAAGCCTCCTATATAGATTTTAAAAAACAAGGAACTCTCTCTAAAAATATCGGCAGGTGTCTGAATCAGCCTCATCATTGGGTCGGCTACGAGCAGGCCCACTACCGTAAGAATCAGGGATAGGACAAGGGTTGCGATCAGTGTGGTGGAAATAGCGGTCTTACATTTTCCATACTCCTTTCTGCCAAAAAGCTGGGAGATAATGACGGAGCAGCCGATATTACTGCCAAAGGCAATTGCCATAAAAATCATGGTGATCGGATAGGAAGCGCCGACGGCAGCCAGAGCATTTTCACCTGCGAACTTGCCTGCAATCACGCTGTCCGACAGGCTGTACATCTGCTGGAATATTACACTGATAAACATGGGGATGGAGAATTGAATCAGAATTTTACTTGGACTTCCTTGGGTTAAATCTTTTATCATACAAACCTCTTCTTAGATGTAATCTGAATTTTGTCTTGCTTCTTCGCACGCATTTTATTATAGTATTCTTAAAAACATTTGTAAAATAGTAAAATACGGCTATATCCATAGAAAAAAGGAATGGATGGGAGGGAAATAGATGAAGGTCAATCTGGAGCATTATAAGATATTTTACTTTGTCGCCAGGAATAAAAGCATAACAGCGGCAGCAAAAGAGCTGTATTTATCCCAGCCCACAGTCAGTAAATACATTCAGAATCTGGAAAAGGAGCTTGGAATGGTATTGTTTATCCGTTCCAAAAAGGGGGTCGTGCTGACGCCGGAAGCAGAAATGCTCTATGAGCATGTATCAAAGGCCTACCGGCACATTGACCTTGCGGAAGAAGAGCTGATGAACCGGAGGGAAATGCAGGAGGGCATTCTGCATATTGGGGCCAGTGAAATGACCATGCAGCATTTCCTTTTGTCCTACCTGGAGAAATATAAGAACTGGTATCCGAATATCCGGTTAAAGATATCCAACTGCTCCACACCGTCTGCCGTTGAGAAGCTGCGGAATGGAAATATCGAAATGGCGGTAATCATTACACCAATGGAAGCGGAGGATTTAAGTATCCATAAGCTCAAAGCCTTTCGGGACGTCTTTATAGCCAAGAAGGGACATCCCCTGTGCGAAGGAGAGGTTTCCCTGAGAGAGCTTTGCCGCTATCCCTTTGTGTGCCTGGAGGAAGGCACCATCAGCAGACAGTATCTGGAGAGTTTATTTCTGGCCAAAGGTGAGGTGCTGGTACCGGATATCGAGCTGGCCTCGGCGGATTTGATTGTACCTACCGTTGCATACGGTCTCGGAGTTGGCTTCGTTCCCTATAATTTTGCTTCCGCGGCAATAAAGGAAGGAACCGTAGGACTTGTTGAGGTGACAGAACCCCTGAAGGAAAGATATATCTGTGCAGTTGCCCTGAATTCCCATCCCCTGTCTTCGGCAGCCGAGAAAATGATGAAGCTTTTGGCGGAAAGAGAGGAGAGCTTCAGGCAAAGACAAATTGAACCATAACCATGTAGACAAGGGTGCCGCCTGTAATACTTAGGAGGGTATTCCTTTTCCATAAGTGGAGTAAAAGGATGGCCAGAACGGCAATGACCTCCGGCAGACCGTGGGGAAAAGCCAGGAAGGAAATTCCCTTCATACAGTATACGACCAGAAGACCGATAATGGCACTTGGAAGTACCTTGCCAAGATAAGTTATGTAGGCAGGAGGAGTCTTTTTCTCAGGAAAGAGCAGGAAGGGTAAAAATCTGGTAAGCATTGTGCCAAGAGCAATTGCAATTATAGTAATTAAAGTCTGCAGCGGTGTTAAGTACATGAGGAAGGTTCTCCTTTGTAGTATTTTCGGTAAAAGGTAAGTACAAGAAGAAGGAGCAGCATGGAAGGTATGATAAAGTTTCCGGCACCAAAGAGCATCAGGCATATTATGGAGGAGGCTATACCGGCTGAGGCAGAGAAATGGTTTCCGCCCTCCAGCCACTGCTCCAGGAATATGACAACGAAAAGGGCAGTTAATACAAAATCAAGTCCCTTGGTGTTGAACTGTATGGCACTGCCTAATAAGCCGCCCATTGTAGAAGCAATGACCCAGTAGGAATAATCCAGAAAAGAAACAAAAAAATAAAAGGCTGCCCTGTCAACGCCCTGGGGAGGTTCCTTGCTGTTAACAATGGAGAAGGTTTCATCGCACAGTACATAGATCAAAAAAGGCTTAATCCTGCCGATACCCTTATATTTTTCCAGCATGGACAATCCATAAAATAAATGCCTTGCGTTGACCATAAGAGCCATATAAAATGCCTGAAGGGGAGCAAAAGGACTGGTAAGCAGAGTAATTGCCACAAACTGCATACTGCCGCAGAAGGCTATGGAGCTCATTAAAAAGGACCAGATGGGACCATAGCCACTGGTACTCATAAGCAGGCCGTAGGCAAAGCCCAGAAAGGCAAAGCCGGTCAGGATGGGCAGAGTATTTGGGAAAGCCGCCAGGAAAGCACGGCGGTATTTATGTCGGTTATGCATGGGAAGCTCCTCTGAATGATTTTTTACAGCAGCAGGGTACAGTGTTACAATGACCCTGCATGGGTTATTGTAAAATTATTATAGGAATTTGTCAACTATGGGGAGAAGGATAGAAAAGAAAAGCAACTGTGATGGATATTAAGGAGGAGGGTCTATACAAATGAAAACTATGCTGAAAATTATGCAAATGCGTAAAAATGGAATTCCTGATGAGATATTGCCTTTGTTTGAGAACATTGTTCAAGCATATAAAGGAAATGAATGCGAGGAAAAATTTATAAAAGCGATGGAAGAACAGCTCACCAGGGAGCAACGCTTCCGGTTATTCGAGCAAAACGGAAGTTGCAGCGGTACTGGATACGATAAAGAACGCAAAGCCTTCGCACTTGAACACGCTGACAAGCCCCTTGCCGAAAGGCTGGAGCTATTTACAAATACCTTTGGCAGAACAGCCGTATTGAATGAGGATAATACAATCACAGTCACTTTTGCCTGTAGCCATGGATACTACAAGCATGCACCAAAAGGAATGTTTCGATATCCGGCATCAATTGAAACATATTTTGAAAGATGCGCAGGCGGGCGTTTGTATGAATACCAAAAAGCATTGGGAATAAAACTGAAGATTAAGTCAGTGGATGTGTCTCCTTTAAGCGAAAATATTGTAAACCCTGTTGTATTTACGTTTGAGGTAGTGGATTAATCATACACATACTGAATAAGCATAATACCGTTTGGAGACACTAAAGGCTTTGCTTCATGGTTATATAGTTTTCTACGTCTGCGTGTTATACCATCTATATTCAGCACATACATAAGATGCTGTTTTTATTGGTAATGCGTGCTCATTGATGTTCATTTGGAGGGGAAGGGATTGGGCTGTGTGTCTATTGATAATTATGCGGCAGCAAAAGAACTGACATAGTATCTGTTTCAGCTTAATCACAGAGATATTATGCTGGCGGGCGGTAAGCAAAAACACAGTTGTTTATTAAAGAGGGAGAGAGCGTCAGAACCTTATAATATCCCCTGGGTGTGCTTGGCATTCCATGACTATTCTCTGGAGGATAATCGATAGTCATGGAAATGGTACAAAAATACCATTCTAATAGCCTAAAATATATACAAAATATACCAAATAAATCTTGCATATCTAAATTACCCATGTTAATATAAGATATAAAGCAAAGGCAGAGTGCGATTGGTTTAACGTTAAACTTATATTGCCGATGCTTTTACAGGATTTCCAAATGCCTGATTCCTGAATTTGGGGATTCCTGAATTCCAATATTCATAAGAGCTCTTAAAAATCAAAGGGAGGTGAAGGTGCCAGGCTCATGCCTTTGACGGTTATCCGTTATGCCTGAATGGCAGGCAGAGTCTAAGGGGGAGGCATTACCGCATCCGGAGCGGTAATTCTTACCTTTGAAAATTACTTATGGGTCTATCATTATGATGTGGAGGGTATATATGAAATGTAATCGAAGAAAAATAGTAACAGTTCTCACAGTATTGGTGCTGGTGGTCTGCCAGGTGTTTGTTTACCCGCCCGGAGCTTTTGTGAAAGCCGCAGACACCAGTAATCTTGCTTTGGGAAAAACAGTTACAGCCAATAATAATACGCAGAGTTATGTGGCATCCAATGCAAATGACGGGAATGTAAATACTTATTGGGAAGGGGCGGCAAATTCCTATCCAGGTATCCTGACAGCAGATTTAGGCAGCAGCCAGTCTGTGAATAAAATTGTATTAAAGCTTAATGCCTCCTGGGAGGAAAGGTCCCAGACACTTAGCGTTCTTACAAGCAGCGATAACACAAACTATGCTGCCACCGTAGCATCGGCGGCTTATACCTTTAGTCCTTCTGCTTCCAATACGGTGACAATTACTTTTAACCAGGTAAATGCCCGTTACATAAGACTTCAGTTCACAGCCAATACAAAGGCAGCAGGCGGACAGGCAGCTGAATTTGAAATTTATGGAACGGCGGATTCCGGTTCGGGCACCGGTACACCGGATCTTATTGTTACGGATATTACTTCTTCCCCTGCATCGCCCTTAACGGGTAATGCAACTACCTTTTCTGCGGTCGTAAAGAATCAGGGAACGGGTGCAACGCCTGCAGGAACAATCATTGGCGTAAGCTTCTTTATTGATGGTATTCAGGTAAGCTGGTCCGATAATACCACCGCTTCTTTGGCGGCGGGAGCCTCTGTCACGGTTACGGCAACAGGCGGACCGTCAGGAACCGCAGCCTGGACGGCTGCGGCGGGAAATCACACGGTTAAGGCTTTTGTAGATGATATCAACAGAATTGCGGAAACGGATGAAAACAATAACCAGTATACAAAGGGCTTAGCGGTAACAGCATCTCCTATGCCGGATTTGGCAGTAACAGGACTTACCATAAGTCCTTCCTCTCCAACGGCAGGAGAGCCCCTTACCTTTAGCGCTGCCGTAAAGAACCAGGGAAATGCAGCGGGAGCCCCTGGCGTATTGGCAATCGGAGTTGACGGAACTACAGTTTATACCTCAGCCAGTAATACGGCTTCTTTAAATGCAGGCAGTTCCACTACCTTTACAGGAACAATACCGGGGCTTTCGACAGGCAGCCATACGGTAACCGCTACGATTGACAATGCCGGTACTACAGCGGAAAGTGATGAAACCAATAATACCTTCAGTACAAATCTTACGGTAAATTCCAAAGCCGGAATAGATTTTGCTGTCACTGAGGTAAACTGGACACCTTCCTATGTAACAGCAGGCAATGCAGTTACCTTTCATGCGGTTATAAAGAATCAGGGAACAATAGCCGGTCCTGCAGGTACCGTTGCTTTCCTGGTAGATGGGGTGCAGGTGGCGGCTTCTGTAAACAGCACTGCCTCTATTGCAGCCGGAAGCACATTGACGGTTACCGCAGCTTCGGCCTGGACGGCTGCAAGCGGAACCCATGTAATTACCGCGGTTGCTGACAGTCTTGGTGCCGTAAGTGAGACGGATGAAACAAATAATACCTTAAATGCCAATCTGACAATAGGAAGCGGCGGAAGAGGTGCGACCGTTCCTTATACCAGGTATGAATCGGAAAATGCTCAGATAGGAGGAGGGGCAGTACTTAAAACAGCACCTGATTTCAACTATGCCTTAACGGCTTCAGAAGCCTCCAATCAGGCCTATGTGGCTCTTCCTTCCAACGGTGCTTATGTGGAATGGACAATCAGTCAGGGGGGTGCCGGTGCCACGATGAGATTTACCATGCCGGATACCTCAGATGGCATGGGCTTAAACGGGTCCCTGGATTGCTATGTAAATGGAGCCAAGGTTTCTACGATTAACCTGACTTCTTATTATTCCTGGCAGTATTTTACCAGTGACCAGCCGGCAGATGCACCCAACGGCGGTCAGGCTGCTTTCCGCTTTGATGAAGTACACTGGAAGCTTCCGGTGGCCTTAAAGTCGGGAGATAAGCTTCGGATTCAGAAAACAAACGGAGACAGCATTGAGTATGGTGTTGACTTTGTAGAGGTTGAACCGGTACCCTCTGCGATTGCACAGCCTGCCAATTCGTTGTCCGTAACCTCCTATGGTGCTGCTGCCAATGACGGAGCGGATGATCTGGCAGCCTTTAATGCCTGTGTAAGTGCTGCGGCTTCTCAGGGAAAGGCAGTTTATATACCTGCCGGTACCTTTAACCTAAGCGGTATGTGGACTATAACAGCACAGAATATTACAATAACCGGCGCCGGTATGTGGTATACCAATTTACAGTTTACCTCTCCCAATGCAGCAAGCGGCGGCATTTCCTTCCGTATTACCGGTACGGTGGACTTTAGCAATGTATATATTAATTCCATGTTAAGATCCCGATATGGACAGAATGCAATCTATAAATGCTTCATGGATAACTTTGGTACCAATTCCAGAATACATGATTTTTGGGAAGAGCATTTTGAGTGCGGTTTCTGGGTAGGCGATTATGCCCATACTCCTGCCATACCGGCAGATAATCTTCTTATTGAAAATGGCAGAGTAAGAAATAACCTTGCTGACGGTGTTAATTTCTGCCAGGGTACCAAAAATTCCACCGTGCGTAGCTGCAGTGTAAGAAACAATGGTGATGATGGTCTCGCCATGTGGCCGGACAGCAATATGGGAGCATCCATGGAGGTAAATAACTCCTTCCTGTACAACACGATTGAAAACAACTGGAGAGCAGCAGGAATTGCAATCTTCGGCGGCTCAGGCCATAAGGCACAGTACAACTACATCAAAGATTGCTTTATGGGCTCTGGTATCCGCTTGAATACCGTATTTCCCGGGTATCATTTTGAAAACAATACCGGCATAGTGTTCTCGGATACTACCATAATCAACAGCGGTACCAGCAAGGACTGCTACAACGGCGAAAGAGGTGCCATTGATCTGGAAGCTTCCAATACCGGTATCAGGAATTTGACCTTTGAAAATATTGATATCATAAACAGTCAGCGAGATGCTGTCCAGTTTGGTTACGGAGGAGGTTTTAGTAATATTGTATTTAAGAATATCAATATTAACGGAACAGGAAAGGATGCCATAACGACCTCAAGATTCTCTTCACCTCATCTTGGAGAGGCGATTTACACTTACACCTCCAATGGTTCTGCCACCTTTATTAACCTGAATACCAGCAATATTGAAGCACCTGAGAAATACCTGATTATGAATGGATTTAACATAACCTTTCAATAAGCAGGAAGGAGGGAGCCCTGTTAAGGGCTCCCTCTGAGTATAGACAAAGCGGACGCTTTTGATATAAAATATTTGCTCAGAAATATTCAATGCTGCATTTTTACTTATCTGTGGTATTATTCAATGAAAGAAACTTCTCCTGCATGTATTTTGCACTAATCTGAAGACTCTTAATTGGATCGTTATCTATCCAATTTTTATGAGTTTCCAATATAACACCTTCGACACCGTTTTTTATAGCAATTGCTGAGAGTGTATCCAGGTCCATATTTCCATAGCCTAATTCAGTAGCATTTTCTTTTAGAATGGGTGTCATATAAGGACCTGATTTGGTACAACCGCGGTCATTGATATGCCATAATTTCATTCGGCTGCCCAGTTTTTCCATCAAAGCCGGGACATTAGCACCACCATCGGTCATCCAGTAGCTATCAAACTCGAAATTGACATATGCAGGATCTGTTTCTTCAATTATAATGTCGTAAGCAGTTTTTTCAGAGGTTACCTTTTGCAGTTCACAATTATGATTATGATACAATAGACGGATTCCTTCTTCCGAAAGAGCTTTTCCGGCCTGATTCAGACGTCTGGCAAGTTCTTCTACGTCATCCAAACTGCTATAATCAAATTTGTACATACCAGTAATAACTACAGTATCTGTCCCAAAATTTTTCGCTTCATCGGCTATCGCTTTCGCGTCATTCTCAATACTCCCCAGATCACTGTGTATGCTTATGACCTTTAGTCCGCTTTCTTCAATCAGCTTTGGCCAATCAAGCTTGCCGCCATTGCCAATAGACATTCCTGCGAACTTTGTCATTAGCTTTACAAGCATAGAAGACTTGTGAATCATGAAATCATTTAATTCGATGGATTCATAACCTGCGTTTTTGATATCAAGTAATGTCTGTAGAGCATTATCATAATTATTACACATTGTTCCTATCATAATCTGCTGAACGGCAGTGGTAATATGTTCAGAATCATTCTCATCATTGCTTCTTACAGCATCGTTTTGTTCTGCGTTTTGCTCCGTTTTGTGTGATTTCACAATATTATTAATCCGGATATTTTCTTTGATTTCATAACCAGTAATAAGTATTATCGCGAGCATAATGCACACAATGATAACTGTTAATATTTTTTTCAAAATTTTTTTCATTTTCACCTCTCCTTTTCATTGACTTATTTCGTTAGTACTTTATAATAATATCAACATCTGTCTATTTTGCAACCGACAGATGCTTTAAAAATGTCGAATGCAATGGAGAATCTATGTCAGAAAAAAATAATGCCAACCAAAGGGTTATGTTAACAAAACGGCTGATTCGTGAGGCTTTATTAACAATGTTAATGACACGTAATATTAATAAAATATCCATACGGGAGTTATGCCAGGTTGCAGGAATTAATCGTACTACGTTCTATAATCACTATGGAAGCCAATATGATGTATTAAATGAAATTGCAGAGATGTACGTACAAAGCACTTCATTTACTGTTATAAACGATATAGCAGCAGGCAAAAATATCAATGAATGCCTGACGCGGGTTCTGCAATATATGAAAGACAATCTTGCATTTGCAAAACTTGTAATAGATCAAGATAATTATGACCTAATCACCCACATCAAAATCTCACTGCCTCAGTTTGATCATATGGTCATGAAACATTTACCGGAAAATCTGGATTTGGAGGAAAAGAAGGCGATTGCTTCGTATGTTCAATATGGAACAGTAAGACTTCTTAAAGAATGGATTCTCTCAGATTGCTTGAAGTCACCGGAAGAAGAAGTAAAATTAATTTTAAATATTGCTGGAAGAGTAATAGGTAATTGATTTTGGTATTTCTTTTTAACATATTTCGTTTTATAATCAGCATATAACATACCCGTTTATAAGGAGGTACTTAAATGGATGAGATGAAAAAAATGCCTGTATTATTTGTAGGTCACGGTTCACCGATGAACGCAATTGAAAATAACCGATTTACGAAAGGATGGGAGGAAGCTGCGCAAAAAATTCCCAGGCCAAAAGCAATCCTGTCGGTGTCTGCCCATTGGTTTACCCCCGGTACAGGTGTATGTACGGAGGAAAAGCCCAGGCAGATTTATGATATGTATGGCTTTCCAAAAGAATTATATGATTTAAAATATGAGGCTGCGGGGTCAGCGGAATATGCCATGGAGATATTAACCCTTTTAGAAGGGGAAGCAGCAGCGGACAACAGGTGGGGCATGGACCACGGCACCTGGGCGGTTCTGTGCAAGATGTATCCCCAGGCGGATATACCGGTATTTCAGTTAAGCATTAACAGCGCCAGGAACCCCCTCTACCACTATGAGCTGGGAAGAAAGCTTGCTCCTTTAAGAGAACGGGGAATATTAATTATGGGAAGTGGAAATGTTGTCCACCATCTTGGCAAGGTAAACTGGGAGATGGAGGAGCAGGGTTATCCCTTTGCAGAAGAATTTGACAGTTATATCAAGGAATGTGTAAAGAAGAAGGATCTGGATGGTGTCATCAACTACAGGAAATCAAGAGCTGCTGTTGAGGCTTTTCCCACACCGGAGCATTTTTATCCGCTTTTGTATGCATTAGGAGCAGCCGGAGGGGATTATGAAGCCGAAGTATTTAACGAGGCATATGTCCTTGGCGCTTTGTCTATGACAAGTTACCTGTTACACTAGAAATTGTAATGAAAAGCCCTCTTTCGTCCGATACAGTTATTAGACAATTAACAGGGGGGATTTAGTTAGGCAGTACCGCAAGCAGTTCTGCGGTATGTACAGGTGGTAACATGATAATAGACGTTGAGATAAAAATTGCAGATGATAACGGAATTACCTTAAAGCATTACGTCAAACGGCTGGATGACTGCACGGATGGAACTATCCGTCTGGAGGATATCACAGGAACAGATGTATCCTTTAAGGAATTATTGGATAAATATTTGACCCATAGCGGAAGAAAAGTACGGGATAACCTTCTTTCCCCTTCCAGGACATATAGTGAGAAGCACAGACAGCCGGTAGCTTTCAAGAGACTGGAAAACAGAAGCAAGGAGCTGATACATCAGACCATGCCTCAGGTGGTGCTTAAGTATGAGGCACATTTTCAAACCCTGGAAGAAGAGGACTCTGTCAGTGATAAATGCTCCTGATTAAGGACAACGGCAGGAGTGGTGTATTAAGATTCATTGTTAACGGAAAGAGGTAGAGAGCAAGTTAGTAATCGGTTCATAACGTAAACAGACATTACGTTTTGGTTCGTATATAATCAGTTATAACGTAATCGGTTCACAACATAATTGGTTCACAACATAATCGGTTTACAACATAATCGGTTCACAACATAATCGGTTCACAACATAATCGGTTCACAACATAATTGGTTCGTAACATAATCAGTTCATAACATAATCGGTTCGTAATATAATCAGTTCATAACGTAATCAATTTATAACATAATCGTATAAACATAATCTGGTTATAAATTAATTAACTCATAATTATAAAAAATAATTGCGATACCTGTCAGAGAACAGTATCGCAATTTCTATTAAAACATCTTTTATAATATCTGTTATAATACCAACATAGGAGATTACATCCGGAAATTTTATAATTAAGAAGTATAAAAAGCCGGATGTGATTGTCAAAGAAGAAGCCAGCAAACCAACAACCAACAAATCAACAAACCAAGATGCCAAGAAACTAAAAACCAAAAAAACCTCTGCTATAAACATATGAGCTGAATTAAATTTTTGACCTATTCCAAGCGTAAGCCACACATTCCGGCCTTTTTTTATTTGGAAAAGGAAAAATTCAAAATTCAACTTATATAGAAATAAGTATTATTTAAAATTCGGGAATGAGGTGAACTATGACTGAAAAAGAAAAATCTTTAAAGAAAATAAAGACATATATTGATAGCCATCTCCAGGAAGAATTGGATTTGGATAAAGTTGCAAAGGAAGCCGGTTATTCAAAATACCATTTGGAAAGGCTTTTTACAAAGCATTACGGATGCACCCTTACAAAATATATAAGGGAAGAGCGGTTAAAGGCAGCGGCCATACAGCTTGCCTTTACCAATACCTCCATATTAGAGATTGCATTTGGGGCCTGCTATGAATCCCAGCAGGCATTTACCCTTGCCTTTAAGAGGCTTTACCAGGTATCCCCCGGAATTTACCGTAATAACATCAGGCAGGCAGTCAGGAACTCAGTATTTAGCACTGTTTTCAGGCTTGGAAGTGAAAGGAGGCTTACAGCATGAGTTTGGTACCTTATGTGATTGAACAGACAGCAAGAGGGGAAAGAAGCTATGATATTTACTCCAGGCTGTTAAAGGATAGGATTATATTTTTGAATGAAGAGGTCACAGATGCTTCTGCAAGCGTTATTGTGGCGCAGCTGCTGTTTTTGGAGGCGGAGGATCCCGGGAAGGATATCCATCTGTACATCAATTCACCGGGGGGCTCCGTATCGGCAGGGTTTGCTATCTATGATACCATGGAGTTCATTAAATGCGATGTGTCCACCATATGTGTCGGCCTGGCGGCCAGCATGGGCTCCTTCCTCTTAGCAGGAGGAACGAAGGGAAAGCGCTATGCCCTTCCCAATGCGGAAATAATGATACATCAGCCTTCCGGCGGCGGAAACGGTACAGCAAGTGACATAAGAATAATCAGCGACAAAATCCAAAGGACGAAAGGGCGTTTAAATGGAATTCTTTCTCAAAACACAGGAAAAAGCCTGGAAGAGATTGAAAAGGATACCGAAAGAGACTATTTTATGACAGCCGAAGAAGCAAAGGACTACGGTCTTATTGATGACATTATGCAAAGAAAACAGTAACAGCTAATGGCTGTGGGTATGATGAATATCCGGAGTGTGGCTGTGTGTATGGGTAAGGGGAGCATGGGTATGTATATGGCTGTGCTCCCCTTTTACAGGCTCCTCGTGATAATGGTCATGGTGTCCGTCGTCATGGCTGTGCCTGTGCTCATGGGTAAGAGCAGGATGGGTATGAAGATGTCTGTGCCTTTCACTAGAAGCCAGATAGGTACCAAAGCCGAAGATCAGCAGAGCAATAAAGAAGGAAGGTGTTATGTGCTCACGGAAAATCAGGAAAGACAGCAGAACTCCCAGAAAGGGTGCAATGGCGTAGAAGGCCCCGGTTCTTGCAGCGCCTAATTCTCTTTGTGCCAGTACATAGAAAAAGATACTGAGACCGTAGGAAATAAAGCCAAGGAAACATGCTGCCAGGACAGAAGGGATAGGAAAGACAGGCTTTTCTGTAAACAGGCTGATAATAAGAGAGCCAAGGCCGGAGCCAAAGCCCTTTAAAATAACGATTTCCATAGGGCTTTTATGGGAGAGCATGCGGGTACAGTTATTTTCAAGGCCCCAGCAAATACTTGCCATAAGCACAAGGAGAGAACCTGCAGAGAAGGTAAAGTTTCGGATATCGCTCATACTAAGAAGCAGACAGCCGGCAGTAATCAGAAGCAGGGCACCCCAAAGCCTTTTTCCGATGGCTTCCTTAAATATAAAAAAGGCAATAAGTGCTGTTGCTACTATTTCAAAGTTACCCAGAAGGGATGCATTGGCGGCACTGGTTTTTGTCAAGCCAAACATGAGAAAGATGGGAGCTGCAATATCGAGCAGTATCATACCAAGGGTATAGGGAAGTTCATGCTTTGTAAGTCTGGCTTCCCTTTTTTGATGAGTGTTTTTCTGTATCAGATAAAGAAAAGACATCCCCAGCCCGGCACCAAGATAAAGCAGGGAAGCCATTAAAGTTGGAGGAAGCTTTTCAAGCAGCAGCTTGGAAAAGGGGGAATTCAGGCTGAACAAAACAGCTGCAAGTATGGCATAAAAGGTAGAAAGGCGTATTGGATTTTTCATAAAGACTCCTTTTCATTACGTTCAACATATATCTATCATTTCATTTAGTACTACTCTGCATAATTTTTACTTAAATCCGCACCCGCTATTTGCACCGATACTGCGTTGCCGTCAATCGATGCAGCAACTGCTCTACTGGCAACCGTTGCCAGTCACCGCTATACCTCATTCCTCCGCCTTGCCTCACCGCAAATATCAGGCATGGTAAGCATAAATTTATGCAAGGTAGTAATAACTATCTTAAAATAAGTTATTAGAAGCAGGCAGAAAAAAAGTGAGGACATCCCCCCTGGGGGGATGCCCTCACTATAGCATAAAGGAAGAAGAATAGCAATATAGGAAAAATAATTGTATTTTTTTTGTAGTATGCTATAATTCTCTATGTGTAAAATTTCTTAAACTATCAGCATAGGCAGTTATAAATAGACGGAATAAGAGCCTCCGCGAAAACTGGTGTAAGTAATCTGATTACTTGAAATCCGGAAGCTCTAAAGGTTTAGGTGATTTGAATTTTTACAAGTACAGTATAATATACTTTTATTCATTAATCCAATATATTGTTTAAATGACGCTCATAAATAAAAGTTATGACCTTTACAATGATAGAAGGAGGGATTGGGATGGAACTGCATTACCTGAAGATATTTCATACCATAGCAAAATATACAAGTTTTAAGAAGGCGTCTGAAGTACTTTGCGTAAGCCAGCCCGCTCTTTCCATACAGATTAAGAAGCTGGAGGGCGGAACCGGACTTAAGCTTTTTAATAAGATTGGCAATAAAATCGTACTCAGTGAAGACGGGGAAATGCTATACAGCTATACCAAGAAGATTTTTGCCATTGTAGAAGATTTGGAAAACCATATCCAGAACCTTGGAAATGAAATAGCAGGGACAATAAACCTGGGGGCCAGCAATACACCCGGAGTCTATATCCTTCCCAAGGTCATAGGCGTAATGAAGAAAAGATATCCGGGTGTTTCCGTGAATCTCCACGTTGCGGATACCTCGGAAATCGCAAACCTGATTGAAAACGGAACCCTCGATGTGGCTGTAAACGGAGGAAACGGCAATTATAACAGCAATATATTTGCGGAAAAGCTTTTTAATGACCGGCTGATTATTGTGGCCTCACCGGAAAATCCCTTAACGGCAAAAGATTCCCTTGATATACAGGAGCTCTCCCATACGGCTTTTGTAGTTCATAGCACAACCTCGCAGCTTTATACCTACTATAAGAAATTTGTGGAAGCCTACGGACTGACAGAGAATATCGGCATGCATTTTGGCAGTATAGATGCGATTAAATACGCCATTTATGCAGACCTGGGGGTATCCATTCTTCCCTATTATGCCGTAAAATCAGAGATTGAGAAGGGAATGCTTACAGAGCTTCGTATAAAATGTGACAAGCTGGAATACCCGTACAGTTTAATATACAATAAGAACAAGCATTTATCCGTGACCACCTGTAAATTTATTGAGGTATTGAAGGAAGTGCTTTAACAGAAAGGAGAGAACTATTATGAAGTTAATGATTGCATCGGATATACATGGCTCAGCCTATTACTGTGATAAAATGCTGGAAGCATACAAAAGGGAGGGCGCAGATAAGCTTCTCTTGCTTGGGGATATACTTTATCATGGCCCAAGAAATGACCTGCCCAGGGAATATGAGCCAAAGAAGGTCATAGAGCTTCTGAATGCCGTGAAAGAGGAGCTGCTCTGTGTCAGGGGAAACTGCGATACGGAGGTTGACCAGATGGTGCTTAACTTCCCGATTCTTTCTGATTATTGCATCCTTTATCTGAATGACCATATGATATTTGCTACCCACGGACATCATTTCAATCCGGATAATAAGCCCTGCATAAAGAAGGGGGATATTCTGTTAAACGGCCATACCCATATTCCCGCCTGGGAGGAGAGAGAAGATTTTATCTATGTAAATCCCGGCTCCGTCTCCATCCCTAAGGAAAACAGCCCTCACAGCTATATCATTTGGGAGGAGGAGGTATTCTTTAAAAACCTGGAAGGTGAGATTTATAAGAAGGCGTCCCTGTAAGGGCCAGCCAGGAATATCTGGCGGAATAGTACTGTAAATAGTTGTTGTAGTATTGGAAATACATTGAATATATATGCAATAATTGATAGTATTCATACATGTTATGGACGAAGCTGGAAGTTATAAATTGGTAATATATCCGTAACGAAGGACAATTTTGGTGGGGGCTTTCAAAAGAATGGCCGATGAAATTCCTGTATAAATACTTTATTAATTCATTGCAATAAAATGTGATATGTGGTATTATAAAAAGCAAAAAAAATTTGTAAGGCAGCAAGGGGGCATTATTTCCAGGCAGATTGCTGCAATCAGCATAATCGTGCTGTTATTTTTACGTATATTTGTTCTTACCCGCGGCAAATATTTGCTTAAAGGCACAGACTACAGATAGAAAGCTAGAATATTTTAATTACGGTGGAGGAAGATATGATTAAAGTAGTTAAATTCGGCGGGAGTTCCTTAGCAAACGCAGAACAGTTCAAAAAGGTGGGGGCGATTATCCGTTCCGACGAAGCAAGAAGGTATGTAGTTCCTTCTGCACCCGGCAAACGTAATTCCAAGGATACCAAAGTGACGGACATGCTATACCATTGCTATGATATGGCAGTGTCAGAGGAAGATTTCAGAAAGACCTTGGATGAAATTAAGAAGCGTTATATGGAGATTATTAAGGGCCTTGACCTTGGGATGTCTCTTGATAAGGAATTCGAGCAGATAGCTGCTGACTTTAAGTCAAAAAAAGGTTCGGATTATGCTGCTTCCAGGGGGGAATACTTAAACGGATTAATTATGGCGGAGTATTTGGGATATGAATTTCTTGATGCGAAGGATGTCATATTCTTTGATAATAAAGGAATATTTGATGCTGACAAAACAGATGCCGTGCTGGCAGAAAGACTTCAGAAAACACCTAATGCGGTAATTCCCGGTTTCTACGGCGCATTGGAAAATGGTGATATCAGGACCTTTTCCAGAGGCGGTTCCGATATCACCGGTTCTATCGTGGCAAAGGCAGTACAAGCTGATATTTATGAGAACTGGACCGATGTATCCGGTTTTCTGGTAGCGGATCCGAGAATTATTAAGAATCCTCAGGTAATCTCCACCATAACCTATAAAGAGCTTCGTGAGCTGTCCTATATGGGGGCTACTGTACTGCATGAGGATGCTATCTTCCCGGTAAGAAAGGAAGGTATTCCTATCAATATCCGCAATACAAATTCACCGGAGGACCCGGGAACTATGATTGTAAAGAACACCTGCTTAAAACCGGAATATACCATAACCGGAATTGCCGGAAAGAAGGGCTTTGTTGCAATCAATATTGAGAAGGATATGATGAATTCCGAAATCGGTTTTGGGAGAAAAGTTCTGAAGGTGTTTGAGGAGAACGGTATTTCCTTTGAGCATATGCCCTCAGGCATTGATACCCTGACGGTATTTGTCCACCAGGATGAATTTGTAGAAAAGGAACAGAGCGTGTTAGCCGGTATTGACCATGCAGCCAGTCCAGACTCTGTTGATTTGGAAAGTGATTTGGCTCTTATCGCCGTTGTTGGGAGAGGGATGCGTCAGATGAGAGGAACAGCAGGAAGAATCTTCTCTGCCCTTGCCCATGCCAATGTAAATGTCAAGATGATAGACCAGGGCTCCAGTGAGTTAAATATCATTATTGGTGTAAGCAACAAGGATTTTGAATCAGCGATTAATGCTATTTATGATATTTTTGTTTTATCCAAGCTGTAAAGAGAAGCTTAAGGAATGTAGTCAATAAAAAGAAAAGTGCTGTCCCCTGATTTCATTATTGGGTGACAGCACTTTTCTTATACTGCTTTTCTTTTGGCAAGAGGATTTTCCGATATAACAAGTCCGGCTATGGTAAGGAGAGTGCCAATACTGCTGATTAAGGTCATTTTCTCATGGAGAAAGATGGCTGAGGTTATAATGGCAATTACCGGAATGACATATATGTACAGACTTGTCTTAACGGCTCCCAATATCTTTGTGGCCCAGTTCCAGATAACATAGCATAAAGCGGAAGCGCCGAGACTTAAATATAGAAGGTTTCCAAGGGTGACTGGCTTTATGAGCTCTTTATAATCAAAGGAAGGACGAAAAACCGGTATGAGAGGAAGCATTGTAAGAAGACCATAGAGGAAGATTTTACGAGTTGCTATGGCCATATTATAGCCCAAATCGCTGATTTTCTTGGTAAAGATCGAATAGATTCCCCACACAAAGGCAGCAGCCAGGGCAAGTAAATCCCCCATGGGATTTAAGGACAGAGCGGTACTTCCGTTGTAGCTGATGAGGAATATTCCGGCCATGGCAGCCAGAAAGCCTAGAAAGAAAGAGGGGCGGAACCTTTCATTCTTCAGCAGAAAGTGCGCCATAAGTGCTGTAAAGAAAGGGGCGGTGGATACTATGACTCCCACATCGGAGGCATAGGTCAGGGTCAGGGCATTGTTCTCCATAAGAAAATATAAGGTTACCCCGGATAATCCGGCACCAAGAAACAGCCATTCGTCGGACTTTTTCTGGCCCGGCAGCTTTGTGCCCTTGGTGGGCTTGATGCACCAGAGAGCTATGTAGCCGATAAAAAAGCGCAGGATTAGAATTTCAAAGGGAGAAAAATCCTTTAACAATACTTTGGTTGAAATAAAGGTAGTGCCCCAGAAGATTACACTGAATAATGCGGCGATATGACCTTTTATGTTTTGACTGGATGACATAAAGACTCCTTTGATATGTGGCTGATGGTTTGACGGGTTAAGATGAGAATTATGGATATTGGCAGCAGGAATAAAACAGATTAAAACTCAATTATGTTAGTTGCAGCATTTCCTTATCAACCGCCTGGGGGGATGGTTACTTACATAAATTTCTTAATAAAACCGGGAGGATTGCAGATATACAGCAGGCATCCTCCCGGTAATTCAAGCTTAATTATTTGATGACGGCCTTTCCGCCCATATATGGCTGTAAGGCTTTCGGAATATTAATAGAGCCGTCGGCATTTAAGTTGTTCTCAAGGAAAGCAATCAGCATTCTGGGAGGAGCAACCACCGTATTATTCAGGGTGTGGGCGAAGTATTTGCCATTCTCTCCCACAACACGGATTTTCAAGCGGCGTGCCTGGGCATCTCCGAGATTAGAGCAGCTTCCCACTTCGAAATATTTCTTCTGTCTGGGGGACCAGGCCTCTACGTCTACAGACTTAACCTTCAGGTCAGCAAGGTCACCGGAACAGCATTCCAGAGTTCTTACGGGAATGTCCAGAGAGCGGAAGAGGTCAACGGTATTCTGCCATAATATATCGAACCACTTAGGGCTGTCTTCCGGATTACATACTACGATCATTTCCTGCTTTTCGAACTGGTGGATTCGGTAAACACCGCGCTCCTCCAGACCATGGGCACCCTTTTCTTTACGGAAGCAGGGAGAATAGCTGGTTAAGGTCTGAGGAAGGGTTTCTTCCGGAAGGATGGTATCAATGAATTTACCAATCATGGAATGTTCACTGGTACCAATGAGGTATAAATCCTCTCCTTCAATCTTATACATCATGGCATCCATTTCCGCAAAGCTCATAACGCCTGTAACAACATCACTTCTTATCATAAAGGGAGGGATACAGTAGGTAAAGCCCCTGTCAATCATAAAATCCCTTGCGTAGGATATCACTGCTGAATGGAGCCTTGCAATATCACCCATCAGATAATAGAAGCCATTGCCGGCTACTTTTCTGGCGCTGTCCAAATCAATCCCCTTTAATTTCTCCATGATTTCCGTGTGGTAAGGAATTTCAAAATCAGGCACTACAGGGTCACCGTAACGCTTAACCTCTACATTTTCACTGTCATCCTTTCCAATGGGAACACTGGGGTCAATAATATTGGGGATGGTCATCATGATTTTCTTGATTTTTTCTTCCAATTCTGTTTCTGCAGCCTCTAATTCGGTAAGTCTCTGGGACTGGGCATTTACCTTGGTTTTCATTTCTTCAGCTTCGTCCTTTTTGCCCTGTGCCATCAGACCGCCGATTTGCTTGGATATCTTATTTCTCTCCGCCCTTAAATTATCGGCTTCCTGCTTGGCAGCTCGGGACTGGGAATCCAGTTCAATAACCTCATCCACCAGGCCAAGCTTATTCTCCTGGAACTTATTTTTGATGTTTTGCTTTACAATATCGGGATTTTCTCTGACAAATTTGATATCTAACATAATTTCCTCCTTAAATAGTAGTTTTGAAAAAAGCAAATAAAAAAATCCTGCCATCCCCAAATAATATGGGACGAAAGGATTCCGCGTTGCCACCCAAATTGCCGTAAAAACGGCCGCTCAACATGGCAGGATAGAGGCTGCCGCCCTTTCGGCTTCCTAATTCAGACAATAAATGAATTATTGCGCTTTATATTCGCCGACAGCTCCAAAAGTGGAAGGACCTGAGCTTTCACCGGTTCGCACCAGCCACCGGTTCTCTGGGGAAATCTCATAATCGTAGCTTTTATCAATGCTGCTTAATATATATCTTAATACTATATTTGTATTTATTATACACAAATATAGAAAAAATACAAGTGGGTTTTTTCAGAAGGACATTTCTGTTATAATGTAGTAGGCAGTTTAATAGCTATGATTTGCAGGATTAAATGCAGGTTTTCGCAATGGGACGGCAATTTGTACAAAATAGAAAGCATGAATGCTTCGATTCCAATGTATAAGAAGTCCTAATTCTCTGAAGCTTTTGTGCTGGACATATCATCAAACAGATAACTCGTGGGCTCAGACAATCTGTTTGATGATATAGCACAAAAGCTTCAGAGAAAAGGACTTCTAATACATTTCCATAGGCGCATTCATGCTTTCTATTTTGTACAAATTGCCTGCGGATATATTAAAACAGGGAGTTTGTCGGGTGAAGTGTAGCGATACAAGGCTGATGATTCAAGGCTGACGATTCATGGCTTATGGTTCATGGATAATGGTTGAGAGTGACTTTTAGCAGATGTACAATAACTATATATTATACCGGATAAGGATGGCAGGGAGAATGATAATACGGGAAGCAAGAACAAAGGAAATCAGGCCGCTTTTGGAAGCAGGTTATAAAATATGGCATAAAGGCAGGAGCTTTGAGGAGTATTACCGGGATAATTCAAGGGAAGATGCCTATGGTACCAGATATGTGCTGGAGGCGGAAGGTGAAATTGCCAGCTCACTTATTGTTTTAAGGCTTGGGGAAAGATTTGGCTGCAAGGCTTATGGTTTTGGCTCGGTATTAACGGAGGATGCCCATAAAGGGAAAGGATATGCTGCCGGCCTGCTGGATTTTTGTATAAAGAAACTTAGGGGAGAGGATTGTATTATATTCCTGTATTCAGAGATAGCACCGGCTTTTTATGAGAGATTTCACTTTCGAATACTGCCGGATAATCTTCAGAAGAAAAAGGGGTGTTATTGCATGGCTCTGTGTAAGGAGGAGGCATGGGAAAAAATCTTAACGGCGGATAGTTTGGACGTTCCTGATTATTTCTGATAAGCCTGAAGAATTACCAGGTATTCAAAGGATTTTTCCTGACTCAAGCGTCAGTTGAGGAACTTTTTTAATAGCTCAATTATTAATTTATTTCTATTTGCAGCCGTTTCGCTATAATGAAAAGCGTAACCGATTGACAGCGCACAAAGCAAGGGCAATGTGAAAAGAAAAGCAATGAAAGCTTTTTAATAAGGCAGTACCTGTTAAGCAGATGTGCGGTATACATGGCTGCCAGGCTGGAGCATGAATTTCATATACATAGCAGGAATATGGAGCCTGGATTTGGTGACCGTGAAAGGAGATAGTATGTTTAGTACAGTTGAAGTAGGAAAGAAAATAGCGGAATTTCGTAAAGGTAAGAACATGACACAGATGGAGCTGGCAGATGGACTGGGAATAAGCTATCAGGCTGTCAGCAATTGGGAGAGGGGGAATTCCATGCCGGATATCTCCAAGCTCCCGGAGCTGGTGTCCGTACTGGACTGCACCATTGATGAGCTTCTTGGGAGTAAGAAGGAAAGCGAGTTGTTCCAAAAGATTATTGACGGAAAGGAAAAGGAATATGTAAAAGAGCAGAAGGTTACCATTGAAGAGATAGCTTCTGCCAGCCCGGCTTTAAAGCCAAGCCAGACAGAGAGTCTGATTGAAACCATAATAACTGAGAATTCCGACCGGGTATCCTTGCAGGATTTGGTGAAGATAGCACCCTATGTCAGTGAAGAGTATCTGATGCAGTGGATAGGAAAGCTGGATGTTGTAACAGATTTATCAGGCATCACGGCACTTGCTCCTTTTTTGGGAAGTGAATCACTGGATAGGATAGTACAGAAATTAGAACATCTTGGAAGCCTTTCAAAGGTTACCAGTCTGGCCCCTTTTTTATCGAGTGAAACAATTGACAGATTGGTTGATGAGGCAATGGAGGAAGATAACCTTGGAGAATGTACGGGCTTATATCCATTCTTAAGCAATTCTTCAGCAAAGAAGCTGGGTGACAAGCTGATGAAGGAAGGCAGTATGAAGGAATTTATCAAGCTGGCCCCATTTCTGTAAGAGAAAGCGGCAAATATAAGAATAAAAAGAGGATTGCTTCGGAAAGGGAGTTATGAAAGAATTACTGTTAAGGCGCAAGGGGAAGTTCATTCAATATCTGTTTGCAACATTTCTGTTCGTTGGTGACCATTTTGCACAAATGGGGATTTTTGTACTGCTGTTAAGAGCAATTGAAAAGGGAGATAGTAAGCACTTTGGCTATGTGGTGGCTATTACCGTGCTGTTTATATTCTATGCTCCGATAAATTTCCTGATTTCAAGGCTTTTGCGTATCCGTTACATGAGGGATACCATTTTGGATGTAAGAAAGCAGGCCTTTGATAAGATTATCAATATGCCCTTCAAGAAATTTTCAGCAAGGTCAAAGGAGATTTATATTTCCAATCTGATAAATGATATTAATACCTTTGAGAATAAGTTTTTTATCAGTCTTTTAAATTATCTCATTAATATCATAATGTTCCTGCTTTCCATCCTGATTCTGGCTTTTCTGGATTATAAGCTGGCTATTGCCATGGCCTTGCAGGCAGTCATATTAACTGCCCTTGCCACTGTTTTTGTTAAAAAGGCTTCTGCCCTGGAGACGGAGCTGTCCGAGTGCAATGAGAATTTTACCACGGACATGGCAAATACCTTTAATGGCATGGAAATCCTAAAGCTTAACCATATTGAAGAGAAATTTAAGGATAAGAGCATGGAGTCCATTAAAAGGGCGGAGAGTAAGAAATTCGCGGCGGCCTTTTTTACCGATATGCAGAAGCATGTCATCCGCATCATATCCTTTGCGTCTTCGGTTGCAGTTATGATTTATCTGGCCTACAGCTTTTTAAACGGCTTAAGCTTAAGTATGGGAGGATTCTTATTTCAGCTATGCTCCTCCAGCGGCAACTACCTTATCAATGCTTTTCCCATGAGAAACCAGATGAAGGCCTCCATGACTATTTACAGAAAAATAGCGGAGCCCGATGAAAACAGCGAGGAGCAGGATAAGGGCAGTGAAGAATTTTGCTTTCATAAGGAGATTACCTTAAAAGCTGTAAGCTTTTCCTATGGTAAAAAGGAAATCTTAAAGGATGCCGCCTTTACTATTGAAAAAGGGAAAAAATATCTTATCAAAGGACCCAGCGGTGCCGGAAAATCTACTTTAATCAATCTGCTTGCCAAGGTTACAGAGGACTACAGGGGAGAAATATCGGCGGATGGCATTGATTTTCGCAGGATAAATGAAAAATCCTTTCACAGCAAGGTGGCCTTCGTCTACCAGGATGTTTTCCTTTTTGAGGATACGATTCGTAATAACATCGCCCTGTATCAGGAGGTACCGGAGGAAAAGATACAATTTGCTGTTAAAGTATGCGGACTGGAGGGAATCTGCGGGGACAAAAAAGCAGGGATTGATGAAATGCTCTCGGAAAACGGCAAAAATCTCTCAGGCGGACAGCGGCAAAGAATATCCATTGCCAGAGCCATTGCAAAGGATGCGGAAATTCTTTTTGTGGATGAGGGTACTTCCAGCTTAAATGAAGAGCTGGGAAGGGAAATCGAAAGGGTATTTTTAAATCTTGAGAATACCGTTATTGCAATCAGTCACCGTTACTATGAGGGAGTCACCGATAGGTATGATTATGTGCTGGAGATTAAGAACGGCCGAGTTCATCAGTTCCCTGCGCAGGAATATTTCCACGAGGTGGTAGTATGTTAAAGAAATTAATAAAGGCTCTTCCTTACCTGCTGCTGGCTTTAACCATATCCCTTCTGCTGGCAGGACTTGATGCCCTGGTTACCAGAAAAATGCTTTCCATGCTGGATTTGGCACTAAAGGGTAATGTTGCTGCAGTGAAAGCCCAGACGCTGTCCCTGCTGGGAGGAGCAATAATACTTGTTCCCCTGGGAGTGGCAGAAGCTATGACCGGTAACCTTTACAGGAAAAAGGTAAACCTATACATAAAGAATTATTACGTGGAAAAGGTATTTGGAAAAAACATCCGTGAATTCCAGAAGGAGAATAACAGCAGGTACCTTTCTTCCATGACCAATGATTTTAATACCCTGGAAACGAATCTGATTATGGGAATCTATACCGTCGGAAAAGGAGTAATCAGTTTTCTGGCGGGCATGTGGCTCTTATCAACAGTGGATTACCGTATGATATTGTTTGCGGTTATTATCATTGCCGTTAATCTGCTCATATCCATCGTAACTTCCAAGCCTCTAAAGAGAAATTATAAGGAGCGCAGTGACCTCTTTGATGGCTATACTTCCTATATAAAGGAGGTTTTGTCCGCTTTTCATATTGTAAAGAACTATAATCTCCATGAGAAGGTAACGGAGGACTATTATCAGAAAAGCGATGAAATACAGAATAAGGGTTTTGTTATTGACAGGCTGATATCCTTTGTGAATGCTTCACAGAACTTTATTATGAATGGAAGCTTCTACGGTATCCTGTGCGGAATAGGCTATATGGCAGTTACGGGAAGGATAACAGCGGGAGGCTTAATTGTGATTATGGAAGGGATTAACCGGATGACTTTTCCGATTTTTGAGCTGGCAGAGAACCTTCCGAAGCTTTTTACCGCAGGCGATTTGATAAACAAGATAGAAGACTCTCTTAAGAATAAGGTTACCTGCGAGGAAACCGTAGAATTAAAGGATTTTACGGAGAAAATACAGCTGAAGGAAGTCGGCTTCCACTATGAAGAGGATGACAGGCAGATATTAAAGGACATCAATCTTACCTTAAAGAAAAACGGAAAGTATCTGGTGGTAGGTCCAAGCGGCGGCGGGAAGTCAACCTTACTCCGGCTGTTACGCAAATACGTAAATCCGACAGAAGGAGCAATCCTTATTGACGGGCATAATTTAATGGATGTAAAAAAGGAGGATTATTTCGGCCTCATTGCCAATATTGAGCAGCAGGTTTTCTTATTTGAAGACACGGTCCGGAATAATATCACCTTGTATAAGGAATATAAGGAAGAGGAAATCCAAAAGGCAGTAAAGGATGCCGGCCTGTGGGAGTTTGTCCGGGGGCTGCCAAAGGGGCTTGATACGGTAATTTACGATAATGGCAGGAATATATCCGGCGGTGAAAGAAGCCGTGTTGTCATAGCCAGGGCACTTCTTAGCAAGGCAAGGATTCTGTTTATGGATGAAGCCTTTGCCTCCCTTGATATGGAGCGGGCAAGGGAGATTGAAAAAACAATACTTGGCCTTGAGGATATTACCGTAATTAATGTAAGCCATGTAATCTTTAAGGATACGAAAGATTTCTATGACAAGGTAATAACGGTAAAGGGCAGTACTTCGCCTTTGTTTAATGGGTGAGGTACTGTGCTGCCTGTGGCTTATTGTTTGCCGCTTAAGGATTTTACTCCTGCGGATAAGCTTTCTTTGCGGAGGATTTACTTGTCAACCATTTCCTATGATTAAAGTATTCTTATTGGAGCAGCTTATCCTAAGAGTAAGGTTCTTCTGCTGAATTGTTTTTTTCCTTTGCGGAAGGTTCTCCTGTGGAAGTATCTTTCCCCTTCGAAGAAGAATCCACTGCGGAGTTGCCTTTATCCTGTGAAGAAGGTTTTTTGGGAGTATCAATATTATTATTGAAACAAGAGTCCCCTGTGGTATTGCCCTTATCCTTCGAGCTGAAATCCTCAGCGGAAGTATCCTTCTTATTGGGACAAGGATTCCCCGTGGTGCTGCCTTTATCCTTCAAGCTGGAATCCTCCGTGGAAGTATCCGTATCATTGGAGCAGGGATTCCCTGTGGAAGTGTTATTATCCTCCGAACTGGAATCCTCAACGAAAGTATCGTTTTCATTGGAACAAGGCTCCTCCGTGGAGTTATTTTTATCCTTGGAGTTGGGCTCCTCCGTGGAAGTATCATTCTCATTGGAGCAAGGCTCCTCCGTTGAGCTATCCTTATCCTTAGAGCTTGAATCCTCAGTGGAAGTGTCGTTCTCTTCGGAACAAGGATCCTTCGTGGAGTTGTCTTTGTCCTTGGAGTTGGAATCCTTTGTGGAATTATCCTCCTTTGAGTTATTATCCTCTGAGGAGTTATCCTCATCCTGATTTATGATATCCTCCCTGGCCTGTATCGTTGCAAGGGTGTCTCCAAGCTGGCTAAAAACTGCTGAAAGGAGTGCGACTTCATCAGCAGAGCAGGAATTCGCTATATTGCAGGCTATTGCTGTTATAAAGGTAACAAACTCGCAGGAGGACATTTGGCAGCGTTTCTTTTTCATGGATTTATACCTCAAAGCTCTTATCTAATGTATATGCGAAAGATAGCATATTTTTCTTGTATTTCATAAAAGGCTCTGTTATAATAGCTTTAGTTTATTTATCAGGAGGTATTATAAAATGTGGACAAAATTACGTTTATTTACTTTATGCTGCTAATTTCATAGTGCTTAAAGCTCTGCCTGTCAGAGAGTAAACGGGATTAATCTGCCTTTTTATAATAAATCACTTATTGAATAGTAGGATAGTGTGAATTAAAAAGCAATTTTCACACACAAAATTATGCCTGCGAAATCCTCGGCCCAATCTTGCGGCGCGTTGGAAGGTACGGCGTTCGTGTGAAGAATAGCTTTTCACGTTCCTATTAGGCAGTATCGCAAGCATGCTTGCGGTATGGATGGTGTCTGTAAAGAAGGGGAAGGTACCTTCTTTTTTTCGTGCTTAAAATTCCATTGTCAAAAGATAGGTCAGGCAGATGCTTGGAAAAGGAGACATCTGTATGATGGAAAAAGAAAGAGTCCTCCTGGCAGGAGGTAAAAGAAAAGGGGATGAAGGCTTTGATTCTTCCATGGAAGAATTAAGAGAGCTTGCATTTGCCTGTGATATGGAGGTTGTGGGAGAGATTATCCAGAACCTTGAGAAAATTCATGTAGACTTGTTTTTTGGAAAAGGAAAGACAGAAGAATTAAAGGAACGAATGGAAGAATTACAAGCGGATACTGTAATATTTAATGAAGAGCTGACACCGTCCCAGACGAGAAATCTGGAAAGATTCCTGGAATGCAGGGTGGCAGACCGCTCCATTCTCATTATGGACATCTTTGCAAGGCGTGCCAAGACCAAAGAGGCACAGATGCAGGTGGAAATGGCAAGGCTCAAATATATGCTGCCAAGGCTGTCAGGGCTTGGAGGCAGCTTAAACCGCCAGGGCGGCGGTGCCGGCCTTCACAACAAGGGAGCCGGTGAAACAAAGCTGGAGCTTGACAGAAGAAAAATTGAAGAACGGATAGCAAGGCTTGAGCGGGAGCTGGCGGAACTAGTGGAGAGAAGGCAGAACCAAAGGCAGAAAAGGGAGAAGAATGAAATTCCTCTGGCGGCTTTGGTTGGCTATACCAATGCCGGAAAGTCCACGGTCATGAATTCTATGCTTAAGCTCTTAAAGACCTCCACAGATAAAATGGTTCTGGAAAAGGATATGCTTTTTGCTACTCTTGAAACCTCTGTCCGAAAGATAACGACAAAGGAGAACAGGACTTTTCTTCTAACGGATACCGTAGGTTTTATCAGCAGGCTTCCTCATCATCTGATAAAGGCCTTCCGTTCGACCCTGGAAGAGGTGCTTATGGCAGACCTGTTAGTTCAGGTAGTGGATGTCTCTGATAAAAATTATGAAAAACAGATGACAGTAACTGCCGAAACCTTAAAGGAGCTGGGAGCTGAAAGCATCTCTGTGCTATATGTTTTTAATAAAACCGATAAGCTGACCCCGGAAGAGCTGGAATCCATCAGGGAGAAGAAAGCAGACCTTAACTGCCTCTTTCTGTCGGCAAAGGATGAGGGGGATATAGGGAAGCTCACCCAGCAAATTACGGAGAGCCTGTTTGATGAAGATGTGAGCTTAAAGCTGTGCCTGCCCTATACAGAGAGCAAATGGGTTCCATTTTTACAGGAGAATGCCACTGTTACCGAGCTTAATTACGGAGAAGAGAAAATAGAGGTTACGGCACTTTGCAGAAAAGGCCTGTTTGAGAAGTATTTTAAAAATTCTGATTTTCAGGTAATGAATTAAAAAACTTAGTGCTGCCTTGCGTAAGCTGTGTTGATTTAAGGGTATTTTGAGTAAGGCGGTACGGGTATTTCTGGAAGTCCATGCCAAGGATGGCAGTCAAAAAAAGATTGACAAACTCTATGCTATCGAGTATCATTTATGTACTGTAGTAAGGGAGTAGTTAGCCAATTGTGTGTAATAGAGCCAACATACTGATAGACGTCTATCTGGCTTTATTTTAAATAACGAGACTTACCTGCAGCCGTAAGGTTGCAGGTGGGTCTTTTTTCTTGCTGAAATCTTAGGGGGATGCAGAAGGAATTACAGCACAAAGCGGCTTAAGACACAAAAGGAGAGAATAATTATGAATCTGGCAGAATTACTTATTTTAGCCATAGGACTTGCAATGGATGCTTTTGCGGTTGCAGTCTGTAAGGGCCTGTCCGTCAAGAAAATATCCGTCAAGCACCCGGTAATTGTGGGACTGTACTTTGGTGTCTTTCAGGCGGTAATGCCTATGATCGGATATTTTCTGGGAAAACAGTTCAGTGACAAAATAAATGCAATTGATCATTGGGTTGCATTTATCCTGCTTGGAATTATTGGTGCTAACATGATTAAAGGCGCCATAAAAGAAGAGAAAGAAGATGAATGCGTCAGTTGCAAGGAGGTTGATAACTCTCTGAATGTAAAGGAAATGCTGGTGCTTTCCGTAGCGACCAGTATTGATGCCCTGGCAGTCGGTATAACCTTTGCCTTCTTAAAGGTAAATATTCTCATGGCTACTTCTTTTATTGGTGTCGTGACCTTTTTGATATCAGCAGCCGGTGTGATGATTGGTAACATCTTTGGAGGAAAGCTGAAATCCAAGGCAGAAATGGCTGGAGGAATTATTCTGGTCTGTCTTGGCACAAAGATATTGCTTCAGCATCTTGGGATTCTCAGTTAAGGGATATCAGGTTGATTAAGGACTATCATATTAATGAAAAATGCAACATAATTAAGATTCCAACATGATTAAGAGTAACATGATTAAGAAAGTAACATAATTAAGAAAGTAACATGATTAAGAAAGTAACATAATTAAGGAAGTAACATAATTAAGAAAGTAACATAATCACGAATGCAATATTAACAAGGTGCAGTACTAAGATGGAAGTGCAGCATTAAACATTAATAAAAGCTGCAAAATTAATAAAGAAATTCAATATTGATAGCTGATGCAATATCTTTATTTAGATTGCATCAGCATCAAACAGCAGGATACCAAAAAAGGGTTCTGCTATTTTTTTATCAAAATTTGATTCGGTTGTTTTAAATTAATTCCAGCTTTTTACTAAGTATACTTGATTTATAAAAATACAGCAAATAATTTTCACCGAGCTTAGCTTGAAAAATACGGTGTATTTTAAGCTTCAACCTCTTTTATAAAACATTTTCATTATTTTGTGAAAATCACTTGCTGATTTTTGAAATTAGGTATATAATAAAATTAAATTTAGGTATACCTAAAAAGGAGAAAACAATATGACTCGAAACAAGGAAGACTACATTAAGGAAATATATAAGCTTGGCGGAGCAGAACAGCAGGTAAATAATAAGCAGATAGCAGAAATATTGAATGTATCGCCTGCTTCTGTTACGGAAATGTTAGGAAAGCTTCAAAAAGAAGAGTTAATTGTTTATGAGCCTTACAAGGGTACCAAATTAACGGAAGAAGGCATGAAAGCAGCCGTAACGCTTTTAAGAGGACACAGGCTATGGGAGGTATTTCTCATAGAACACCTTGGATATACCTGGAGCGAAGCTCACGAGGATGCGGAAAGGCTGGAGCATGTAGCACCGGCAAGACTGATTGACAGGCTTGAGAAATATTTGGATTACCCGGCTTTTTGCCCTCATGGAAATGCGATTCCGCAAGCCGACGGTAAGATGAGAATACCAAAGCTAAAAAGCCTGGTGGAGATGCAAGCAGGAGAAAGCTCCACAATCCGAAGAGTAACCGAGGAAAATGACCTGATGGATTACCTTCAGGAGCTTGGAATCCACATAGGGAGCAAGGTCGTAGTAGAAGAATTCGGAGCCTGCGAAGGCCCGGTTACCATAAGAGTGGACAATACACAGAAGCAGCTAAGCTATAAGGCTGCCGGAATGGTGTATGTAGATGAAAAATAAATGAACTGTACCAATAAATTCAATTGAGAATTAAATTAGATGGAAAAACCAATTGATTGCGTGCCACAGAATATCGAATTGAAGATTTAATATTTATGAAAGGAGCTATTATGGATGTAAAATATTATGTCGAACGTAAATTAAGTATGCTTTTAGTAGTTATTACAATGCTGGTAATCTTCGCCTGCTGATTCACTTGCAAATATATTGCCATACCGCTATAATGAGAAGAACAGACTGATAAAGGTCCTGTTCTTTTCTTATATAGTCATTTAAGGACAGGAAGGATAAAGAAAATGACTGTAAATCCAACTACGTGAGGATATAAAAATGTACAGTTTTATGAATGATTACAGTGAAGGTGCCCATCCAAAGGTATTGGAGCTGTTAATGAAGAGTAATTTAGAGCAGAATGCAGGTTATGGTGAAGATACACATACGGCAAAAGCGAAGGAATATATTAAGAAGCTGCTTGGGAATGAGAAGGCTGATATTCATTTCATTCCGGGAGGAACTCAGACAAACCTTATTGTAATATCCTCCTTTTTAAGACCCTATGAAGGTGTTATTGCCGCTGATACCGGACATATAAATGTTCATGAAACAGGCGCAATTGAAGCAACGGGGCATAAAGTAATAACAGTACCGAACAGGGAGGGTAAGGTTATCCCGGAGGACATCCTTGAGGCAGTAAGGTTCCACAGTGATGAACATATGGTAAAGCCGGCTATGGTGTATATTTCAGATTCTACAGAGCTTGGCACCGTATATACAAAGGAAGAGATTTACAAAATACGCCAGTTATGTAATCGAGAGGGACTTTTATTATTCCTGGACGGAGCAAGATTAGGTTCTGCACTTGCTTCAAGGGAAAACGACCTGGAGCTGTCCGATATTGCAGAGCTTACGGATGTATTTTATATCGGCGGAACAAAGAACGGAGCCCTTCTTGGAGAAGCTCTTGTTATTGTAAAAGAGGAGCTAAAAGCCAATTTCCGTTATCTAATCAAGCAAAGAGGAGCATTGATGGCAAAGGGCTTTGTTGCGGGAATACAGTTTGAAGCACTGTTTTCCGATAGTCTGTTCTATGAACTGGGGGAGCACGCCAATGAGATGGCAGGAAGGATAGGAGACACTCTTAAATCCCTGGGAATGGAATTTCTGGCACCGCCCGTAAGTAATCAGCTATTTCCAATACTCCCGGATGAATTTCTGGAGGAACTGCAGGAGGAATTTCTGTTCTCCGTGCAAAAAAGCATGGGAAATGGTGAAAGCGCCGTCCGCTTTGTCACCTCCTGGGCCACTACACCGGCAAGTGTCGAAGCCTTGTGTGAATTCTTAAAGAAAAGGTTTAAAAAGTAAGTGCTTATCCGGTTACGGAAATTTTTATTTTGGTATAATTTTGCATAAGAAACCAGGAAGAATCTTAAAATAAAAGGGAGACAGTTTTACTGGAAAGACAGGTAAAATACGTCAGAAAGGAGAGTATAAATGGAACATATCTATAAGCAAAAAATTATTCAGGGAAGGGAAATTATGAAAACATCCGATTACGAGGTGGAAAGTGATGAGGCGAAGGGGCTGCCCCAGCCGTTATTATCAAATGAAAAATCTACGGATACCGTTGTACAGCTTTCCAAAGAATTTGAAGATATCATAACAGATGGCAATTTCCTAAGTGTACTAAATAACCGGACCAGCAAGAGAAAGTATGCAGAAGAAGCCTTGACCTTAAAGGAACTGTCCTTCCTCCTTTGGGCTACCCAGGGAGTAAAAGGTGTAATCGGTAATAAAAGAAAGGCAACGCTCCGCACCGTACCTTCAGCAGGAGCAAGGCATCCTTTTGAGACATATTTGTTTGTAAACAGGGTAGAGGGACTTAACCAGGGCCTTTACCATTATCTGCCTCTTACCCATGAATTAGAATTGATAAGGGAAGACAGTGACCAGGAGAATAAAGTGACAAAGGCCTTCTTAGGGCAAAGCTTTGCCGGAGGAGCCCCGGTATGCTTTGTATGGAGTGTCGTGCCCTACCGCAGCGAATGGCGCTATACGGTGGATGCCCAGAAATACGCACTATTGGATGCCGGACATATCTGCCAGAACCTTTATCTGGCCGGAGGAGCCATCGGATGCGGCGTATGTGCAATCGGAGCCTACGATCAGCAGTTGACCGACAGCCTTATTGGATTGACAAGGGCATACTCTTTGGAAGAGGACAGCGAATTCGCTGTATATGCAGCAGCAGTCGGTAAGAAAGTAAAAGAGAGCTGACTATGAGAATCGGAACCTTACAGATATGGCTGTATATGCCCTGGGTACATTCTTTAAAGGAAAAGCGTATGGTGGTAAAGAGCCTGTGCAGTAAGTTAAGAAATCAATTTAACCTGTCCGCAGGAGAAGTGGCAGAGCAGGATACCCATCAGACAGCCGTATTTGGGATTGCCTGCGTAGCAGGAGATACCAAGCAGGCTGACAGTATCGTGGATAATGTCCTGTCTTTTATAGAAAGTAATACCGAAGGTGAAATTACCAGAATTCAAAGAGAGATATTATAGTTATAGTTTTAAAAATGCGATGCATTTTTAAACTTGCTATTAGGGCAGTATCACAAGCAAGCTTGTAATATGCATGGGGAATAGTGTGAAAATTAAAAAGCAATTTTCACACACAAAATTTTGCCTGCGAAATCATCGGCCCAATCTTGCGGCGTGTTGGGAAGGCATGGCTGTTAGTGTGAAAGAAAAGCACTTACACACTCCATATTAAAAGAGAGAAACTATATTAAAATACAGGAACTATAACAGGAAAAGAGGAAACATATGATAAGAGATGACAGGTTTGTAGTGCGGGAAGCCAAAGAGGAAGACACCAAGGCTATCCTGAACTTAATCATAGAACTGGCAGCCTATGAAAAAATGGAGAATCTGGTAACAGCTACAGAAGAAATTCTAAAGGATTCCCTTTTTCATCAAGGGGCAGCCAAGACGTTAATTGCGGAATTTGAGGGCAGGCCTATCGGCTATGCCATATACTTCTTTAATTTCTCAACCTTTAACGGAAAAGCAGGTATCTATTTAGAGGATATCTATGTAAAGCCGGAATTCAGAGGAATGGGCTATGGAAAAGATTTGCTGGGAACAGTGGCAGGAGAAGCTGTAAAAAGAGGCTGCCCCAGAATGGAATGGTCCTGCCTGAATTGGAATAAGCCTTCCATTACCTTTTACGAAAGTCTTGGAGCAAAGCACCTGGATGAGTGGAGAACTTACCGTTTGACAGGTGAGGATATCAGAAAATTAGCAGAAGAGTAAGAATTAATAATTAGCGTACCACAAAATCCATGAATTGCTATAAAGGCTGGAATCCGTGCCCTGACTGCATTTCATGGATTTTTGTTTTTTGTGTAGGATGGTTAAGTTTTTTGCATAAGAGCCTATTGAAGTATACCCAGCTTGAGCTTCCAGACAAGGATTCGGGTAACAGAAGCATCAATGCGTTCCTCATTGAGAGTGCCTTTCTTGAGAGCATCTAATACTGCAGGAATCTGTGTATCAAAATCACTGGCAATCAAAAGATCATTACCGGCCTTAATAGCCTGTACGGCTGCTTTTTCATTAGAAGTATAATCCTTAATGGCATCCATACTAAGGTCATCTGTCATAATCACCCCTTCAAAGCCCAGGGTATCTCTAATAATATCATGCACATCAGGAGAAAGGGACGCCGGATGATCCTTATCCATGGAAGTAACAATATTATGGGATACTAAAATGCTGTCGGCACCGGCTTCAATACCGGCCTGAAAGGGAAGAAAATCATTTTTAACAAATTGGTCATACTTTCTGGTGTCCGTAGCAATTCCCGTATGGGTATCAACATTGCTTCCGTAACCCGGAAAATGCTTTAAGACGCTTCCAATCTTATCCTGCTTCATTTCCAAAACCACGGTTCTGACATAATTGGCAGTAGCCTTGGCATCCTTTCCAAAGGAACGTTTATAAATAAAGTCACTTGAATTAGTAGAAACATCACCCACAGGAGCAAGGTTTACATTAATGCCAAGTCCTAATAGCAGCTCGGCCTTTTCCTTGGTATCAGCCTGAATTGCCTCAAAACCGCCATTCTTGTATAAATCCATGGGAGACTCAAAAGGAGTGCTTCGAAAAGCAGGGTATTTGCTGAGACGGTTGACAGTACCTCCTTCTTCATCCACCCCAATAAGCAGGGGAATAGAAGAAGCCTCCTGATAGCTGTTAAGCAGCTTTTTTATACCGGTACCTGTTTCATTCTTAAAATCATCACCAAACAGAATATATCCGCCCAGGTGATAATCCGTAACATCCTTCCGTCCGCTGTCTTTTCTAAGCCGGACAAAAAACATCTGCCCCACCTTTTCCGCCAGGGTCATATCTGAGACGAGCTCCGTAGCTCTGGCCTCATAAGAATCATTATCCTTGGTACTGCTATCGGAGGAGGGAGTAACTGACGGAGTACCGGTTGGAGTTCCTGAAACAGTGCCATTACCTGAAACCGGACTGGTTACATCGGAATCATCAAGTCCATCCGTCGGTGCCTGGACCGCATTATCATCCGGATTGATAGAGGGAATCGGAACATTTGTGGCAGGTTCACCGGTATCCTCCGGCGTATCGGTAATATCCTCCGTCCCGGAATCCGGTGTGGGAGTAGTGGTATCCAGAGAAGAATTATCCTTAGGAGCAGAAGGAGTAATTCTGCTGCAGCCGGAAACAAATAGGGCTAACAGTAATAATAAGCAAACAAATTTGGATTTGTGAGATTTCATATTGGATTCCTTTCTATCACATTTCATTTGACATTGTAATTCTTTCCTATAGTATATCCCAAAAGGCGGCAATTCCATCAAATAATAAATATGGAAAAATAATATATTCTGTATGAAGCAATCTCATAATAGGAAAGCTGAAACACATTGTAGCACCGTAGACTTTGCATGTAAAGATACAATAATAGGCAGTTCTTCTAGACAAAGCTTAATAGTATGACGTATAATAAACTTCGCAGACTGAAACAGGATGGCTGCAGAAGTAAAGCATTTTAAAAACAACATTAATTAAATATAGCAGGAGATACAGGATGAAAAAAGGAACTCAATATACAGGCGTAATAGAAAGAATAGATTTTCCGGGAAAAGGAATCGTTAATATAGAAGGCGAAAAGGTCATTATAAAAAACACCATTACAGGGCAGAAGGTAAGCTTTTCTATAACCAAAGCCAGAAAAGGGAAGAGCGAAGGACGCCTCCTCGAAATAGTTGAAAAATCACCCCTTGAGACAGTGGAGCCAAAATGCGGACATTTTGGTCCCTGCGGCGGCTGCAATTACCAGACAATCCCCTATGAAACCCAGCTAAACATAAAAGAAGAGCAGGTAAAGAGACTACTTGGTGCAGTTACGGAGGAATTACCCTTTCAGGGAATAAAGGGAAGCCCCAAACAATGGGAGTATCGGAATAAGATGGAGTTTTCATTCGGAGACGAAGTAAAAGACGGACCATTATGCTTAGGACTTCATAAAAAAGGCAGTTTTCATGATATTGTCACAACTACAGGCTGTTGCATTGTTCATCCGGATTATAATATGATATTGACTTGTGTATTGGATTACTCCAAGGAACTTGGTCTGAATTTTTATCGAAAAATGTCCCATGTCGGTTATTTAAGACATCTTCTGGTACGCAGGGCAGAAAAGACCGGCGAAATTCTAATTAATCTGATAACCTCCTCCCAGTGGGAGCCTTGTGGCCCTGCCGGGATGGAAAGGGAGGAGCAGACTATTGGAAAATCTGCGGAATTTGGTAATGAAAAGACAAGTCCTGCAGCAACAGAAAAGACAAGCCCTGTAACAGAAGAGAAAAGACCTGCAGCAGCGGAAAAGACAAGCCTTGCAGCAGAAGAGACAAGCGTTTTAGTAGTAGAAAAGGCAAGTACGATGGAAGAAAACCAGATGCTGGAGAAATTAAAGGAAAGGCTTCTAAGCCTTCCTATCGCCGGGAGTATAGTAGGGTTCCTCCATACAGTAAATGACAGTCAGGCAGATGTTGTACAGAGTGACAGAACCGATATCATATATGGGCAGGATTATTTTTATGAAGAGCTGTTAGGTTTGACCTTTAAAATATCAACTTTTTCTTTTTTTCAAACAAACTCCCTTGGGGCAGAGGTACTTTACGATACAGCAAGAGAATTTGTCGGAGAGACAAAGGACAAACTGATCTTTGACTTATACAGCGGTACCGGAACCATAGCGCAGCTCATTGCACCGGTAGCGAAGAAGGTAATTGGAGTAGAGATTGTTGAAGAGGCAGTAGTAGCGGCCAGGGAAAATGCTGCACGGAATAAGCTTAATAATTGTGAGTTCATTGCCGGGGATGTGTTAAAGGTGATTGATACGATAGAAGAAAAGCCTGATTTGATTGTGCTTGATCCGCCGAGGGATGGAGTGAATCCGAAGGCGTTGGAGAAGATAATTCAGTATGGGGTTGACAGGATTGTGTATATTTCATGTAAACCTACGAGTTTGGCAAGGGATTTGGTGGTGCTGCAGGTGAGAGGATATAAGGTGGAGAGGGTTTGTTGCGTGGATATGTTTCCTTGCACAAATCATGTTGAAACCGTCGTATTGCTGGAGCGGAAACCTTGATAAATCAAAGGGTTGCGGAATTTTGAAAGAGGAATGGACGTGTGATTTTTGTTGTGATGAATTGTCTGAGGAAACTTATTTTACCCCGGGGTAAATTTATATGAACTTTAGATTATAGCTATAGTTTGACGTTAGAAATACTGAATGTTAGCATATGATTACACTTTTGATAGGAGCTTTTTATTATGAATCAAACAACTAAGAAGCAACATTATATTTGGCGAAATTACTTAGCTCCTTGGACAAGCACTAACTCTAACAAGGGTGCAATTCAATGTCTTCGAGGAAATAAGATATTTTCTGTATCATTAATGAATATTGCTCATGAAAATTATTTTTATGGTGTAAAAGAATTAACGAAATTTGAGAGATATATCATTAACGAAATGGCTATAAACCGATTCACAGGCATACAAAGAGAAATCGGTGAACAGTGGCTCAATTTGTATTGTGCCCCTTTTGATCTAGTAGATCAAGAGGTTAGCTTTAGCTATTCATTGAGCATTCCTGTTGATAAAATTAAAATAAAAAGCGATCAAGAATTTAAAAACTGGAATATTGAATTTATTGAAAAGCTTCATTGTCAAATTGAGGCAACAGGAATACAGTATTTAGAACAAATAAGAAAAAACGACATAAGTTTTTGGGAAAACGAGGAAAGCCGTGATAAATTTTCATTTTATATATGCAATCAATATTTTAGAACAAAACGAATTCGAGATTCCATTATAATGGTATTTACTAAAGGCAAGAACATTTTTGAAAATTTCAAGGATGTCCGACCTGAAAATATGTGGATTCCTCTAACCCTAATATTTGCTTCAAATATGGGTGTTAACATTTCTCACAATTTTTCTGCTGTATTGCTTCAAGCAAAAAATAGTAGTTTCATTGTTGGAGATCAACCAGTTATAAATACCTATTCAACTTTTGATGCAATGACGTCCCCTGATGACGTGGAGTTATTTTATCCAGTCACACCGCATAAAGCGATACTTTTGACAAAAAAGTCAAAATATAAAAGCGGGCAGAAATTAGTAATTGATGATAAAGAAGTTGAAAAATATAATATGCTCGAAGTAAATGCTTCATGGGAACAAATTTTTGCAAAGGAGAGAGTGCAATTAGAAAAATTAAAAAATGTATAGACTTGGATTAAGATCAGACCTGTGTCTGGCATTACATAGACATGTAAATTATCTATATCATGCAAAGATAAGACTAAATTAAGAGTAATATTTTATTATGGCACGGAGATTTAATAGGTGGAGTAGAATGATTACCCTTACTTTAAATCGCCAGTATATTTTCGCCATGTAGTATCAAGCTTCTGTTAACAGGAATGTAGAAACGGTTGTGCTACTGGAGAAAAAGCCTTATAAATAAAAGAGTTTGAGCAAGAAATGTAAGTGTGGTTTTGACTATGTAGTGATTTGAGAAATATCAATAATGGTAGTATATAGTTTATGAGGGAGATATAAATTTATATGAAACTTATGAAGAAAATCTATGAAAAGTTAGGAATAGAAAATATTATAAATATTATAGGTCATTTTCTTACCCTTGTATCTTTATTATTAGTTTTTATCACACTTTTAGAAATGAAAATTCAGCGGAATAATACATACATGCCTCAAATTGTTGCAGAAAGTAACGAAAAAATAGAAATGTCTTGGGATAGTAAATCAGATTTTATTTTTTTAAAAGAAGATACGAATATGTATAATCAAATATATTTAAATATATATAATGTAGGTGTTGGTGTTGCAAGAAATTTGGAATTTGCATGGGATAAAGATAATGTAAGTGTTTTGGCTAATTATATTAACAAGAACTCTGTTGATTTTAGTATTAGCTTAATCAACGAGATGATGGTTATAAAAACAACAGGTATAGAAGTTGGGGGGCTTGGGTTAGAGCGTATTAGTAAGCTTAATTTCCTTGCTCCTAATGTTGATGAACCTTATAAAGTTAATTTGCCAATTCAATATATACAGTTATATAAAATTATGTTAATAGAGCAGATAAATAATTACCCTCCAATTCAGCTAAAGGTTAGCTACACAGATATACAAGGTAAGGAATATGAGCAGGTTCTTACGTTAACAATAAAGCCAGATATATTACTGTCTTCAAGTGGTAATGAAAGTGATGATTATACAGGTATGGCAGAATTGGATGTTGTTATATATTAGTGTAAATATTGGAGTTGTATATATTAAATATAGGGGTAAGAATACACTTTCGCTATGTAGTATAAAAGCTACCTTTCATCGCATGTGGAGACCATAGTCTTACTACAACAAAAAGCATTTGATAAGTAGGAGATTCATAGAATTACAGATGGAAATATATTTTGACGTGAGAGGATACTTTTCACGTCTTTTTTTTGTGAAATCTTAATTTCTCACTACCTTTTACATAGATAATGAGAGGATTTAAATGAAAAATGTTAGGATTATACTGCCTTTACCCAAAGCGGATATACGCCTAAAAAGTTGAAAAAGTGCCTATGAGGGGGATCTTCAAGTTTTATATTTGAAAATAAGTTTGATTTATGAAGCATCAATTAATATTTTTACTATGATACAGTTTAAAATTATATTTAAATGATGATAAATAAAATCATCAAAAATGATGCTTGCATATGATGAAATTTGTGGTATAATACATTTAATGAATATTATAAATGTAGCTATTAATTTTAGTAATAGTACAAGCTGTAAGATAAGAGTTAGCAGGCATATTTGCAATATGAATATAAATTATAGAGGAGAAGTAAAAATGGAAAAAAATATTAGTAAATTTTTAGAATACTGTGGAACTAAAAATGATTCAAATTTTATAAGAACTACAAATAAAATAAGCAATGAAAATATTAAACGGTTAAAAGTAATATCTGAAGAAAACATAATTATATCACAGGCAAAGGCAATTAATTTTGCACTAGATTTGTTTTTTGAAGAATTTATGGATGATGAAGTTATTAATTATAAATATGATATAAATCAAATACATGAATCGTTAATAAAAAAAGATGAGAATGCAGAAAAAATTATATCATGTTTGGTTAAGCTTGCTAGAAATTATAAAAACTCCAATAATAAACAAATTAATCAAAATGTCATAAATACATTGGAATTCACAAATAATATGTTTAGTTATATAAATATAAAAAATAGTAATGATTTTATCAGAGCTAAAGATTACTTTCTTGGAAACTTATCTCATATTAATAAAGAATTTACACAGTATTTTGAACAGAATTATTCAATGGATGTGCTTAAGTCGCTACTAAGCTTAATTATTAAGGACAAAAATAACATTGCAGATCTTAAGTATGAATTTGCACTGAGAAACATAGAGGTTTCATTTTCAGATTATTTTTCTGTTAAAGAACAGAATAAGTTGATTATTGAAATTAAGCATCATATTGAAGATTTGAAAAAAAATTCACCGACTATTTTTCATATAAATACTATGTTAAAAGATGACTTGGAAATATTATGCAAACCATTTCCGGAAGTGCTAGCTAATAAGGAAAATGGCACTTATAAGAACAGTCAAGCATTAGATTTAATCCATCTATATTTAGGGGGAGGGACAGGAAATTATGGAACTGTTAGAAATATGATAAAAGCTCATGGAATAGATATAGAATATACAGATACAGAGCTTGATCAAATTTATTATAATTTATGCAGTTTATATGTGGGGTAAACTGCGAATAAAATGACTATATTCAATTAGTGAAAGAACAAGTACAAATAATTTAATGAGAGTTGATTATTTATTTTATTATTTAGTGATCATAGAGTCAGTTAAGGCCATGAAGTATTACTAGTGCCATACAAAAAGTGCATTTATCAAGTTACTCGTTTTTACTATAATAGGAACAACTGTGCAGCTGATATTGCCCCGTGTGCATGTTTCCTGGCTGTGTATCACCTTGAGTCTGATCCTGTTTTATGCTTATTTTTGCATGTTTACAGAAGCCCAGGATACTTTAACCGGATTGTTAAACCGCAACGTGTATGACCAGTATACCAAGCGCCTGGATCATGGTGTCAACGGTATGGTTATCGTTTTTGATTTGGATAGTTTTAAACAGATCAATGATCTATACGGTCACCAATGGGGAGATTTCTGCCTGCAAATGACAGGAAGGCTGATCAAAGATTGCTTTCATAAAATGGGTTTATGCTACCGTATCGGTGGAGACGAATTTTGCGTGATTTGTAAAACCATGGATGAACAGCAAGCAAGGGACGCGCTCAGACAGTTTCATCGAAAAATAGACGAGACCAGGAAAAACAAAAATCTGCAGGGTGAATTGCCAATGGTTTCTACAGGGTATGCCATTTTTCATGGTTCAACCGGGGAATACGACATGGCAGTAAAAAAAGCGGATGCGCAAATGTACGGTTATAAAAATAATCGTAAGGGGAATCCGGACACATTACAGAAACAGTGACGACAAGTGCATCATGTGATATCGTCACCCAAAACTTTTTGGATACTCTGGAAAACCGCCGCTATTTCTTCGGTCAGGACAGACAAGACATCAATCCGAGCTTATAGTTCCATGTGGAGACGGTAGTATTGATGTCAAAGGTAAAATGGAAGGCTTGTGAAACGCCTAGTAAATAAGCCACTTTTGGGGGTTTGAGGCCAAATCTGATGTGCTGAAAAATGAGCTTTTTACGCTTTGCAGGAATAAGTCAACGAGGTCGATTTTGAGCGTGTGTATACAGGATTGATAACAGTGGTTCATGACACTACAGGATAGATGTTTTTTAGATTTGGGCAGGATTGTGTGGACAGGATGGATATATGTTTAAATTAGGCAGCATGCAATGATAAAGGAAAATAAAGAGGCAACTTTCGAGAGTTTTGAATTGTGTATACATACTATGGACAAGCGCTGATGTGACTAGAGTATTAGCAATTTTTATGAAAATAATCCTCCGCCAAGGAACTATTGGGCTATTACGACATCTTTTTTGTATCCTTAAGGCATATCGAAACATTGGTATTGATAACGAAATAAGGGGCTTTTGGAAGTGTTAAAAATACTAGGTTTGATTGATGATGTAATAAAAAAGTTAATAATTCGACTTGATTTTACCTTTTGGTATGTATTTGTAGGAACATATTGAATGGTATTTTTGGAAATGAATTGAGAGGTGAGCTGACAGATTAGATAAAGCGCAGATTGGGGAGACAGTATGAATGTAAATCTAAGTTGTATATAAGCAAAGTTTTTTGTAGAAGTATATGGAAAACTGTGGTACTATTTATTGTAAAGTATATACAATAATAAAATTATTTTATGAATAAGTGATTATAGAAAAACAGTTTGTCAATCTCAACATTACCTATAATTTAAAAGAAGCTAATGTATGAATTTATATTACAAGGAATAATTCGAAGTTAACTAAATACATTACCCACTATGAAATGAGAGGAGAAGATACATTGAAGTTTGACATATCAAAGCTATTGAATATTTCGGCAAGGGTTTCATGGGCAATAACTGTAGCCTGTGTGTTTATATTATTTTTTCCGAGTGATTGGCTCCCCTTTCAAATAGATACTTTAAGAGAGCAATATGGCTTATGGATTTTTATAGTCATAGCTGTCTCTATTTCACTTTGTTTGTCTCATCTAGCGAAATGGATTTGGAAAACGATAAAGCAGGCCTGGGATAAAAAGAAAACGTGGGATACATATAAATACATACTGAAAAATTTTTCTAAAAGTGAAAAAGCACTCATCAAAAAATATTACGATAAAAGAGAAACTGCAATTTTAATGGATTTGAGAGATCCGACGATAAAGAAATTAGAAACATTTCGAGTAATATCAAAAGCAGCAGGAACAAGTTTAGGAAGCGTTTCGGGTTTTCCAGGATTTATTCAGCCGTGGGTATTTGAATTGATAGATAAGCATCCAGAGTTTCTTAATATAGAGGAAGATGACAAAGAACGATAAATTAGATGAATATGGATATAGGTATGGAATAGAGCATGTACAGCGAGACAAACTACAAATAGTTTTCCCTGGGTGATTTCCTGAAGGAGATTCGTATATTAAAAGCTGCTATCCCTTGAGGTGAGTATTACGGATGATTTTGAAAATAGTGTATTTAGAAAGCCTTGAAAATATAGTGTTTTAGAATAGGATTTATTGATAATAGAATATAATGCATTGGGGGAGGAAGATTATGGTTTCTATTTTTCTGTCATATTGTCAAAAGGACTGTTGCTATGCTGACGAAATTGATTTATATTTTAGGAACACAAATATTAATATAAAAAGAGATATAAGAGAAATAAGTAGTTGGAAAAGTATACGTGGATATATGAAAACTATTCGGGATATGGAATATGCAATATTAATCATTACGGAAAATTATTTAAAGTCCTTTAATTGTATGTATGAAGTAATGGAGCTGATGAAAGAAAAGGATTATCATAATAAGATTTTTCCGGTTTTATTTGCAACTGATATTTATAAACCAGCTGGAAAGATTGTATATATTAAATATTGGGATAACGAATACTGTTTTTTAAAACGTCAAATAAGGCAGCTTAAAATGGAAAATGCTGTTTCTGTTATTAATAATTTAAAAGAAATACAAAGTATTCAGTCCTCTATAGATGAGTTTTTAACGTTAGTAACCGACATGAATAATCCAGATGTAAAAGATGTTAATAAAGAAATAGAAAAAAGTTTGAGACTCCAGAATATTTTGATAGAGCAAAATAAAAAAGAGTTAAATTCAGGTATTATTGTTATTGCTAATCCGGCGGGTGGAGTAGGAAAGTCCACAGTTGCAGGTGGACTAGCATATGCACTAAAAAAAGCACTGAATAAAAAGGTACTTTGTATAAGTTTGGGTTCTTTGGATAATGCACAATATTTTTTAGGCTTACGTGAAGTCAATGAAGATAATGTTTCTGTATATGAACAAATTTATGTTCATGAAACGCCATGCGGAGTGGATTTTATTTATAAAAAAGAAATGGAACAGTTCCGTTTGGCACAAGAACTGCAATATGGAAAATCAGATTGGGAGAGGATATTAAGCGAGATTATTAATCAGAAAATATATGACTACATAATTATTGATTGTGGTAGGGGGACTGATGGATTAAACCAAAAAGAAATTCTTATTTTTGCAAAAAATATTATTATTCCATTAGGTGATAATGTTTGGTCTCCTAATGGAATTGAGGGTGTAGCAAATATATTAAAAAGAAAAAAAGACAGCAAAAATATTTGGTTGCTTAATTCCATAGGACTTTTTGTTGGAAAATCAAAAATCCAAGATGACTTGCAGCGGTTATATATAAAAACTAAAAATATGGTTCAGAAAGAAAATATAAGGGTAAATGAGTTGTCGACGATAATTCCTAAATCCAACAAAATGGCAGAAGTAACTTGGGAAAGAGGTATTTTAATGGAAGCACTTCAAATAAAACAAATAAAACAGGCTTATATTGATTTAGCAAAAGAGGTAGAAGAAAATAATAGAGCAAATTGAATTATCTGAGATATGTTACTTAGACAATTGACATCTAATAATATCCAGGAATTGTATCAAATTTTTCAGATTATATGGAAAATGGTACCTTACAGTTAGGTTTAATTTGCTTTTAAAGTAAGAGCTTAATAATTCAGAGCCCATTGTATTTTTACACTAGTGTGTAAGTAGTAGCCAGAAACTGGTACCATTTGCTAAATATTTTTTAATTAAATAATTCATAGTAGCTAAACAATACATTGACACCATGGGAGTACTAGTGTACAACCAAATTGATAATTAGCTGTTGATTCTTTTCTGCGTTATGTTACAATAAAATAAAAAAGGATATCATTTCACATATGAGAAAAATATACCATGTAGTACTTAATGCAGAAGATAAAAACAAGTTACTTGCTGTCATTAATGACAGCTCAAGCCATGCCAGAACAATTAAACGTGCTAACATACTACTTGCTCTGGATGAAAATGCAGAG
>NZ_FRAC01000057.1 GCF_900142215.1 Anaerocolumna jejuensis DSM 15929 | reverse complement strand
CTGGACAATCATACAGTCCATACATCCAAGAAAACCAGGGAGTATCTTGCAACAAGGCCCGGAAGGTTCCTATTTGTATTTACACCAAAACACGGCTCTTGGCTCAATATGATAGAAGCGTTCTTTGGTAAATTTGCTCGTGTATGCCTGCGTGGCATAAGAGTTCAAACCAAACAGGAACTGGTAGATCGCATCTATCAGTATATGGATGAAGTCAACGCTGCACCGGTTGTTCCACGGTGGAAATACAAGATGGATGAGATCAGTGTATAGTTTTGGTGGTTAATTCAAAAACATTGTACTAGTATTGAATTATTTGTGATACCGAGGAGAGGATAAAATGAAAATATTAGTAACAGGTGCAAGAGGTTTTATTGGTCAAAACTTGTTAAATGCTATGGCAGATTTGGAGCATGAGATAATTGCGTTTTCAAGGAGCCATATGAGAGAAGATTTTATTTGTGGGAAAAATATAGAATATGTCTCAGGAGATATATTTAATTTTGATTGTTTATTAAAATATTCATATGGATGTGATGCTTTGATACACCTGGCTAGTATTACTTCTTATTATGATATAATGGATAATCCTTATCGAGCATTTGATTGCAGCATACAAGGTATAATCAATATTCTAAGAGTATGCGAAGTTAATAATATCAATATTCTTTATTTTGCATCTAGTGGAAAAGTTTATGAGAAATGCAACATGGAAATTCCTATTTCTGAAAGTAATCCGACTAATCCTTCAACTTGGATGGGCATGTATAAGCTTCAAGTTGAACAGTTAATTCAATTATACTCAAATATTAATCCTAATAAAGCAGTGATCATAACTAGAATTTTTAATGCGTTTGGCTTGAAACAGAATAATAAGTTTTTAATACCAAAACTAATATCTAGTATGTATGGTGAAAAGATTTTTGTTTGCAATGATAATAGCAAACGAGATTATATTTATATTTATGATATTATTATGGCAATTTTATTGTTAATTGAAAATCCTGAAACTGGCTTAAATATATATAATGTGGGAAGTGGGATTGGGTTAAGTATAGGCCAAATAATTGCTGTATTTGAAAAAATAACTCATAAAAATTTAAATATTGAATTTAGTAGTTATGAAAATCGTCTTCAAGAAGGTCAATATGAATGTGCAGATATTACGAAGATAAAATTAAAGGGTTGGAAACTTACATATAATTTTGAAACTGCATTAGCTGAAATGTTAGAAAATTTTATATGGTAAAATTGTTTTGATGGTCAGAAGATAAGAGCTATTATATAGACATTAAAAATTTAGTATAGTAAAATTTAAAGAAACTAATATCTTTATATTATAAAGGAGAAAAATCATGAAGAATAATGAATTTTATGAACAACTCAAAAAGTATAATCAACTACATTTATTAAGGTATTTTAATGATATAAATGAGGAAGAGAAAGAATGCTTGATTAACCAAGTAAATTTAATAGATTTTAGTATTTTAGATAATTATTCTAAAAAAAATATAATTGCTAAAAAAGGTAATATTGAACCAATTAATGTGGTTAGCATTGATGAAATTGAACAGAATAAAGAAGTTTACTTTAATACAGGAATTGATGTACTTAAAAGAGGTAAAGTAGGTGCTATATTATTAGCAGGTGGACAAGGTACTAGACTTGGTTTCGATAAACCTAAAGGAACTTTGAATGTTGGTATAACAAAAGAACTATATTTATTTGAGATATTAATTAATAATTTATTAGAAGTGGTAAAGATAACGAATAGATGGATTCATCTAGCAATTATGACTAGCTTTAATAATAATAAAGATACACAAGATTTTTTTAAGCAGCATAATTATTTTGGATATAATAAAAAATATATTACATTTTTTATTCAAGAAATGGCACCAGCAATTGATTTTAATGGAAAGATATTTCTTGAAGAAAAGTACAAAGTTGCATTGTCTCCGAATGGAAATGGTGGATGGTTTACATCACTTGAAAAAGCCGGTGTTCTTACTCAATTGAAAGAAGACGGAGTTGAATGGCTTAATATATTTTCTGTAGATAATGTTATGCAAAAAATTGCCGATCCATATTTTGTAGGCGCTACTATTATTCATAATTGCGTATCTGGATCTAAAGTAGTGAGCAAAGTCAGTCCAGAAGAAAAAGTAGGGGTTCTTTGTTTAGAGGATGGGAAACCTTCTATAATCGAATATTATGAAATGACAAATGAAATGCTATATGATAAGGATAAAAATGGAAATTATAAGTATAATTATGGTGTTATTTTAAATTATTTATTTAATATAGAGGCCATTGAACAAAATACTTTTGATAATATGCCAATTCATATGGTGGAGAAAAAAATTGATTATATAAATGATGAAGAAAAAATTGTAAAACCAGAAAAACCAAATGGTTACAAATTCGAAACTTTAGTGTTGGATATGATCCATATGTTAGATAACTGTCTTGCATATGAGGTTATTAGAAATAAAGAATTTGCACCTATCAAAAATAAAGAAGGTGTTGATTCTCTTTTAAGTGCCAGAAAAATTATGTCAGAAAATGGAATAAGTCTATAGCTTAGACTTAAAACTGATAAAAGGTGAATAGATTAATTGAAGCTTATATTTCTAAAATTAAGATTCAGGTGATTCTCAATCTTACTTATAATGTTTTTTAATACTTCGGAGGTGATTACTCCAGTTGTCCGGACTTTGGAAAACGTATTTTTAAGAAATTCAATCTGCTTAATTAAGACTACTTGTTACTGAATAAATCATTAAGGCTACTAAGCACCGCAATAGCGGCAAGGAATTGATAATTTATTCAATAATATGTGACAGATAGTTTAGCAGAATTAAGTTGGTTTCCATCTATCGGAAGACTGGATTCGTGAAACAAGAATATTCAGTTTATATATCGTGAAACAAAGAATAACAGCTTTGAACCTTGATCAAATGATTAAAAATTTATAAAAAATTCATGCGGTATACGGTATTAGTTATCATTTCGAAGGGGAATATGACTATGGATGTGTGTAAGAATTTTCTTTTTATATTGCGATAAATAAAAACCAGGCGGAATGAGGGATGATATGAATACTGAAGAAAATTTAGTAAGTGTTATCGTAAATGTGTATAATTGCGAAAAATATTTGGAGAAATGCTTGACTTCAATAATATATCAATCCTATAAAAAACTTGATATTATACTTATAGATGATGGTTCAATGGATACATCGGGACTAATATGCGATAAGTTTGGAGAGTCAGATCAGAGAATTAAGGTGGTACATCAAAATAATAATGGATTACCCTACTCAAGGAATATAGGTTTAGATATAGCAAAGGGTAACTACATTACATTTGTTGATTGTGATGATTGGATAGAGGAGAACTTTATAAGTGAAATGTTGAATAATATATCAGGAAACGTGGAAATAGCAATTGCTTTAAAGAATAATGTTTTTGAAAGCGATAGAAATGAAAATATAATTATTGATACGTCATCCGTTGAAATTATAGAAAATGATAAAGATAAGATACAATTAATCACAAAAAGATATAAAATGTGGGAAATGTGGGGGAAATTATATAAGAAAAAAGTGTTTAGAAATTATAGATTTTCTCTTGGAATTTTATTTGAAGATATACAAATGATTCCTTTATTATTGCTTGAAGCTAAAGCAGTTAGTTTTATCCCTAAACAGCTATATAATTATTTGCATAGGAAGAATTCTGCTTCATATAAAAAAGGAACTTCCATGGATATTATTGTACCTGCAACTAAAACTTTAAATATAATTGCTGCAAATTATTCAAGTGAAGGCTATCAAGAGTGCTGTATTTTTTATTTTACATTATTATTGCAATTTTCTAGAAAAAAGGAAAGTATATCCCAATTACCAGAGACAAAAAAATTTTTTATGAAGCATAAACTTTCTCCTTTATTTTGGAAAGCATGGGCAGAAAAGAGTTTTGAAGTATTTTTATTCTGTTATTTTACTGATTTTTGGTTTAAAAGGAGTAATCGTCTATTAAAGAAGTAAAAATTGTAAACAACAGATAATAAATTGTATTAATAACAATTTTATATAACTCCTGCCATTATGTAAAGGTAATCATCTCAATCAAACGGAGGAACGCAAAAATCCCTCTGGAACGAATCAGGTTTGATAAATAACTGGAATGTAATAATGAATCATCCTTATGTTTATATCGATATTAATAACGGAATCATTCATATTCTCTATTCGCATGCTTGTGACAAAAAAATCGTCTGATGGGTTCTGCATAATGTACCAATGCAGGAAGAGCTATAATTTATTTTTTGTAAAGAATGAAATAAAGAATTTAGGAGAAAAGAGGATGCTAAAAAAGTTAGAGAAAAAATATTCTTTGTTGGATCATCAGCTCTACCTTTTGCATGAAATTCTAAAGACAAATCGCAAGCTGCTTTTATTTATGATTATGGAAGCAATATGTACAGTAATAACGCCATATGTTAGTATGTATATACCGAAACTAGGAGTGGATTTTGTTGCACAGAAGGAAGATATACATAGAACTATATTGGTTATTGGTTCATTTACTGCGATTATGATCGTGTCACAGGCGCTTGGGAATATGGCTTCAAGAGGAAAAACGATGCTTTTGAATGCTGTAAGAAATTTTTACAGGGAAAAACTTTTTTGTACAACGCTAGATTGTGAATATAGTCATGTAGAAAGTCCTGAATGGCAGGATAAATATGAAGAAGCAAAACAGATGAGTGTGGATTGGGGGCCATGGTCTGCAACCACACTTATGTTAAGTGGAATGATTAAACTATTCGCCAGTATATTTAGCTTTTTTCTCTATGGACATATTATAGTTTCGTTAAATTTGTGGATATTAGTGTTGTTAATTGTCATATCTGCATTTAATTTCTATGCGATGCGTCGTGCACAGCTTCACGAGCAATCTCGTATAGATGAACGAAGTCAACTTCAGAGACGCCGGAGTAACATGCTTTCCTATGCTTCTGATAGCAGGATGGGGAAAGATGTACGCCTTTATGACATGTCAGGGTGGATTTTGCAGATTTTTAACTATTACCGTGAATTACATTATAGGCTTAGAAAAGATGTTCAACAGCATTATTCATATGCAGCATTTGTAGAAGCAGCTACATTATTTATAAGAGACGGAATTTCTTATTGTTATCTAATTTGGGCTACAGTAAATGGAAGAATCTCACTAGGTAATTTTGTTTTAATATCAAGCGCAATTGCATGCTTTTCCAGCTTGATAACACAGGTTTCACAGAGCTTTGGACTGATGATGCAGGCTGTTCCGCCACTAGATAGGATGAGGGCTTATTTGGATAAAACAGACACTCCTGAACCTGAATCGGCGGTAGAAATACCTAAAAGAGGAGATGGCATTGAAATAATATTTCAAAATGTTACTTTTTATTATAATCCTGGGAAGCTTATTTTGGATCATTTGAATCTGACCATATCGAACGGTGAAAAACTTGCGCTTGTGGGTGTAAATGGAGCAGGAAAATCTACGTTGGTAAAACTTTTATGTGGACTATATCATCCGGTTGAGGGAAGAATTTTGATTAATGGAACGAATATTAGACAATATAAAAAAGAAGATTTGTATAGTATAATAGCTCCGGTATTCCAAGATGCAGCTATATTTCCATTTACTGTTGCTGAAAATGTTTCTCTTAAGGTTATAAAAGATACAAACCGCGAAAAGGTTATTAAGTGTTTAAATACAGTAGGATTATTGAAAGAAGTGGAAGGCTTTGAAAAAGGTATAGACCAAATGATGCTACATATAACGCAGAAAGATGGGGCGATATTATCTGGAGGGCAGTTGCAAAAATTGTTTATGGCGAGAGCTTTATATAAAGATACCCCTATTATGATTTTTGATGAACCGACTGCATCATTGGACCCAATTGCTGAAAGTGAAACCTATGAGCAGTTTGATCGACTTTCTAGTGAAAAAACTACAATCTATATTTCACACAGATTAGCGAGTACCCGTTTTTGCGATCGAATTGTACTGTTGGAGGATGGGAGGGTGATAGCTAACGGAAGTCATAAAGACTTACTTAAAAATTGTGAATCGTATGCGCAAATGTACCACTTACAAAGTCTGTATTATCATAAAAATAAGGAGGAAGTCGTGTGAAGCTGGTTAAGGATTATTTAAATTTAAAAAAATGCATATATCAGATTCATAAGTTTGATGTTTACATATTACCAATAATTTTCTTTGAATCGGCTTTAGAGGCGATGATACCTTATGTACCAATTGTGTTGATTTCTTATCTTGTAGACAGGTTAGGTGAGCAGTATCCAATTTCAAAATTGCTGTTAGCTACTATGTTCGCCGTAATATTATTATTCTTGATGAATTTAGCAAGAGGGAAATTGTATTACGGCTTTTGGCCAGGCACCGAAAATTGTAATGATAAAATGGATGGCCTCTATGGAGAAAAAACATTAACAATGGACTTCCAACAGTTGGATAGTGAAAAGGTAAATAATTTGAGGGCTAAAATTCAAAATGATCGAAATTGGGGAGGGGGAATTTATGGTATGATACCTCAGCTGCAAGGATGCTTAAGTGGCTTTTTTGGGTTCTTAATAGCTGTGGTATTGATTATTCCTATTTTTATAAATGGTAGATTATATCAAGGATTTGGAGTTTTTATTTTTTTATGTTATGCATTAATTCTTACATTTTTTTCTACATGGTTTCAGAAAAGTACAGCAGAAAGAGAACTTATGGTTAGGGAAAAATTTGACTTTGGCTCAGGGAGAAGCAACTATTTACAGAGAGGAGGTATTACGTATCGAGAAGGTAAAGATATTCGTATTTATGGTGCAAAACCACTGATTAAAAGTGCCTTGAAGGAAGAGAAGAAAGATAAGATGGTTCTAGAAGTTTCAAAGCTTGAAGCAATTGCTGGAGCGGTAGATGGTACAATTTCAGCTCTCCTTTTAGGCGGTGCATATATGTTTGTTGTTATTCAAGCCATTAATGGGAGAGTAGGTATAGGTTCTGTAGTGTTATTTGCTTCTGCCATTTTTCGTTTTTCAGAAAGTATAAAAAGTTTAGCTAAAAGTTTCAGTGAAATCATGGTTAATGCTGAAAGGATGCAGAGCAGTTTTTCGTACTTGGAGCTTCCAGAAGTGCTAGAAAAGGGAAAGTTTAAAGTTCCCAATGACATAGACAATCTGGTGATTGAATTAAAGGATGTGTCATTTCATTATCCATCAGATGAGCATGAGGTGCTTTCGCACATATATTTGAAGTTACATCATGGGAATCAGATTGCTATTGTGGGAAAAAATGGAAGTGGTAAATCAACATTAATTAAATTGCTGTGTCGCTTGTATGAACCAACAAGTGGTGCTATTTTTTTAAATGGAGTGGATATTCGGGAATATGATTATAATGAGTATCTTACGTTGTTTTCAGTTGTATTCCAAGATTTTAAATTGCTTCCACTCTCATTAGGGTCGAATTTATCTGGTAACGTTTCTTATGATGTAGATAGAGCCAAGGATTGCCTTGAAAAAGCAGGTTTTGGTGAAAGGCTGAAAAAAATGAATTATCGTTATGATACACCTCTTTACAGAGAAATGGAAGAGATTGGAGTCGAGCTATCAGGGGGTGAGGCTCAGAAGGTTGCGCTTGCGAGAGCACTGTATAAGAATGCTCCTTTTGTGGTGCTGGATGAACCAACAGCTGCTCTTGATCCCATTTCAGAATATGAAATATATGCTGGCTTCAGGAATATGGTAGGAAATAAAACTGCTTTGTTTATATCTCACCGCCTTTCATCGTGCCGATTTTGTAAGGAAATTGTTGTTTTGGATCAAGGAAAGATTACGCAGCGGGGAAGCCACGAAGAACTAGTATGGGATAAAAATGGAATTTATTATAGGCTTTGGGAAGCACAGGCACAATATTACCAAGAAGAAGCTATATAGCCTTAGAAGACTTTTTGAGGCAATTAAGAATATTATTGCAGAGATGCAATCTCAAATGCATATAACATCAGAACCGGAACCTGAATGAGCAGAGTACGGAGAACGATTGTGAGAATCTGGAAAGTCTGGAGCTTCAAGAAAAAAGCGCAAGCAAGAACAGATCAAGGGTACGTTGTAGAAATAGTATCCGAAACACATTTTGGTGGAAATACACAATATGTTACAGTGAAATATGTCAAAAATAGCATTGAAAAGTCGAATAATGCGATTGATAAGTTCTTGAATACAAAATCATGTGAAGACATGCGTTTATTAATTCGAAGAAATAAAGAAAGCTATAACATTGAGATAACAATGGATATTGATATGTATAAGTAATAGGAAAAGCCTTGAAAGTGAACTGCTTCATCGGTGAGAATGTCCACCGCGTCCTGCCTGATAGGAATGCCATCAAACTGTTCTTTCAGAGAAGGCTTAGGCTTAAGATTCTTCTTCGGAGTAGGAACGGATTTCCGGTAAAGCAAAACGAAACCATCAGGCTCTCGAAGCAAGACTTTGATGCGGTCGCATCTCTTACCGCAAAAAAGATAGATAGAGCGGCCATCTGGTTCGGTTTTCAGCTGGTCCAAAATGATAGCACAGAGACCATCTATCGCTTTTCGCATATCGGTATACCCACATTATCTTAATGTTTGGATAATGTGGCTTATCCTCATAGAATTATTATCCTCATCTTTTCATTACAAGGATTAAAAATAAGATATCTGTGTAAAAAGATGAGGATAACGTACCTGCTCATGTGTCACAATAGAACCATCAAATATAGGAGGTGGTTCTATGAAATCATACGATGAAACTGTTAACTGCATGATGTTATTCCTTAATGAACGTAAGGTGTGTTCCAGCAGCGTGTTATCTCATAAAAAATGCTATGCCGAATTCCTGCTCTTTATGCAGGAGTGGAAACTGCAATGGAATCCGCAGGCCATATCGGAATGGATAGCCATGGTTAGGAATGAAAAAGACCGGCAGCTTGGAAGCATCTGGAATCAGTACATGTATCAGCTTTATGAAATGTACAATACCGGAACGGTAGCAGACCGTCATTTATACCTCAACCGCTCAACTTATGAGCGTCTGAATTGCCAGATGAGGACTGAATTAGATGAATATCTTTCATCCTGTAAGAACCGTTACTCGGCAAGATCATGGGAACTTGCCCGGAATTACCTTGCCGGCATGCTGATTTATTTTGAAGACTGTGGCAAAAGATCCGTCAGTAAGATTACATATGGGGATATCATTGACTATTATCATTCGGATTTTTGCAATTCAGAAAAGAATAGGGCGGTTTATCTTGGACATGCAAGGCGGTTCTTTGAGTTTATGTATCATAAACAGAAATGCCCGGCTGGTTTTTATCTTTATCTTCATGATAAGAATGCTCCCTATGTTGGAATGTTAGATTCCTTTTCTTCTCCCTCATCTGAGCAGATCATAACTTACCGCATAGAAAGTCTGGAGTTTCCAACTGAAGATATACTTACCGCAATAGATTGTTTTATTGATACATTAGAAGCTCATTATTACGCTAATACTGCCTTGAAAACCGCAAAGCATGCCCTGCATATTTTATATCTTTTTCTCGAAATTCATCAGCTTGGATATCACCCACATATCGTCAGTGTATGGTTTTCAGAGATCCAGCATCTTCTGTTAAAAGATTGGAAATCATGGAGAAGGATGCTTATGTTGTTTGACCAGTATACGCAGTTTGGTGGCATTATTCCGGAAGAAAAGTTCACTTATAAGAAATCCTGCTTGGATCTTCTGCCTGAATGGTGTGTTTCTCAGATCGGAGGATATCTGGCAATGATCGGGAAGGAGTTCCATGCACAAGGAACAATACGGTCATACCGATATCCCTGCATCCGACTGTGTAATTATCTCATTGACAGGGGATTGGATTGTTTCAGTGGACTTACACCCGAATTATTGCAGAGTTTCTGCCTGCAGGACAAGCATCGTACATTCAGGGGAAAATCCGGAAGTTTTGTTGTGATCAGGCAGTTTGTCATATTTCTTGAGGAACAGAGAAAAGTCACAAACAAACATCTGCATTTGTGTATTGATGCAGGCTGTGCTTCTGGTGAAAAACTGATAGATATTCTTTCGCATGATCAATGCCGGCGGATTGATGAATACCGAAAAGTACATGATGATCCGATATCACTGCGAAGAATTGCTGTGGTAATGACCGGTATAAAAATGGGATTCCGAGCCAGTGATGTCATTAACTTAAAATTTCAGGATATCAACTGGTCAGAAAAAAGCATCACAATTATTCAGGAGAAAACAAAAGTTTCCCTTACTCTCCCCATGCCGGTGGAAGTTGGCAATGCGATTTATAACTACCTAAAACATGGCAGACCTTCTGTCGATTCCAAGTATGTATTCATTCGTCACAAGGCGCCTTATGGAAAGCTGACGAACAAAACATGTACCATCGCACTTTGGAGTATTCTTCCAGAACGCAGCGCTACAACAGGTGGTTTTCATGTCACCAGACGTACCTTTGCAACAAATGTTCTTCGCAATGGATACGGTGCTGGCCGGGTTATGGATACGCTGGGTCATCGGGATCCTACCAGTGTTATGAAGTACCTTTCCATGGATGAAGACCGCATGAGGATGTGTCCACTTTCATTAGCGGATCTGAATCTTTGCAGAGAGGAGGTCTGATGCTATGAAAAAGTCTTTTTACAGCTGCTTTGCATCAGATCTGGATATATTTATTCAGACCAAACACCAAAACGGATTTCTATATGAAAGTGCTGAATACATACTTCATCAGTTCGATGTTTTTTGCTCCGGTCGGCAACTCTGTAATCCAGAGATTACAAAAGATCTGGTAAATGACTGGCTCGCTTGTTATGACGGAAACTGTGCTGTGACAACAGCAGGAAGGGCATCTGTAATTCGGCAGTTCAGCCTATATCTTTTATCCATGGGTAAAAACGCATATATACCTTCACAGAAATTTCGAGGAAAACAGCGGCTGGCACATGTTATGAGTGATCCGGAGATCATGGAATTGTTTGAACAGATTGATCTTTATATACCAGATAGTAAGATCCCTTCGTTTCACCGGCTTGCCATGGAATATCGAGTGATATTCAGACTGTTACTTTGCTGCGGTCTTCGGGTTTCTGAAGCCCGAAAGCTTAAAAAGCAGGATGTAAGCCTCAAAGAAGGTATTCTGATCATTAGATGCAGCAAGGGTAACAAGGACCGGATTGTATATCTTCCTGAGGATTTACGTGAATTATGTCTTCAGTATGCAGAACAGATGCCAAGTTCACACCCCGATGCATCAGAATGGTTTTTTCCTGCACGGGAGATGGATAATCTTTTGACTGTTGGAATCATTGACAGACGTTTTAATCTTGCATGGAATTCCACAAGCTTTGCCGGCATCTGTCCGAACAAGCCAACGGTACACAGTCTGCGGCATACTTTTGTTGTGAAGCGGATGAATCAGTGGATGAAAGAAGACATTCCGCTTGATTCGATGCTTCCATATCTGAGTAAATACCTGGGACACTCCAGTGTAGAAGATACCTTTTATTATTACCATCAGATCGATGCTGCGTTTAATCTCGTGAGAGTAAAAGATAATAAATCAAAAATGATTATTCCGGAGGTAGCAGACCATGAAGACGATATCTTTGAATAAAACGTTGTTCTTTTCTCAGACCTGTGAATATCTGAATGTATACCTGCCAAAGCAAGCAGTAAAAAGCGAAAGAACCATTAAAACTTATAAAGATGCACTTACCGTGTTTCGCTGTTATCTCACAAAAGAACGGGGGCTTTCCATTCGTACTTTTAAATTTGAAGACTGCACACGGGATCTGTTGCTAGATTATCTTTCATATTTGTCATCGGAACACACGGAATCATCATGCAATAATCGCATGGCTGCCATCAAATCATACTTATGGTATGTGGCAGATGGAGAAATCTCCATGCAGTCAATTGCATTAATGGCATCAAAAATACCCCGAATCAGAGAACCGAAGATTACCCGTGAAATCATTCATGAGGCTGACTTTTCAGCACTGCTTTTTGCACCACCAAGAACAAAAACAGGTATGCGTGACAGGACCATTATGATCCTTCTCTATGATTCTGCCATCCGGGTATCTGAATTACTGGCGCTAGATACATCCTCTTTAAATCTGTCAGCTTCACCAGCCTATATCAGTGTGCACGGAAAAGGTGATAAAGAACGTATCGTTGTAATTACAGAGAGGACTGTCAGCCATTTACAACAATATCTGAACCTTTATCATAAATCTGACCCAAAAGAGGTGTCTCTATTTTATACAAGTATGAAAGGCAGAACAGATAGAATGTCGGCTGGAAATATCGCCAGAATAATCAACAAATATGCGGATATGATTCGAGCGGAACATCCCAATCTGCCAAAACAGATCTATCCTCATATGTTTCGTAGAACCCGTGCCACAAACTTATACCAGGATGGTGTAGAACTTGAACTTATTTCAAGAATACTAGGACATTCTTCAACGCAGACAACTCGAATTTACGCAACTCCGTCCATTGACATGATGAGAAAGGCAATGGAACCTAAAGATCAATCTTTATCTGTGGAAAAGGAACTTTGGCTGGATGATGAAGACGAATTGGCCAGACTTTGCGGCATACGCTAGGTACGTTATCCTCATCTTTTTACACAGATATCTTATTTTTAATCCTTGTAATGAAAAGATGAGGATAATAATTCTATGAGGATAA